>NZ_MKVV01000101.1 GCF_001899645.1 Pseudonocardia sp. 73-21 | reverse complement strand
ATCGGTGAGCTGGGGTCGTTCCTGGCCCGGGAGGCGGCCGCCGCGGCGGAGCAGCCGGGCCCGGCTCCCGTCGCCTACCCGATGCAGGCACCGGCCACCAACGGCACGACACCCCTCCCGGCCGCGAACTGAACCCGCGCACCGGTGGGGTCTCCTACCGACGTCGAGTACTGGGCCCGGGGCAGCGGGCGCAGAACGCGGGGCGGGGCCGGGAGGGCTGGGTCAAGCAGTACGAGCGCCGCCACCAGCTCGGGCATCCGGGCGGCGAGCCGGATGCAGACCAGTCCGCCCATCGAGTTGCGGTTCTCGGACGTCGCCTCGCCTGCTGGTGGAGGCCACCAGCTCGGTGGCCGCGACCCGCAGCTTGACGTTGTGACGCTGGGACGACGCGCGTAGCACCGCGAAGGCCTCGTCGGGACTGCAGTGCTGTCGCTCGATGACGATGCCGATCGCCTGGCCGATCGTTGTGTGCCTCTCCCGATGGCTGATCGTGCTCAGGCATCGGACCGGTCGCGGAGCAGCGTGAGGCGTTCGGCCTCGGTCAGTGCGCCCCAGACACCGTAGGGCTCGCGCACCCTCAGTGCGTGGTTGCGGCACTGTCCGATCACCGGACAGCCGAGACACACCTGCTTCGCGCGGTCCTCGCGCGCGGCACGCGCGCCACCACGCTCGTGCTCGGGATGGAAGAACATCGAGCTGTCGAGGTCGCGGCATGCGCCTCGCGTCTGCCAGTCCCACAGTTCGGTGACCGGTGCGGGAAGCCTGCGGGTGTCGGCCACGTCGGGCACCACCTTCACGAGGGGTTCGGAGGATCCGATCAACCGCAGGTGACGCCTTCGCCATGACGACAGGATCGGGAACGACATGGGGGCCATCCAGGTGATCGCAGAGGCGATACACCGGGGGCCGGGGCGTAAAGGCTGGGACCGTTGACGTCCCAGGCTCGCTCACCGTAGACGCGGACCGCAGTTCGCACCGGACCTATACGTCACCTCCCCCGGGGATCAGTTGGCACCGACCGGGGGTCCTTCGCCTCTGCTCGTCGTCAGCCACCCGGCTGATGCTGGTGGTCGCCGGAGACGAAACGGGTGGTCGCGGCCGCCGGGTCGCATCGTCGAGGCGATGGCGGTCCCGTGCAGCGCGTCACCCGGGTTCGGCGGAAGGCTGAAGCGTTGCCCCTGACCCCCGGTGACGGCGCGCGGCGAGAACGCCGTGTGACAGATCGACACTGAGGACACGGCCATGTCAGGACGAACAGCGCCCGACGCAGCGACACAGACACTGCTGGCGCCCATCACCAGGGGACCCGGCCTGCTGGCCGCGTGGTGCCCGTGCGAGACCCCGTCCAGCCCGCCACCGGCCGGCGAGATCCTCGTTCGTCGGGTCGCTGCGCTCGCTGTCTGCCGACACCGCGTGCACCTCTGATGTCGTTCACCCGGCAGGAGCCGGCCATCGACGACTGGCGACACCGCGCCGGGTGTCGTGAGGAGGATCCGGAGTTGTTCTTCCCGATCGGGGTCAGCGGCCCGGCGCGTGCCCAGATCGAGGAGGCCATGACGGTGTGCTCCCGCTGCCCGGTGAGCGGATCCTGCCTGAACTGGGCGCTGTCCGCAGGCGAGGACGTCGGGGTCTGGGGCGGGCTGGACGAGGAGCAGCGCCGTGCTCTGCGCGTGGGAGCGGTGAGGTCACGACGGCCGAACGTGCCACGCGTCCCGGCCCCGGGCAGGCGATCGTGAAGCGGCGCAGCGTTACGCGGGCCGCGGCCGCGGCGGCCGCTCTGGTGCTGGTCGCGGTCGGTGTGATCGGTCTGGTCGTGGCGCCGTCGCAGTTGCTGTGTTCGGTCGTGCTCGGTGCGATCCTCGGAGGCGGGGTACATCTGCGGAATCTGGAACGGGGAGCAGGCCGATCTGTCCCGACGCCCGTGCTGTGCGACTCGGTCGTGCTCGCCGGACTGGCCACGGTCGGGGTCTGCGCCGTGGTCACGGGGATGGTGCTCGTGCTCGGCACCGTGAGCGGTCCGGTGATCATCGTGCTGGCCCTCGCGATCGGGCCATGGCTGTGGTGCCGGATCCGGCGCCCTGTCCGGCCGGTGACGGCGGTCCGGGACGAGCAGATCGGGCAGGAACCGGCGGCCGGCGGGGCGGAGCCCGGACCCCGTGTCGCCGCTGCGGATCTGTCGGTCGCCGAGCTGTGCCTGGCGTGGCGGCGCAGCTATCTGGTCCTCATCGCGACGCCGTACGGCCCCGGACACGCCGAGGTCGTGAGCCGGCGCCGGGAGCTGCTCGACGAACTGGAGAGTCGTGACCACGCGGGGTTCGGTCGCTGGATCGACACCGGGGCGAGGGCCGCGAGCGATCCGGGCCGCTACCTGAGCAGCGACCGATGAGCGCCGACACGGACCACCGCCCGCTCCGGGGCGCCCCGGTCGAGCGGCCTCTGCCGGTCGCGGTGCTGCGCCGGACGATCCGGCTGCACGGCCGGGAGGTCACGTTCCTGGAGGCGGGTGCGGAGCGCGGCGGGCCGGTTGTGGCGTTGCTGCACGGCCTGGCCAGCAGCTCCGCGACCTGGACGCGGACCGTGGAGCTGCTGGGCGCCCACGCCCACGTGATCGCGCCCGACCTGCTCGGGCACAGCCGCTCGGCGAAATCCCCGTCGGGCGACTACTCGTTGGGCGCCTACGCGGCGGGGCTGCGGGACCTGCTCGTCACACTCGGCCTGGACGGGGCGACGATCGTCGGGCACTCGTTCGGTGGCGGTGTCGCGATGCAGTTCGCCTACCAGTTCCCCGAGCTGGTGCGGCTCACCCGGCTGCTCCTCCCGCTGGTGCCGGCGGTGTCCGTGTCGGAGCTCGACGGCCTGATGGGCGCCTTCACCTCCTTCGCCGACCACGGGGCCCGGGGCGCGTTCGCGCAGACCGTGCGGGGGACCCTGAACTGGTCGGGCCAGCGGCTCGACGGCACCGAGCGGCTCTACCTGCTGCGCGAGATACCGGTGCTGCTCGTCGGCGGAGCCCGCGACGCGATCATCCCGGTCGCGCACACCGCACGGCCTGCTGCCGGGCAGCCGGCTCGAGGTCTTCGACGACGCCGGGCACGTCCCGCACACCGAGCAGCCGCTGCGGTTCGCCCGGGTGCTGGCCGACTTCCTCGCCACCACCGCGCCCGCACACGCCGATCTGCAGTCGCTGCGACGGCAGCCGGCCGACACGCGGCCGGTGCCGGCATGACGCCCGGGATCCCGGCCGGGATGAACGCCTGGACGGTCGGCGAGCCGGGCCCGATCGAGACCGGTCCGTTGGTCTACGGGCGCAGGCCGGTCCCGCGGCCGGGGCCCGACGAGCTGCTCCTGCGCGTGTGGGCGTGCGGCGTCTGCCGGACCGACCTGCACGTGAGCGAGGGCGACCTGCCCGTTCACCGGGCGCACGTGACGCCGGGCCACGAGGTCGTCGGCGACGTCGTCGGCCTCGGGACCGACGTCGCGGCCTTCGCACCCGGTGACCTGGTCGGGATGGCCTGGCTGCGCCGGACCTGCGGCACGTGCGTCTACTGCCTGCGCGGCGCGGAGAACCTGTGCCCGTCCTCGCAGTACAACGGCTGGGACGCCGACGGTGACTACGCCGAGTACGTCACCGTCCCCGCCGCGTTCGCCTACCGCCTGCCCGCGGCCTTCGCGGACCCGGGTATGGCGGTGCTGCTGTGCGCCGGGATCATCGGCTACCGCGCGCTGGTGCGGGCCGGGCTGCCCACGGGTGGGCGGCTCGGGCTCTACGGCTTCGGGGGCAGCGCCCACCTCTGCGCCCAGCTCACGCTGGCCCAGGGGGCCACGGTCCACGTGACCGACACGCCGCCGCTGGACTACGAGCACGAGCTGTTCTACGAGAAGGAGATCCGCAGCGTCACCGCCAACACCCGTCGTGACGGCGTCGAGTTCCTCGACCTCGCCGCCCGGTACGGCCTGCGGCCCACGAGGCACCGCTACCCGCTCGCGGGCGCCCAGCAGGCGCTGCAGGACCTCAAGGCCGGCCGTTTCGACGGTGCGGCGGTACTCGTCGGGCCCCCCGAGCCGTGACAGCCGGTACCCGGGCGCGGGTGCCCCGGCCGGATGGTTCCCGCGGCGGATCCGCCGCCCTGGGCGTCGCGGTGGTGGAGGCCGCGGCCCTCCCGGCCGACGACGTCCTGGTGCGGCTCGACAGCAGGGCCGCCGGACTGGGTGCCGAGGAAGCCGGACGTCGGCTGGCAGTGCAGGGCCCCAACGCGGTACGCACCCACCATCCGCAACCCTGGCGGATCCTGGGGCGGCAGTTGCGCAGCCCGGTGCTGATCCTGCTCGCGGTGACCGCGACCGTCTCGTTCTTCCTGGGCCAGCGCACCGACACCGTGGTCATCGGCGTCATCCTCGTGGCCAGCGTCGGGTTGGGGTTCGTCAACGAGTACCGGGCCGCGCGCGCCACCGATGCGCTGCACTCGCGGGTCACGCACCGGGCCGTGGTCGTGCGGAGCGCACACCCGAACGAGGTCGACGTAACGGAGCTGGTCCCCGGCGACGTCGTGCGGCTCCGACTCGGCGAGGTCGTCCCGGCGGACCTGCGGCTGCTATCGGTCACCGGTCTGGAGTGCGACGAGAGCGTGCTCACCGGTGAGTCGCTCCCGGCGGGCAAGGCGATCGGGCCCGTTGCGGCCGGATCGGCGCTGGGGGACCTGAGCTCGTGCGCGTTCATGGGCACCGTCGTGCACGCCGGCAGCGGTACCGGTGTGGTCGTGGCGACCGGCGCGGACGCGGAGTTCGGGCGGATCGCGGTCGGCCTGGGGGAGCGCCAGCTCGAGACCGACTTCCAGACCGGGCTGCGGCGGTTCTCCGTGCTCCTGCTGCAGGTCGCCGTCGCGCTGACCGGTCTCATCCTGGTCGCGAACCTGGTGCTCCAGCGGCCCCTGATCGAGTCGATCCTGTTCTCCCTGGCCATCGCGGTCGGGATCACCCCGCAACTGCTGCCGGCCGTGGTGAGCACCGGGCTCGCCACCGGTTCCCGGAAGCTCGCGCAGCGGAAGGTGCTGGTCAAGCGCCTGGTGTGCATCGAGGACCTCGGCGACATGGACGTCCTCGTCACCGACAAGACCGGCACCCTGACCGAGGGCCGGATCACCTTCACCGCCGCCCTCGACCCCACCGGCGCCTCCTCGTCGGGCGTCCTGCAGCTCGGCCTGCTCTCGACCGAGACCGATCCGGCGGTCGCCGGGTTCCCCGCCGACGCCGTCGGCGGGAACCCGCTGGACGCGGCCCTGTGGAGCACGCCGGCCGCGGGCGGCGCCACCGCGGGCTACACCCGGAGCGGCCTGTTGCCCTTCGACCACGAGCGACGCATGACCTCGGCCGTGGTGACCGGGCCCGGCGGTGACGCACGGCTGGTGGTCAAGGGGGCACCCGAGGCGGTCCTCGGCCGGTGCGTGGACGTCCCGCCCGCCGCCGCGGCCACCCTGGCCGCGCAGTTCGCCGACGGCAGCCGGGTGGTGGCCGTCGCCACCCGTGCGGCGGCGGGGCTGACCGTCCCGACCCCCGCTGACGAGCGGGACCTGACCCTCGCCGGGTTCCTCGTCTTCCTCGACCGCCCCAAGACGGCCGCCGCAGCCTCCCTGCGTCGTCTCGCGGCGCTCGGGATCACCGTCAAGGTCTGCACCGGCGACAACCCGCTGGTCGCGGAGAAGGTCTGCGCCGACCTCGGGCTCGACACCGGTGGCACCCTCACCGGCGCCGAGATCGACCCGATGGACGACGACGCGCTCATCGCCGCAGCGGCGGTGACGACGATCTTCGCCCGCGTCAGTCCCGAACAGAAGGCCCGGCTGGTGAGGTTGCTGCGCCACAGCGGGCGGGCGATCGGGTTCCTCGGTGACGGCGTCAACGACGCGCTGGCCCTGCACGCGGCGGACATCGGGATCAGCGTGGACTCGGCCACCGACGTCGCGAAGGACGCCGCCGATGTCGTCCTGCTCGAGAAGGACCTCGGGGTGCTCGCCGACGGCGTCAGCGAGGGCCGGCGGATCTTCGCCAACACGATCAAGTACGTGCTGATGGGCACCAGCAGCAACTTCGGGAACATGTTCAGCGCCGCGGCCGCCTCGGCGGTGCTGCCGTTCCTGCCGATGCTGCCCGGCCAGATCCTGCTCAACAACCTGCTCTACGACGCCGGGCAGCTCACCATCCCGACCGACCGGGTGGACGAGGAGCAACTGCGTGCCCCGTCACACTGGGACCTCGGCTTCATCCGCCGCTTCATGGTGTTCTTCGGCCCGATCAGCAGCGTGTTCGACTTCCTCACCTTCGCCCTGATGCTCGGCGTCTTCCACGCCGGACCGGACCTGTTCCGGGCCGGCTGGTTCGCCGAGTCCCTCGCCACCCAGACGCTGGTGATCTTCGCGATCCGAACCCGGCGCAGCCCCTTCACGCGCAGCCGCCCGAGCACGCCGCTGCTTGTCGCCGCTCTGGCCACGGTCGCGGCCGGGGTCGCCCTGCCGCTGTCGCCGCTGGCGGGAGTGCTGGGTTTCGCGCCGCTGCCGCTGGGGTTCTTCCTCGCCCTGGTCGGCATGGTCGTCGCCTACCTGGTGCTGATCGAGCTGGCGAAGCGCCTCTTCTTCGCCGAACCGGACGGGCACCTGCCGTTCGTGCGCCGCCGGGGCCACCGGCACCGCGTGGACCGGCGGGCCGCACGGTTCAGCGTCAGCGCCTGACGACGTCGGCAACGAGTGCCTACACGACGGTCGAGAGCAGCACCGTCAGCCCGAGACCCATCACCGAGATCAGGGTCTCCATCACCGACCAGGTCTTGATCGTCTCCCACACGGTCATCCCGAAGTACTCCTTGACCAGCCAGAAGCCGGCGTCGTTGACGTGGGAGAAGAACAGCGAGCCGGCGCCCACCGCGAGCACAACGAGGGCCAGTTGGGCCGGTGGGAGGCCCGCCGCGAGCGGTGCGACGATGCCGGCCGCAGTCACGGTGGCCACCGTCGCCGACCCGGTCGCCACCCGGATCAGGACCGCGACCATCCAGCCGAGCACCAGGGCCGAGAGGCTGGCCGCCACGGCGATCTTGCCGACGGCCGTGCCCGTGCCCCCGTCGACGAGCACCTGCTTGAAGCCGCCACCGGCGCCGACGATCAGCAGGACCCCGACGATCGGGAGCAGGCTGGCTCCGATGCTCTTCTGCAGCGCCGCGGCGGTGAAGCCGACGGCGGTGCCGAACGTGATCATGGCCAGGAGCACGGCGATGAGCAGCGCGACCACGGGGTCGCCGACGAACCCGAGCACCATGTAGGCGGGGGTGCCCGGCGCGATCCACAGGTCGGCGGCCGCCCGCGCGAGCATGAGCACCACCGGGGACAGCACCGTGGCCAGCGTCCATCCGAAGGCCGGGACGCGGCGTGCCGGCGCGTCCGGTGTGGCTCCGGCGGCCTGCGCTCCCGGGCCGGATCCACCGGTCGGTTCCGCGGGGGCCGGTCCGGCGAAGGCGAGCGCGGCGCCGGCCGCGCCGATGGGCACCCACCGTGCGGCGAGGCGGCCGAACAGCGGCCCGCACACCGCGACGGTCGGGAGGGCGACGACCAGACCGAGCGCGAGCGTGATGCCGATGTCGGCGTGCAGGATCCCGATCGCCGCGACGGGACCGGGGTGGGGCGGGATGAACCCGTGCAGCACCGACAGCCCGGCCAGTGCGGGGATCCCGAGCAGCATGGCGCGCCCGCCGGAGCGCCGCACCGCGAGCATGACGACCGGCACCAGCAGCACGAGGCCGACCTCGAAGAACATCGGGATGCCGATGATCACCGCGATCAGGGCCATCTTCCACGGCAGCGTGGCCGGTCGGCCGCGCAGCAGTGTGTCGACGATCCGGTCCGCGCCGCCGGAGTCGCCGAGCAGCTTGCCGAGCATGGCTCCCAGTGCGATGAGCACCCCGACGTAGCCGAGCACCCCGCCGACGCCGGTCTCGAACGAGGTCGTGACCGTCGTGAGGCTGATCCCGGAGAAGATGCCCACCAGCAGCGAGCTGATCGTCAGGGCGAGGAAGGCGTGCAGCTTCACCCAGACGATCAGCACCACGACCAGTGCGATGCCGACGGCGGCGACGACGAGCACCTGGGTGTCGTGCGCGGCCCATGGCTGGTGCATCTGGTCGGTGACGGTGTCGAGTGAGTTGCCGCTCATGAAGGTGCTCCGTCGGTGCTCGGTGCCGGATCCAGCTGATCGACGATGTGCTGGACGATCACCTCGGGGGCGGGGCCGATGTCCACCCGGATGACGGGCTCGTCGGACGTGGGTTCCTCGAGGCTGTCGAACTGGCTCTGCAGGAGGCCGGGGGGCATGAAGTGGCCGTGGCGCACCGCGAGCCGGGCGGCGATGGTCGTCTGGTCGCCCGCGAGGTACACGAAGACGACGCCGCGGTGGCGACGGTCGAGGACGTCGCGGTAGGAGCGCTTGAGGGCGGAGCAGGTGATGACGCCGTTGCGGCCCGCGTCGAGTTGCCCCTCGAGCCAGGCGGCCACCTTCGCGAGCCACGGCTCGCGGTCGGTGTCGGTGAGGGGATGTCCGGCGCGCATCTTCTCGACGTTGGACTGCGGATGCAGGGAGTCGCCCTCCTCGAAGGCCCAGCCCTCACGACCGGCCAGCAGGGCCGCGACCGTCGACTTCCCGCATCCTGACACGCCCATGACCACCAGCACCCGTGCACTCATCGCCCGCTCCTCGTCGCCCGCGACGTCCCGTCCAGGGACGTGGGAGCCGACCGAGGTCAGGAGCCGGTGAGATCACACGCACCTTAGACCCGTGGCCGGTCGCTCCCGAGGGCCTCCGGGCCCGCCAGGTAAGGCCATTGGGCCCTTCACGGCCTCCACGCAGGGCGGGCAGGCGGGTCACGACGGATCCGGGGACCTTCAGCACTGTCGCCCGGCCCGTTCCGCGGAGAGGGTCGGACGATGACCTCGACACCGAGCGGACCGGACGCGGACCTGAAGAGCGCCGTCGTCCAGGAGCTGGAATGGACCCCGGGTGTCGACAGCACCCACATCGGTGTGAGCGTCGACGGGGGAGCCGTGACGCTGTCGGGCGAGGTCGCCACCTACCCGGAGAAGCTGCTCGCGGCCAACGCCGTGCAGCGCGTGCACGGCGTCACCGCGATCGCGCAGGAGATCACGGTGCGCGTCACCGGCGGTACCAACGACAGCGACATCGCCCGGGAGGCCGGCGAGGCGCTCAGGCGTGCGGTCGATGTGCCGGAGTCCGTGCAGGCCTCGGTGCACGACCACGTCGTGACCCTGTCCGGCGGGGTGGACTCGCGCCACCAGTGGGTGGCCGCGGAACGCACCGTCCACCGCACCAGGGGCGTCACCGGGGTGCTCAACCTCGTCAGGATCCGGCCGGTCGCGATGGCATCCGGGGTGGAGGCGGCGATCACGGCCGCGTTCGTGCGCCACGCCCGGATCGACAGCCGGGACGTCACCGTGACCACCGCCGCCGGCGGGCTGGTCACCCTCGAGGGGACGGTGCGGTCCTGGGCCGAGTCCCAGGACGCCGAGGAGGCCTGCTGGGCCGCAGCCGGCGTCACTGAGGTCTCCAACCGTCTGCTGATCGAGTACGGCGTCAGCGACGGTCTGGAGATCGAGTACTGAGCGCGGTGGCTTCAGCGTCGCGGCCACCGACGGCCCCCGCATGCGGGACGTTCAACCCCTGCTCCGCGGGTCCGATCGGGCGTTGAGTCGGCGCTGAGTCACTTGCCGTGAAAGGGAATGACATGCAGTCCATCCCATCCGGCCGGCCCGGCAGCATCGTCGAGGTCGCCCCGCGCTACGAGACCTCGTCCACGACGGGCATGTGCTACTCGACGCCACAGACCCGATCACCACGGTCGTCCTCGTCACCCGCGACAGCGCGGTCGTCCACCCCGCCGTGCTGACCCTCATCCAAGGCCGCGAGCGTCATCGTGGTCAAGCGGTCGCTCGGCCACGGTTACGCGGGTGTCGACAACGAGCTCTACACCGACCCGAAGACGGCGATGCTGTTCGGCGACGCCAAGGCGGAGCTGGGCGCGCTGCTGGCCGGCCTGCACTCCTACGTGTGACCGCACATCCCGCAGTACAGACTACGAACGAGGAGCAGCACATGGCCACGGTTGTCGTGGGAGTCGACGGTTCGGACGGCGCGCAGGACGCCCTGCGGTTCGCCGTGGAGGAGGCGCGGCTGCGCGGCGCCGTCGTGCGCGCCGTCATGACCTGGGATGTCGAGACGCTGGCCTACACCGCAGGGGCGTGGGGGCCGATGGTCGATCCGACAGGGGTCGAGGAGAGTACCCGGGCCGCACTGGACGCGGCGGTGGACAAGGCCGAGGCGGACGGTGCCGCGACCATCGAGCGGGTGGTGGCCAACGGTCCGCCCGCGCGGATACTGGTCGAGCAGGCCCGCGGGGCCGACATGCTCGTCGTCGGCTCCCGGGGCCACGGCGGCTTCGCCGGGCTCCTGCTCGGATCGGTCAGCCAGCAGTGCGCCCAGCACGCGCCGTGCCCGGTCACGATCGTCCGCTAGGGCCTCTGCAACGGCCTCACGTCGCCGAGGCCGTGAGGCCCTTGAGCTGCGGCTGCGTCGACCATCCGACGGTGGGTCTTGCCGGTGCCGGGCGGGCCGGTGAGCAGGACGTTGGTGGCCGAGTCGAGGTAGCGACAGCTGGCCAGATGGGTGACCAGCGCGCAGTTGCTGGTAGAGCTGTGCCTTCCTGCAGGCCGCGCTGGCCAGGGTGCTTGCGCAGCGCCGCGCACCTGATCGTGGATATCGCCGCGCTCACGTTCTGCAGCGCCCGCGGGCCAACTGTGCTGGGTCGCGCGGGCAATACCGCCCGGGGATACGGCAAGACGTCCCTGGCCAACGCGCTCGGGCTCGTCGCGGTCGTCGCCGCCACTCGAGACAGTTGGGCGTTTGACGCCGGCTCACGGGTGGGCGGGTGATGGGATGCGCTCAGGCGGTCCTTGCGCGCGGGCTGATCGCACTCTCTGCCCGGGTAGGTCTTGTTCGGGCCAGCCGAGGAGCTTCGCGCCGAGCACGGCCGCGTTGATGGCGAAGCGCTGTGCGGGGTCGGTGGGGTCGTGTCCGGTGAGGGTCTTGATTCGGTCGAGGCGGTAGGTGACCGCGCGGACGGACAGGTGCAGGCGGCGCGCGGTCTCGGTGGTGATGCTGCCAGTGGCGAAGTAGGTGTCCAGGGTGGCCAGGAGCGGTTCGGCGCCACCGCGGGCGTGGACCAGCTCGCCGAGGACGGACTGGACGAGGTCGGTGATCGCGGGCTGATCACGCAGCAGCACCCGGTAGATCAGCAGCTGCTCGGCGTGGATCAGCGGGGTGTCGAGGTGTAACCGGACTGCCATGGTGAGTCCTTCGCGAGCCTCCTCGTAGGAGCGGGCGATCCCGTAGGAGCCGGGGTAGGGCCGTCCGACGGTGACCCGCCAGGGCCGACCGCGGGCGGAGCGGCTGAGCGCGGCGAGCATCAGACCGCCGAGGGTGTTGCGTGCGCCTCGTGGTCCGGGCAGGTCGGTGTCGAGGGGCGCGACGACGACGATCAAGCCGTCCTTGGTGGCGACCAGGACGTCACGGTCGCCGACCCGGTGTACGACGGCGTGTTCGAGCGAGCTGATCGCCGCGGTGGCCTCGTCGAGGCGGCCGGTCGGCTCGGCGAGCGCGACCTGGTGAGGGCGGGCCATGTCCAGTCCGAACGGCTCTGCCCGTTCCACGAGCCTGCCCACGTCGCCGTCGCCGCGCAGCAGGTCCTCGATGAACTCGTGGCGCAGCGTCTCTTCCCAGCGGACAGCCTGGCGGCGGGCTTCGGTGTGTCCCTCGGCCAGGCTTGCGACGGCGTCGTCGACCGCGCGCAGAACAGCGGCCGCGGCGATCCGCACGGCTTCGTTGTCGCGGGAGCGGATCACCACGGGGAGCTGTTGCCAGAGTCGGCGGGCGGCTGAGAGGTAGAGCTGCACCGCGGTGCCCGCGGACACGCCCAGCTCGGCGGCCCTCTTGCCGAGCTGGCCCACGGCCTCGAGCTCGGCGGGATGCGGCTCACGGCCGGACGTGGCGGCGTCGGCCAGTAGCAGCAGGTAGTCGCCGAGCAGCTCCACCGGGGCGCCGGCGTCCCGGCTGGCGGCCTCGGCCACCTCGTTGAGCCAGGCGAGGTCCATGTCCTGCGGGTCGGCGCGTGCGGGTAGCTGATTGCTGCTGTGTGGCACGTTCACAGCTCCGTTCTGCTGCTGGCATCGGGTCGCTGTGGTAACGGGTCCGCCGGGAGGGGGCGCCGATTTCCCGACATCCGCTCCCGGGCCGTGACGGTCGGATCGATCGCGTGCAGACTCGGGTGCTTCGGCGGGGTGGACACGCTCACGAGCCGATCCCGTGGTGCGCCTTGGTGGGCGGCTGCGCTTCCGCTGCGCAGCCGTGGTGGACGACCGCGATCGGGCAGCGGGCGTGGTTCAGGACGGTCTGGCTGACCGAGCGCAGGACCGTGCCCAGGATATGCCCTCGGCCGCGCGATCCGACGACAAGGAGAGCGGCGCCGCGCGACTCGCCGATCAAGGTCTGGATCGGGTCGCCGCACACGAGCCTGGTGGCGACCGGTACGGCGGGGTATTCCTCGCGCCACCGGGCGAGTGCCTTCTCCACCGCTCTGCGTGCAGAGTTCTCGGCCACCGACGGGCGAGCGGAGACGCCCTCGAAGTCGGCCGGCGGGTCCGGGGTCCAGGCGTGCACCGCGACGAGGGGGATCCCGCGTTGCCAGGCCGCCCGGAAGGCGAACCCGATGGCGGGCACGCAGGACGGCGTCCGGTCCACGCCCACGACGACGCGGGCGACCGAGCGGGGCGCCGACCCGGTGTCGCAGGTGCCGTCGGTCGGGCGGATGACGACGACGGGACAGGCCGCGTGCGTGGCGACATGGACGGACACCGACCCGGCCAGCAGGCCGCGCAGCCCCGATCGACCGTGACTACCGACGACCAGCAGCCGGGCACCCTGGGCTTCACCGAGCAGCCCGCGTACTGGGGACCCCCGCGTCAGCCGGGTCGACACGGCGATGTCGGAGGCCACCGACCGCGCCCGGGCCACCGCGTCCCGCACCAGCAGCTCGGACGCGGCACGCACCGGGAGGAAGTCATCGACCTGGGCGACGAACCCGTAGGGGTCCGCGGGCAGCGGTGGCCGGAAAGCGTGCACGATCCGCAGCTGCGCGCCGCGGGTCGCGGCCTCGGCGGCCGCCCAGTCCACCGCATCGCCCGCGGTGCTGTCGTCGACGCCCACGACGACGACCTCCTGCTCGTCCCGGCGGCTCATCTGCCGGCGGCCGCGGCGGCCGCCGCTGTCTCCATCGACGGGGTGCCAGCCGCCACGCTTCGCTGCTCGTCTGCAGCGGACTCGCCGCTCTCATCGCCGGGCTGTGCGCTCGTGACGGGTCCGTTCGGCGCAACGGCGTATGCGTCCGCGGCCGTCTCGACCGTGTGGGTCCGTGCCGAAGTCGTGGTCGGGGCCCCTGCCGTGTCGGCGGGTGTGGCACGTTCGAGGAAGCGGAGGAGCTCGACGGGGAAGGGCAGCACCAGGGTGGAGTTCTTCTCCGCGGCCACCTCGACCACGGTCTGCAGCAGCCGTAGTTGCAGCGCGGCGGGGTGTTCGGCCATCACCTCGGCGGCCTGGGCGAGTTTGGTGGAGGCCTGCAGTTCACCGTCGGCGGTAATGACGCGGGAGCGCCGTTCGCGTTCGGCCTCGGCTTGCCGGGACATGGAGCGTTTCATCGATTCGGGTAGGGCTACGTCCTTGATTTCGACGCGGTCGATGTGCACGCCCCAGCCCAGGGCGGGGCTGTCGATCATGAGTTCGAGGCCTTGGTTGAGGTGTTCGCGGTTGGACAGCAGGTCGTCGAGGTCGCTCTTGCCGATGATGGAGCGCAGCGACGCCTGCGCGACCTGGCCGATGGCGTGGATGTAGTTCTGCACGTCGACGACGACCTTCACCGGATCGACGACCCGGAAGTAGACGACCGCGTCGACGCGGACGGTGACGTTGTCACGGGTGATGCCGTCCTGCGCCGGGACCGGCATCGTGACGATCTGCATGTTGACCTTGTGCAGGCGATCCATGATCGGCGCGATCAACGCCAGGCCGGGCCCGCGGGTCTCGGTGCGTACCTGTCCGAACCGCAGGACAACGCCCCGTTCGAACTGCTGCACGACCCGGACACTGGCCCCGGCCGCGATCAGGCCCAACGCCAGCACGACGACCAGGACATACAGGATGATCATTTCGCCCTCCGGCGCTCGGTGCGGGTGGGGTCGGTCGGCGATCCTCGGCGATCGACGTCGTATCCGGCTCTCCGGCGTGGCCAGCTCATGGCGACTGTCGGCTGGTCTCAATGGAGTGGCGCCACGCCATCCAGATGAGCCCGGTCACGGTGGCGAACGCCAGCGCGCCCGCCAGCGACCCGACGATCAGCATCAGCGTGGTGAGCAGGGCCGCGACGGCGATCGCAACGGCGGCGCCGGTCTGGTGGGGCCGGCGCGACAGTCGCGTCTGGCGTTCCTGGAAGGAGCGGGCGAAGGCGGGGTCCTCGGCCATGCAGTGGCGCTCGACCTCGTCCAGTGTCTTCCGATCGTGATCGCTGAGCACGACCCACCTCCTCGAGACGGTTCTCCGACCGGACATCTCGATGCCGGACAACGGCAAGTCTATCGTAGAACGATATAGCTGGGAAGCGGCGCCGCTCCGGGTGACGTGGTGTCATGTCGCATATGAGTGCGGCGGACGGGCAGGCGGATGCGGTACCTCTGACGAAGCAGGATTTCGAGGCGTTGGCCCGGTTCCGCTTCGGGATCCGTCGTTACCTTCGCTTCAGTGAGGAGACGGTGCGCGGCCAGGGCCTCACCCCGCAGCAGTACCAGCTGCTTCTCGCGCTGAAGGGGTTCCCGGAGCGGGAGTGGGCGACGGTGCGGGAACTGGCCGAGCGGCTGCAGTTGCGCCACCACAGCGTGGTCGAACTGGTCAACCGGGCCCAGAAGCAGGGCCTGGTCCAACGGGCCGCCCATCCGGGCGATGCGCGCGCGGTACGGGTGCTGCTGACCGAGGACGGCGATCAGATCCTCGCTCGGCTCAGCGCGCTGCACCGCGATGAGCTCCGTCGCATGGACCTGGCCCTGACTCTCCCCAGATGGCACGACGACTGGAGCGAATCGTCTTCGGCGCCATGAGGCGACCCGGACAGGCCGGCTTGGTCCACCCGAGGAGCAACTGCGCGGCGGGACGGGGGTGCCCGCCCGGCCGGGCGGGCCCGCATCGTGGACGGTACCCAGGACAACCTCCCTCCTGGACAGGGCATGCGGGACGCGCTCTGCCTGCGGTTCGCATGCCCGCACCGTGTCGACGATGCCCGGGGACACGGCGCTGGTAGGCCGCGTGGTCGGTCGGAGTCGGTCGGGCGCACGTCGGTGGCCGCGCGGTCGGGCACCCGTGTGGTGTCCCCGTCGTGGCGTAGGCATGCGAGACACGTCGTGGTCATGGGCACCGCGGTGAGCACCCCGATATCGATGGCCTCGCCGCACATGTGGCACTCGCCGTAGACGCCGGTCTCCATCCTGCGCAGGGACAACTCGATGTCGGCCAACGCCCGCCGAGCGCCGGCGGTCACGATCTCCTCGACCTCCAGGAGGGCCCGCGCGGCTGATTCGGCGTCCGTGCGGCTCGGGTCGGTCGCCGTTGGTCGAGGAATCGACTGCGCCACCTCCCGCTGCGCCCCCTTCCGCTGGACTGCCCCGAGCCGGGCTGCCTCGAGCTGAGCCAGTTGCTCGATCCGGAAGTCGCGCTGAACGTGCAGGGCGCGCCGCAGCGAGGACAACCGCGGGGTGAGGTCGAGGCGGTGCGTGGCGATCCGGTCATGTGATCGAGTCATCGAGAACTCCATGTCGGTGAAGCGGCAGCGGTGAGCGTGCGGCCCGTCGGCCGGTCCCTGCTTCGGCGTGCGGCGGTGCGGTGGGGGCGGCTTGCGCGGGGCATCGCCGGAGGACGCTGCATTGCCGCGGGGGCTTCGTGCCGCCACCCGGATCGGGCCGGCGTCGACGATGGCGTCATGTGCGGCGCGGCCGTCGCCAGTTCCGGTAGGGGACCGCGGCCACCATCGTGACGGTCATGGTGTCGCCTCCGGGGAGTGGGTAGGCGCGTTGTTGCCCCGGGGCGGCGCCACACAGCGCCGCGCCCAGGGGTGATCGCGACGAGCAGACCGGCAGGAGGCCGGAGGTGGCGTCCTCGTGGTCGGCCATCAGGAAGGTCTCGGTAAGATCATCGGCCTCGTAGCGCACGGTCAGGACCATGCCGGGTTCGGCGATGCCGTCATCGGGTGGCTCGCGCCCGGCGGCCGCGGTGCGAAGGAGCTCCTGCAGCTTCCGGATCCTGGCCGGGCGTCGCTCGAGGTCGTGGTTCCCTTGGTGCGAGCCGGTGTTGCGCCGCACGAGCAGGAGCGCGAGCTCGATGCGGGCGCGGTCGTGGGTCTCCCCGGACAGCCAGGTGTCTGGAGCGTCTGTTGGCATCGGTGTTCTCCTGTCGTGCGGGTTCGGGGTGATACGCGAGAGGGGGCGGTGGATCTCATCCCGCCCTTCCGAGCCGGACGGAGCGCAGCTCGATGCGGACGGGGAGCTGCACCGCAGCGTGGCGCACCCCGGCGGGTACGGAGCCGCCGTCGGCCTCCAGTTCCGGGCTCACGGGGCTCGGAGCCCATCCAGGCGCCGCGTCAGCTCGTTGTCGGCGCGACCTGGGTGGTGGGGCCGAACGCAGCAGCGCGGCCGCCGAGCGGCAGACACCGGCGTCGGCCTGATCAGGCAGAGCCGACGGATGCGTCGTCATAGGTTGCCTCCTGACCGGCGGAATGCGGTGAAACGTGGGCCCAAGGGTGCCGCTGGGTGGCCGGCGACAGGGGTGGCCGGCGGTAGAAGCAGCGGCCGCGGGCCGGATGCGCAGCGGCGTGCCGCGCCTGGCCACACCCCGAGCCTGCCTTGTCACACCCTCGGCAACATCGGCCGGCGTCGGCCGAGATGTGCTGCTCCTTCTTGCCGACGCCCGGCAACATGTGTTCACGAGGTGGTCGCCGACGCCGGCGTTCGAGGCTCTGGCCGGTCGGTGACGGGCGGACACCGCCGGGGTCGACGGGCGGCCGGCCTGACGATCCGGCGCGCCTGCCGAACGCCGAGGAGGGCCGCCGGTTGCCGGATGTCGGCAATGCGGGCGGGGCAAGGTTGGCCGCCCGGCGGCGCCGAAGAGGCTTACGGTCGAGTCCCGGGCGAGGCGGCCGGTGACCCGCTCCGCCGGCGCTCAGCCCGGCGGGGCGGCGGCAGGGCGCCGCGTGATCGGTGATCCGGTCGTGGAGCCGGGTGAGGAGGCGCGTGGTCGGGCCGCACGATTCGAGGTACTCGGTCCGGTGGGTCTACGGCCTGACCAGGTCGGCCTCGTTGTTGTTCGCGGCGCTGGCCTTCGTGACCGCGGTGCCGTGGTGTCATCAGGACGAGGATCGGCAGGGGTCGTGACGTCGTCGACATCGCCGCCGCGCACACCACGAAATCGATGATCCGCCCGAGCCCCGGTCGGTCGCTTCGGGCCGATCTCACGGGGCCGCCGCAGCCAGCGGAGCGAGGTGTGTCGTGGTGGGCGATGAGGTGGTAGCCGCCGAGCTGGTCTGGGAGAACGAAGGCAGTCGCCTCGCGTCCGCGCTGAACTCGCCACCACCACCGTCACACCCGACGCAGGTGCGGATCGGCCGCCTCTACGACGCGGCGGCCCCGCTCGACGGCATCCGGCTCCGGCCCCGCGGCATGACCGAGAACCCGTTCGGTGCTCGGATCACGGGATGTCGGCATCGCTGTGCTGCCGCGATCGCGTGTGCCCATCGATCGGACCCGGCCTGGGCCCGTCGATCGCGCGGGCACGACCTCAAGCTGGCTTCTCGACGATGAGGGCCAGGAACTCGTCGCGGAAGTACTTGACAGCGCTGGTGATCGGGCTTGTCGCGCCGTCACCGAGCGCACAGAACGCGCGACCGAGGATGTTGTCGCAGACATCGAGCAGCGTCTCGATGTCGGTCTCGGTGCCGTTCCCGGCAACCATCCGCTGCAGGATCAGCTCCAGCCAATAGGTGCCCTCGCGGCACGGAGTGCACTTGCCGCAGGACTCGTGCTTATAGAACTCGGTCCATTTCATCACCGCCCATGGGACGCTCACCGTCTCGTTGAAGATCATCAGTGCGGTGGTGCCGAGCATCGAGCCGGCGGCGGTAGCGCCTTCGAAGTCCAGTGGGACGTCGAGGTGTTCCGCGGTGAACAGCGGTGTCGACGAGCCTCCGGGTGTCCAGAACTTCAGCGGGACGCCGTCCTTCATCCCGCCTGCGAGCTCCAGCAGTTCTCGTAGCGTGGTACCGAGCGGGGCCTCGTACTGGCCGGGGCGCTCGACGTGCCCGGACATGGAGTAGATCTTCGGTCCGGGGCTCCGCTCGGTCCCCATGCTGCGGAACCATTCCGCACCGCCCAGCACGATCGCGGGCACGCTGGCGATCGTCTCCACGTTGTTGACCACGGTCGGTGCCGCGTAGAGGCCCGATGTGGCGGGGAACGGGGGCTTGAGCCGGGGCGCCCCGCTGCGGCCCTCGAGCGAGTTGAGCAGCGCGGTCTCCTCGCCGCAGATGTAGGCGCCGGCGCCGGCGTGTACGACGATGTCGAGGTCGAATCCGGACCCGAGGATGTCGCGGCCGAGGTAGCCTGCCGTGTAGGCCTGCGCCACCGCGTGGCGCACTCGGCGGATGCAGTGCAGCGCTTCACCGCGGACGTAGATCGCACAGAAGTTGGCGCGAATCGCGTAGCTGGCAATGATCGAACCTTCGATCAAGGAATGAGGGTCGGCCAGCATCTGCGGGATGTCCTTGCAGGTGCCCGGTTCGCTCTCGTCGGCGTTGACCACCAGGTACTTGGGCTTCGCCCCAGCACCGGCGGCGCCTTGGGGAATGAAGGCCCACTTCATGCCTGTCGGGAACCCGGCGCCGCCGCGGCCGCGCAACCCGGAGTCCTTGATCAGCTCGATGAGCTGGTCGGGGTGGGCGGTCAGCGCTTGGCGCAGCGCCTGGTAGCCCTGCAGCTGCTCGTAGGCTTCGATCGACCAGGAGCGCGGCGAGGCCCAGCGCCGGGTGAGCACCGGGGTGAGCGGATCCGGGGTCATCGACCGTTGTCCGGACGATCAGACACGACGAGCGGCTGCGATCTCCGGGTGGGACGGCGCGGGCGCGCCCTTCCGATGATCACGATGTGCTCCGGTGCGTCCCGCGGTTGAAATCGCGCGGTCCCGCCGAGAGGTTGCCGCCCTCGTTCTCCCAGGCCAGTTCCGCCGGGGGCGCCGAGACCGACGGGGGCAACCACGAATCATCCCTGGTCAACGGGGCGTCGTTGTGTCCGGAGTCCCCGTTCGTCATGGCGTGGGGCTCGGTCGTGTCACAGGTGACCGGCCGACGGTGAGCAGAACGGCCGAGTCTTCGAGCGCGTCGAGACTGTGCCGGGCCTCGGGCACGACGAGGAGATCCCCCGGGGAACCCTCCCACCCCTGGTCACCGGCGTTAAGACGGACCCGTCCATGCAGCACGTGCACGGTGGCCTCGCCCGGGCTGTCGTGCTCATCGAGCCCGTGACCCGCGGCCAGCGCGATGACGGTCTGGCGGAGCACATGTTCATGGCCGCCGAACACAGTGTGCGCGCTGCGGCCGCTGGATTCCTGACGTGCGATCTTCAGCTGCTCACGGGCGAGAGCGGTGAGCGAGGACTTCTCCATCAGTGCACCTTTCCGAGGTTGTGTGCGGTCATCGGCTGCCTCCGAGCTGTCGGGGTGCTGCTGGTCGCGTCCCGGGCGGGCGGCGCCCTCGCGGGCCCGAGGGCGGATGGGAATCGAAAGCCAGGTTGCGCACTCGGTGGCTCATCGAGGTGCCACCCCGTGATGGGGGGCGTGTCGAGGCCGGGGGAGAACTGTTCCCCGGAGATGGCCGCCTTCGTTCTCCCACATGGCCACGGCCGGATCCCGGTTCGGCGGGACGGGCATCGGTGGCTCGGCCGGCGTCTGGGACAGGGTCTGGGCCGGGGTCGGGGCGCTCGCCCTGCTCGGCCGCGGTCATGATCGCTGCCGACCTCTGCGGTGGCGGCGCGCGCGCAGGTTCGCCAGCGCCCCGTCCAGCAGCGCGTCGCACTCGGCTTCGGTGCGTCTTTCCATGAGGTGGGCGAGCGGGCTCTTGAAGGGCCGTGTTCGGACGGGTTGGGGTGGGTGGGTCCGGTCCCGCCCGGCCGGGAGGCCGCAGTGCCGGCACTCCCATGTGGTGGGGACCTCGGCGGCGCCGGACCAGGACCGCGTCGTGTGATGGCCGTTGAGGCACCAGTAGGTCACCTCGCAGTGCAACCGGGCGACGTCGCCGGACCGCGCCCGTGCGGGCTGGATCATCGAACAGACCTCCTCAGGCCCGATGGGATACGGACGTTGATGTACAGCCGAGGCGAGCTTCAGGGACTCGAGCAGCTCGTTGCGCAATCAGCCGCGGAATGGCTCGGCCATCGGGGCCCTTCATCTCGGCCGGTTCCATCCAGTCGTTGGTGGAGCCTGCGTCTGCTCGCGTCGGGACCGAGCGCCGCCGCGCAGGGCGTGCGTGGCGGCCTGCTCGATTGCTGGACCGAGCTCAGGGTCGGTCGGATCGGGTAGGACCCGACCGGGCGGACTGGCCTTGACCAGGGCAAGCGCGCAGGCGTAGTACAGCGCGACGTCGAGCCTTGGATCATGTGCGGTCGCGAGGGCGTGGAGCATTCCGGGGA
Source organism: Pseudonocardia sp. 73-21 (assembly GCF_001899645.1). Lineage (GTDB taxonomy): Bacteria > Actinomycetota > Actinomycetes > Mycobacteriales > Pseudonocardiaceae > Pseudonocardia. Next base: position 13,438 of record NZ_MKVV01000101.1, on the reverse strand, counting down.
GCGCCAGCAGTGCCCAGCTGGTGGTGTCCGGGGTGATGATGATCAGGCCGGATCGGCCACGTGCGGCATCGGTGAGGTCCCGACCACAGCCCAGCAGGTCGATAACCACCTCGACGTCGCGGGTGATACTGCGCAGCGGGAACCGGCCGGCATCGCGGCGATCCCAGCTGGTCAGCTCGCCGACACCGGCCGCCGCGAGCAGCGGACACAGCACCGGCATGGTCGCCGAGCCCGCGATCAGGACCCGGGTTTGTCGCGGTTGCATGCCACGACGACGCAGCGTTCCCAGCAGTGCCGCGGTCACGGCGACGGCCGCCATCGCCGCGACGGTGACCACGGGGAGGCCGCTGTCCTCGCCTGCCGCACAGTGCGCCCGGTTCGGGCGGATCACGAGGAACCGTCCGATCTCGGCTGGGAGACCACGCAACCCGGCGCTGAGTCTCATCGCGTCGTGGGCGACCACGCACACCGGCCGGGCGGCGGGCCCGGTCCGATCGTGGATCAGCGCCTCCCACCGGGACAGGACGGGTTCGACGGAAGCCACCCGGGAGGACCGGCTCCCGTCCGTATCGCTGCCGGCGTCGAGCACCACCACCGCGCAGGGGCGCGGGGCGCACCGCGGCGGGTGTTGATTCTGAGCCGGCTGTCCGCGACGCGGCGCAGGTCCCTGCGCTGGGGTCAACGAGGCCGCGCGTGCAGCGTGGTCGCGATCGATGGACACCGGACACCTCCCGGTCGACGCGAGGAGGCTGAGTAGCCGACCTTCGCGCAGGACTATCGTAACGCGATATATACTGATCCGGTGATCGAGCGGTGCACACGGCGTGGTGTCATGGGTCTCGTGGCGAGGGAGGCCGACGGCCCGGGATCGGAACCGCTGACGAAACAGGATTTCGAGGCGTTGGCCCAGTTTCGTTTCGGCATCCGCCACTACTTGCGCCTGAGCGAGGAGATCGTCCGCGCGGACGGGTTGACGCCCCAGCAGTACCAGCTGATGTTGGCGCTCAAAGGCTTCCCTGGTCGGGATTGGGCGACGGTGCGGGAGCTGGCCGAGCGGCTGCAGTTGCGCCATCACAGCGTGGGCGAGTTGGTCAACCGGGCCCAGAGCCAGGGCCTGGTCGAGCGTGCCGCCGACCCGGACGACGGCCGGGTGGTGCGGGTGCACCTGACCTCGGCGGGGCAGCGGGTCCTGGGGCGCCTCAGCTCGCTGCACCGTGCACAGCTCCTGCGGATGCAGACGGTGCTCACCCTCCCGAGCTGGAGCGAACCGCCGGAAAAAGGGCGCGCGACACCGGAATGAGCACGGCGCCGGATGGCCCGTGGTCGTGATCGGGTATCCCGCCACCAGCGGGCACAGCCACGTGCAGCACGGCGACCGGTGCACCGCTCTCCGGTCCGAGCAGGGGGCGGACCGTCGGCCGCCGGCCACCGGGCCACGCCGAGCTGAGGATGAGGGGATGTCGATGATGTTCATGGTGTTCTCCTTCGTCGCCTGGCCGGGGTGAGGTGGGCGACGCAGGCGCTCGGCTCGGCAAAGGGCTTCAGGCTGGCGACGGTGACTGGCGCCTGCAGCGCGTTCAAGGCGCCCTGCATGAGACCCAGGTGGAGCGGGCACACCAGGTCGCGGTGAGGTTCGGCAAGCTCCAGGAACGGGCAGTGCCGCAGCCGGACCCGGTCGGGAGGAGTGGGCCCTTCACTGACGGGTTCGGGCGCGAAGTCCAGCTCGTCGAGCATCGTGATCAGTCGGGTCGTGGCCTCGTCGCGGGTGATCATGTCGGGTGACGGGGTTCGGCGGGGGACCAGGTGCGCACCCCAGCTTCGACCCACGGCGGTCGCGGTCGCGGGGGGGTCGTCGCTCGTCGCGCTCAGCTGGCCGAGCAGGATCTCGGCGAGCAGCCGGTAGCGGCGGACCTCGCCGCGCGCCGATCCGGGACGGGCGCGATAGCCGACCCGCGGGCGGCCGCGACCTGTGGGTACCCCGGGGACGCGCTCGAGCACACCGTCGCTGACCAGGGCTTCGAGGTGGAACCGGGCGGTGTTGGGATGGACGCCGAGATGCTCGGCGACCTCGGGCACGCCTGCCACTCCATCGGTGGCACGGCGTACGGCGCCGAGCACCCGTTCGCGGCGTTCATTCATCGTCGTCACCTGTTCCCGGTTGGGGTGGTTGCCCCGCGACCAGCGGGGTGTCGGTCGCGACAGCGCCGATCTTCATTGCCCCACCCGGGCTGCCCAGGGGGGCGTCCCGACCGGGAAGGGTCTCGTCGAAGAAGCGAGCGTTGTCCTCGGTGTGGACGGCCCACTTCTCGGGCAGGTCGTCCTCGAAGTAGATCGCCTCGACCGGGCAGACCGGCTCGCAGGCGCCGCAGTCGATGCACTCGTCGGGGTGGATGTAGAGGGAGCGCCCGCCCTCGTAGATGCAGTCGACGGGGCACTCGTCCACGCAGGCACGGTCCTTGATGTCGACGCAGGGCAGCGCGATCACGTACGTCACTCAGATCCTCCTCCATGCCTGTGCGAGCTAGTTAACACTAAAAACACTGGTGCAAATAGTGTTTGAATGGTCGACTGCAAGCGAGGCCGCGCGGCGTGTCGTGGCGGGACAGGAGGGAAGATCGTGACGTCGACGTCCGAGATCCACATTCAGGGCACCTGCACGGACCCGACGCAGCGGGCCCAGGCGGTTCTGAGGTATCTCAATGCCGAGGTGCTCGCCGACCTCGCTGCGAAGGTCGTCCTGGCGACCGAGCTGGACCTGTCGCCGGCCCATCGGGAGACCGCGCAGAATGGGCTCGTGGCGTTCTGTTCCGATCGGCTGCTCGGACACCTGGCGGCCACCGACCGCGCGCTCTACGCGGTGGCCGCCGGAGCCGCGGAGACGCGGCTGCTGGTGCGGACGCTCCGCGCCCACCATCGCCTCATCGCCGAGCGGATCGCCGAGCTGGACCACGCCGGCAGCGCCGGCGAGGTCACCGCCGCGGCGCATGCGCTCGCCGCGTTGCTGGGCGCCTGCCAGCTGATCGAGCGGGACGTGCTCGTGCCGGCACTGGCAGCGTTACCGGGGGTCGATCTGTCCGTGCTGGTCGAGGACGTGACCCTCTTGCTCGACGGGGGCATCCTCGAGACCCCGGAGATTCTCGACGTGCGGGAGATCCCCCACGGCCGACGACACCCCCGCATCTTCGGGAGCTACGCGCGGCTCGCCGCCGGGCAGTCCTTCGTCCTGGTCAACAACCATGATCCGAAACCGCTGCGCCGCGAGTTTCAGGCGACCTTCCCCGACCAGTTCGGATGGGATTATCTGGAGTCGGGTCCGGACCGGTGGCAGGTCCGCATCGCGCGACTCTCCGTGGATGGGTGATCAGTCGATGTGTGACGTGCCGAGCGTGCTGCACGACCTCCAGCCGCTCCTCGCCGACCACTCCGCACAGCCGTCTGGGGTGGTGTGGCGGCTGGCCGAGGGCGGCCGCCAGCTCGACGCCAACGTGCTGAACCTGCCCGCCGGTCAGACGATCGACAACCACGCCGAACCCGACCTCGACGTGCTCCTGGTGATCGTCGCGGGCAGCGTAACGATGGGCACCGAAACGGGACTGCTCACGCTCGTGCCCGGGGAGCTGGTGTGGCTGCCCCGTGGCTCCACCCGCAGCTTCACCGCTGGCACCGACGGCGTCGCCTACCTGACCGTGCACCAGCGCCGGCCAGGTATGCAGATCCGCTCAAGCGGCCTCGTCCGTCCGGCGGCAGCCAACCTGTGACCATCAGAGTGACGATGCGTCGATGCCGACACCCCCGTTCGTCCACGGCCTCGCCCTGCCCACCCACCTGTTCGGCCGTCGGCTTCCGTCGGTGCAGGGTCGAGATGAGCGCCACTGCAAGCTCGTCGGGCAGCCCGGGCTCCACCACCCGGTGATGCCCTTCGCGCCCGTCTCACGATCGGGGAGAACGATCCGGTCCCGCCTCCGAAGGGGACAGGACCGGATCAGACACTGCGGAGCGATCGAGATGAGGGTCAGGCGCCGCTGCGGACCGCCGCCTCGATCTTGTCGCCGATCTGCTTGTCGATGTTGCGCCAGTACTCGAAGGCGCGGGCCAGCACCGGCTCGCTCACGCCGTCGGAGAGGTGGCCGGCCACGTTGCCGACGAGCCGCTCACGCTGCTCGTCGTCGAGCACGTCGCGGACCAGCGTGCCGGCCTGGCCCCAGTCGTCGTCCTCGGCCCGCAGCGTGTACGCGGCGCGCACCATGTCACCGTCGGCGTACCAGAGACCAGCGTCGTCGGTGCGCGACGGATCCGCCTTCGGGCCGCCGTAGGAGTTGGGCGCATACACCGGGTCGGAGACGTTCACGGTCCGTCCCACGCCGTCCTTGCTGTAACTGTGGACCGGGACCTTCGGCGCGTTGACCGGGATCTGCTTGTAGTTCACGCCGAGCCGGGCGCGGTGCGCGTCGGAGTAGGCGAAGCTACGGCCGAGCAGCATCTTGTCCGGGCTCAGACCGATCCCGGGGACGAGGTTGTTCGGCTCGAACGCGGCCTGCTCGTTCTCTGTGTGGTAGTCGGTCAGGTTGCGGTTCAGGGTCATCTTGCCGACCTCGATCAGCGGGTAGTCGCTGTGCGGCCACACCTTCGTCAGGTCGAACGGGTTGAACCGGTAGGTCTTGGCGTCCTCGAACGGCATGATCTGCATGTGCAGCGTCCAGCTCGGGAACTCCCCGCGCTCGATCGAGCTGTAGAGGTCGCGCTGGTGGTAGTCGGCGTCCTCGCCGGCGATGCGGTCGGCGTCGGCCTGGGTGAGGAACTCGATGCCCTGGTCGGTCTTGAAGTGGTACTTCACCCAGAACTTCTCGCCACCGGCGTTGACCCACATGTAGGTGTGGCTCGAGTAGCCGTTCATGTGCCGCCACGAGCGCGGGATGCCCCGGTCGCCCATCAGCCAGGCCAGCATGTGCCCCGACTCGGGCGAGAGCGTCCAGAAGTCCCACTGCATGTCGTGGTCGCGCAGGTTGTTGGCCGCGCGCCGCTTCTGCGAGCGGATGAAGTGCTGGAACTTCAGAGGGTCGCGCATGAAGAAGATCGGCACGTTGTTGCCGACCATGTCGTAGTTGCCCTCGGACGTGTAGAACTTCAGCGAGAAGCCCCGGGGATCGCGCCAGGTGTCGGGGCTGCCGCGCTCGCCGGCCACGGTGGAGAAGCGCGACACCATCTCGGTCTTGACGCCGGGCTGCAGGAAGGCCGCTCGGGTGTAGGCGCTGATATCGTGGGTCACCTCGAACTCGCCGAACGCGCCACCGCCCTTGGCGTGCGGCTGGCGCTCCGGGATGCGCTCCCGGTTGAACTGCGCCATCTGCTCGATCAGGTAGTGGTCATGCAGCAGGATCGGGCCGTCTGCGCCCAAGGTCAGCGAGTGCTCGTCACTCGCGACGGGCGCGCCTCCGTCGGTGGTCGTATGACGCGGTTCGGTTGCGGTCACGGTGTCTCCTTCGTGGGTCGGGTCTGGTCGTGGTGGCGCGGTGATGTCCGGCATGGGGGCAGAGATCCCAGAAGATGATCTCGGCTTCGTCGAGCAGGTAGCCGGCGCCCCGCGGAGCCTTGTGGCCGGAGCTGGCGTCGGTGAGGTTGCCGCAGCGCCAGCAGCGATCAGGCGTATCCGCCGTCGGCATCGCGCCGCACTCGAGGCACAGCCGGTGCGCCCAACAGACGGGTCACCGGACTCGGCCGTATCTGGGCCGTGTCGCTCGCGGTCCACGTGATCAGCCCCCGATCCGTGTCGTCATCGGGAGCTCTGGTCATCGTCGCGCTGGGTCTCGCGGCTCCGGGCCGGCGCCGCAGCGTCCGACGGTGCCGGGACCCGCCCGAGGTGCGCCTCGGCCCGGGCCCGCTCGGCCACGTGGGGGTAGTGCAGGTCGAACGCGGGGCGCTCCGACCGGATGCGGGGCAGCTCGGTGAAGTTGTGCCGCGGCGGTGGGCACGAGGTGGCCCACTCCAGCGAGTTCCCGAACCCCCACGGGTCGTCGACGGTCACGACCCGGCCGTACCGGTAGGACTTGAACACGTTGTAGATGAACGGCAGCGCCGAGGCGCCGAGCACGAACGCCCCGATGGAGGAGATCGCGTTGAGCACGGTGAACCCGTCGGTGGGCAGATAGTCCGCGTAGCGGCGGGGCATGCCGATGTTGCCCAGCCAGTGCTGCACCAGGAACGTCAGGTGGAACCCGATGAACGTCAGCCAGAAGTGGATCTTGCCGAGGGTCTCGTCGAGCATCCGGCCGGTCATCTTCGGGAACCAGAAGTAGATGCCGCCATAGGTGGCGAACACGATCGTGCCGAACAGCACGTAGTGGAAGTGCGCCACCACGAAGTAGGTGTCGGTGACGTGGAAGTCGATCGGCGGCGAAGCGAGTAGGACCCCGGTCAGCCCGCCGAACAGGAACGTCACTGCGAACCCGAGCGCGAACATCATCGGTGTCTCGAAGGTCAGCTTGCCCTTCCACATGGTGCCGACCCAGTTCACGAAGTGGATGCCGGTCGGGATGGCGATCAGGAAGCTGGTGAAGGAGAAGAAGAGCAACAGCACCGCGCCGGTGGCGTACATGTGGTGTGCCCACACCGCCGCGGACAGCACCGCGATCGAGATCAGCGCGTAGACCATGCCCTTGTAGCCGAACAGCGGTTTGCGGGAGAAGACAGGCAGGATCTCGGAGATGATCCCGAAGAACGGCAGCGCGACGATGTAGACCTCGGGGTGGCCGAAGAACCAGAACAGGTGCTGCCACAGGATCGCGCCGCCGTTGGCCGGGTCGAACACGTGCGCGCCCAGCTTGCGGTCGGCGAGCAGTCCGAACAGCGCCGCGGTGAGTACCGGGAACGCGATCAGGACGAGGATCGAGGTGACGAAGATGGACCACACGAACAGCGGCATCCGGAACATGGTCATGCCCGGTGCGCGCAGGCAGACGATGGTGGTCAGGAAGTTGACGCCACCCAGGATGGTGCCCAGCCCGGCGACGATCAGGCCGGTGATCCACAGGTCGCCGCCGACGCCGGGGGAGTGGATGGCGTCCGAGAGCGGGGTGTAGGCGAACCAGCCGAAGTCCGCCGCGCCGCCCGGGGTCAGGAACCCGGACAGCACGATCAGTCCGCCGAAGAGGAACAGCCAGTAGGAGAAGGCGTTGAGCCGCGGGAACGCGACGTCCGGCGCGCCGATCTGCAACGGGACGATGTAGTTGGCGAAGCCGAACAAGGTGGGGGTGGCGTAGAGCAGCAGCATGATCGTGCCGTGCATGGTGAACAGCTGGTTGTACTGCTCATCGGACAGGAACTGTAATCCGGGCTGCGCGAGCTCGGCGCGCATCAGCAGCGCCATCGCCCCACCGACCATGAAGAACCCGAACGACGTGACCAGGTAGAGGATCGCGATGTCCTTGGGATCGGTGGTGTGCAGCATCTTCAGCAGCACCGATCCCTTGGCCGAGCGCCGTGCCGGGTAGGGACGCGACGTGATCGGCTCCGGGCGCGGGACGGTGGCGGTCATGGCGGCCTCTGATCCGGTGAGAGTGGTGAGCCGACGGCGAGCTCGCGGGCCGGCTGTCCGCACGGTCGGCGGCCGGTTGAACCGGTTGCCGATGGAACTCCGAGTCCGGCGGGCGCGGCGCGATTCGGGCCGTGTCCGGCGGTCATGCCGGCAACCGGAGAACGAGCAGGACGCCGAGGACCACCAGCAGTACGACCTTGGCGCCTTCCAACGCGATGTAGGCCAGGTGCAGGTGCGACCGCGGTGGGGTTTCACCAGCCAGGATCATGCGGGTGCGCCCATTCAATCGGGGCCGGAGCACGCCGACCTGGACGGCCAGCAGTATCCATAGCGCGACCAGTACGGCGGTCACGGCATCGGGGCCGACACCGGTGGTGCCGACGATCATCGCTGTGGTGAGCGCGGCGGCGAGGACGAGTTCGGCCGCGGTGAGGGCCCGGAAGACCAGGCGACCGATGCCCAGCCCCAGCGCGACGGTGATCCCGGGCGCCCGGAATTTCAGTGGTGTCTCCAGAAACGAGATCCCCAGTACCGCCCCCAGCCAGGTGAACGGGACACCGACCTGTACCAGCTCGGCGAGGCCGGGCCTCATGACCGGACCCCGACCGGCTCCGGGCGCGTTGTCGGGGACGGTCCGCCGCTGGGGGTGATGCGTGCGACGCACAGGTGCGGCTGCACGAACGGTGTCAGGCTGCTCGTCGTGGCCGATGCCCCCAGCTCGTCCAGCGCACCGCGGAGCAGCCCCTGATGCATCGAGCACACCACCTCCGGGTGCTCGAGGGCGACGGCCCGAAACGGGCAGGCGTGCAGCCGCAACTGCAGGGCGTCGCCTTCGCGGGCGATCTCGGGTTCGAAGCCGAGCTCGGCGAACAGGGCGCTGACCTGAGTCACGGCGTCCTCGGTGGTGACATGGGTCGAGGATCGGGCGGCGAAGCCCTGCTGCTTGGCTGTGGCGCGGCCGGCGCTCTCGGCGCGCTGCGCGCGTTCGCCGGGGGTGTCGGCCCAGTGTGCGGCGAGCACGGCGGCGAGCAGCTGGTAGCCGGCGGGCTCGCCAGAGCCGGGGGCCGAGCTCCCGGCGCTGGTCGCGGTGTAGCGCAGCCGCGGTCGCCCGCGTGACCCGGAGCTGTCGGGCTCGCTGCGTACCAGGCCCGCCTCGCTGAGGATCTGGAGGTGGAACCGCACCGTGTTGAGGTGCAGGCCGCAGATCGCCGCCAGCTCCCGGGCGTCGAGCGCGCGGTCACTGGCACGCAGCGCGTCCAGCAACCGCAGCCGGCTGGCCGCGGCCAGCGCACCGTGCATCCTGTTGCGCTCAACCATCCCGCTCGTCACCACCTCTCCTGGACCGGGTGTTCGGGCGATGGGTGCGGCGTGGGCCGGGCCGGACCGACTGTTCCGCGATCCTCTCGGCCGCGATCGAGACCGCCGCCTCTCCGCACGCTCATGCTCCTGACCCTAATTAAAACTATGACGCTAGTCTAATCTCTCGGATGATGGAGTCCAGCGATCGACAGGAGGGGCCGCCGTGGCCGATGTGGTGGCAGTACCACGAACGAGGCGGCATGCAAGTGCTCGGGTGAGAATGACGGATGTGGCCGTCCCGTCCGGGGGCTGCCGAGTATGAGGTCCCTCGAAGTCGTCCCGCTCCTGCTGACACCCATCTGTCACCCGGCGCCGCCGGGGTCGTCGGGCGATGTGGTCCGGATCAGCGACGGAGTCAGTACCGTGTTCCTGCTGCCCGAGGACTTCGCCGCGGCCAGCGATGCCGACGTGCGTTCGCTGCTTGCCCGACGGGCCGCGGATTCGCCCCCGAGGTGAGCGGCAGCCCGCTACGCACAGCGCGCTGAGCAGGAGGCCGCCGGGTTCGGCGACGTCGGCCTGGGGAAGGGCCGGGCGAGGCCTGGCCGCCCGATCCGCGGCCCGTGATGCGCGATGGTGTGTTCGGCGATCACGAGCTGTCCACAACAGCAGCGGATGAGGACGCCGAACGGGCGGCGTCGGCCAGCGGCACCGACGGGTCGGCGAGTCGTCGCGGGTCCATCGGCCGGCCGGCCCGGATCAGTTCCTGGATCGGTGCGATGCCCTCGTCCCACTGGTTGACGTGCATTCCGGCCACGACCCGGTCGCTGGCGAGCCAGAACACGTGGAACGCTGCCTCGTCGAGGTTTCCGCGGGTGACGACCGTGTCGTAGCCGCCGACCGGGAACCAGCCGGCGTACTCCATGCCGATCTCGTACTGGTCGGTGAAGAAGTAGGGGAGGCGGTCGTCGACGACGTCGTGGTCGAGCATGCTGCGTGCCGCGGCCGGGCCCCCGTGCAGGGCGTTGGCCCAGTGCTCGACACGGATCCAGGCACCGTAGCGGGGGTAGAAGGCGTTGGCGACGTCGCCGGCGGCGTAGACATCGGGGTCGGTGGTGCGCAGGTACTCGTCGACGAGGATGCCGTTGTCGACGGCCAGCCCGGTCCCATCGGCCAGCTCGGTGCAGGGCCGGGCCCCGATACCGACGATCACGACGTCGGCCGGGATCTCGTCGCCGTCGTCGGTGACCACCGCGCGGACGTGGCCGGTGCCGCGGAGTTCGGTGACGCCACGGCCGAGGCGGAGATCGACTCCGTGGCGGCGGTGCACGTCGGCGAAGAAGGCCCCCATCTGCTGGCCGAGTGCGGCCTGCAGCGGCACGGCCTGCGGCTCGATGACGGTCACCTCGCAGCCGTATCCGCGGGCTGCGGCCGCGGTCTCCAGCCCGATCCACCCCGCGCCCACGACCACGACCCGATCGCCGGCCTGGATCGCCTCGCGCAGCCGTGCGGAGTCCTGGAGCGTGCGCAGGTAGTGCACGCCGTCCAGGCCGGCACCGGGCACGGCCAGGCGGCGGGGGAGGGCCCCGGTGGCGAGGAGCACCTTGCTGTAGTCGAGCCGTTCGCCGCCGTCGAGTTCGACCTGGTGCGCAGCTCGGTCGAGGCCGGTGACGCGGCGGTCGAGCCGCAGCTCGACGGCGTGTTCGGCATACCAGCCCTCCTCGTGGACGTAGAGCGAGGCCTGCTCCGCGGCGCCGGTGAGGTAGCCCTTGGACAGCGGGGGCCGTTCGTAGGGGCGTCCGGATTCGGAGCCGATCAGCACGATCCGCCCGTCGAAGCCTTCCTCGCGCAGGGTCTGGGCGGCCTTGGCCCCGGCCAGGCCGGCGCCGATGATGACGAAGATCGGGTTGGTGCTCATCGCGGTGGTGTCTTCCTCTCATCGGGAGGGGGTGTCTCGGACTGCGCTGCTGGTGAGGTGTGGAGGCGCTCGGCGAGCAACGTGGCGAGCTGCGCCCCGGACGCCGCGAACGTGGCGACGCCCGCGGTCTCCAGGGTCGTGACGACCTGGTCGTAGTCGACGCCGGCCGCGGCGAGCCCGTCGAGGATCGACCGGGCCTCGTCACGGCGGCCCCGAACGGTGTCGCCGCGCAGCCTTGCGTGGTCGGCGACGGCGTCCAGTGTCGCCTCGGGCATCGTGTTCACGACCCCGGCGGTGACGAGGTCAGCCACGTAGCGGGTGTCGTCGTAGCCGGGGTCCTTCACCCCGGTGGACGCCCACAGCGGTCGCTGCGGTCGGGCCCCGGCGGCGGCGAGGCGCGCCCAGCGGTCGGAGCCGAGGACCTCGTCGTGATGGGCGAAGGCGAGGACGGCGTTGGCAACAGCGGCCCTGCCGCGCAGGGTGGCGACCGCGGGTGTGGCGATCTCGTCGAGGCGGGCGTCGATCGCGGTGTCGACCCGGCTGATGAAGAACGAGGCAACCGAGGCCAACTGTGACAGGTCGCGTCCGGCAGCGGCGGCGCGTTCCATGCCGTCGAGGAAGGCGTCCACCACGGCGGCGTAGCGCTGCAAAGAGAAGATCAAGGTGACGTTGATGCTGATGCCCTCGGCCAGGCAGGGTGCGATCGCGGCGACCCCGGCCTCGGTCGCCGGGATCTTGATGAACAGGTTGGGGCGGTCGACGAGCCACCACAACGCGCGGGCCTCGGCGACGGTGTTGCCGGTGTGGCGCGCCAGCCGGGCGTCGACCTCGATCGAGACCCGTCCATCGACGCCGTCAGTGGCGTTGTAGACGGGTCGCAGCACGTCACACGCCCAGCGGACGTCGAAGGTGGTGATCATCCGGGTGGCCTCGTCGACACCGACCCCGCGGGCGGCGAGATCCCTGATCTGTTCGTCGTAGAGGTCGCTGCCGGCGATCGCGGCGGCGAAGATGGTCGGGTTGGACGTCACTCCCACGACGTGGCGATCCCTGATCAGGCCGGCCAGGGTTCCCGAGGCCAGCCGCACCCGGGACAGGTCGTCGAGCCAGATCGACACCCCGGCCGCGGACAGCTCGGCGAGCGGGTCAGGCACGGGAGGCTCCGGTCAGGGCGAAGAACTCCTGCCGCGAGCGCGCGTCGTCGCGCAGCACGCCACGCAGGGCGGAGGTCACGGTGCGCGAGCCGGTGGCCCGGACCCCGCGCAGTGACATGCACAGGTGCTCCGCCTCGATCACCACCCCGACGCCCTTCGGGCTCAGGTCCTGCTGGAGCCGGTCGGCGACCTGCTGGGTCAGGCGTTCCTGCACCTGCAGGTCACGGGCGAAGTGCTCGACGATCCGAGCCAGCTTGGACAGGCCGAGGATCCGCACGCCGGGCAGGTAGCCGACGTGGGCGACCCCGTGGAAGGGCAGCAGGTGGTGCTCGCACAGCGACTGCACCGGGATGGCGGTGGCGAGCACCAGCTCGTCGTAGCCCTCGTCGTTGGGGAAGGTCGTCAGCTCGAACGCGCGCGGGGTGAGCAGTTCCGCGTAGGCGCGGGCCACCCGGCCCGGGGTGCCCACCAGGTGCTCGTCGGTCGGGTCCTTGCCCAGTGCGACGAGCAGGGCGGTCACCGCGCGCTCCGCGGCGGGCCGGTCAACCTGCTCCCGGCGGGAGATGACGCGCAGGTTCCGTCGCCGCCCGGGGGCGGAGTGCTCCGGGACGGCCGTGCCCGGTTCGGCGGCGCTCATGACGTACGGGGGGAGTGGGCGTGGCGTCCCGGGGGGTAGCGGTGGGTCGGCACCTCGGCGGACATGAGGACTCCATCTATATGCAACACAGTTATCTGATAGAAGGACGTTAGCCGTGGAGTTCGCCTTTCGTCAACAGTAGTTGGTTATAGACTGTGGCCATGCAGGAGAAGCAGGTCGCCGCCCTCGCCGCGCTGGACGAGCCCACCCGGCGCCGGCTCTACGACCACGTTGCGCGCCAACCCGACCCGGTCAGCCGTGATGACGCCGCCGCGGCCCTGGGTCTGCCGCGTGCGACCGTGGCGTTCCACCTCGACCGTCTGGCCGACGAAGGACTTCTCGACGTCGTCTTCGCGCGGCGCACCGGTCGGACCGGGCCCGGCGCCGGGCGCCCGGCGAAGCTCTACGAGCGATCGGCCTGCGAGGTGGCCGTGTCGCTGCCCGAGCGGCACTACGCCCTGGCCGGACAGCTGCTCGCAGCCGCGCTCGAGGAGGCTGACCGATCCGGCGACTCACCCCGTGCGGTGCTGGGTCGCCGCGCCTACGCGGCGGGCAGGAACCTGGCGGAGACTGCAGACCCCGCCTTCGACCCGTGGGCCGTGGCCATGGCCCTGCTCGAAGGCCAGGGATACGAACCCCGCATGGAGGGCTCGGAGGTTGCGCTGGTCAACTGCCCCTTCCACGCTCTGGCGCAAGAACACGCCGAACTTGTCTGCGGAATGAACATCCGGCTGATCGACGGCGTTCTCGACGGCATCGGCTCCACCGGCCTCACCGCGCACCTGCGCCCCACCCCGAACCGCTGCTGCGTACGCCTCGAAGCCAGATCGAGCCTGTCGCGTAACTGCCCGGGCTGGGGCGGGAATGGTGATCAGCGCGTTGTCGTCTGTCGGCCTCCATCG
>NZ_MKVV01000100.1:14631-58700 GCF_001899645.1 Pseudonocardia sp. 73-21 | reverse complement strand
TTCGCCCATTAAAGCGGTACGCGAGCTGGGTTTAGAACGTCGTGAGACAGTTCGGTCCCTATCCGCCGCGCGCGCAGGAGACTTGAGGAAGGCTGTCCCTAGTACGAGAGGACCGGGACGGACGAACCTCTGGTGTGCCAGTTGTCCCGCCAGGGGCATGGCTGGTTGGCTATGTTCGGAAGGGATAACCGCTGAAGGCATCTAAGCGGGAAGCTCGTTCCAAGATGAGGTCTCCCACCACCTTGCGTGGTTAAGGCCCCCCACAGACCATGGGGTTGATAGGCCAGAGATGGAAGCCCTGTGAGGGGTGGAGTTGACTGGTACTAATAGGCCGAGGGCTTGATTACAGCGAGTTGTTTGCATCCACTGTGCGACCCTGAACACACAAACATGTGTTCGGTGGTCGAGGCTCTTGTCTCGCATCCACTAGCAGGAACCATAAGTTGATAGTGTTGTCGGTGGTTATAGCGGTGGGGGAACGCCCGGTCCCATCCCGAACCCGGAAGCTAAGCCTGCCTGCGCCGATGGTACTGCACTCGTTAGGGTGTGGGAGAGTAGGTCGCCGCCGACATCAAAATTCGAAGTAGGCCCCCGCCGTCAGGTGGGGGCCTACTTTTTTGTATCCTCTACAGGTGAGTATCGCGGATGGTTCCGGCGATAACCGCCCACGACGAGATGATCGCGCCGGCGCCGGGGACCGCAAGGACAGGCCCACCCGTTCCACCAACGACCGTGATGATCGATCCGGAGATCGTCGAGAGCAGCGTGGCGGCTCCGGTTCGCGCGTCGGCAGCGGGTGGTCGAAGTCCTCGGGCTCGTCCGGCCGTCCGGCGGGTGGTGCGGGTGGCAAGGACACCGGACGCGGCTCCCGGCAGGGACGTGACGCAGGCCGCCGCGACGATCGGCGCCGCGACGACCGTCCGGGCGGTGACGCCGGTGCGGCCCGGTCCTCGTGGCAGGAGCGGTCGGAGGGCAGGAGCGATGGCGACCGACGCGGCGCCGCACCGCGCCGCGACGACGGCCCCGCTCGCGGACGCGACCGGCAGGACCGCTACCGGCCCGCGACCGGTGGGTCCGCCCGTCCGGATCGGGGCGCCCGCCCTGATCGCGGCGGTGATGATCGACGCGGTGACGACCGGCGCGGTGACGACCGGCGCGGTGACGACCGTGGCGGCAGCACCGGCCGTGCCGGCTCTGGCCGCGGTACGGGTCGCGGTACGGGGGGCTACCAGGGTTCCTCCGGTGGCCGTCCCGAGCGCGGCGGGTCGGACGACCGACGCAGCACGGGTGGCGAGCGGCGTCCGTACGGCGACCGCGATGCGGCCGGCGGGTCCCGCGGCAAGTGGACACCCAAGACCGAGGGTGGACGTCGGGCCGCCGCCGGCGACTCCCGGGCGGACCGCGGAGACGGACCGGACAGGCGGTCCGGCGAGCGCAGGCCCTACGGCGGCGGTAACGACAGCCGGCCCGCAGGGCAGCGCAGCACCGGCGCCTACCGGGACGGATCGCCACGCGACGACCGGCGATCGAGCCCCTACCGCGGCGACGACGACCGTCGCGGTGGTACCGGGCAGGGGTCGGGCGGCCGTTCGTACCCCCCGCGCGACGGTGGACGCGGGTCCGACGACCGGTCGCGCGGTGCCGAGCGCCCGTCCTACCGCGATCGCGACGCCGGCGACCGATCGGCCGGTACGGGCTACGCGGGGCGCGGCGACGACCGTCGGGCCGGCGGCGACGCACGCCGTACGGGCGGAGCGCGGGACGGCGGGTCGAGCCGCTACGGCTCGGACCGCCCGGCCGGTCCGCGGGACGGCGGGAACGCCTCGGGGCGTTCGTACTCGGCGCGGCCCGATTTCGCGAGGTCCGACTCGGGCCGCGACGGTGACGATCGCGGCGACGCCGCACGTCCGGACTCAGGCCGCTCCGGTACTGCGCGGTCCGACTACCCGCGGCCGGAGTCGGCAGGGCGGGACTCGGCGAGGCACGGTTCACGCCAGCACGATTCCGGACGTTCCGATTCCGGACGGACGGACTCCCCGCGATCGGGTTCACCGCGATCCGATTCTGTGCGATCCGATTCTGTGCGGTCCGCTTCCGGGCGAGCGGATTCCGGACGCTCCGGGTCGGGACGCTCCGGTTACGGCGGTTCCGATTCGGGCCGTTCCGACGCGGGACGGCCGGATGCGAGGCGTTCACCGGCCGGAACGGGTCGCGACGGCGACCGGCGCGGAGCGGGTTCGTACAGCGACCGGCGCGGCGCCTCGGACCGGCGCCCGTCGGACCGGCGCGACCAGGGCGGTCGCGGCGACCGTCCCGACCGCCGCACCCCGGAGGGCGTG
Organism: Pseudonocardia sp. 73-21; assembly: GCF_001899645.1. GTDB lineage: Bacteria > Actinomycetota > Actinomycetes > Mycobacteriales > Pseudonocardiaceae > Pseudonocardia. The sequence goes on along the minus strand of NZ_MKVV01000100.1, from coordinate 56,361 downwards.
ACCACCACCCACGTGGAGGAGCCCGATCTCCCCGAGGGCATCACCCCGGGCGAGTTGGACGACGAGGCCCGCCGTGACCTGCGCGGTCTGCAGAAGGACACGGCCGACGTCGTCGCGAAGCACCTCGTGGCGGCGGGCATGCTCGTCGACGAGGACCCCGAGCAGGCGCTGGCCCATGCCCGCTACGCGCGCCGTCGGGCGTCGCGGATCGCGGTCGTGCGGGAGGCCGCGGGGATCGTGGCCTACCACGCCGGGGAGTGGAACGAGGCGCTCGGCGAGCTGCGGGCCGCCCGGCGGATGGGCGGCGGTCCGGGGCATCTCGCGGTCATGGCCGACATCGAACGTGCGCTCGGACGTCCCGAGCGGGCCCTGGAGCTGGTGCGCGCCCCGGAGGCGAAGGAGCTGGGCAAGGCGGAGACGATCGAGCTGGCCATCGTCGCCGCGGGGGCCCGTCGCGATCTCGGTGAGCTCGACGCCGCGGTCGTGGGCCTCCAGATCCCGGAGCTGGAACCCACCCGCCGCGAGCCGTGGAGCCCCCGGCTGTTCTACGCGTACGCCGACAACCTGCTGGCCGCCGGGCGGGAGTCCGACGCGCTGCAGTGGTTCGTCCACACGGTCGACGCCGATGTCGAGGGCGAGACCGATGCCGCGGCGCGGATCGCCGAGCTGACCGGCGAACCCCTCGAGGACGACGGCGTCACCTTCCAGGGCGAGGACCTCCTCGAGCTGGAGACCGACGACGAGGCCGGGCCGGAGGCCGTCACCGACGACGGCGCCTCCACCGGCGGCCTCGGGTCCCCGAAGGACGGTGCGGTCGCGGACGACGCCGCGGATGTGCCCGTCGACGACGACGAGGCTGCGGCGATCGCCGAACCGGAGGCCGCAGACCCCGAGGCCGTCGATCCTGCGACCCCGGCGGTGGACGCGGTACCTGACGACGTCGCCACCGCCGCCGATGCCGGCACGACGGCCGATGCCGCTACGACCGCTGACACCGCCGCCGGCTCCACCGACGGCGACGCGGCCACGGACCTGGCCACCGACGCGGCCACGGACCTGGCCACCGACGCGGCCACCGACGTGGCCACCGACGCGGCCACCGACGTGGCCACCGACGCGGCCACCGACGTGGCCACCGACGCGGCCACCGACGCGGCCACCGGCGCGGCCAACGACGTCGTCACCGACGCCGACGGCGAGGCCGGCGGCGTCACGACCACCGGACCCGCCGAAAGCGTGGCGACCGGCGCCACGGACGAGGGACACGACGCTCCTGCGCCCGTTCATGCCGATGGCGTCGACCGCGCGCCGACCACCGTCACGCCGGACGCCGGGACGGGGCCGGTGCGCACCGCATTCACCGAGCGCCCGGACGAGAGTGGGGAGGACGGGCGGTGACCGACCTGCTCGACCGCTACGACGTCCTGCTCGCCGACCTCGACGGCACGCTGTACCGGGGCCAGGACGCCGTGCCCGGCGCGGTGGAGGCCGTGCGCGGGGCGGCGGAGCGCGGGGTGCGCACGGTGTACGTCACCAACAACGCCTCGCGGCGCCCGGCGGACGTCGCGCAGCACCTGGCCGAGCTGGGCTTCCCGGCCGACACCGACGACGTGGCGACGAGCTCGCAGGCCGCCGCGGCCATGCTCGCCGAGCAGCTGCCCGGCGGGTCGCCCGTGCTGGTCGTCGGCACCGACGCGCTGGCGGCCGAGGTGACGGCCACCGGGCTCACCGTCACCGACGATCCCGCCGTCGCGGCGGCGGTGGTGCAGGGCCACAGCCCCGACACCGGGTGGCGGCTGCTCGCCGACGCCTCCGTCGCGCTGCGGCGCGGCGCGGTCTGGGTGGCCTGCAACCTCGACCCGACCCTGCCGACCGAGCGCGGTCCGTTGCCCGGCAACGGGTCGATGGTGTCGGTGCTGCGCACGGCCACCGGGCTGGAGCCGCAGGTGGCGGGCAAGCCCGCCACGGCGCAGCTGCTGGCCGCGGTGAAGCGGACCGGCGCGGAGCGCGCGCTCGTGGTGGGGGACCGGCTCGACACCGACATCGAGGGCGGCCGGGCTGCCGGGCTCGCCACGCTCCTCGTCCTCACGGGAGTCTCCGATGCGGCGGAGGTGCTCGCCGCGCCGCCCGCGCTGCGGCCCGACTACATCGCCGCCGACATGGGGGCGCTGACGGCCCCGGCCGACGAACTGGCGCCCGGCGCCCCGTCCGCCTGGACGGCGCAGCCCACCGACGACGGCGGCCTGCGGCTGTCCGGCGGCGGTGACCCGCTCGCGGCCCTGCGCACCCTCTGCGGGGTCCACTGGGATGCGGGCGGCGGCCCGGCCACCGTCACCGCCGACGGCGCCGACGCCACGCGTGCGCTGGCCGATCTCGGGCTGAGCGGAAGGACAGCGGCCTCGGCTACCGTGGCGCCGTGACCTCCGCGACCACCATCACGGCCCTGGCCGCCGTGGCGACCGAGCGACCGGCAGAGGAGCACCCGGCATGACCCGCCCCGTTCCCGGCCCTCCGCACCCGGCCGACCCCCGCGTGGCTGCGTCGGATCCGGGCGAGGTGGTCGCGCGGGCGATGGCGGGCCTGGAGGGTCTCGAGCACCGGCCGCCGGCCGAGCACGTCGACGCGTTCGAACGGGTCCACGCGGCGCTGGGCGAGGCGCTCGCCGCCGGGTCGGCGTGACGCGGGTGGTCACCCGAGCCCGGCTCGACGCCGAGCTGGTCCGCCGCGGCATGGCCCGGTCCCGCCAGCAGGCCGCCGAGCTGATCGAGCAGGGCCGTGTCGCCGTCCGCGGCGTGGCGGCGGGCAAGGCCGCCACGATGGTCGACCGTGACACCCCCGTCACCGTCCAGGAGACCGGTGAGCGCGAATGGGCGTCGCGGGGTGCCCACAAGCTGATCGGTGCGCTCGACGCGTTCGGCGTCGACGTCACCGGCGCGCGCTGCCTCGACGCCGGCGCGTCCACGGGCGGCTTCACCGACGTGTTGCTGGAGCGGGGCGCGCGCGAGGTCGAGGCCGTCGACGTCGGGTACGGCCAGCTCGTCTGGCGGCTGCAGAGCGACGAGCGGGTGCACGTGCACGACCGCACGAACGTCCGCGCGCTCGAGCCGTCCGCGATCGGGGGCACGGTCGACCTGACCGTCGCCGACCTGTCGTTCATCTCGCTGCGCACCGTGCTGCCCGCGCTCGCCGCGTGCACGGCGGGCACGCTGCTGCCGATGGTGAAGCCGCAGTTCGAGGTGGGGCGCGAGCGGCTGGGGTCCGGCGGGGTGGTGCGCGATCCGGCCCTGCGGCTCTCGGCGCTCGCCGACGTCGCGGCCGCCGCGCGGAAGCTGGGCCTGCGGCTGCAGGGGGCCGTGGCGAGCCCGCTGCCGGGCCCGTCCGGGAACGTGGAGTTCTTCCTGCGCCTCGCCCGCGACGGCGACGACCTGGGCGACGACGTGCTGGCCACCGCCGTCGCCGAGGGTCCGGCATGACCCCGCGCGAGGTCACCATGGTCCTGCACACGGGACGCGAGACGAACCGGCGCACGGCCGCGCACGTCGCGAAGTCGCTGGCCGACTCGGGCGTGCGCCTGCGGGTGATCGGCGACGAGTGGGCCGAGGTGCCCGACGGCGACCTGCCCCCCGGTATGGAGCCGCGGATCGTCGACGGCCGCCCGGGATGCGCCGAGGGCTCCGAGGTGGTGCTCGTCCTCGGTGGCGACGGCACGCTGCTGCGCGCCGCGGAGATGGCGCGGCCGGTCGGGGTGCCGCTGCTCGGCGTCAACCTCGGGCGGGTGGGCTTCCTCGCCGAGACCGAGGAGGAGTCGCTCGACGAGGCGCTCGGCGCCCTCGTCCAGGGCACGTACTCGGTGGAGGAGCGCATGACGCTCGACGTCGTGGCGCGGTCGAACGGCGACGTGCTCGCCCGTACGTGGGCGCTGAACGAGGCCACGGTCGAGAAGAGCACGCGGGAGCGGATCCTCGAGGTGGTGCTGGAGGTCGACGGGCGACCTGTGTCGGCGTTCGGGTGCGACGGCGTGCTGTGCTCGACACCGACGGGGTCCACGGCCTACGCGTTCTCGGCGGGCGGCCCCCTGATCTGGCCGCAGGTGGAGGCGCTGCTGCTGGTGCCGAGCAACGCCCACGCGCTGTTCGCCCGGCCCATGGTGATCTCGCCCGACAGCACGGTGGCGATCGAGGTCGACCCGTCGGGGCCGCCCGCGGTGCTCGACTGCGACGGCCGCCGGACGTTCCCGCTGCGCCCGGGCTCCCGCGTGGAGATCACGCGCGGGGAGATGCCCGTGCGCATGGTGCGCCTGGACGGTCGGCCGTTCGCCGACCGGCTGGTCCGCAAGTTCGACCTGCCCGTTCGGGGCTGGCGCGGCGCACGATGACCCGCCCGGGTCGTCCGATGCGCGGGTAGCCGAGGGGCCTGTGGATGGCTCGTCGGATCTGTCGGGGTCGGGTCGTAGGCTGCGACCCATGCTGGCCGAGATGCGGATCCAGGGCCTCGGCGTGATCGACGACGCCACGCTCGACCTGGACCCCGGGCTCACCGTCCTCACCGGAGAGACCGGTGCGGGCAAGACCATGGTCGTCACCGGGTTGTCGCTGCTCGGCGGCGGCCGCGCGGAGGCGTCGCGGGTGTCGGAGGGCGCCAAGCGCGCCGTCGTCGAGGGGCGGTTCACCGCCGATGCCGCGGCCATGGCCGTCGCCGACGAGGTGGGGGCCGACGCCGACGAGGACGGCACCCTGATCGCGATCCGCACGGTGGGGGCCGACGGGCGTTCGCGGGCGCACCTGGGCGGACGGTCGGTGCCCGTCGGGGTGCTGGGGCGCCTGGCCGAGGCCACGCTCGCCGTCCACGGCCAGAACGACCAGCTGCGGCTGCTGCGCCCGGCGGAGCAGCGGGCCCTGCTCGACCGGTTCGCCGGCGACGCCGTGGCCGCCCCCCTGGAGCGCTACCGCGCCACGCGCACCGAGTGGCTGCGGGTGGCCGCGGAGCTCGTCGAACGCCGTGACGGGGCACGTCGCCTCGCGCAGGAGGCCGACCTGCTGCGCCACGGGCTCACCGAGATCGGCTCGGTCGACCCGCAGCCGGGTGAGGACGTCGAGCTGATCGAGCAGGGGCGCCGGCTCTCGGCGGCCGACGACCTGCGCGAGGTCGCGTCCGGGGCCCACATGGCGCTGGTCGGTGGCGACGACATGGAGGTTCCCGCGGCGCTCGCCCTCATCGGCGACGCCCGCAGCCGCCTCTCCGCGGCCGGCGACAGCGAGCTCACCGCCCTCGACGCCCGGCTCGCCGAGGCCCTCGCGTTGATCGGCGACGTCGGCACCGAGCTCACCGGCTATCTCGACCGTCTCGACGCCGATCCCGAACGGCTGGCGTCCGTGCTGTCGCGGCAGGCCGAGCTCAAGGCGCTGACGCGCAAGTACGCGGCCGACGTCGACGGCGTGCTGGCCTGGGCCGCGGAGGCGCGGGAGCGGCTCGCCGGGCTCGACGTCTCGGACGAGGCGCTGGCCGGGCTCGCCGCCCACCGCGACGCGCTGGCCACCGATCTGGCCGAGTACGCCGTGGCGGTCACGGCGGCGCGCACGGAGGCCGCGGCCCGGCTGGCCGAGGCCACCACCGCCGAGCTGGCGGGGCTCGCGATGGGTGACGCACGGCTGCTGGTGTCGGTCTCGCCGCGCGAGGCCACGCCGGGCACCGCCGACACGCTGACGATCGGGAAGGCCACGCTCGTGGCCGGTTCCAGCGGCGTCGACGAGGTGGAGCTGCGCCTCGTCGCCCATGGAGGTGCCGCACCGATGCCGCTGCACAAGGGCGCGTCGGGTGGTGAGCTGTCGCGGGTGATGCTGGCCCTGGAGGTGGCCCTGGCCGGGGCCGATCCCGTGCCCACCATGGTGTTCGACGAGGTCGACGCCGGCGTCGGCGGGCGGGCCGCGGTGGAGATCGGCCGGCGGCTCGCGAAGCTGGCGGCGCGCCACCAGGTCATCGTGGTCACCCACCTGCCCCAGGTGGCGGCCTACGCCGACCGGCACCTCGTCGTCGACAAGTCGGTGCGCGGTGAGAACGGCGCCCGGCGCAGCATCGTGCGGCGGTTGGCCGAGGGCGACCGCATCGTCGAGCTGGCCCGCATGCTCGCCGGTCTCGACGACACCGACACCGGCCGCGCCCACGCCGAGGAGCTCCTGGGTGCAGCCCGGGCGCACCGCGAGGCCGACCGTGCGGACGCGCCGCCGGCGCGCAGACCCCGCAGGAAGACCCCGGCCCGCACCTGACCCGGCCTGATGCCCGGCCGCCCCGGCCCCGCACCACCCGGTGACCAAGGCCGAACGGTCGCTGCTGAAGATCCACTGACGACCATGTCGCCTTGATCACCGCCGTCCGGCCGGCGGGCGTGGAGATGTGGGGATGAACGGAGGGTAGGCGTCGGCGTGCCTTCCTGGGATTGCGGTCACCGGATGTCACAGTGCGTGTATGAAGCTGTCCGGCCTGCTGCACCGCACGCGCCCAGAACTGCCCGGACTCGCCGGCACCGCGCGCGTCGACCGGCGTACCGATGGCCTCCTGCGCCGCCTGAAGTCCGGTGAGATCGCTGTGCTCGACCAGATCGACCTGGACCGCGCCACCGCCGACGCCCTCGTCGCCGCCGACGTCGCCGCCGTGGTCAACGCCTCGCCGTCGATCTCCGGCCGGTTCCCCAACCTCGGGCCCGAGATCCTCGTCGCCGCGGGGATCATGCTCGTCGACAACGTCGGCGCAGAGGCGATGCACGCCATCAAGGACGGCGCCCGCATCCGCCTCGACGGCGGGGTGATCTACGCGGGGGAGCTGCGGCTCGCCGCGGGGGTGCTGCAGGACGCGGACTCCGTGGCCGACGCGCTCGTCGAGGCCAAGTCCGGGCTGGCGCACCAGCTCGAGGCGTTCGCCGCCAACACCATCGAGTTCATGCGCCAGGAGCGCGCGATGCTGCTCGACGGTGCCGGGGTCCCGCCCGTCGAGGTGGAGCTGGCCGGGCGCCAGGTGCTGGTCGTCGCGGCCGGGTTCGACGCCGCCGCGGAGCTCGCGCGCCTCAAGAACTACATCCGCGAGTACCGGCCGGTGCTGGTCGGCGTCGGCGCGGGCGCCGACGTGCTGATGGCCGCCGGCCACACGCCCGCTCTGATCGTCGGTGACCCGGCCGAGGTCTCCAACGAGACCCTGACCTGCGGCGCCGACATCGTCGTGCCCGCTTTCGCCGACGGCCACGCGCCCGGCCTGCACCGCGTGCAGGACCTCGGGGCGGGGGCCGTCACGTTCCCGAGCACGGCCAACCCCGAGGACCTCGCGCTGCTGCTGGCCGCGCACCACGATGCGGCGCTCGTCGTCACCGTCGGGCTGTCGGGCACCATGGCCGAGTTCCTCGACCGGGGCCGCGCGGGCAGCAACGCCTCCACGTTCCTCACGCGGCTGCAGCTGGGCGGCGTGCTCGTCGACAGCCGGGTGATCGCCACGCTCTACCGCAGCCGGATCTCGGCCGGGGCGATCCTGCTGATGATCGGCGCCGCGGTGGTGGCGATCGTCGCCGCGCTGCTCGTGTCCGACGCGGGCGATGCGGTCCTGGCGTGGATCTCCCACGGCTGGGGTGCGCTGTTCGAGGTGATCCGGGGCTGGTTCGGGTGATCTCCCTGCGCTACCACGCCGTGTCCATCGCGGCGGTGTTCCTGGCCCTGGCGATCGGGGTGGTCCTCGGGGCGAGCGGGGTGTCGGACCGCCTGCTCGGTGCGGTCACGACCAAGGCCGACGACCTGGGCGGCAAGGTCCAGCAGCTCACCGCCGAGCGCGACGCGCTGGCCGCGTCGCAGCGGGCGTCCGACGAGTTCGCCCAGCGCGTCGGCCCGGCGGCCGTGCGCGGCACCCTGACCGGCCAGACCGTCGTGCTCATCACGTCCGGGGCCGACCCGGCCGACCGCAACGCGGTGGTGGCGCTGCTCGGGCAGTCCGGCGCGAAGGTCACCGGGGAGGTCGCCCTCACCGACGCCGTCGGCGATCCCGCGCGGGCCGACCAGCTCCGTCAGCTCACCGCCCAACTGCTGCCCACCGGCGCGCAGCTGCCCGCCGCGTCCGACACCGGGAGCCTGGCCGGTGGCCTGCTCGGCGGGGTGCTGCTCGCCAAGGCGGGCACGACCCCAGACCAGGAACGCGCCGTGCTCTCCGGCCTCGCCGGTGCCGGCTTCGTGGCCCCCGGGGATCCCCCGGCGCAGGCCGACCTGGCCCTGGTCCTCACCGGCGGGGCGCTGACCGGCGTCGACGCCTCCGACGCCGCGGCCGTCACCGCCCGGCTCGCCGCGCAGCTCGACCGCGCCGGCGGGGGAGCGGTGCTGGCCGGACGCGCCGGCTCGTCCGACGCGACGGGGGCCGTCGGCGTCGCGCGTGCCGACCCGACCGTCACCGGGGCGATGTCCACCGTGGACGATCTCCAGACCGGGGCCGGCCAGGTGTCCGCGGTGCTGGCCCTGCGCGAGCAGGTGGACGGCCGGGCAGGCCAGTACGGCACGGCGGTCACGGCGTCGAGCGGCTCGGCCCCCAAGGCGTAGCCCTCCCGGGTGGGGCGCGCGGGGGATGGGCGCTCCTCGTTGTAGGCTGAGACCCCGTGCAGCCTCGCGCGACTCGTCATCTGTTCGTCACCGGCGGGGTAGCGTCCTCGCTGGGCAAGGGTCTGACGGCGTCCAGCCTCGGCCAACTCCTCACGGCGCGTGGTCTGCGGGTGACCATGCAGAAGCTCGATCCGTACCTCAACGTGGATCCGGGCACCATGAACCCGTTCCAGCACGGCGAGGTCTTCGTCACCGAGGACGGCGCCGAGACCGATCTGGACATCGGTCACTACGAGCGCTTCCTCGACCGCAACCTGCACGGCCGGGCCAACGTCACCACCGGCCAGGTCTACTCCACGGTGATCGCCAAGGAGCGCCGCGGCGAGTACCTGGGCGACACGGTGCAGGTCATCCCGCACATCACCAACGAGATCAAGGACCGCATCCTCGCGATGGCGGAGCCCGACGACGACAGCCCAGACGGTCGAAACAGCATCCCCGACGTCGTGATCACGGAGGTCGGCGGCACCGTCGGCGACATCGAGTCGCTGCCGTTCCTGGAGGCCGTCCGCCAGGTCCGCCACGAGGTGGGCCGGGACAACTGCTTCTTCCTGCACGTGTCGCTCGTGCCCTACCTCGCGCCGTCGGGCGAGCTCAAGACCAAGCCCACCCAGCACTCGGTGGCCGCGCTGCGCAACATCGGCATCCAGCCCGACGCGCTGGTCCTGCGGGCCGACCGCGAGATCCCCGAGGACATGAAGCGCAAGATCAGCCTCATGTGCGACGTCGACCTCGACGGCGTGGTGGCCTGCCCGGACGCACCGTCGATCTACGACATCCCGCGCGTGCTGCACACCGAGGGCCTCGACGCCTACGTGGTGCGCCGGCTGGGCCTGCCGTTCCGGGACGTCGACTGGACGGTTTGGGGCGACCTGCTCGACCGCGTCCACCATCCCGACGAGACCGCCAGGATCGCGCTGGTCGGCAAGTACGTCGACCTGCCCGACGCCTACCTCTCGGTCACCGAGGCCCTGCGGGCCGGCGGGTTCGCCCACCGGGCGCGGGTGGAGATCCTCTGGGTGGAGTCGGACCGCTGCCGTACCCCGGCCGGGGCGGCCGCCGCGCTCGACGGCGTCGACGGTGTGCTCATCCCCGGCGGGTTCGGCGTCCGCGGCATCGAGGGCAAGCTCGGCGCCATCACCCACGCCCGCACGCGCGGCATCCCGACGCTCGGGCTGTGCCTGGGCCTGCAGTGCATGGTGATCGAGGCGGCGCGCTCGCTGGCTGGGCTCGAGGACGCCAACTCCAGCGAGTTCGACGAGCGCACGCCGCACCCGGTGATCTCCACGATGGCCGACCAGCGTGACGTCGTGGCCGGTCAGCGCGACATGGGCGGCACCATGCGCCTCGGGGCCTACCCGGCCAAGCTCGGAGCGGGCACCGTGGCCGCCGCCGCGTACGGCAGCCGGGAGGTCTCCGAGCGCCACCGCCACCGCTACGAGGTCAACAACGCCTACCGGCAGCGGCTGGAGGAGGTCGGGCTGGTGTTCGGCGGCACGTCGCCGGACGGCAGGCTCGTCGAGTTCGTCGAGCTGCCCGCCGAGAAGCACCCGTTCTTCGTGGGCACGCAGGCCCATCCCGAGCTCAAGAGCCGCCCGACCCGTCCGCACCCGCTGTTCGCCGCGTTCGTCCAGGCGGCGCTGAGGTACCGGGCCGAGGACCGGCTCCCCTTCGACGGCCCCGCGCGCGAGCGCGCGGCCGCGTCCGTGAACGGAGCAGGTTCGTGAGCTCTCCCCGGCACGACTTCCCGGTGCAGTCCAGCAAGGACGTCTACGCCGGCCGCGTCATGGCCCTCCGGTCCGACGAGGTCGTCATGCCCGGCGGGCGGGTGGCCGTCCGGGAGATCCTGGAGCACCCCGGCGCCGTCGCGATCGTGGCGCTCGACCCCGACGACCGGCTGATGATGATCCACCAGTACCGCCACCCCGTGCACCGGCGGCTCTGGGAGCTGCCCGCGGGCCTGCTCGACGTCCAGGATGAGGACCCGGTGGAGGCCGCGAAGCGCGAGCTCGAGGAGGAGGCCGGGCTCACGGCCACCGACTGGTCGGTGCTGATCGACGTGGTGCCCTCGCCCGGCTTCTCCGACGAGTCCGTGCGGGTGTTCCTCGCCCGCGGGCTCTCCGACGTCGGGCGCCCGGAGATGGGCGACGACGAGGAGGCCGACATGTCCACCCGCTGGGTGACGCTGTCGGTGGCCGTGCGGATGGTGCTGGCCGGCACCATCGTCAACGGCGTGACGGTGGCCGCCGTGCTCGCCGCCAACGCCGTGGCGGGGGCCGGTGCGACCGGCCGTCCCGTCGACGCGCCGTGGACCGACCGCCCCACCCGGTTCGCGGAGCGCGAGGGCTGACGGCCGTCAGCCCTCGTCCCGGGCGGCGGTGATCAGGCTCAGGTACTCGGCGACGGTCGCGTCGACCCGTTCCTTCTCGACGCCGAGCCCGGACAGCAGGCCCGTGCCGTCCTCCTGCTCCAGCAGCGCGAGCAGGATGTGCTCGGTGCCGACGTAGTTGTGCCCGAGGCGCAGCGCCTCGCGGAAGGTCAGCTCGAGCGCCTTCCTGGCCTGCGCGTCGAACGGCACCAGGTCCGGCTTGGTCTCGGCGGCCGGGGGCAGGGCCGCGGTGGCCGCGGCGCGGACGGCGTCGAGCGGGACGCCGTGGGCGACGATCGCGCGGGCGCCCAGTCCCTTGTCCTCGGCCAGCAGGCCCAGCACCAGGTGGGCGGGGGTGATGGTGTCGTTGCCCGCGGCCCGGGCCTCGTTCTGCGAGGTGATCACGACGTTGCGGGCGCGCGGGGTGTACCGGGAGAAACCCTGGTCGGGGTCGAGGTCGGCCGACTCCTTCGGCACGAACCGCTTCTGCGCGGCCTGCTTGGTGACACCCATGCTGCGGCCGATGTCGGTCCACGACGCTCCGGAGCGCCGGGCCTGGTCGACGAAGTGCCCGATGAGGTGGTCGGCCACCTCGCCGAGGTGCTCGGCGGCGAGCACGGCGTCCTGGAGCTGGTCGAGGGCGTCGGAGTGGACGGTGGTGATGGCGTGGATGAGGTCGTCGAGGCGGACGTTGGTGCGGACGGGTTCTGCCATGCGTCAACTGTAGGTTGACGATGACCGAGCGTCAACCCTGGGTTGACGATCAACTGTGCCCGGTCAGTTCCTCAGCGGACGGCCGTAGGGGTCATTGGGGCGGCCGGCCAGCAGGACGATGGCGTCGATCCACGACCAGAGCACCCCGAGGCCCACGAGTGGCGTGAGCAGCTGGCCCACCGCGACGCCGTAGTGGCCGGTGTAGAAGCGGCCGACCCCGAACGGCAGGAACAGCTGCAGCAGGCCCGCGATGACCTTGGAACGGTCGGAGTAGGGCTGCCCGGTGACCGGGTGGCGGCCGTAGGGCGCGTAGGCGTCGGGTACCGGGACGTAGCGGACCGGCGGCATGACCGGGGCCGGGCGGGGGAGGTCGGCGAACAGCCGCTCCAGCTCCGCGGCGGTGCGCGCGGTGTATGCGGCCGTGACCCGCTCCTCGTACTCGTGGGCCTCGAGTCGGCCGTGGGCGTAGTGCTCGCCCAGCGCGGCCGCGGCGGCGTGCCGCTCGTCGTCACCGATGCGCATCGAGGGCCCGGGCGTGGTCACCCCGCCGACGGTACCGTTCACGCATGCGCTTCGGACTGTTCGTTCCCCAGGGTTGGCGACACGATCTCGTCGGCATCGAGCCGGCTGAGCAGTGGGGTGTGATGAAGGGGCTGGCGCAGCACGCCGACGCCGGCCCGTGGGAGTCGATCTGGGTCTACGACCACTTCCACACCGTGCCCGCGCCCACCGACCAGGCCACGCACGAGGCGTGGTCGCTGATGTCGGCGTTCGGCGCGGTCACCGAGCGGGTTCGGCTGGGCCAGATGTGCACCTGCATGAGCTACCGCAACCCCGCCTACCTCGCGAAGGTCGCCGCCACCGCCGACATCATCTCCGGCGGCCGCGTCGAGATGGGCATCGGCGCCGGTTGGTACGAGCACGAGTGGAAGGCCTACGGCTACGGCTTCCCGCCCGCGCCGGACCGGCTGGGGATGCTCGACGAGGGCGTCCAGATCATGCGGCAGGCCTGGACCGAGGGCGTCTCCACGTTCAGCGGCAAGCACTACCAGGTCGACGGCGCGATCTGCCGCCCGCTGCCGCTGCAGGACGGCGGTATCCCGCTCTGGATCGCCGGTGGCGGGGAGAAGGTCACGCTGAAGATCGCGGCGAAGTACGCGCAGTACACCAACTTCGACGGCACGCTGGAGGGCTTCACCCACAAGTCGGAGCTGCTCAGGGGACACTGCGACACCGTCGGCACCGACTTCGGCGCCATCACCCGCTCGGCCAACTACAACGTGGCCATCGGCGCCACCGAGGCCGAGGTGGAGCAGCGGCTGCAGGACGCCAAGGCCCGGCTCGTGCCGTACGTCGGTGAGGCGAAGGCGGAGGCGTCGCTCGGCGCGGTGCGCGGGCTGCCCGCGTGCGGCACGCCGGAGCAGATCGTCGCGAACCTGTCGAAGCTGCAGGACGCGGGCATGACCTACGGCATCTTCAACTTCGCCGAGGCCGCCTACGACCGCTCGGGCATCGAGCTGTTCGAGCGTGAGGTCGTTCCGCAGCTGTCCTGATGTATCGGGAACGCGGGTCGCCGCCTCTGTCGAGGCATGCGGATCGCCATCGTCGGGGCCGGGCCCACCGGTCTGTTCACCTCCATCGCCCTGGCCCGTCGCGGTCACGACGTCACCGTCGTGGACCGCGACCCCGGCCCGCGCCCGGACGGGACGTGGGAACGGGCCGGGGTGATGCAGTTCCACCACCCGCACGCGTTCCGGCTGCAGGTGGTGGAGGCGCTGACCGCCGAGATGCCCGAAGTGCTCGACACCCTCGTGGCGGTGGGGGCCGAGCGCGTGATCCTGCCCGAGCCGCCGCACATCGCGCTCGGCCTGCGCTGTCGCCGGCTGACGTTCGAGTGGGTGCTGCGCGCCGCCGCGGAGGCCGAGCCGGGGGTCGTCATGCTCCGCGGCCACGCCGACGACGTACTGGCCGAGCGGGGCCGCGCGGTCGGGCTGCGGGTGGACGGGCAACGGCTCGACGCCGACCTCGTGCTCGACGCCTCGGGCCGGGCCGGGCGGCTGGGGCGGGGCCTGCGGGCCCCGGTGGACAGCCGCGACTGTGGTCTCGCGTACGTCTCGCGGCAGTACCGGCTGCGTCCCGGTGCGGACTTCGGGCCGATGTCGATGCCGATCGCCGGGGTGGCGTTCTACCCCGGCTACGGCGTGATCGCCTTCCCGCACGACGACGGCGTGTTCTCCGCGCTGATCCTCCGGCCCGGCACCGACCGTTCGTTCGCGGGCCTGCGGGAGGTCGCCGTGTTCGAGGCCGCCGCCGCGGCCGTCCCGCTGCTGGCGACGTGGACGGACCCGGAGCGCGCGGTCCCGATCACCGGTGTGCTGCCCGGGGGCCGGCTCTACAACAGCTACTGCGGCCAGCTCGACGAGAACGGCGTGGTGCCGTTGCCCGGGCTGGTGTTCGTCGGCGACGCGGTGTGCACCACCAACCCGTCCGCGGGTCGGGGCGTCACGACGTCGCTGCTGCAGGTGCGGGCGCTCCTCGCGCTGCTGGAGCAGGACGCCGCCGACCCGGAGTCGTCCACACGGGCGTTCGACGCGTGGTGCACCGGCAACATCCGCCCCTGGTTCGAGGACCACGTCGTGTGTGACGACGGGCTCGCGGCGCGCTGGGCCGGTGCGGACGTCGACCTCGACCGGCCGCTGCCGTCGGACCTGATCGGGGCCGCGGCCGAGGTGGACCCGTCGCTCATGCGGGTGGTCGGCCCGTACCAGGCCATGCAGACGCTCCCGGGGACCCTGGCCGAGGTCGAGCCGCGGGCCCACGCGATCTACGCGGGCGGCTGGCGGCCGCCGGTGCCTGCGGGACCGACCCGCGACGAGCTGGCCGAGCTGGTGGCGCGTCACGCGTCCGCGTCCGTCGGGTAGCGGCATGATGGGCCGATGGGCAGCAGGCCGGTCGACGTGGTCGAGGCGTTCCTGCACCACCTCGCCGTCGAGCGGGGGAGCGCGGCCAACACCCTGCGGTCCTACTCCGGTGACCTGCGGCGCTACGTCGACCACCTGACGAGCTCCGGGGTCGACGACCTCGGCGCCGTCCGGGAGTCCGACGTCAGCGGGTTCGTCGTCGCGCTGCGGAGCGGACCCACGCCGCTCGCGGCGTCGTCGGCGGCGCGGGCGCTCGCGGCGGTGCGGGGCCTGCACCGGTTCGCCGCCCGCGACGGGCTGGTGGCCGAGGACGTGGCCCGCGAGGTGGCGCCGCCCGCGCTGCCGGTGCGGCTGCCCAAGGACCTCACCGTCGACGAGGTGGATCAGCTGCTCGCCGGCTGCATCGGCGACGACGCCACCGCACTGCGCGACCGTGCCCTGCTCGAGCTGCTCTACTCCACCGGCGCCCGGATCTCCGAGGCCATCGGCCTGGACCTCGACGACCTCGACGTCGAGCACCGCACCGTGCTGCTGCGCGGCAAGGGCGGCAAGGACCGGATCGTGCCCGTCGGGCGGCCGGCGCTCACGGCCGTCGAGGCCTACCGGGTGCGCGCCCGGCCCGGGCTGGCGGCCCGCGGCCGCGGCACCCCGGCCCTGCTGCTCAACGCCCGCGGCGGCCGGTTGTCGCGGCAGAGCGCCTGGCACGTGCTGCACGGCGCCGCCGACGCCGCGGGCCTGACGGCGAAGGTCTCCCCGCACACCCTGCGGCACTGCTTCGCGACGCACCTGCTCGCCGGCGGCGCCGACGTCCGGGTGGTGCAGGAGCTGCTGGGGCACGCGAGCGTCACGACGACGCAGATCTACACCCACGTCACGGTGGACACCCTGCGCGAGGTCTACGCGACGAGCCACCCCCGCGCCCTGCGCTGACGCACGGAGACCCCGACTCGGCCACACGCAGACCCCGACTCGCGGACAAACGCCCGCGAGTCGGGGCGTGAGCGTGCGCGAGTCGGGGCGTGGGCGACCGCGAGTCGGGGTCTCCGTGGGCGCGAGGCGGGGTCAGGCTGCGGTCTCGGCGGCCTCCGCCTCGTCCGTGACGGGGACCTCGGGCCAGCCGATGCTCGGGTCGTGGCCGCGGAAGTTCTTGCAGCCACCAGCCCCAGTCCTCGGGCACCAGCTCGAACGGGTCCTTGTGGCCCAGCTCGCGGGCGGCCCACACCGGCCGGTGCGGGTTGGACAGCGCCGGGTGGCCCAGCAGCACCAGGTGTCCCAGATCCCGGCGCAGTGCGGCGTGGTGCGGCCCTCGGGGGCGAGGCGACCTGCTCGAGGTGATCAGGCCGAACCCGCCGGCGGCGCGGGCGCCCAGGTACATCAGGTGGTACTCGTCCCTCTTGCCGTCGACGGAGCGGTACATCGTCATCGGCGACATGGCGATGCGGTTGCGCAGGGTCACGCCCTTGAGGGTGTACGGGCTGAACAGGTCCGGCTTCGGGGTGGACCTCTCCGGATCGTCTCGGGGACGACGGTGAGTCAACAGAGGTGTTGCTGCGCGGCCGTGTCCGTGCCGTCACGTCCGGGGAACAGGGGTCTCACGCCCCGGGTACCCGACGCGCAGCTTCCCGCAACCAGCCGGTAACGTCGCGTGCTCACCGACCGAAAAGGGCGACCGCTCCACGGCGGGGCGCGTTGCCGGTCGCCCGCGGTGCCTTCTACTCTGCGCTGAACGGCCCCTTGACAAGATCAGGGGACCTCCGCGAGAGACCGGAGCCCGCATGGACACACCGCGGCCCTTCGCCCCCCGCCGGGAGCCGCTCGACGAGGTGGAGCCGGCCCCCGAGACGGACTCCACCGGGAGACACCGCTTGAAGGTGCCCGAACCGGCCCCGCTCACCGAGCACGGACCCGCCCGGATCATCGCCGTCGCGAACCAGAAGGGTGGCGTCGGCAAGACCACGTCCACCATCAACCTGGGTGCGGCGCTGGCCGAGTACGGGCGCCGGGTACTCCTCGTCGACTTCGACCCGCAGGGCGCGCTGTCGATCGGTCTCGGCGTCCAGGCCCACGAGCTCGACACCACGATCTACAACCTGCTCATGGAGCGGGGTGTGGAGGTGGACGACGTGATCCGGCAGACCAGCGTCGAGAACCTCGACCTGCTGCCCAGCAACATCGATCTGTCCGCCGCCGAGGTCCAGCTCGTCACCGAGGTGGGCCGCGAGCAGGCGCTCGGGCGTGCGCTCAAGCCCGTGCTCGACCGCTACGACGTCATCCTCATCGACTGCCAGCCCTCGCTGGGCCTGCTCACCATCAACGCGCTGGCCTGCTCCGACCAGGTCCTCATCCCACTGGCGTGCGAGTTCTTCTCACTGCGGGGCGTCGCCCTGCTGATGGACACGATCGAGAAGGTGCAGGACCGGCTCAATCCGGACCTGAAGATCGTCGGGATACTGGCCACGATGTTCGACCACCGCACGCTGCACACCCGTGAGGTGCGCCAGCGGGTGATCGAGGCGTTCGGGGACCTCGTGTTCGAGGCCGTCATCAACCGCACCGTCCGCTTCCCGGAGACCACGGTGGCCGGCGAGCCGATCACCACCTGGGCACCCAACTCCAACGGGGCCGAGGCCTACCGGCTGGCGGCGCGCGAGGTCCTCGCCCGGTGACGCTCCTCGACGAGGGCGCCGTCTTCGGTCCCGAGGCGCACCCCGGACGGTTCCAGGTCCGGCTGCACAACTTCGAGGGCCCGTTCGACCTGTTGCTGCAGCTGATCGGCAAGCACGAGCTCGACATCACCGAGATGGCGCTGCACACCGTCACCGACGACTTCATCGCGCACCTCAAGATGCTCGGCGACGACGCCGACCTCGACGAGACCACGCAGTTCCTCGTCATCGCGGCCACCCTGCTCGACCTCAAGGCCGCCCGCCTGCTGCCCGACGCCGAGGTGGAGGACGCCGAGGACCTCGCGCTGCTGGAGGCCCGCGACCTGCTGTTCGCCCGCCTGCTGCAGTACCGCGCGTACAAGCAGGTGGCGGGGCTGTTCGTCGAGCTGGAGGCCGGGGCGATGCGCCGGTTCCCCCGCTCGGTGGCGCTGGAGGAGCGCTTCGCCGTCCTGCTGCCCGAGGTGCTGCTCGGGGTCGACCCCGCCACGTTCGCCGACCTCGCCGCGTCGGTGTTCCGGCCCAAGCCGCCGCCCACGGTGGGACTCGACCACCTGCACGCCGCCCAGGTCTCGGTGCCCGAGCACGCCGCTAACCTGCGCGAGCGGCTCGCGGAGCTCGGCGTGGCCACGTTCGCCACGCTCACGGACGACTGCACCACGCCGCTGGAGATCGTCGCGCGGTTCCTCGCCGTGCTGGAGCTGTTCCGCGAACGCAGCGTGGACCTGGAGCAGCCGGAGCCGTTCGGGGAGCTCACCGTACGATGGGGGGCGTCCGACCTGCCCCGACCTGATACAGATGAGTGATCCAGCCCCCGTGAGCACCGATCTCGACGAGCTGCTCGACGACGTCCGTCTCGATGCTGCCCTGGAGGCTCTCCTGCTCGTCGTCGACGCCCCCACCGAGGACGAGGCGTTCGCGCTCGCGCTCGGCCAGCCCGTCGCGCGGGTCCGGGCCGCACTGCAGCGGCTCGCGGTCGGCTACACGGAGCAGGAACGCGGCATCGACCTGCGCAACATCGGCGGTGGCTGGCGCTTCTACACCCGCGACGTCTACGCGCCGCACGTCGAGCGCCTCCTGCTCGACGGCCAGCGCGCCCGCCTCACCCGCGCAGCCCTGGAGACGCTCGCCGTCGTCGCCTACCGCCAGCCCGTCACCCGCGCCCGGGTGTCGGCCGTGCGCGGCGTCAACTGCGACGGCGTGCTGCGCACGCTGCTCACCCGCGGGCTGGTGCACGAGGTCGGCGTCGACCACGCCACCCAGGGCACCCTGTTCTGCACGACCGAGCTGTTCCTGGAACGGCTCGGACTCTCGTCGCTCGAGGAGCTGCCGCCACTGGCACCGCTGCTCCCCGACGTCGACGCCATCGATGAAATGTGAAACCGGAAATGACTGATCAACGTCCGCCCATCGCCGACCATCCCGACGGCGTCCGCCTCCAGAAGGTGCTGGCCCAGGCCGGTGTCGCCTCCCGCCGCGCCGCCGAGGAGCTGATCGCCGAGGGGCGCGTCAGCGTCGACGGCAAGATCGTGCGCGAGATGGGCCGCCGAGTGCGTCCCGAGACCGCCGTCGTGCACGTCGACGGCTCGCGCATCGTCATCGCCGAGGGGCTGGTGCACCTCGCGCTCAACAAGCCGCGCGGCATCCTCTCCACGATGTCCGACGACCAGGGCCGCATGTGCGTCGGCGACCTCATCGTCGAGCGCGGCATCATGGACGAGCACTTCGACGGCGGCGCCCGCGGCCGGCTGTTCCACGTGGGCCGGCTCGACGCCGAGACCGAGGGTCTGCTGCTGCTCACCAACGACGGCGACCTCGGCCACCGGCTGATGCACCCCTCCTACGAGGTGGAGAAGACCTACCTGGCGGAGGTCATGGGCCAGGTGCCGCGTGACATGGGCAAGCGGCTCAAGGCCGGCGTCGAGCTGGAGGACGGTCTCGTGGCCGTGCACTCGTTCAAGCTCGTCGACTTCCACGCCGGCCGCTCCATGGTGGAGCTGGTGATCCACGAGGGGCGCAAGCACGTGGTGCGCCGGTTGCTCGAGGAGGTCGGGCACCCAGTGCAGCGGCTGGTGCGCACCGCCGTCGGCGACGTCCACCTGGGCAACCAGCGCCCCGGCAAGTTCCGGCCGCTGAACAGGACCGAGGTCGGCTCGCTGTACAAGTCCGTAGGGATGTAGGCGCGGTGGCGGTCCGCGCGGTGCGGGGGGCGGTGCAGGTGGACGCCGACTCCCGCGACGACATCCTGGAGGGCTCCGCCGAGCTGGTCACGGCCATGCTGGAGCGCAACGACCTGGTGGCCGACGACATCATCTCGATCGTCTTCACCGCCACACCCGACCTCACCGCGGAGTTCCCCGCCTACGCGGCGCGGCTGCTCGGGCTCACCGACGTGCCGCTGCTGTCGGCCACCGAGATCGGGGTCCCCGGCTCGCTGCCGCGCACGGTGCGGCTGCTGGCCCACGTCGAGACCGAGCGCACCCGCGCCGAGCTGCGGCACCCCTACCTGCGCGGCGCCGCGGCGCTGCGCCGGGACCTGCCCCAGGACTGAGCGGGGCCGCACGGCATGATGGGGTGCGTTGTGTGTTCGGCCGGTGAAGCGGCGGGAGGGGCCGCTGGCCCGGAAGAGGGGTAGTCAACGGTGACCGGCATGCTGCGCGGGGTCGTGGCGATGGACGGACCGTCCGGCACCGGGAAGTCCACCGTCTCGCGCCGGCTGGCGCGGGAGTCGTCGGCGGCCTACCTGGACACGGGCGCGATGTACCGGGCCGTGACGCTTGCCGTGCTGCGCGCCGGGCTCGACCCGTCGAGCGACGAGGCCGAGAAGGTCGCCGTCTCCGCGGCCGCGGACCTCCGCTCGGTCACCGACCCGTCCGCGCCCGCCGTACTGCTCGCCGGCGAGAACGTCGAGGCCCAGATCCGCGGACCCGAGGTCACCGGCGCGGTGAGCGCGGTGTCGGCGCGGCCCGCCGTGCGCGAGGCGCTGGTGCTGCACCAGCGCCGGCTCATCGACGAGGGCCTCGTCGAGCGCGGCGGCATCGTGGTGGAGGGCCGCGACATCGGCAGCGTCGTGGTCCCGGACGCCCCGCTCAAGGTCTACCTGACCGCGTCGGAGCAGGTCCGGGCCGCGCGCCGGGGCGCCCAGGACCGCAAGGCCGGCCGCTCGGGCGACGTCGAACAGGTGCTGGCCGACGTCCGGCGCCGCGACCAGTTCGACACCACGCGCAAGACCTCGCCGCTGCAGGTCGCCGAGGACGCCACCGTGCTCGACACCGACAACCTGTCGGTCGACGACGTGCTCTACGCCCTCCTGGCGCTGGCTGTCGAGCGGGGACTTCTCCGGTGATCACGGCCACGGGGGCCGATCTCCCTCCCGGATCCTGGCCCCGACTGCACGACCTGGCCCGCTGGATCGGCACCTGGCTGTTCCTGCCGCTCTACCGGCTGCACGTCCACCACCGCGAGCGGATCCCCGCCTGCGGCCCGGTGGTGCTGGTGGCCAACCACAGCGCGTTCGTCGACGGGCCGCTGCTGTTCGGACTACTTCGGCGCCGCGCGGTGTTCCTGGTCAAGCGGGAGATGTTCAGGGGGCCGCTCGGGCTCGTGCTGCCGCGGATCGGCCAGCTCGCGGTGCGCCGCGGCGAACCCGACCGGCGGCCGCTGCTGGCGGCCGTCGGGGTACTGCGCGGCGGGGGGCTCGTCGCGGTGTTCCCCGAGGGCACGCGCGGGTCCGGCGACGTGGCCGCGGCGCAGCACGGCGCGGCCTGGCTGGCGCGCAGCGGCGGGGCGGTGGTGGTCCCGGTGGTGTGCCGGGGCACCCGGCGCCCCGACGGGTCCGCACGACGCTGGCGCCCCCGCGTCGACGTCCTGGTGGGGGAGCCACTGCACGTCCCGGCAGGCGGGGGCCGCACCGGCCTCACCGCCGCCACCGAGACCGTCCGGGCCGCACTGGCCGGGATGGTCCGAGAACTCGATCAGCTACGGAGTACAGCATCATGACTGCAGGACCCGACGACCGCGCGGCGATGGCCGCACTCGGGCTCGACCCCGGCGAGTTCGCGCCCGCGGACCAGGACCTCCTCGACGGGGTCGAGGACGCGGTCCTGACCCCGGCGCCGGTTCTGGCCGTCGTGGGGCGGCCCAACGTGGGCAAGTCCACGCTGGTCAACCGCCTGCTCGGCCGCCGCGAGGCCGTCGTCCAGGACGTCCCCGGCGTCACCCGCGACCGCGTCGCCTACGACGCCCTCTGGAACGGGCGGCGCTTCACGCTGCTCGACACCGGCGGCTGGGAACCCGACGCCCGCGGCCTGCAGGCCGCCGTCGCCGCCCAGGCCGAGCTGGCCATCCGCTCGGCCGACGCCGTGATGCTCGTGGTGGACGCGAGCGTCGGCGCCACCACCACCGACGAGGCCGTCGCGCGGATCCTGCGCAAGGGCGACATCCCGGTGATCCTGGTGGCCACCAAGGTCGACGACGACCGGCTGACCTCCGACATCACCGCGCTGTGGCGCCTCGGCCTCGGCGAGCCCTACGCCGTGTCGGGCCTGCACGGCCGCGGCTCGGGCGACCTGCTCGACGTCATCCTGGAGAAGCTGCCCGAGACCCCCCGCGACGACTTCGGCGCGAACGCCCGCGGCGGACCGCGACGCGTCGCGCTGATCGGCAAGCCGAACGTCGGCAAGTCGAGCCTGCTCAACAAGGTCTCCGGCGAGGTCCGCTCGGTCGTCCACGACGTCGCCGGCACCACCGTCGACCCCGTCGACTCCCTGGTCGAGCTCGACGACGAGGTGTGGCGCTTCGTCGACACCGCGGGGCTGCGCAAGCGCGTCAAGACCGCCAGCGGCATGGAGTACTACGCCAGCCTGCGCACCCAGGCCGCCATCGAGGCCGCCGAGGTGGCTCTCGTGCTGATCGACGCCAGCGAGCCCATCGCCGAGCAGGACCAGCGCGTCATCACGATGGTGCAGGAGGCCGGCCGCGCGCTCGTGCTGGTGTTCAACAAGTGGGACCTCGTCGACGAGGACCGGCGGCTGGCCATGAAGCGCGAGCTGGAACGCGACCTCGTCAGCGTGCGGTGGGCCGAGCGCGTCAACGTCTCGGCGCTCACCGGCCGGTCGGTCACGAAGATCGCCCCCGCGCTGCGCACCGCGCTCGCGTCCTGGGACCGGCGCATCCCCACGGGCCGGCTCAACGGCTGGCTGTCGGACATCGTCGCCTCCACGCCGCCGCCGGTCCGCAGCGGCAAGCAGCCCAAGATCCTCTTCGCGACGCAGGCGGCCACGCGGCCGCCGACGTTCGTGCTGTTCACCAGCGGGTTCCTGGAGGCCGGCTACCGGCGGTTCCTGGAGCGCAAGCTGCGCGAGGAATTCGGGTTCACCGGCTCGCCGGTCCGCATCGCGATCCGGGTGCGGGAGAAGCGCGCGCGGAAGTAACCTCCCGGGCATGCTCCCCGTCCGCGTCGTCCTCGCCGACGACGAGCCACTGCTGCTGGCCGGGCTGCGCACCGTCCTCGAGGCCGGTGGCGCGATCACGGTCGTCGGACAGGCCGAGGACGGCCGGGGGCTGCTCCGCGCCGTCGACGAGCACCGGCCCGACGTCGTGCTCGCCGACGTCCAGATGCCCGGCATGACCGGCCTGGAGGCGCTGCGCGTGCTCTGTGCGCGCCCCGACGCACCGCCGGCGGCCGTGCTCACCACGTTCGACCTCGACGAGTACGTCACCGAGGCGCTCGGCCTCGGTGTGCAGGGTTTCCTGCTCAAGGACGCCGACCCCGAGGTGCTGGTGCGCGCCGTGCGCGACCTCGCCGCGGGGGGTGCCGTGCTGGACCCCCGGATCACCGCCCGCCTGCTCCCGAAGCTCGCGGCGGGGCCGCCCCCGTCGCCGCCGCGGCTGTCGCTCCGCGAGCAGCAGGTGCTGCGCGGGCTGGCCGCGGGCGAGTCCAACGCGGCGATCGGCTGTCGTCTCGGGCTGGCCGAGGCTACCGTCAAGAAGTACGTGTCGGCGCTGCTCAACAAGGTGGGGGCCGACAACCGGGTGCAGGCCGCGTTGCTGGCGCAGGGGTGGGGTGTCGGGTGAACTGGACCGCAGCGCTGCATCGGGGCGGGGTGGAGCTGGCGGCGGTCGGAATCCCCGTCGGTGCCGTCCTGCTGTCGCACCCCCCGTTCACCTGGTCGCTCACGGCGGGGCTCGTGGCCTGCCTGGTACTGCCGCTGCGCCACCTGTGGCCGCCCCTGGCCGTCCTGGGTGGGCTGTGGGGGCTGGCGGGCGGGCTCGGCTGGCCTGCCGCCGTCGTCTCGCTCTACGCGCTGGGGCGTCGCAACGGGCGGGTGTGGGGCACGCTGCCGTGGCTGGTGCTGCCGGTGGTCGCCGCCGTGACCCCCGTCCTGGTCACCCAGGACCTGAGCTGGCAGCAGATCGTGCTCACCGTCGCCTACGTCGGGATCAACGCCGTCGCGCCCGCGTTCGTAGGCCTCCTGATGGCCACCCGCACCCGGCTGACCGCCAGCCTCCGCGAGCTCGAGCAGGTCCGCGAGGACGCACTCGCGGCCTCCCAGGACGCCGCACGGGCCCAGGAGCGCGCCCGCATCGGCCGGGAGATCCACGACGCCGTCGGCCACCACGCCACCCTCATCGCCGTCGGCGCCGCCGCCCTCGCCGCGTCCACGCAGGAGGAGCCCACCCGCGAGGCGGCCGAACGGATCCGTGGCCTCGCGAAGCGGGCGCTCGCGGAGATGCGGGTGGCCCTGGGCCTCGCCGACGGCGGGGCCGAGCAGCGTGCCGGGCTCGCCGAGATGGCCGCGCTGGTCGCCGGCGCCCAGGCCGCCGGCGTGGACGTGGAGATCACCCACCACGGCGCCCGCACCGAGGTCGCTCCGGGCGTCGGGCGGGCCGTCTACCGGGTGGTGCAGGAGTCGCTCACGAACGCCGTGCGCCACGCCGCGGGCGCGTCCGTGCGCGTCGACCTGACCTGGCACCCCGACGAGCTGTACGTCCAGGTGGTCAACGCCGCCCCGGCCCGCCGCCGCCGCGTCGCCTTCGCCGCCGGTGGTGCGGGCCTCAGCGGCCTGGTCGAGCGCGTCACGTCGGTGGGGGGCGAGCTGTCGGCCGGCACGTCCGCGGGAGGCGGGTTCGCCGTCCGCGCCACGTTCCCGCTGGTGGCGGCGGCGCCCCCGATCCCGGCCCAGGCCTCGGTTTAAGTTACTGACGGGTACCCCCCAAAGTCGCCCACGTCGGGCGACCATCGGCGGTGGTGGGGAGGTGTCGGTCGGCCGACACTGACGGGGTCGCAGCCGACGGGCAACCGGCGGCGGGCAGTGGGTGCGGCTACCAGCCGTTTTGGGGGAGCCATGACCGGCCGAACGGCCTCAGATCGCTGTGTTGTAGGGTTGTGAGGCCTCCTCGGGGGCGGCCGGGACGTGGCGCAGCTTGGTAGCGCACTTGACTGGGGGTCAAGGGGTCGCAGGTTCAAATCCTGTCGTCCCGACGGCCGGAACGGGCGGTTCCTCTCGACGGGGGAACCGCCCATTTCATGTTCTGACCTGCAGCAATCGTCGGTTACAGAGACCCGCTGTCGATCTCGACGTGATCTTCGTGTGGATCATTAAAGACGCCCACGCACGCGCAACTGGAGCAAATCTGGAGCACGGCGTCGGAGCCGACGAAACGGGGTCACAGTCTGCTCCAGGTTTCGGGGCCTGTTGGCGATGGTTGACGACCGTTCGGCGCGTTTGGCGGAGGATGGTCCAGCGTGATCGTCGCCCGCCGATGATCAGCTCGGTGGGTCAAGGGGTCGGCATGACCGACTGGTTCCCGTCCGCGACGTTCCAGTTTTCGTCTCTGCACCGGCCTGTGCCGACGACGCGGTACCCGGTCCAGGCCCCAGGCAGTTGGCGGCGTGCCCGACGTCGGCGTCTGGGCCGTCGTCGGTGCGTATGTGGCGGATGGCGATCGGCCACGTCGGCATCGGGATTCGCCGGTGGCGGCGGCCTCACACGCTCACTCGGCGTGCGTGCTGAAGCAGCCCCCGGCGGTGCCCCCGGCAGGACACCACGCAGATGGGAACCGGCCAGCTGGTCGGCGGTGTTGTTTGTTTCTAACATCGGCCCACCACACTAGAAGACTTGGGCCGACGAAGTCGGTGTGATCGAGTCAAGTTCGTGTTCATGCGGCAAGTTGGGTCTCCTGGGTGAGTTGGTCGAGGGCGCGCTGGTAGTTGCGGGCGGCGGTGCGCAGCACCGTCGGTCGTGGTGGGTTGGGGTCGGTGAGCTGGGCCAGGCCGGGCTGCAGGACCCGGGTCTGCAGGTGGGTGATCAGCATGGCGTGGTGTAGCCCGGTGTTGGTGACCCGGTAGCGGTGACTGTGCGGGACGCGGTTGATCAGGCCGTGCGCGCGGAGCCGTCGTAGGTCGTAGCTGACTTGCCCGGTGCTGATCTCCTCGGGTTCTCGGCCCAGTAGCCCGGCGAGCAGGCCGCGCAGGTCACGGTTGAGGAATCCGTTCGGGAGCAGCCGGAACACCAGCAGTGCCTGGAGCAGCCCGTGGGCGCGACGGTCACCCAGGCGGAGCCCGGCGATCCGGGCGCCGTCGTCGGTGATGATCGGGTCGTGCACGGTGTGGAAGGCCTCGGCGGCGCGGATCGGGTTGTGGCTGAGTCGTTGGACGCCGAGCAGGCGCCTGTTGGCGGAGTAGCCGATCTCCCGGAGTTCGGGCAGATGGGTCAGCCGTTTCTTGATCCCGAAGTCGCCGGGGTTGTTGATCGTGGTCTCGGTCCGTAGCGCCCGTCCTTCCTTGTGGTACTGCTTGATCCGGGTGTTCTTGTAGTCGATGTGCACGCTGGGTGTGACCCCGTTGGTGATCACCCGGGTGCGGAACCGTCCCGGAGTCGGCCGCGGACCGCGCCGCACCAACTGCCGGTCGAAGATCAGGCTGACCTGGTCGGGGCGGCCGGCGTCGAGGTTGTCGCGGATGACGTGTTCGAAGAACACCCGCCCCGAGACCGGCCGGTCCAGCACCTGGGTCAGGGAGAACTCGGCTTGCAGCACCGACAGTTCGTAGCGGTAGCCCGCGGCCCGATCGGCGTCGCTGAACGGGCTGGGCAGAATCTGCAGCCACTTGTCGAGCAGCGCCTGGATCTGCGCGGGTCCGAGCCGGTCGCAGACCGCTTGCAGCGCGGCCGGGTCATCGCAGGTGGCGAACCCGTTGTCCAGCGCGGTGTGCCCGATGCCCTCCTTCGCGGCTTGGCGTTTGGCCCACTCGTGGCCGTTGATGCACAGCCGGGCGTTGTAGGGGAAGTAGGAGCAGAACTTGAGGAAGAACGGGCCGAAGTCGCGGTCCACGGCGTAGACGTAGAAGTGGTTGACCACCCCGGTGGCGCGCACGATCCACGGATACGCCCGCCCGTCGTCGCCCCGGCGTTTCTCGGTGCGGAACAGCCCCGTCTTCTCCTGGGCGCGACCGATGAACAACACGCCTTCGTCCTGGTCGAACCGGGCCAGGTGCTCGTGGGCGATGTCGTCCGTACGCTGGCCCTTGACGAAGTCCACCCACGGCACCCGCTGGTCACGGGCGAAACGGTGCATCCCGGCGACGAACCCGTCGGTGATCTTCCCCAAGGGTGCGGTCGAGGCGATCGGGAGATCGAGCTGCCGGTGCACGAACGCGACCAACCCGGCCGCGTACTGCAGGCCGGGCACGTACACGTTGAGATACATCCGGTCGATGCACTCCACCTCGAACACGACATGATCGGTCAGGACATCGGCGGCACTGCGCGGTAGCGTCATCGCGGGCTCCGGTCGGACGGGCGGCCAGTAGGCCAACCAACCGCTCCATGCGGTTCATACACCGGACCGGCACGCCGGTCACGGTCTCCGCGCCGACCGGAACCCGCCCGACCAGGCCGACCACGACACGCCTGGTCGGGCTGGGGCGAAGCCCCGTTAGTTGTACTGACCGGAGAGGTTGGTCAAGCGGGTGATGGGTGGTTTCCTGCCGGTGGCACTGTGGGGCCGGTGCTGGTTGTACTCGTGCAACCAGCCCGGTAGGGCCTTGCGGCGCTGGGATTCACTGAGACAGAGCCGTCGGAAGGCCCATCCTGCGGCCAGGGTGCGGTGGAAACGTTCGATCTTCCCGTTGGTCTGGGGCCGGTAGGGCCGGGTCCGCTTCGGGGTGATCGAGAGCTCCGTGCACGCGTGGCGCCAGGCGTGCGAGCGGTAGGCGCTGCCGTTGTCCGACAGCACCCGTTCCAGGATCACGCCGCGGGCGGCGAACCAGGCCACGGCCCGGCGCAGCACACTGATCGCGGTGGCGGCGGTCTCGTCGTCGTGGACCTCGGCGTAGGCGACCCGGGAGTGGTCGTCGATCACGGTGTGCACGAACGCGGTACCGATCTTCGGGTGGTGGTGGCTGTTGCGGGGCTTGCCCAGGGTTGCGGCCCGGTTGCGCTCGCCCTGCTGGCGGCCGACGTAGCGCCATCCGCCCTGATCAGGGATGTTGCCGAGCTTCTTGACATCGACGTGGATCAACGATCCGGGGTGCGGGTGCTCGTAGCGGCGCACCGGTTCCCCGGTGACCCGGTCGACCTGCTTGAGCCGGCTGATCCCGCAGCGACGCAGCACCCGCCCGACGGTCGAGGCCGCGACCGGGGTCCGTGCGGCGATCTCCAGCGGTCCGAGGCGCTGTTTCCAGCGCAGGTGCACGATCTTGCGCACGACCGGCTGTGGGGTCAGGCGCGGCATCCGGTGCGGGCGGCTGGAGCGATCGACCATGCCGGCCTCGCCCTCGGTCTCGTAGCGGCGCGCCCAGCGGTTCGCCGTCGGCCAGGACACCTGGAACCGTGCCGCCGCGGCGGAGACCGACCAGCCGTCCTCGACGATCAGACGCGCGAGCTTCAATCGGGCCTTCGGGGTCAGCGCCGCGTTAGCGTGGGCCATGGAGGACCTCCCGGTGGTGGTGGGTGCCGTCAGACAGCTCCACAGCACTCCTGAGAGGTCCTCCACCTCAAGATCATTCAGATCGTGTCGTCACACAACCTCAACCAACGTCTCCGGTCAGTACATCTAGCGGGCCAGGGGGCTGTCAGTTCTAACGCGTCATTGACACCCGCGACCAGACTTCAGAACGGGCTCACCAGCAGCAAGGAGCGGCCGGCGTCGTCGCGAGCGCCCACCGATTTTCCTCCGCCACGGGTGGACCGCCAGGTCCATGGCGACTTCAGGGATGACCTGCTGGAATGAAGCTCTGCTCGTGTCAACGGCCAAGTTGCGGTGGCTCTGGCACCTGCGTTCCGCGTAATTCGGCTCGTCTAGAGTCCCGGGTCGGGTGAAGTCCAAGGTCAGGGCGGTGCGGGTGGCCGCTGAACGCAGAATCGCCTAGAGAAACGGCTGTCCGGATACCCGCTGCTAGAAGCCCCTTTCGGGGTGTAAGGTCTAGAGCGATGTTCGTGAAGACGACGACGCGGAAGACCAAGGCCGGCACGGTCCGCTACCTGCACCTGGCCCACAGCGAGTGGGACCCGGTCGCCGGCCGATCGGTCCCGAAGATCCTCTACGGGTTCGGCCGGGAGGACCAGCTCGACCGGGACGCGATCAAGCGGCTGGTCGGGTCGCTGACCCGATTGCTCGATCCGGCCGACGCGCAAGCCGCGGGCGCGGGCTCGGAGCTGACGTTCTGCGAGTCCCGCCCGTTCGGCGGCACGTTCGTCCTCGACGCGCTGTGGCAGCGGCTGGGCATCGACACCGTGCTGCGCGGGCTGGACGCAGGGCCGGGTGGGAAGCCGCGCCGGGGTCGTCCCCGCGACACCGCGGCGACCGAGCGGGTGCTGTTCGGGCTGGTCGCCAACCGAGCACTCGCCCCGTCCTCGAAGCTGGCCGCCGCGGACTGGATCAACCACGACGTGCACATCGACGGCCTCCCGCAGACCTCCGACGACGCCTGCTACCGGGCGATGGACTGGCTCCACGACGTCTGCGAACAGCTCGAAGCCGGGGTGTTCGCGCAGGTCGCGAACCTGCTCAACCTCGAAGTCGACCTGCTGTTCTTCGACACCACCTCCACCTACTTCGAACTCGAAGACCCCGACCAGCCCGTGGCGCGCGACGACCACGGCCGTCCCCTTCCCGACCGCACCGGTGAGAAGGACGGCGCCGGTGAGAAGGACGGGTGTCAGCCGCCGTTGAATACGACGACGTAGCGGGGCGAGGGCGCCGTCGGGCGTGATGATGGCAGGGGTGTGCGGCGCGGCGTGTTGATCTCGTTCGTCGCCGACGACACGGTGACGACGGCAGGTCGACGTCGGGAGGGCTCGGCCCTCCCACGGTGTCCTTGGCCGGGCTGCTGCGGGAGGGCCGAGCGGTGCGCTCGGAGGCGCGGTGGTCACGGTAGAGATCGACCCGGTCGTGGTCGAGCAACGGCTGGGTTCGGGCGAGTTGGTGTGTCCGGGGTGCGCGGGCCGGCTGGCCGGCTGGGGTCGAGCCCGGACCCGGGTCGTGCGCGGCCCGGACGGGCCCAGGACGGTGACCCCGCGCCGGTCGCGGTGTTCCCGGTGCCGGGTGACCCACGTGTTGTTGCCGGTGTTGTTGCTGCTCAGGCGGGCGGACACGGCCGCGGTGATCGGGGCTGCACTGACGGCGCGGGCGGCCGGGCAGGGGCATCGGCTCATCGCCGCCGCGCTGGGACGCCCGGCGGACACGGTCCGGGGCTGGTTGCGGCGCTTCGCCACCCGCGCCGAGCCGGTGCGGGCGGTGTTCACCGGATGGTGTCGGGCGCTGGACCCGGACCCGGTGTTGCCCGGCCCGGCCGGCACGGCCTGGGCCGACGCGCTGGCCGCGATCCACGCGGCGGTCCGGGCGGTGCACGCCCGCTTCGGCGCTTCCGACGACGCTGTCGCCGGCGTGGTCGTGGTGCCGGTCTGGCCGGTCGCCGTGGCGGTGTCGGCGGGCCGGCTGCTGGCCCCCGGATGGCCCGACCCGACAGCCTCAAATTGATCAACACGAGTTGCCCCTGCCGGTGGTGATCACCAGCGGTCATCCTCGCGCTGTCCGCCGAGCACGGCGAGCACGACCAGCGAGGAGAGGTGTCGGTGATGGTGAGACCGGTGGCGGTGGGCGGGGTGCGCCCGGACGAGGCGAGCGGGCGGGCGGAACGGGCGCGGGCGGTGGCGTTGTTCCGCTACCAGCTGATCCGTGAGGCCGCCGACCCGGCGCACTCGACACGTCAGCGCGGCAGGTTGGTCCGGGAGCTGGCCGCCCGCACCCACCTCGACCCGGCCGGGCGACCGGTGCGGGTGTCGCGGGAGACGCTGGACCGCTGGATCCGGGCCTGGCGCACCGGCGGGTTCGACGCCCTGGTGCCGCATCCGCGGCAGTCCTCTCGACGGCTGCCCGCGGAGGTGTTGGACCTGGCGGTGGCGTTGAAGAAGGAGAACCCGGACCGGACCGCGACCCAGGTGCGGCGGATCCTGCGCGCGCAGCTGGGCTGGGCCCCCGGTGAGCGCACGCTGCAGCGCCGCTTCGCCGACCTGGCCGCGGTCGACCCCACCGTGCTGGGCGGGGCGCCGACGCCGGTGTTCGGGCGGTTCGAGGCCGACCGACCCAACGAGCTGTGGACCGGGGACGCCCTGCACGGCCCGCGGATCGGCGGGCGCAAGACCTACCTGTTCGCGTTCATCGACGATCATTCCCGCGCGATCGTCGGGCACCGGTTCGGGTTCGCCGAGGACACCGTCCGCCTCGCGGCGGCGCTGCGCCCCGCGCTGGGCTCCCGCGGGGTCCCGGAAGGGATCTACGTCGACAACGGCTCGGCGTTCGTCGATACCTGGCTGCTGCGGGCCTGCGCGAAGCTCGGGATCCGGCTGGTCCACTCCACCCCGGGCCGCCCGCAGGGCCGGGGGAAGATCGAACGGTTCTTCCGCACTGTCCGCGAACAGTTCCTCGTCGAAATCAGCGCGGAGAACAGCGCGGAGAACACCAGCGCCGCGGGCGGGCGCAACGAGGTCGGGCGGCACGAGGTCGCCGAGCTGGGCGAGTTGAACCGGTTGTTCACCGCCTGGGTCGAGCAGGTCTACCATCGCCGACCCCACTCCGAGACCGACGCGGCACCCCTCGCGCGGTGGTCGGCTGGCGGGCCGTTCCCGCTTCCGACCCCCGCAGCGTTGGCGGAGGCGTTCCTCTGGGCCGAGCAGCGCACGGTCAGCAAGACCGCGCTGGTGTCGTTGCAGGGCAACAGCTATCAGGTCGACCCGGCCCTGGCCGGACGCCGCGTCGAGTTGGTGTTCGACCCGTTCGACCTCACCCGCATCGAGGTCCGTCACGGTGGGACCGCGGTCGGGGCGGCGCTGCCGCACCGGATCACCCGCCACTCCCACGTCAAGGCCCGCCCCGAGACCCCACCCGAGCCGCCGGCGGCGACCGGGATCAACTACGCGCTGCTGCTCGACGACGCCCACCACTCCGAACTCGCTCAACGCGTCAACTACGCCGCCCTCACCAGCACCGACCACGCAGGGGAGCTGCCCGGGCAACTCGACCTCCTCATCGACGTCGACGGCCAGGTCCGCGATGGCGGGACGGACTCGTGATCGACCGTCTGCAAGGGTTCTTCGGGTTCACCCGCACCCCGTTCGGTCGCGACCTCGCCCCCGGGATGCTGCACCGCCACGCCGCCCATGGCGAGGCCGTCGCCCGGATCGGCTGGTGCATCACCGAGCACCGAATCGGGGTGATCACCGGCGAGGTCGGCGCGGGGAAGACCGTCGCCGTCCGCGCCGCCCTGCACGCCCTGGACCCCACCAGACACACCATCATCTACCTGCCCAACCCGACGGTCGGGGTCCGCGGCATCCACCACCAGATCGTCGCCGCCCTCGGCGCCAAGCCGTTGACCCACCACGCCACGCTGGTCCCGCAGACCGTCGACGCGCTCGCGGTCGAGCAGGCCGAACGCGGCCGCACCCCCGTCCTGGTCATCGACGAGGCCCACCTGCTCGACCACGCCCAGCTCGAGTCGATCCGGATGCTGACCAACCACGACATGGACTCCTCGAGCCCGTTCGCATGCCTGCTGGTCGGCCAACCGACGCTGCGGCGGCGGATCAAGCTCGGCGTCCTCGCCGCGCTCGACCAACGGATCGCGCTGCGCTACGCCATGCCCCCGATGACCGCCGAGGAGACCAGTAGCTACCTGAAACACCACCTCGCCCTCGCCGGACGGACAGACCCCCTGTTCTCCGACGACGCCGCCGCGCTGATCCACCAGACCAGCCGTGGCTATCCCCGGGCGGTCAACAACCTCGCCGTCCAAGCGCTTGTCGCGGCGTTCGCCGCGGACAAGGCCATCGTCGACGAGTCCTCCACCCGCACCGCCGTCGCCGAGGTCACCGCCGACTGACACCCCACCCGGCACAACAACGACGACCGCGCCACCTCGACGACCAGGCCCCGTCCGGCACCTCGCCGACGGGGCCTGCTCACATCGACGACATCGTCACCGTCGATGACGCCGCCATCGTCATCCTCAGCGGCGGCCAACAGACGGGCAGGACAACGGGGTCGGGTTCCGGACCTACGGCAAGTCGAAGGACTCCCGCGACGACCTACCCCAGATCGTGATCGGGATGGCCGTGACCCGCGACGGGATCCCGGTTCGGGTGTGGTGCTGGCCCGGCAACACTGCCGACTCGAAGCTGATCCGCCAAGTCAAGGACGACATGCGGGACTGGACGCTGTCGAAGATCGTGTGGGTCGCCGACCGAGGGTTCTCTTCCGAGGCCAACCGTCGCTACCTGCGACAAGGCGATCACGCCTACATCATCGGGGAGAAGCTTCGCTCCGACTCCCCGGAGATCAAGGCCGCCCTGTCGAGGCAGGGCCGCTACACCGAGATCGCCGACAACATGCGGGTCAAGGAGGTGAAGGTGTCCGAGACCGAGCGGTTCGTCATCTGCTACAACCCCGACGGCGCCGAGCGTGACGCCCACATCCGTGCCCAACTCGTCGCCCAACTCGAGGAGCTCATCGCCGGATCAGACAAGCTCCCGGTGATGAAACGCGCTGAGCTACGCGGCCGGATCTCGACCAAGCCCGGCCTGAACCGGTACCTGCGGGTCACTCCCGGCGGGCTGCTGCGCATCGACAAGGCGAAGATCAAGTCCGAGGCGAACCTGGACGGGAAGTACCTGCTGCGCTGCTCGGACCCGCACCTGTCCGCCGCCGACATCGCGCTGGGCTACAAGCAGCTCCTCGAGGTCGAACGCGGCTGGCGGGACATGAAACAGATCCTCGACCTGCGCCCGGTCTATCACCGCCTCGAAGAACGCATCCGCGCCCACATCGTGCTGTGCTGGCTCGCGCTGCTGCTCATTCGCATCATCGAGACCAGCACCGGCGACACCTGGAACAACGTGCGCCGTCACCTCGACCGGCTCCACGCCGGCACCTTCACCGGCCCCACCGGCACGTTCCGCCAGCGCACCGAGCTGTCCAAGCCCCAACGCGACCTGCTCGCCCAGCTCGACATCCCCGCCCCGAAGCAGATCATCGAACTCGCCGCTACAAGCCACTGACCAGCGACAACACCACCACCTAGAGACACGCCTACGACGCGTGTCTCGACCCGTTCCCCCAGGTCAAACCCAAGATCATGGCCTCTAGGTCGACTGAATTACGCGGAACACAGGTGGCACAAGGTCCGTGAATCCGGGGTAGCCGGGTCAGGTGGGGAGCAGGACGCGGCGTCGGAGGAGGTCGAAGTTCGCTCGGCCGTACATCGCTCGTTTGACGGCCTTGAGCCTCGCGACGGCGCCTTCGACTGCGTCGCTGCTCCAGGGAAGGGTCAACCCCGTTGCGCACGGCGTCGTAGTCCTTGAGCAGGCCGGTGGCGAACCCGTGGAGCTGCGGGATCCCGCTGGCCTGGCTTGCGCGATCCAGGTGTCGAGGTGCTGGCCGTGGAGGTGGCGAAGCATCCCGCCGAAGTCGCCGACCAGCTGGTCGAGGACGCGCAGGATCGGGCAGCGGTCGATGATCCGGGTGAGAGCGGCGTGGTCGTGCTTGGTGCGTTCACTGGTGGGGCGGATGATCCACCCGGTGACCTGATGCGGAGTCGGAGGGCTGGTGGGCGTGGCCACGGGGGTGGCGCCGGCACGCCACGCTTGCAGCAGCCGACGCACGGACCGTTCGCTGCCGCGGTAGCCGCGCTCGCGCAGCTCCTGGGTGAGCCGCATGGCGTTGGTGCAGCCCTCTTGCCAGCGTGTGGCCAGGTAGGCGGTGTGTCCGTCGAGGTCACTGCCCCGGCGCGGCATGGTGGTGATCAGTTCCTCGGCGGTGGCGGCGCGGGCGTAGCGCCGCACCGTCTTGGTGTCCAGATTCAGCGCTCTGCTGATCGCGGTGGTCCCGATCCCCTTGTCCGACAAGACGCGGACCTCAGCCCAGCGCAGTCGCGTCAGCTCGGCGCGGCGCCCGGCGACAACATCGGTCGGTTCGCCGTCCGGTGCGGCGGGCTGGGTCGGATCGGGTTGGGCGACGGCGGCTGAAGCGGGCTGATCCTGCAGGCACTTCTGATGCGCACGCACGACGCGTTTGACGGCGTCGGTGAGGTTGCAGAGCAGGTGAAACCGGTCCGCGACCTGGATTGCGTCCGGTGCGCCGACGCGTGCGCCGACGCGTGCGCCTTCGGCATATCCGCTGGCACATGGACAGCTCGTGCTGGTCTGGTTCCGCAACCAAGGCGATGTGGCCCTGGTGGGTGCAGGGTTCAAGGTGTCACGGGCTACCGCCTACCACTATCGCGACGAGTCGTCACCATGCTCGCTGAGCAGGCCCCGGACCTGCACGACGCGCTCACCACCGTCGCCGAGCAGGGGTGGTCGCATGTCGTGCTCGACGGCAGGTCTTCCGCACCGACCGATGCGCCGAAACCTCGACCAGCACGAAGGGCGAACGATCAACGCCTGGTACTCCGGGAAACACCGCGCACCCGGCGGGAACGTGCAAGCCATCATGCGTCCGGACGGGCTGCCGATCTGGGTGTCCGATGTCCTGCCCGGCCACCGCCACGACCTGACCTGCGCTCGCACCACCGGCGTGCTCGGTGCGCTGTACTGGTCGGCGTCACAGCTCGACCTGCCCACCCTCGCCGATTCCGGCTACCACGGCGCCGGCCAGGGCGTGCACACCCGATCAAGCAGCCCGGCAACGGCCAGGTCCTCGCCCCTGGCAACCAGACCTACAACACACTCGCTGCGGTCGGTCCGCTGCCGCGGGGAACGCGGCTTCGCCCTGCTCACCGGCCGCTGGCGAGCACTGCGACGTGTCACCGCCAGCCCCCGCAGGATCGGCGACTACGTCAAAGCCGCGCTCGTCCTCATGCACATCGAACAAGTCCAGCTACGCAATTCTCGTTGAGATCACTTCAGTGACATGGCGCAACATCACCAGCTCGAGACCTGAATAGTTACGGTCCCGCTGATTTGAACGGACAAGTTAATGAACTCGACGTGGTAGGAGGTGGCGGTTTGGTGATCACTGAATCGATATCCATTGCTTTGATCGTCGAATGAGCGGAGTGGGTCGGCATCGTTGACATGGGCTATACTCGGCCCGTGTCAACCGATTCCGCTCGATCGCTGCTGCTTCGTCGAGTGATGCAGACCGCGGCCGAGTTCGGTGCCGCCACCGACGAGGTCGATGCCGCCGCGGCCGCCGCGCTGCAGGTCAACCGCACGGATCTGCGGATCCTCGGCATTGTCGAGGCGGAGCCGGGCACCACGGCCACGGCGGTGGCGAGGGCGGTGAGCCTGAGCCCGGCGGCCACGACGACGGCGATTCAGCGCCTGGTGGCCAGCGGCTACCTCAACCGGGATTCGAGCAACGAGGACCGCCGCCGCGTGGTCCTCTCGCTCACCGGTGCCGCCAGGCGCATCATCAACCAGATCTACGAGCCCCTGGCGGCGGCCGGGCTCAACGAGATCGAGGGATACAGTGAGTGGGAACTCTCCCTGATCGACGACTTCCTCTCGCGCGGTGTGGTGGTGCAGTACAAGCAGGCCAGCCGCATCCGCTCGATGAAGAGGACCTAGCCTCGATCTTTCGTAACGGTCGTACGGTGATCTTCGTTCAGGGTTGTTGATCTTCAGATTGGGTGGGCCCTCGGTGGGCGTGCGTGATCGCCGGCTCAGCGTCTTCTGCCGGTGCTCCGGGTCCTGGGTTGCGCGGGTGTGTGGCGGGGTTCAGGGCACGGGGAGCGCGCAAAGCCGGGCGTGGGCGGTGGTGATCGTGGTGGCCCAGGGCCAGGTCGGGTCGATGTGCAGGATGTGGCGGCGCGCGGTGCGGATAAGCCGCCCGGCGGTGGCGAGGATGCGCAGCCGCATCCTCTTGGGTTCGTAGCCGGCGGCGGTGTCGGGTAGTGCGAGGCGGGCACTCCTCGATGATGAACCGCCACCCGGTGCAGCCCTCGACCGCCAGATCGACCCGCCCACCACCGAGCTCGGCCAGCCAGCCGCGGAACAACTGGCGGTCCGCCGGGCTGATCCGGCCCCGCCGCACCTGACCGGGTGTCGATGTCCACCACATCGAAGGTGATCTGCTTCCGGTGCAGATCCAACCCACCTACGATCGCCATCGGGGACCTCCTCGAGCACCCTCTGGAACCACGGTCCTGGTTCCTCGGGACCGATGCTCTCGTGCCGAGGGGGTCGCCACATGTCACCTTTCGCGTACCGCAGGCCGACGTGTCGCTCACAAGATCAACCTCGATGAAAGCCCGAGGCTAGAGCTCCCGGACTTCGAACACCGCGACCTCGTCGCTAACGGCGGCGAACTCGGCCTCGGTGCCGGTCTCGACCAGGCCGATGCGCACGAAGAACTGCACGCCGTGCGGCACCTCGCGCGGGAACGACGACACAACGCGCTGCCGCTCTTGCTGGTCGGTGACCTCAGTCACCGAGACCGTGGTGGTGGTCCGGCCCTTGGCCAGCTTCCCCTGGCCGGCGGCGCGGACGTTGCGTGCCCAGTCGGACTCCGGCAGGCCCGCGATGATGTAGCGCCCCCCGTCGACGGTGAGGGGGGAGACCGGCGTGGAGCGGAGCGTCCCCGACTTGCGGCCGGGCACGGTGAGCACGTGGATTGTGCCCAGGGGAAAGCCGATCTTCTGGAGGGTCTTCACGACGCTGTTCGCCGGACGGAGCCAGCCGGGCAGTTGCGCTTTCGAGGTCATGGAAACCTATCCGATTCGTGATGGGGTGGTTGCCGCATTGAGCCTACACTAGTTCGAGCATCGAATCAATCACCCAGTCGGAGCGATCGTGCCAGGTTCAAGTAGGAGTGATTTAAATCACATCATCGACGCCATGGCCCCAGCGGGAATCTAGAAGCCCTCTAGACCGCCGCGTGATCGTGGCCGGGTCGAACTCCTGGGCGGTGCTGCTCATCGACCACGTCGGAGTCCGGCGTGGAAAATGTAACGACCAGATGAATGCGACGTTACGGGCGACTGGTGTCCACCGGTCACTATGGGACGGGGGGTCCTCGTGCAGGTTCGAATGTTAGGTCCGTTCGAAGTGGAGTGCTCGGGTCGGATCGTTACGCCGTCGGCGCCGAAACTGCGCCGTGTGCTGGCGCTGCTGGCCCTGAACGCCGGGGCGGTGGTGCGCACCGATCGCATCATCGAGGAACTATGGAACGACAGGCCGCCGACCAGCGCCCTGACCACCCTGCAGACCTACGTCTACCAACTGCGCAAGCTGCTGGTGGACCAGCAGCCGGAGCGCGGGCGTGAGGACGATCGCGGTCCGTTGCAGACCACACCGGGCGGTTACATCCTGCGGCTGCTCCCGGACGACCTCGACGTGGTGCGGTTCGAGCAGCTCGTGGCGCGGGGCCGGACCCTGTTCGACGCCGGCCAGCTCCATGAGGCCTCCACGGTGCTGCGCACGGCACAGCAGGTGTGGCGGGGCCCGGCGCTCGGTGACGTCAACGTCGGCCCGGTGCTGGAGGCGGAGACGCTGCGGCTCGACGAGCTCCGCAGCAGCGCGGCGGAGCGACGCATCGACGCAGACCTGGCGCTCGGCTTCCACCTGGAGCTGGTGGGGGAGCTCACCGGCCTGGTGGCGGCACAGCCGACGCACGAGGGCCTGCAGGCCAAGCTGATGCTCGCGCTGCACCGCTCCGGCCGTCGGTCCGAGGCCCTGCTGGCCTACCAGCGTGCGCGTGCGGCGCTGGCCCGGGAGCTGGGTCTCGAACCGTCCCGCGAGCTGCGGGAGCTGCATAGTGCGGTTCTCGGCTCGGACCGCTCCATCGAGGCCCCCGCGGGCCGCGGGCAGATCTGGCTGGCCGGTGCGCCCAGCGTGCCGAGCCTGCTGCCGCTCGAGGTCGGAACGCTCGTCGGCCGCGCGGAGCCGGCACGTGTCACTGCGTCCCTGCTGTCGCAGGAGCCCCGGGCCGTACCGCCGACCGTGGTGGTCTGCGGCCCGCCCGGCGTCGGCTCGTCCGCGTTCTGCACCCGGGTGGCGCACGAGGTCGCCGACCGTTTCGTCGACGGGCAGATGTTCGCTGCGATGTTGGACGCGAACGGTGGAGCCGTCGATCCGGCCGTCGTGCTCGCGCACTTCCTCACCACCCTGGGCGTGCCCA
Source organism: Pseudonocardia sp. 73-21 (assembly GCF_001899645.1). Classification (GTDB taxonomy): domain Bacteria; phylum Actinomycetota; class Actinomycetes; order Mycobacteriales; family Pseudonocardiaceae; genus Pseudonocardia. The sequence goes on along the minus strand of NZ_MKVV01000100.1, from coordinate 17,456 downwards.
CCCGCGGATCGAGCACTGCCGCGGACCTCGCCGCGACCTGGAGCAGCTGGACGGCCGAGCACGCCGTTCTCGTGGTGCTCGACGACGTCGTCTGCGCCGAGCAGCTGACGCCGCTGTTGCCCGCGGGGAACCGTTGCGCGACGCTGCTCAGCAGCAGGCGGCGTATCGCGGCACCCATGATCACCATGACCGTCGAGCTCACCGCGCTGCCGCACGCCGCGGCGGTGGACCTGTTCACGTCTGTGATCGATCCGGCGCGGGTGGCGGCCGAGCCGCTCGCCGTCCGGGAGCTCGTCGAGCTCTGCGACGGGCTCCCGTTGAGCCTTCGCGCGGCCGCCGCACGGCTGGCGTTGCGGCCCCACTGGTCGGTCACGCACCTGCTGGAGCGCCTGCGCGGGCTCGCCGACCCGCTGATGGGCCTGTCCACCGAGGGGCTCGACCCGGCGAGCAGCAGGCAGCGCACCTACCGGCTGATGCCGCAGCCCGCGCGGCACGCCCTCGACCGCCTCGCCGAGACCCTGAGCGGATCCATCGAGGTGGCCGCGGCCGCCGATGTGCTCGGCCTCGACGAGGAGCGGGCCGAGGCGGTCCTCGAGGAACTCGTCGAGTTCCAGCTGGTCGCCGTGGAGGAACGGGCGTCGGCGAGCCGCTTCCGCTACCGGCTGCGGGGCACAGCCGGGATCGGCCCGGCCGTGCGCAGGGCGGGCGCGGGGGTCCGGGCCGCCGCGGAGTCCCCCGTGGAGTTCCCGGCCGCCTGCATCACCGCCTGACCACGATCCGACGTCCCGACCCGGCGGTCGCCGCCGGCCCGACCCACCGGAGGAAGGCACATGTCCACCGTCGCACCACCGTCGTTCCCGTTCCCCGTCATCGACCCCCTCGACCCGCCGGAGGGCTGCGAGGACCTGCAGGCCTCCACGCCGGTGTCGCGGGTGAGCCTGCCCGGCGGGCATCCCGCCTGGCTCGTGACCCGCCTCGCCGACGTCCGGGCCGTGCTCGCCGACGGCCGCTTCAGCCGCGAGGCGATCACCGCTCCGGACGCACCGCGGGTGCTGCCCATCGCCGCGGGCTCGAAGTCCATCTTCGTGATGGACGCGCCCGAACACACGCGGCTGCGCAGGCTCGTCGCGCAGGCCTTCTCCGTTCGGCGGATGGACGCCCTGCGGCCACGGGTCAAGGAGCTCACGGGCCGCTTGATCGACACGATGGTCGCCGGCGGGGCGCCCGGTGACCTCATGGTCCACCTGGCCCAGCCCCTGCCGATCACCGTCATCTGCGAGCTGCTCGGGGTGCCCTACACCGATGTCGACCGGTTCCGGGCGTGGACCGACCTGATGCTGAGCTTCGGCACCCGGTCCCAGGCCGAGGTGATCGCCGCGCGCGACGCGCTCGCCGCCTACCTGGGCGAGCTGATCGCGGCCAAGCGCGGCCGGGCCGGCGACGACCTGCTGACGGTGCTGGTGGCGGCGCGCGACGAGGGCGACCGCCTCAGCGAGGAGGAGCTGATCGCGTTCGGCTACACCCTCCTCGGGGCCGGCTACCACGCCACGACCGCCGGCATCGCGCACGCGGTGCTGGTGCTGTTGCGTGAACCGGGTCGCTGGCAGCAGCTGCACGAGGAGCCGTCCCTCGTCCCCGCGGCCGTCGAGGAGTTGCTGCGGATGTCGCAGGCCGGGGGTGGGGTGGGCGCGTTGCGCATCGCCGTCGAGGACGTCGAGCTCGGTGGCGTCCTGATCCGGGCCGGGGAGGCGGTGCTGCCGTGGATCAACGCCGCGAACCGCGACCCGGAGGTGTTCGTCCGGCCCGCAGAGTACGACCCGCGCCGCGAACGCAACCCGCACCTGACGTTCGGCCACGGGATCCACCACTGCCTCGGTGCGCAGCTGGGCCGCATCGAGCTCGGTGTCGCGATCGGTGCGCTCACCGCGCGGCTGCCCGGGTTGCGGCTCTCCGGGCCAGGCCGATGATCTGGAGTGGAGCCGCGGGGTGGCCTTCAGCCGGCCCGTGGAGCTGCTCGTCACCTGGTGAGGTCGCCCCGCGCGCCGGGTGGGCACAGCCCACCCGCGCGCGCCCGGCCCGTCAGGACAGCGACGCCGCCAACGAGCGCCTGCGGATCAGCAGCAGGACTCCGTAGGCGGCGACGGCGACGCCCAGGGCGAGGAAGTACGACGGCGCCCCGATGACCGGGACGAGGTTCACGAGCTGGCTGCTCAGGCCCACGCCCAGCGCGCTGAACAGCCACCAGACCCCGATCATCTGACCCGCGTAGCTGGGCGGCGCGACCGCCACGGCGGCGCTGATCCCCACGGCCGACACGATCAGCTCCCCGCAGGCGTGCAGCAGGTAGACCGTCAGCAGCCACAGCGGGGACACCAGTGTGCCGTCGGCCGCGAGGTGGGCGGCCACGGCCATCACCAGGAAGCTCGCGCCGGCCAGCAGGAGCCCGGCCGCGAACTTCGACGCCGTCCCGAACCGCGAGCCGTACCGCCGCCAGCGGGCCGCGAACAGCGGCGCCAGCACCAGGATGAACAGCGGCGTGGCGGACTGCAGCCAGCTCGCGGGCACCGTCAGCCCGCCGATCGTGCGCAGGGTGGACTGGGCGGCGAACAGGTTCAACAGGCCCCCGCCCTGGCCGATCAGCATCCAGAACAGCGCCGAGCCGAACAACACCCACAGGAACGTCCGCATCCTCGTACGGGTCGCCCGCGTCAGATCCGGGCCGCGCAGCAGCCGCAGATAGCAGACCATCGGCACCACCAGGGTGGAGAGGCCAACGGCGGTGATCGCCGCGCGCGGCGACGCGATCCCGGTCGCGACGGCCACGA
>NZ_MKVV01000100.1:0-14618 GCF_001899645.1 Pseudonocardia sp. 73-21 | reverse complement strand
GCGCCGGTCACGACGGCCGTGACGACGAGCGTCAGCTGCAGCGCGGCCCGCCGCTCCGACGGCGACGCGGGGCGGATCGGCCGGGCCCCGACCTCTCCCAGCCGGCCGGAGCCCAGCACCAGTGTCACGACGGCCAGCACCATCGCGGCGGCCGACACCGAGAACGCCGCGGACCACCCGACGACCTCGCCCAGCAGGCCGGCGACCAGCGGCGCGGCGAGTGCGCTGAGTTGGATGCCCACGTAGAACAGGGAGATGCCGGCCTCGCGACCGATCTCGTCGTCGCGGTAGAGCAGACCCAGCAGGGAGGTCAGGTTCGGCTTGAGCAGTGCGGTTCCCGCGCTGACCAGCACCAGGCCGGTGGCGACGAAGGTCCACCCGCCCAGCGCGAGCCCGACGTAGCCGGCACCGATCAGCACGGCCCCGCACAGCAGGGCGTTGCGGGTGCCGAGCAGGCGGTCACCGACCCAGCCGCCGGCCAGCGACAGCATGAACGTGGTCCCGAGGTAGGCGCCGAAGAGCGTGGCGGCGGTCGGCGTGGCCAGGCCGAGGCCGCCGTCGGCGACGGAGGCGCTCGCGAAGAGCACGAGGATCGCCTGCGTCCCGTAGAAGCCGAACCGCTCCCAGAGGTCGACGAGGAACAGCACCCCGAAACCACGGGGCCGGGCGGGATGACCGGGTGGCGCCCCGGAGGCGACGTCGGCGGGGGTCTGGTCCGTCGTCACAACATCCTCCTGGGCGGTGCTCGGTCTAGACCCACAGGTGCAGGTCGTAGGTCTCCAGCCACTCGTCGAGATGCAGGGCCATCTCGATCTCGATGCGCGTCAGCCGGGCGGTCGCGGTCGGGTCGCGCCGCACGTCGCGGACGATCACGGGGTTCAGCAGGGGCTCGATCCGTTCGGCGCCGACGGCCAGTCGCTTGGCCAGCTCCTGCTGCACGTGGGTGTCGTAGGCCGTGTCGTTGGAGACGGGGTAGCCGGACTTCGGCCGCTCCAGCACCGACGTGGGCAGCAGATCGGCCACGGCGCGCCGCAGGAGCGTCTTCCACCGGCCGTCGCCGGTCTTCATCGACAGCGGCACGTTGAAGACATACTCCTGGAGCCGGTGGTCGCAGAACGGCACCCGCACCTCCAGTCCGGTGGCCATGCTGAGCCGGTCCTTGCGGTCGAGCAGCGTGCGCATGAACCGGGTCAGGAAGAAGTACGTGCACGCCCGGAACCGCGCCTCCCGCCCCGACTCGCCGGGCAGCCGCGGCACGGCCGCGGCCGCCTCGAGGTACTGGTCGGCCTGGTAGCCGCGCACGTCGATGCGCTCGGTCACCGGCCCGAACAGGGCGGGCATCCCGAGGTTGTGCGCCAGGGTCCACGGCAGGGTGCCCGGGCCGCCGTACTCGGGGTGGTGGAACCAGGGGTACCCGCCGAACAGCTCGTCCGCGGACTCCCCGGTCAGGGCGACGGTGCAGTGCGGGCGGACCGCCCGGAACAGCAGGTGCAGCGAGATGTCCATGCTCCCCGGGCCGGCGATCAGCACCGGCCAGTCCATGGCCTGAACCACCGCGGTCCGGATTTCGCTGCGGATCATCTCGCCGTTGTCGAGCACGATGTGGCGCTGCTCGGTACCGAGGTGGTCCACCACCTGCTGCACGTAGGGGGAGTCGGGCGTCGGGTGCGTCAGGTCGGGTTCGAAGTTGTGGAGGTAGCCGGCGAAGTCGACGGAGAACGTCCGTACCGGTTCGGCGCCGGGCCGGCCGGACCGGGCCGCGAGCGCGGTGAGGGTGCTGGAGTCGAGCCCACCGGAGAGCAGCGTGCCCAGCGGCACGTCGGAGACCATCTGGCGGGTGGTGATGTCCTCCAGCAGCCCGCGCACCGTGTCCACGGTGGTGGCCTCGTCGTCGGGGTGCTCGTGGGCGGTCAGCTGCCAGTACCGGTGCAGCCGGGCGCCGCCGCGCCCGACGGTGAGGGTGTGGCCCGGGGCGAGCTCGGGCATGCCCGAGATCACCGCCCCGCCGGGGGCCTTCACCCCTCCGAAGAGCTCCCGCAGGCCAGAGGCGTCGACGGTGCGGCCGGCCAGCGGGTTCGCCAGCAGCGCCTTGGGCTCGGACCCGAACAGCACGCCCGTGGGCAGCAGCTGGTAGTAGAGCGGCTTGATCCCGACGCGGTCGCGGACCAGCAGCAGCTCCTCGCGCCGCAAGTCCCACACGGCGAACGCGAACATCCCGTTGAGCCGCTCGGCGAACCCGCGGCCCCACTCCAGGTAGGCGCGCAGCACCACCTCGGTGTCGCTACGGGTGCGGAAGCGGTGCCCGCGTGAGGTTAGCTCCGAGCGCAGCTCAGGGAAGTTGTAGACCTCTCCGCTGTAGGTGATCACCGCGGCGGGGCGGCCGTCGTGCTCGGCCACCATCGGCTGCGTTCCGCCCTCGAGATCGATGATCGACAGCCGGCGGTGGCCCAGCGCGACGTGGTCGTCGATCCAGATGCCCTCCGCGTCGGGGCCACGCAACGCCATCGTGTCGGTCATCGCCGACACGGTGGCCGTCTCGGTACGCAGGTCACGGTCGAAATCCACCCATCCGGCGATGCCGCACACGGGGGTCTCCTCTCACCAGTCGACGGGCAGGGTGGCCGGAGCGCGGGCCGTGAGGCCGACCTTCCAGGTGAGCCACGAGGCCGGCACCGACAGGTGCACGGTCTCGGGCAGGGCGGCGATGAGCGTGGTCAGCGCGACCTGCAGCTCGAGGCGGGCGAGCTGGGCGCCCAGGCAGTGGTGCACGCCGAAGCCGAACGCGAGGTGCGGGTTCGACGGCCGTTCGATGTCGAACCGGTCGGGATCGGGGAAGACCGTCTCGTCGTGGTTGGCCGAGCCGAGCGCCGCGATCACCGCGTCCCCGCGGCGGATCAGGGTGTCGGCGACGGTCACGTCGGCCACGGCGACGCGCAGCTGGGTGCCGGTGAGCACGTAGGGGTTGAACCGCAGCAGCTCCTCGACCGCCGCCGGTACGAGCTCGGGTCGCGCGCGCAGGGCCGCCAGCTGCTCGGGGTGCTGCAGCAGGGAGAACAGGCCCGTGCCGAGCGAGTTGGAGGTGCTCTGGTGCCCGACCGTCATGAGGATCATCGCGAAGTCGACGAGTTCGGCCTCCGACAGCGTTCCCGCCTCGTCGCGGGCGTGCACGAGCAGCCCCAGCAGGTCGTCGGACGGCGCGGCCCGGCGGCGCATGACGAGCTCGTGCAGGTAGCCGGTGATCCGCCCGCGGGCGGCCCGGACCTCGTCGGCCGTGTGCCCGCCGAGGCTGAAGATCACCTCGCTCCAGGCGTGCAGCCGGTCCGCGTCCTCGTGCGGGACCCCGAGCAGCTCGAAGATCACCTTGATGGGCAGGCTCAGCGCGAAGCACGACAGGAGGTCGACCGGCCGCGGCGCGACCAGTACGAGCCGGGCCTGCTCCTGGGCGAGCTCCTCGATGCGGGGGCGCAGGGCCTCGATCCGGCGGACCGTGAACGCCCGCATCACCAGGCTGCGCAACCGCGTGTGGTCGGGTGGGTCCATCCCGAGGATGGTGTCCGGGCCCGGCCGCGAGTTGCCCATCCGCGGAGCGTCGTCGGCCTCGGCGGCGGCCCGGCTGAAGCGGTCGTCCGACAGCGCGGCCCGGACGTCGGCGTAGCGGGTGAGCAGCCACGCGTGGTCGCCGCTGGGCAGGACCACCCGTGCCACCGGCCGGTCCCGGCGCAGGACGCCGAACTCCTCGGGCAACCGTTCGAGCTCCGTCGTCGCGAACGGGAACGAGAGTTCCGTGGTGGCCGGTTCGGTGGTCATGGTGTGCTCCTGGTGGGGGCGACCGCCTTGGCGGCGACGTGCAGGGCGGCGGCTCGCCCGTCCGGGTCGGCCGCGAACGGCGAGAGCGCGAGGGTGGTGACTCCGGCGTCGGCGTACGCGCGGATGCCGGCGGCGATCCGGTCGGGCGGCCCCAGCAGGGCCGTGCGGTCCAGGAACTCGAACGGGACCGCGGCCGCCGCCGCCGTGTGCTCGCCGGCGGCCGTGTGGTCCTGAATGCGGTCGGCGGCCGCGCCGAACCCGGCGTCGACCATCAGCCGGTGGTAGATGTTGCTGCCCCGCCGGCCCAGGCTCACGAACCGGGCGACGTACCCGCGCACGGCGGACGCGGCCCGCTCCGGGTCGTCGTCGACGACGATCGGCACCGACGGCATCACCTCGAAAGGCCGGCCGGCCCGATCGCCTGCGCCCCCCTCGGCGAGGAGCGCGCGCGCGGCCACGATGCGTTCCGGCGAGCAGAACACCCCGAACCAGCCGTCCGCGATCCCGCCGGCCAGCCGCAGGCTGCGCGGGCCCACCGCGGCGAGGTAGATCGGCAGGTCGGGCGCGTGCAGCCGGCCGGCGAGCAGGAACCCCTCGTGCCCGTCGAGCGGCATCCGGAAATGGACGCCGTCGTGCTGGACACGTTCGCCGGCCAGCGCCGCCCGGACCACAGCGACGTACTCGCGGACGCGCCCGATCGGGTCGGCGAACGGCTGGCCGTGCCAGCCGCTGGTCACCGCGACGTTGGACACCCCGAGGCCCAGCCGGAACCGGCCGTGCGACAGCGCGTCGAGCATCGCGGTCGTCATCGCCGTCATCACGGGGGTGCGACCCGGCATCTGCAGTACGCCCGCCGCCAGGTCGATGGTGGTGGTGGCCCCGGCGAGCAGCCCCAGCACGCTGGGCGCGTCGGAGCGGTACCCCTCGGGCACGAACACGACGTCGTAGCCCAGCCGTTCGGCGAGTTGTGCCGTGCCCACGGCGTCGAGCGCGGGGACGTTGACGCCCAGCCGCATGACGACCTCCTTCTCGGTGATCGGGCTTCTCGGTGATCGGGTCAGGACAGGACGGCGGCGAGCCCGTTGGCCAGCAGCGCGAGCACGGCCAGGCCTGTGCGCAACAGGTTCCAGTTGCGCCACAGCGGCCGTGGGTCGCGCCACCCGGGCGGGAGCCCGTCCGGATCGGTGGTTTTGACCACCCGGTTGATCGGCACGTTCGCGAGGTGCGACACCGTCGACACCCCGAGCAGGGCCACCGCGGCGACGGCGTACACCGCGGTGGTCGCGCCCCCCGGTGCCACGATCGCCAACGCCGCGTCGAGCGCCGTGGAGCTGAGCACCACCACCGGCATCGTCGGGTCCCAGTTGCGACCCAGCAGCTGGTGGGCGTACACGTACCGGTCGGCCGGCATGAGGGCCAGCGCCGGCACGACGCTCAGCGCCACGGCGAACAGCACACCCGCGGTCAGGCCGCTGCCGAGCAGGGCCAGCACCTGCAGGCCCGCCGTCAGCGACCCGCCGGTCACGGCTTGCGGCCGGTGACGAGGATGTCGTTGGTGGCCAGCAGCTCCGCGGAGACGTCGACGAAACCGGCCTCGGTGAGCCAGCCCTCGCAGGCGTCCACGGCGTACTCGGAGCCGCCGTGGGTCACGACGAGCATGGTCAGGCTCGTCATGTAGTTGTTCAGCGGGCTGAGCTCGTCGTCGAGCATGGGGTCGTAGACGAGCAGCGTGCCGCCCGAGTCGAGAGCGTCGAACGCCTTGCGCACGAGGATCCGGCGCCGCTCCTCCGACCAGTCCTCCAGGACGTGGCCGATGATCGCGACGTCGGCGGCGGGCGCCGGGTCGGCGAAGAAGTCGCCGCCGACGAACGACACCTTGTCGGTCATCCCGAGTGCGGCGATGTGCTCGTCGAACACCGGCTCGACCTCGGGCAGGTCGAAGACCGTCGCCGTCATGTGCGGGTGGGCCTTGACCAGGGTGGCGGCGATGTTGCCGCGGCAGCCGCCGATGTCGACGAGCCGGGTGTGGTCCGACCAGTCGTACACCTCCGCGAGCACCGGGCCCACCGCGCTGTTGAGGGCGTCCATCATCGCGACGAAGTCGCGCATCTGCTGCTCGTCGCGGTAGAGGTGGGTGAACATGTTGTCGTCGCCGTGGCCGGCGATCTGCGACTCGCCGGTGCGCAGCGACTCGGTGAACCCGGTCCAAGCCGGGTACAGCACCCGGTTGGACCGGTCGAGGAACTTCCCGACGTAGTCGGGCCGGCCCACGACGAGGTAGGTGTCGGCGGCCGCCGCGTTGCGGAAGACCCCGTCCTCGCGGTGCAGCAGGCCGAGGCGGACCAGGGAGTTGAGGAACTCGCGCGAGCCCCTCGGGTGCAGCCCGAGGAGGTCGAGCAGCTGCTCCTCGGTACTCGGACCGTGCTCGGCGAGCACGGTGAACAGCCTCAGCTCGGTGGCGGTCAGCAGGACCTTGGCGTCGCAGAACGCCATGCCCAGCGCCACGATCCCGTTGAGGTCCAGGGCTGTCGTTTCGGTAGCGGTCATCGGCTGGATTCCTTTCGCCGGTGGGCGTCCGGGGTCGGCCCGGACGGAGCGGTGCGGAGCGAGATGTTGCGCACGGCAGCTCCGGCGGCACTCGAGAGTTCCTGGTGCCGCGCTCCCGACCGCAGGTGGACGTCCCCACCAGCGCCGTGCAGTACCTGTTGCCCGGTGGCCTGACCCGGGGCCCGACCGACACCCTCGGAGGAGCCCGATGGATCTGGGACTGGCGGAACGCACGGTGCTGGTCACCGGCGGCAGCGGCGGCATCGGCCGTCGCATGGTCGCCCGCTTCGCCGCGGAGGGGGCGCGTGTCGCGTTCACCTACCGCGCAGGCAAGGAACGGGCGGAGGTGCTGGAGAAGGAGATCCGCGAGGCGGGCGGGGAGGCGCTGGCCGTCCCGATGGACCTGACGGACCCCGGTTCGACGACCGCGGCCGTCGACACGGTCGCGCCGGTCCTCGGCCCGGTCGAGGTGCTCGTGGTCAACGCGTCGGCGACCGGCGGGCCGGCCCCGCACCCGGTGGACTTCGTCGACGTCCCGGCCGCGACCTGGGTCCCCCAGCTGCGGACCGAGATCGAGGGCGCGTTCCACACCGTTCAGGCCGTGCTGCCGGGCATGTGTCCGGGCGGGTGGGGCCGCATCGTGTTCATGTCGGCGAGCATCGTGGACCGCGGCCGTCGCGGGGAGCAGGCCTACACGGCCGGCAAGTCCGCCCTGCACGGGTTGAACCGGTCGCTCGCGACGGAACTCGCGAGTGCCGGCGTGCTGTGCAACGTGGTGGCGCCCGGCCCGACGATCACCGAGGGGCTCCTGCCGAAGCTGCCGCCCGCCCTGCGCGCCGCGATCGACGGCCGCCCGCCCCGCGAGGCCAGGGCGCTGCTGGACGAGGGAATGCCGCACCTGGCCTTCTCCACGGTCGACGACGTCGTCAACGTCGTGCTGTTCCTCGCCTCGGCGGCCAACGGCAACGTCACCGGTTCGGTTCTGAACGTGGCGGGTGGCCGGTGAGCGTTGAACCGTTCTCCCCGATCGGCGCGCTGGGCCGGCTGAACCCGTTCCACTGGTCGGCCGGGCTCGTCCTGCGCGGCCTGGCCGAGCTCGAGGTGGCCGACCACCTCGCGGCGGGCCCCCGCACCGCGGCGGAGCTGGCCGTGCTGGTCGGGGCACATGCGCCGAGCCTCGAGCGGTTCCTGCGGGTGTGCGTGCTGCACGGCGCCGTCGAGCCGGCCCCGGACGGGGCGTTCGCGCTCACCGCCGACGGCCACCTGCTCCGCTCGGACGTGCCGTCGCTGCGCGGGTTCGTCATCGCGGTGAACGCGCCGGGGATGACGCGGCCGTGGGAGCGCGTGGCCGACGTCGTGCGCACCGGGCGACCCGCCACCGAGGACGTGTGGGGCGTGGACCACTGGGAGTACTACGCCACCCATCCCGACGAGGGCCGCTACTACGCCCAGACCTGTGCGTCCCTGGCCGAGGAGGCGGGCCGGGCACTCGCGGCGAGCGTGGGGTTCGACGGCGTGCGCACGCTCGTCGACGTCGGCGGTGGCCCGGGGGCTGCGCTCGCCGCGGTGCTGCACGCCCACCCGCACGTCACGGGCGTGGTGCAGGAGCTGCCGTGGGCCGTGCCCCACGTGCACGAGCTGCTGGCGGCGGAGCGGCTCGCCCACCGGGTCGAGGTGGTGACCGGTGACTTCCGGGCCGGCGTCCCGGCCGGCGGCGACGCCTACCTGCTCAAGAACGTGCTCTGCGATCTCGACGACGACGCGGCGGCCGCGCTGCTGCGGCGCTGCCGCGACGCGGCCGGGCCCGATGTCCCGGTCTGGGTGCTCGACTGGGAGTACGGGCCGCAGACCTCGCACGTCCACGCGAACGACGTCGAGTTCATGGTGCTCAGCGGGGGCCGGGCCCGCTCCCGCGCCGAGTACGCCGATCTGCTGCGCGGCGCCGGCTTCGCCGCGGTCCGGCAGCTGCGACTGGCCGGGTGGGAACGGGCGCCGATCGCGCTCGTCGAGGCCCGGCGCGATCCCAATTCTGTCCGCCCCGACCGAACGGAGCTTCCATGACCTCCACCACCGACCGCCCCGACACCGTTCCCGTCCAGGTCGCCGCCTGCGACGGCGCGCCCGTGGTCGGCCCGCCGGAGACCCAGCGCGTCGCCGAGCTCGGGTGGGCCATGTGGGCCAGCGCGGCCGTGCAGGCGGGGGCCCAGCTGCGGCTGGCCGACGCCGTGGGGGAGGAGCCCGCCACCGTGGCCGAGATCGCCGCCGCCGTCGGCGCCGACGAGACCGCGCTGAACCGGCTCCTGCGGTCCCTGGTGGCGTTCGGCGTCTTCACCCAGGCCGGACCGGGGCGGTACGCGCACACGGCGGCGTCGCGGGCGCTGCGCTCCGACGCCTCCGACGGCCTCGCCGACATCATGCTGACCGGCTCGCACTGGGGTTGGCAGATGTGGGGCGAGCTGGCCGCGAGCGTGCGGTCGGGGCGCTGCGCGTTCACCGAGCACTACGGCAAGAACCTGTTCAGCTACTTCCACGAGGACGACAACCGCGCGGGCGAGCTGTGCCTGCGCGGGTACGCGGCACAGTCGCGGGCGATGAACCCCGGCGTGGTCGCGGCCCTGTCGATGGCCGGGATCTCGACGTTCTGCGACGTCGGCGGGGGGCACGGCAGCCTGGTGGCGTCGCTGCTGGAGGCGCACCCGCAGGTCCGGGGCGTCCTCTACGACCGCCCCCACGCGATCGACGCCCTGCTGCCCCAGCTGCGCACCGGGCCGCTCGCCGCGCGGTGCACCGCGATCGTGGGCGACTGCGCGGAGTCGGTGCCCGCGGCCGAGCTCTACCTGATCCGGCAGGTGCTGCACATGTGGGAGGACGAGGACTGCGAGACGGTGCTGCGCAACTGCGCCAGGGCCGGGGGGCCGGGCGCGCGGATCGTGCTGCTCGAGCAGCTGGTCGAGGACCCGCCCGAGACGCCGTGGGACGCGCTGATGGACCTGCACATGCTGCTGGTGATGGGCGGGCGGGAACGCTCGGCGCAGCAGTACGCCGACATGTTCGTGCGGGCCGGTCTGCATCCGGTCGGGGTGACTCCGACCGGCACGCCGCTGCGGCTGCTGGAGGCGGTGGTCCCGGGCTGAGCCGTCCCGGGGCCGGGCCGGGCCCGCCCGTCAGCGGACCCGGTCCTGCTGCGCGCCCACGCGCAGCTCGAGCATCTCCGTGTGCGTGATCGGCGCCGCCTTCTGGATGAAGTCGAGGATCAGCGCGAGCTGCTCGCCGGAGTAGCCCGCGCAGAGGTCGGTGATCGATCTCGACAGCGACGAGAACAGCGGCGCGACGCGCTCGACCACACCCGGCATGGCGGTGATGATCACCCGCCTGCGGTCCTGCGCGTCGCGGCTGCGGGACACGAAGCCGGCCTTCTCTAGCCGGTCGACCGCGAACGTGATGCCCCCGGTGGTGAGTCCGTTCTCCGCGCCGAGCCCGCCTGCGGACATCGGTCCGATCCTGGCGAGCGCGTCGAGGATGTTCAGGTCACTGAGGTTGAGCCCCAGGCGCTCGGCGATGGCTTGCTGGAACAGCACCGACTGCGCGACGAGGTTGCGCAGCTCGAGATCGAGCAGCGCGACGGTCGCGGCGGCGTCGTCCGGCGATGACGTTGACATGACGGTACCTCGTGGCTATCTTAGTCACTGGCTTAATTGGCCACTGGCTATCTGGTCAAACTCGTACACACAGGCCTTGTGACGTTAGGCGGCGGCCGACCACCCGGCAAGCGGACGGGCCGTCCAGCGCGCGACATCCCGAGAGGAACTCATCGATGTCCGAACCCACCGAAGACCGCGTGCTCGCCGACGCGGGCACGCCCGACCCGAAACGCTGGTTGGCGTTGGTCGTGGTGCTGTTCGCCGCGTTCATGGACCTGCTCGACTCCACGATCGTCAACGTGGCCCTGCCCTCGATCCAGCGTGAGCTGGGCGCGAGCTACTCCCAGGTGCAGTGGGTGGTGGCGGCCTACCTGCTCGCCTTCGCCGTCGTCCTGATCACCGGTGGGCGGCTCGGCGACATCGTCGGCCGCAGGCGGATGTTCCTCATCGGGGTCACAGGCTTCACCGTGGCGTCGATCTTCTGCGGGTTCGCCGCCACCCCCGAGATCCTGATCGGGGCGCGCGTGCTGCAGGGGATCATGGCCGCCTGCATGGTGCCGCAGGTGCTGTCGATCATCACCGCGACCTTCCCGCCCGCCGAGCGGGGCGGCGCGCTCGGCGCCTTCGGCGGCATCGCGGGCCTCGCCACCGTGGGCGGCCCGATCGTGGGTGCGGCGCTGACCAACGCCGACCTGTTCGGCCTCGGGTGGCGCGCCGTGTTCCTCATCAACGTGCCCGTCGGCGTGATCCTCGTGGTGGCCGCACTGCTGGTGGTCCGGGAGTCGCGGGCCACCGACCGTCCCCGTCTCGACATCGGTGGCGCCGCGCTCGTCTCCGCGGGCCTGCTCCTGCTGCTCTTCCCCCTCGTCGAGGGCCGCGACCTGGGCTGGCCCGCATGGCTGATCGTGCTGGCCGTCTGCTCGGTGCCGGTGCTGGCCCTGTTCGTGATGCAGCAGAAGCGCCGTTCCGCAGCCGGTCGCGACCCCCTGCTGCCACTTCAGCTGTTCGCCAGCCGCTCGTTCTCGGCGGGCCTGATCGCCAACTTCATCTTCTTCGCCGTGGTCACCGGCCACTTCCTGATCTACACGATCTTCCTGCAGGAGGGCCTGGGCTACTCGGTGCTCGCGGCCGGCCTGACCGGGCTGCCGTGGTCGTTCGGCACCAGCTTCGGCGCCGCGTTCTCCGCCACCGTGCTGACGGCCAAGCTCGGCCGCAAGGTGCTCGTCATCGGGTCCGTGCTGCTCGGGCTTGGCCTCGGTGGCCTCGCGCTGACCGTCGCGGTGCAGGGAGCCGACGTCCAGCCGTGGCCGATGCTGCCCGCGCTGCTGGTGGGCGGCCTCGGCATGGGCATGATCGTCGCCCCGATCCTCGACTTCATCCTCTCCGACGTCGACTCCGAGCAGGCGGGTGCTGGGTCGGGCGTCGTCAACACCGTGCAGCAGATCGGCGGCGTCGTCGGCATCGCCGTCATCAGCACGATCTTCTTCGGGCTGCTGGGCCCGGCCACCACCACCGCCACCGGCGACGCCCGCGTGCTGGCGGCGGCCTCCGCTCTGGAGCGCACCATCGCCGTCCAGATCGGGTTGGTGGTCGTGGTGCTGCTGCTGGTCTTCCTCCTGCCCAGGCGCACCTCGCACTCCGAGGACAGCTGGGCATCGGGCCCGGCCCCCGTCGCGGGTCAGGGCAGCGTCGCTGGGCAGGTGGCCCGATGAGCGCCGCCCCCACCGGTCACGTGGTGGTCGTCGGCGGCGCAGTGGTCGGGCTGTCCACCGCCCTGTTCCTGGCCCACCACGGCGTCGCCGTCACGGTCGTCGAGCGGCACGCGGCGGCCCTGCGGCATCCCCGGGCCCGCATGGTCAACCCCCGCACGATGGAGCTCTACCGCCAGGTGGGCATCGAAGAGCAGCTGGTCGCGGCCCGCTCGCTCACCGCCGACCTCAGCGCCAAGACGATGATCGGCGCACCCACCCTCGCGGGACCGGAGAGCTTCTCCACCCCGATGCGCGACGAGCTGCCGGAGCTCACCTCCGACATCACCCCGTGCACCTGGTGCGCGATCGACCAGGACCGGCTCGAGGAGATCGTCGCCAAGCGCGCCGCCGGGCTCGGGGTGCGGCTGCGCTTCGCCACCGAATGCACCGGCCTCACCCAGGACGGTGAGGGCGTCACCGTCGCGCTGCGCGACGCCGCCACCGGCGCCACCGAGACCCTGCGCGCCGACTACTTCGTGGCGGCGGACGGCGGACGCAGCCCCGTGCGGACCGCGCTCGGGATCTCCTCCGACGGGCCGGGGATCTTCATGGAGACCCTGTCGGTGGTGGTGCAGGCGGATCTCTCGGCCGCCCTGCGCGGGCGCGACCTGGGCCTGGGCTACTTCGAACAGCCCGCACCCGGAACGCTGCTGATGCCCCTGGACGGCTCGCGGTGGGTGTTCTACACCCCGCACCCGACCGACGGGGACGCCGCGACCGTCGACGACGCGGTCGCCGTCGAGCTTTTCCGTGCGGCGATCGGGCAGCCCGACCTCGTCGTCGGCGCGCCGGAGGTGCAGATCGCGGCCACCGGCGAGACCGTGCTGGGCTTCGAGATCGGGGCGCAGGTGGCCCGGTCCTACCGGGACCGGCGGGTGCTGCTCGCCGGGGACGCCGCGCACACCATGCCCCCCACGGGCGCGCTCGGGGCCGGCACCGGCGTCCAGGACGCCCACAACCTGGCCTGGAAGCTCGCCGCTGTGCTCGGCGGGACGGCCGGGCCGGAGCTGCTGGACACCTACGAGTCCGAGCGCAGGCCGGTCGCGCAGCTGACCATGGCCTTCGGGATGGCCGAGATGGCCGACCGCACCGGCGACGAGGACGAGGAGCAGCGGCCCGGCTACGCCGCGACGCTGCTCGGCTACGTCTACCGCGAGGGTGCCGTCGTGGCGCAGGACACGGGGGCCGACGGCCCGGCGGCGCTCGATCCGGAGCTGCTCGGCCGACCCGGCACCCGGGCCCCGCATGTGCCGCTCGTCCTCGACGGGACGGCGATCTCCTCCCTGGACCTCTACGGGAGCTCGTTCGTGCTGGTCGCGGGGCCTGACGGGCAGTCGTGGGAGTCCGCCGTACAGCAGGCCCGGGACCGTCTCGCGCAGCCGCTGGCGGTGTACCGGATCGGCGACGGGCCGACCGATCCGTCCGGTCGCTGGGCCGATGTCCACGGTGTCGGCGCCGACGGCGCCGTCCTGGTGCGGCCCGACGGGTTCGTCGCCTGGCGGGCCCCGGGCGTCGGAGCCGATCCCGGGGCGGAGCTCCTCGGGGCGCTGGCCCGGGTCCTGAGCCTGCCGGCGCCATCCCGAACCCCCGTTTCCGCCATGTCCGCACGTGGCGCCGTCGCAGAAGGAGACCAGCCATGACCTCGTCCGACATGATCAAGCAGGAGTTCGCCGCGCCGCTCGGCGCCGCCGACACCGGCACCCTCACCATCACCGGTGGCGCCAGCAACCTGACCCTGACCGGCACCGAACTGCCCGACCAGCTCTACCAGGCGTGGTTCCGGGACATCACCCCCGAGATCGACGCCGCCGCGGGTGTGGTCGGGGTGCACAACCGCCGCCGCCCGCACCCGTTCTCGCGCAATCGCGGGTCCGGCCAGATCCTGCTCAGCGACGCCGTCGAGTGGGCCGTCGAGATCGCCGGCGGTGCCTCCGCGGTCACCGCCGACCTGTCCGGCGTCGGAGTGCGCCGGGTGTCGGTCGCCGGCGGCACCGCCGACATCTCCCTGACCCTGCCCGCCCCGGTCGGGGTGGTGCGGCTGCGCTTCGTCGGCTCGGCCAGCCGGCTGGCGATCCACCGGCCCGCGGGCACCGGGATCGGCTTCTTCGTCGGTGGCGGGGCGTCGCGGATGGTGGTCGACGGCCGGCACGTCGTGGCCGTCGGACCGGGACACGAGGAACGCAGCAGTGCCGCCAACCGCTACGAGCTGGAGATCACCGGCGGCGCCAGCGAGCTGAGCATCGACAACGGCTGACGCGCGGCCGAGGAACCCTGGAGTGCACCGATGTCGTTCTTCCTGACCGTCTACGTCGTCGACTTCGTCGTCGCGATCGTGTTGTTCCCCGTCTGGCTGGCCGCGGCATTGCTGGTCGGTCGGATCAGCAGGCACCCCGAGCCGGGGCGGGTGCGTCGGCCGGCCGTCGCGGCGGCCGTCGTGATCGGGCTCGGCCTGCTCCTGCTGGTCGCCCGGTTCGTGCTCGTCGGCGGCCAGGCGCAGTCCGGGATCGAGCTCGTGACCGACCGCAAGCTGGTCACGCTGCTGATGATCACGATTCCGGCGGTGGCGGTCGTCCTCCTCGCCCTGCCCGGGCTCGCCGCCGTCCGGCGCGCGGCCCGGTCGGGTGAGCCCTCGGCACTACGCGTGGCGGCCACCTCGCCGCGCCTGCTCGTGCCCGTAAGGCTCACCGCGTTCGGGGCGGTCGGCGGAATGCTCGAGCGCTTCCTCCCGCCGGCCCGGGCGCTGTGGGCGGACCTGCTGGTCTACGGGCTGGTGATGGTCGCCGCAGCCGTCGTCATCGCCGGGCTGAGCCTGGATCCACCGCCGCGGTTCGCGTGACCCGCTAGTTGATCTTCTGGTGGATTGGAGGGTGGA
>NZ_MKVV01000099.1 GCF_001899645.1 Pseudonocardia sp. 73-21 | reverse complement strand
TCACCACCGAGGCACCAGCCCCGGCAGTCAGCGCGGCTTGACACGGTCATTGAAACTCCCGTGATCGTGGGCCTGGCGGCCCGTCCCCTTGGGGTGGCGGGGAGTTGTTTCCCCCGCCGCCGCAAGGCGACCCAGCACCGCCGTGGAGGCTCGCGGTCAAGGGCGGCCGGAGGCCGTCACGCAGTGACGCGGAGCGAAGCGGAGCGCCCTTTACCGTGAGGTCGGCGGTGCTAGGCCAAGGGCCGTCAGGCCCCGCCGAAGGCGGTCGATCGGCAGTTGTCTCGGCCTGCGCGGCCTTGAGCGCTTGTCATCACGATGTCGCTTCATACTCCGACGGCACCTAACCTCTCGCCCGTGGCAGACGAGCAGGTGTTCACCGTGACGGGGGCGAAGGCCGTTCGCGCGGAGCGGGTCAGCATGGTCGAAGCCGGCCTCCTTGAGAGGCAACACCTCCAGGAGTGGATCAAAGAGTATCCGGATATGCTTGGAGAAGATGTCCTCATCGTCACCGAGGAGTTCGACCGCTGGGCCACCTCGAGCGGGGCAGCGACGGCGGATCGTCTCGATCTCCTGGGGCTCGACCGGACCGGCCGCCTGGTCGTGGCCGAATTAAAGCGCCACCGCGCACCGGACTCAGTTCTCGTCCAGGCTCTGAACTACACCGCCATGGCGTCGCGGTTCACGCTCGATGATCTCATCGAGGCTCACGGTCGATTCCGCGACGATGAAGCGACAGCAGAGATGATCCTCGACGATCTTCGAGAGTGGGCTCCGAATGTCTCGGATGAAAGTCTGGGTCCACCCCGAATGGTCCTTGTCGCCGAGGACTTCAGCCCGGTCTTGACGAACACGACGATGTTCCTCATCGAGTCCGGGGTGGATCTACGCTTGATCCGGATCGGGTTGTACCGTATCGACGACGCCATCCTCGCGATGACTAGTTCGCAGGTCCTCCCCGTGCCCCAGGCCGAGGAGTTCATGATCCGACCACGCTCCGCCGGGGCCACACAGCGCGCCACCCGGTCGACCGCCACGAGGCAAGCATCGGTGGCTGAACGGCTTGTCGGAGCTCAGACGTTCGCCGACGGGCAGCGGATACGGCTCTCAGTTCCAGCGAACGTCGGAGAGGATCGCGGCACCATCGAACACTGGCTCTCCGAACAACCCGAGCGGGCTCATGTCCGCTGGCGCCTCGACCCGAAAGAGCCTCTCGAATGGGCGATCGACGGGTCCACCTGGGGCTTACGCAGCCTGATTCGGCACATCGTCGTCGCTGCGACCGGGGAACAGCCTCGTACGGCGCTCTGGGGTCCCAACTGGTTCCTCGGCCCAGACGGCAGGCCGCTGAACAAGATCGCAGACGACATCGACACATCCTTGGCTGCGACGCGCGAGTCCGATTGATGGCCAGAGGAAGCCAAGGGGCACGGCGCGCTTCAGCTCAGATCGGAAGCGCGGTGAGGACACCACGGTTGAGCAGGAGTTCAACGTGCTTGCGCATCTCCGCCGGAACCGGGCCTCCAGTAACAAGCAGGCCGCATTCTAGATTATGGCCGAGCGCGGCACCCGTGATGTTGGCGCTGCCGACCAGCGCGATGTCGGAGTCGATCACCAGGATCTTGGCGTGCAATGAAGCTCCAGCCGGCCGTTGCTCTCGCGGCCAGTGCAGTCGGATCGCGTCGATGCCGGGGAAGGCGGTGCCCGGGCCGGTAAACCGCGGGTTGTCCGTCGCTCGTTCGACGAGCAGCGTGATCACGACGGTGCGGGCAGTGGCCCGCTGCAGCGCCGCGGCGACACTAGGCTCGGTGTGGACGGCGTAGCCGACGAGGAGCACGTCGGTGACGGCGCGGTCGATCAGGTCCACGACGACGGCTGAAGTAAGCCGACCGGTGGCGGCGCCGCTGTCCGGCCCGGTCCACACCACATCGATCCGGCCTGTCGGGGCGCGCGGTGCCAGGTGGCCGAGGAGCGCACCGGCCAGGAACTGCCGGTCGGCGTCGGATAACCGACGGTCGACGACGCGGCGATAGGCAGCACGTACCGCGACACCAGTCGCTGCGGCAGCCGCCTGGCTAATCGCCTGCGGACCGGTACGGAGGGCCTCAGCCAGAACGCGTATGTCGCGGGATGGGAGGTCTCGGCCCAGGATCGCGGCGAGGTCGACCAGCGGGGTCATGGAAGGAATGCGAGCCCGTCTCCAGTGAGGTCTACAACGACCGCCCGGTCGAGCCACCGGTTATTGGCCTCGCAGCTGGTTTCCGAGGCGAACAGACAGGCGTGGCAGGACGCCGCGTGCAGCGTCTCCGACGGATCCTGCGGCACATGCTCGGCGCAGAGCGGATCCGACGAGCACCGGCGCGCGTCGTCGAACGCCTGATCTAGCAGTCGAGTTAGGTGCTGGGGTTCGCCGAGTGCGACGAGCCCGCCGAGTGTGCCCTCGCTATCGCTGGCGGCGGTGGAGAGCAGGATGCCGCTAGCCGGCTCGGCCGGTGTGCCGACGTAAAGCCGCTCTCGGATGCTGGACGATCCGTAACCGCACTCCAGGGCGACCTGGCGGATCAGCAGGTGGCTAAGCGTGTGCAGTAGGAGGTATCGGGCAACCGGGAACGCGTGGTCGACGGGCCGTGCCCGGTTCGTCGACCACCGTGCGAAAGCGTGCCGCAGAGCGGCGATGCGTGGATGGTCGGTGACGGACTCGGCCCAGTCGCGAACCCGCTGTTCGGGCAGCTCCAGGAAGATCCCCTCCCCTCGTTGCTCGAAGGCCGGCACCCACGTCGGCGCACCTCGGCTCAGGCTCAGCCGATTGCCGGGCGCAAGCTCTCGCCGGTCCGGGGCTGACAGCCGGGTGAACCCGAGCAGGGCCTGCACCTCACGCAAGCGGCTGACCAGCACGACCTGCTCGATCAGGTGCTCGTATCCGGCGGGGCCGACGGTGGGTACAGCGCGGAAGTCGTCGTCCTCGCGGTCGGTAGTCGGGTGCGACAACAGGCGCCACTCGGCCGTCAGCAGGTCCGAGTCCACCTCCTCCGCGTCGGGCCCGCCCTGCGCGCGGACCTTCTCGACCACGGCCCAGATTTCTTCGCCGGGGACGGTGCGCAGCCCGCGCAGCACATCCATCCCGTCGACAACCGTCTGTACGACCGTCGCGTTGGGCAGCTGCCCAAGCAGTTCCCAGTGCGCTCCCACGATGTCGGCGGTGGTCTGTCCCTGCGGAAGGTGCAGCGCGCTGGCGGTGACGCCGAACCACAGGTTGGACGCCCCAAGCACCATTAGCTTGAGCCGCCGCCCGCAGGTCTCGAACCGCTGGAGATGCGGATGGCGTCCGCGACACGCCGGCAGGTTCTCCCAGCCGTCGCGACCCGCGGCGTCGGCCACGTTGCGCGAGGCCTGGCACTCCAGGCAGCGCACGTTGACCCGTGGGCCGAGCGTGCTCGCGCTATCGCGCATCGTCAGCTTGGGACCGGGACAGGGGTGCTCACGGCCGTGGTGGACGAAGTCGACGTACGGGAAGTCGTCGACGTGCCCGGCCTCGCAGGCCACCAGGAACCGGGCCGGCAGACAGGCGCGCTTGCGCACGTCGCGGACCTGGGTCTGCTGCTGGCAGGTCGCATGCACCCACTTGGCGAGGTCGGGGCGCCGGCCGCTGCGGTGAATGAGCTCGAACTGGCCGGGCGGGTCGAGTGGGCCGAGCCGGAAGCAACGCGGGCAGCGCAACCACCGAGGGAAGGGGGACACGGGGACCCCGGTGCGCGTCCACGGGTCGTCGGAGTCCTGCGGGTCCCACGGTGCTGTGCGCAGCGCCTTCACCTGCGGCCCCAACGCGTGGCGCACCTTTTCCAGCAGTCGCGGTTCGTCGATCACTTCGGCTCGTTCGAGCCCCCAGGTGTCGGTGCCGCGCACGATCACGCTCATTCCCGGCAGATCGACGACTGAACCGACGCCGCCGGTGGTGACCAGGTGACTGGGGCGCGCGCCCCCGATGCGCGAGGGCTGGCCCTTGACGGACGTCGTGCGTGCTGCGGCGGTCATGAGGGCGACTCCGGGCGGCGGTCGTAGGTCCAGGGCGGGGCGTCGTCGGCGCTGAAGTCGCGGCGGTCCAGCTGCAGGAGAACCTCGGGCTCGACCTCCCGCAGGCTCATCGGCACCGTCCAGCGTTCCCAGGTGCCCTCGTCGGCCTTCTTCAGCAGTCCCGTGACATCGGCGGCCCGCTCGTAGCCGAGCAGCCCGGTCGGAAGGTGGGTCCGTAAGTGGTGCCATTCGTCGAGCCGATGCTGTACCTGCTTGCGCACCCGCTCCGCCTGCGCCGGGTCGTGGGTGACCCGCTCGGCGCGCGCCGAAAACAGCTCGAGGAGTGCGGCCGCTGCCCCGCCGCCCAGCGGGACCACTCCGGCGGCCGTGTTCGGCTGCGCCGAGGTCTCCCTCTGCCGAACTGCTGCGGTCAGCACGCCGCTCAGCCCCCGGTCGAGGGCGCGGTCGCTGAACGGTGTGGTGGTTAGGCCCTCGACTCGCATGCCGAAGGTCGCGTGGTCGTAGGCGAAGCTCTCGTAGTGCGCGAGGTCGCGCGGCCGGCTCCATTGGTACAGCGTGATCACTAGGCCCGGGCGTTCACGGTCGCGGCCGACGCGGGACGTGGCCTGGATGTACTCCGCGGTGCTCTTGGGCTGCCCGGTGACGAGCATCAGGCCCAGGCGCTGAACGTCGACGCCGACCTGCAGCATCGACGTGGCCAACAGGACGTCGAGGGCCGGAGCGCGGTCGGCCATCTCTGCGCGGATCCTCTCCCGGTCGGGACCGCGGAGTGCCTGCAGCGCTGCACTCGTGTCGAACCGCGTGTCGAAGCGGCGTTCCAGGTCGGCGAGCGTGGTGGCGATCCGGCTGCTCGGCATCCGGCTTGTGAGTTCGCTGATCGTCGGCCGCCGGCGGCGGGTGCCCACCGAGAGCGAGCTGAGCCGTTCGGCGATGTCGTCTTCCACTAGCCGACGCATGCCGGCGAGCTCGCGGGTGGAGGTGAAGTAGTCGACCAGGGTCATGTACGGGTCGGCCAAGTCGCCGTGCCGGTCGTAGAGGTGCTGGGCGTGCTCCAGGACGGCCGCGGCAACCCGGATCTCGATGGCTTTGAACCGCTCGCCGGTTGCGCAGATGCCGCGGTAGCGCCGGCTCGGCGTAGCGGACGACGGCTGCTCGACGGTGGAGAAGAACGTCTCCCCGGCGTCGAGGACCTGCGGCGGGAATATGGCCAGGCCACGGGCGAAGACCTGCTCGACCTGGTCGCGGGCTCGGCGAACGGTGGCGGTGGAGGCGACTAGTGTCCTGAGTCGGTAATTCGCCCGCAGTAGCTGGCGACGCTG
>NZ_MKVV01000098.1:125488-245670 GCF_001899645.1 Pseudonocardia sp. 73-21 | reverse complement strand
AGCTCGACCTCGAAGAACACGGCGGACACACCATCACCGGTGCCGCCGCCCGGGCCTACCACCGGCTACCCGCCCCGACCGCCGCGATCGGGCACAACCACCACCCCGGCCAACCCGTCCAACGATCACTCTCGGCCCACGACCACTGGCCACCGACCTCGGAATCAATCATCCAGGTGCCGCACCATCGCCGCGTGGGCGCTGCGGGTGTTGGTGATCGTCACCGAAGCGACGTCGGGGCGGTAGCGGTCGTCGGACCACTCCAGCGGCTCCCCCGTCGAGGTCATGGCCAGCCGGCGCTCCCGCAGCAGCGGCGAGCCCTCCGCCACCCCGAGCAGCGCGGCGTCGCGGGGGTCGGCGGCCACGGCGTCGAGCGTGTGGCGTGCGGTGTGCAGGTCGGCGCCCGCCTCGGCGAGGTGGGCGTAGATCGACACCGTGTCCAGGTCGACGTCGAGCAGCGCCCGACCGACCGACGTGACGAACGAGGTGCGCTCCACCATCGCCGGTTCGCCGTCCAGCAGTCGCAGCCGGACGAGCGCCACCACGTCGTCTCCGGCGTCGAGGTTGAGGGCCGCGGCCACCGCCGGCCCGGGACGACCGACACCGATCTCCTGGGTGACCTGCCCGGGCGTGCGGCCGATCATCTCCGCCCACCGGGAGAACGACAGCAGCGTGGCGAACGGCTGGGCCGCGACGGTGTCGAGGACGACGGCACGCCGGCCCTGCCCACCCCCGATCAGCCCCTCCGCCCGCAGGGCCGCGAGCGCCTGCCGCACGGGCCCGCGGGACGCGGAGAACTCGCGGCACAGCTCCGACTCCGACGGCATCGGCCCGCCGACCGGGAGCTCACCGGCCCGGATGCGTCCTCGCAGCTCGGTGGCGATGGTCAGGTGCAACGCGGATTCCACCACCTGACCGTACAAGTCACACTTTCCACGTAGCTTGTAGATACATGTGCGAGACTGGCGGCCGTGAAGACCGATCTGGTGGTCGTCGGCGCCGGCATCGTGGGTCTCGCCCACGCCGTCGAGGCCGTGGCCCGCGGCATGTCCGTCACCGTCGTCGACCGCGACGACCGCGCCGTGGGCGCATCGGTGCGCAACTTCGGCCACGGCTGCGTCACCGCGCAGGAGGGCGAGGCGCTGTGCTTCGCCGAGCGGGCGCGCGCGACGTGGCTGCGCCTGGCCCGCGAGGCCGGCTTCTGGGCGCGCGAGAGCGGCACCGTCGTGGTCGCGCGGCACGAGGACGAGCGGGCCTGCCTCGCCGCCCTCGCCGGACGACGCGGTTCCGACGACGTCGTGCTGCTCGACGCGGCCACGGTGCGCGAGCGCGTTCCCGTTGCCCTGGACGGCCTGGTCGGCGGCGCGTTCCTGCCCCGCGACATCCGCGTCGAGCCCCGTGCGGCGGTTCCGGCGATCGCGGCCTGGCTGGAGCGGCAGCCGGGTGTCCGCGTGCTGTGGTCCACGCCCGTCACCGGCGTCGGGACCGGCGTCGTGCACACCGGCCGCGGCGACGTCGAGGGCGACGCGGTCGTCGTCTGCACGGGTCACGACGTCGACCGGTTGCTGCCCGCCGTCGCCGACGACGCCGGGCTGCGCCGCTGCGAGCTGCAGATGCTGCAGGTGCGCGTTCCCGGCGGGATCGCGCTGGACCCGGCCCTGCTCACCGGCTCGTCGATGCTGCGCTACCCGGCCTTCAGTGGCACCGACGCCGCGGCGGCGATCCGTCGCCGCTGGGCCGACGAGCGGCCGGAGATGCTCGCGGCCGTCGTCAACCACATGATCACCCAGCGCCCCGACGGCGACCTCGTCGTCGGCGACACCCACACCTACGCCCGCACCCCGCACCCGTTCGACCCGCTCGGGTCGGAACGCCTCGACGACCTGCTGCTCACCGAGACCCGCATTCTGCTCGGCCGCGACGACCTCGAGGTCGTGCACCGCTGGCGGGGTGTGTACGCGAGCGCCGGCACCGACTTCCTGCGCGTCGCGATCGCCCCCGGCGTCGCGGCGGTGTCGGTGACGTCGGGCATCGGCATGACCACCGCGTTCGGGTTGGCCCCGGACGTCCTCGACTCACTTCCCCTGGGAGCAACCCGTGTTTGAGCTCGCCGCCCTCGACATCGCCGGCACCACCGTGGAGGAGGGGGGCGCGGTCTACCGCGTGCTCGCCGACGTGGTGCGCGACCACGGCGCCCCCGCCGCCGACGCGGACGTCCGCGTCTGGATGGGGGCCGACAAGCGGGAGGCCATCACGGCACTGCTCGCGCTGTCGGGCACCACGCCCGGCCGCGACACCGTGGAGGCCGTCCACACCGAGTTCGTGAGGCGCCTGACCGCCGCGTACGCCGCGACCCCGCCCACCCCCCTGCCCGGCGTGCCCGAGGCCCTCGCCGCGTTGCGGGCGTCCGGGGTGAAGATCGTCCTGACCACGGGCTTCGACCGGCAGATCACCGACCCGTTGCTCGCCGCCCTGGGCTGGGACTCGAGGGTGCTCGACGGCACCGTCTGCGCGCCCGAGGTGGCCGCGGGCCGGCCCGCCCCGTTCATGATCCAGCGCGCCATGGAGCTCACCGGCGTCACGGACCCCGCGCAGGTGCTCGTGGCCGGCGACACCGTGCTCGACGTCCGCGCCGGCCACGCGGCCCACGCCGACGTCGTCGTCGGGGTGCTGACCGGGGGCCAGACCGAGGCGGAGCTGGCCGCGGAGCACCCCACCCACGTCCTCGCCGGTGTGCACCTGCTGCCCGCTCTACTGGGCAGTAGCCTCCGGGTGTGACCAAGGAGCAGCGCCGCGGACGCGCCATCGCCATGACCCCCGACGAGATCGACGCCTTCCTCGACGAGGAGCGCACCTGCCGCGTCGCGACGATGGGCACCACCGGCCCGCACGCCACCCCGCTCTGGTACGCCTGGCTCGACGGGGCGCTGTGGCTGACCTCGCTCTCGCGCAGCCAGCGCTGGGCCGACCTGCAGAAGGACCCGCGCATCGCCGTCGTCGTCGACGCCGGCGTGGCCTACGACGAGCTGCGCGGCGTGGAGCTGCGGGGGAAGGTCGAGGTGGTGGGCGACGTGCCGCGCACCGACACGCCGGTGCCCGAGCTGGAAGCCCCCGAGCAGGCCTTCGCCGACCGCTACACCGGCGGCGTCGTCGTCCGGGACGGTCGGCACGCCTGGCTGCGGCTGACCCCCGAGAAGACCACGAGCTGGGACTTCCGGAAGCTGGGCCGCTGATTCGCGGCAACGGCAAGAATCCTTGCCGGACCGCCGACGACGGGCCACGCTGACGCCCATGACGCACCCCGTGTTCGACAAGGCCTTCTGGGACGCCCGCTACGCCGAGGCCGACGCCGTCTGGAGCGGCAACCCGAACCCCGTGCTCGTCGCCGAGGCCGCCGACCTGCCGCCGGGCAGCGCGCTGGACATCGGCAGCGGTGAGGGTGCCGACGCCATCTGGCTCGCCGCCCGCGGCTGGACGGTCACCGGCCTGGACGTCTCCGACGTCGCCCTGCAGCGCGCGGCCGCCCACGCCGGGGCCGCGGGGGTGCGGATCACCTGGCGGCAGGCGGACCTGACCCTCGACGCGCCCGTGGGCACCGGGTTCGACCTCGTCACCGCCCAGTTCATGCACCTGCCGAGCGAGCAGCGCCGCGCCCTGCACCGGCGGCTCGCCGCGGCCGTCGCCCCCGGCGGCACGCTGCTCGTGGTCGGCCACCACCCGTCCGATCTCGGGACGATCCCCCGCCCGCCGCTGCCCGACCTGTTCTTCACCGCGTCCGACGTGGCCGCGGAGCTGAACCCCGACCAGTGGGAGGTCCTGTGCGAGGAGGCCCGCCCCCGCCCGGTGGTGCATCCGGACAGCGGCCTCACCGTGACGATCCACGACACGGTGCTCCGGGCCCGTCGCCGGTAGCTGGCGTGCGCTGCGTCACGGGGCTGGTCGGTGCGGGTGCCGCGGCGGCTCAAGGACCTGCAGCTGGCGGTCCGTCAGGCCGTGGTTGAGCTGTCGGCCACCCTCGGACGCGCGCCCCGGCCGAGCGAGATCGCCGCCCACCTGCGGGTCCCGGTCGGGGACGTCGTGGAGGCGGTCGCCGTCGCGGAGGCCCACACGTCCGACTCGCTCGACGAGCTCATCGGCTCGTCCGCCCTGCTGCGCGGCGGCGTCCTGGGCCGCGTCGACGCCACGCTCGCCGGCGTCGAGTACCGCGACGCGCTGCGGCGGGCGCTGGCCCGGCTCCCCGCGCGCGAGCGCGAGATCGTGGTGCTGCGGTTCTTCGGCGACCTCACCCAGACCGGGATCGCCCAGCAGACCGGGATCTCGCAGATGCACGTCTCGCGCACGCTGCGCCGGGCCCTACCGGTGCTGCGCCACCACCTCGAGGGCGGTCAGAACAGGTCGTAGGAGGCCCGGGCCACCCGGAACCCGTGCCCCGTGGACTCGTTCGCGCACCGCATCCCCGTCTCGCGGCTGATGCACACCACGCCCGCGAACCGGACGCCCTGCCCGTACGCGAGGACCGTCAGCGACGGATCGGCCACGGTGTCCCCCGCGCACGTCAGCTCGCCGGAGCCGGTGCCGGCCAGGCGTGCACCGTTGCCGTAGTCGCCGATGCAGTCGGCCGGCTTCGGGGGCGTCTTCCAGGAGTTCTGGGCGACGTCGCAGCGCACCTCGTCGGCGCTCATCATGCAGGCGATGTTGCGGCTGGGCGTGGCGAAGCGCGCCCCGTCGGTGCCGAAGCGGCCGTCGGACCGGGCGTCGACGATGGCGGCGCCCGCGACCGGATCGCCCGACGGCGCCGGGGTGGGGCCGGCCGTGGCCGAGGGTACCGGGGGCTGGGCCACCGTGGTGTCCCGGTTGCGGGTGAGCAGGAAGGCCCCCAACCCGATCCCCGCGAGCAGCAGTACCGCGACGGCCACGGCCACCGGCACCAGCCAGGGGCGTCGGGCGGGCGGTGGGGGCGGGGGCGCCGCGTCGTAGGCCGGGTACATGCCGGCCGGGGGCATCCCTGCGGGCCATCCGGCGCCGGTCGGCACGGCGTCCAGCGGGACGGGTGCGGGGGGCGCCGGCACGACGGCCGGTACGTCCACCAGCGTCGACGACGGGGACGGCGCCGCCGCACCGGCGGCCCGCAGCAGCCCCCGCACCTGCGACGCCGTCGGACGCCCGGCCGGATCCTTCGTCAGGCACGCGTGGACGACCTCGCGGACCCGCCCGGTGAGCGGGCCGAGGTCCGGCTCGGAGTAGGTGATCCGGTAGAGCGCCGCGGCGGCCGAGTCGGCGGCGAACGGCGAGCGGCCCGTGGCGGCGAACACCAGCAGCGACCCGAAGGAGAACATGTCGCTGGCGGGGCCGATGTCGCGCTCGCCCCCGGCCTGCTCCGGTGACATGTACTCGGGCGTGCCCATCACGTGGCCGGTCTGGGTGAGCGAGGTGGTGTCGGCGGCCCGGGAGATCCCGAAGTCGATCAGCCGCGGCCCGTCGTCGGCGAGCAGCACGTTGGACGGCTTGAGGTCGCGGTGCACCAGCCCCGCGGCGTGCAGGGCGGCGAGGCCGTCGGCCATCCGCTCGGCGAGCGCGGCGAGGCCCTGCTCCCCGAGCGGGCCCTGGGTGGTGACGTAGGACTGCAGCGACGGCCCGTCGACGAACGCCGTGGCCAGCCACGGGCGCTCGGCGTCGGGATCGGCGTCGAGCACCGGTGCGGTGAACCACGCCGGGGCGGACGCCGCCATCTGCACCTCGCGGCGGAACCGCTCCCGGAACCCGGGATCGGCCGCCAGCTCCCGGTGCACGAGCTTCAGCGCGACGCGCTGCCCGGCGTCGTCGACGCCGAGCAGCACCCGGCCCATCCCCCCGGCGCCGAGCGGGGACTGCACGCGGTAGCGACCGAGAGTGGTGGGTTCATCCGATGCGGGGTCCATCGATGGAGCAGCTTAGGGGGCGCCCGTGATCAGGGGCCACAGTCCGTCCGCTCCCGCCTCCAGGGCCATCGTGCCGACCACGTCGTTCCACTCGGCCTCGGAGCCGTCCTCGTCGCGCCAGGCCCACAGCCGGGTGGTGACCAGCCGCAGGTCGTACTCGCGGGTGAACCCGATGGCGCCGTGCACCTGGTGGGCGATGCGGGCCACCTCACCGGCCGCCTGCGACGCCCGGGCCTTGGCCGACGCGATGGCGAACCGGGCGCCGAGGACCCCGTCGGCGTCGGCGGCGCGCGCCGCGGCGTCGGCGGCCGCCCCGGCCGCCGCCACCTCCGAGGCGGCGAGCGCGAGCTGCTGCTGGATCGCCTGTAGCTTCCCGATCGGGCGGCCGAACTGCACCCGCTCCCCCGCGTACTGCACCGACGACGCGAGCGCGCCCCGGGCGGCCCCGGCGATCAGGCAGGCGCGCCCGAGGGCTCCGCGCAGGCGCAGCTCGGTGCCTGCGTGGTCGCCGACGGACGCCGCCGTGACGGGTCCGTCGACGGTGACGGTGTCGCGCGGCTCCTCCGCGACGTTGCTGCCGTCGGTGACGGTGAGACCGGCGGGATCGAACAGCAGCACGCTGTCGCCGGCGAGCATCACCACGCTCGACGAGCGGGCCCACGGCACGCGGCGCAGGGTGCCCGAGGCGCGCTCGTGGGTGCGGGCGATGTCCAGGTCGCCGGTGGCGATCGTGAGCGGGCCGTCCGGGACCGGGATGCCGGCGCTGGTCAGCAGCCAGCCGGCCTGCAGGTCGGTCTCCACCAGCGGCACCCGCGCGGCGTGGGCGCCGGCCGCGGCCAACACGATCGCGGCGTCGGCGAAGGAGGCCTCGCTGCCGCCGGAGTCGCCGGGCAGGGTGAGCCGGGCCAGCCCGGTCTCCTCGAGGGTCGCCCAGAGCTTGGCGTCGAAGCCGGTGTCCGATGAAGCAGCATCGGCGAAGACCGAGTCCGCGAGCTCGGTGAGTTCGGTGTTCATCAGCGCAGCCCCAGTCCCCGCGCGACGATGCCGCGCAGCACCTCGTTGGTCCCGCCGCGCAGGGTGAACCCCGGGGCGTGCTGGATCGCGTCGGCGAGCAGCCGGGCGAACCCGTCCGGCGCGCCGGGATCCGGTGGGATGGCCACGAGCAGCCGCGCGGCGTCCACCACCTCGTTCTCGTAGCGCGTGCCCAGGTCCTTGACGACCGCCGCGGCGAGCTCGGGCGCCTCGCCCGACTCCAGCGCCCCGGCGATGGCCAGCGACATCCGGCGCAGCGCCCACAGCCGGCTCACCAGCGCGCCGATCTCCCGGCGGGTACCGGCGTCGACGGGACCGGCCGTCAGCTCCCCGATCAGCGCCGCCAGCAGCGGGTAGGTGGACAGGAACCGCTCCGGCCCGCTGCGCTCGAACGCCAGCTCGCTGGTGACCTGGTGCCAGCCCGAGCCGATCTCGCCCAGCACCATGTCGTCGGGGATGAAGACGTGGTCGAACACGACCTCGTTGAAGTGGTGGGCGCCGGTGATGATCGGGATCGGCCGGATCTGCACGCCGGGCGCGTGCAGGTCGACGATGAACTGGCTCAGCCCCGCGTGCCGGTGGGTGTCGTCCTTCGGCGCGGAGCGGGCCAGGGCGAAGAACGCGTGGGCCTGGTGGGCGCCCGACGTCCAGACCTTGGTACCGGTGAGCTCCCAGCCCCCGTCGACCTTCTCGGCCTTCGTGCGGACGCTGGCGAGATCGGACCCCGAGTCGGGCTCGCTCATGCCGATGCCGAAGTACACCTCACCGGCGGCGATGCCCGGCAGGAACTTCCGCCGCTGCGCCTCGGTGCCGAAACGCATGAGGGTGGGGCCGATCTGGCGGTCGGCCACCCAGTGCGCGGCCACCGGCGCCCCGGCGGCGAGCAGCTCCTCGGTGACGACGTAGCGGTCCAGCGGCGTGGCACCCCCGCCCCCGTACTCGGTGGGGATGGTCATCCCCAACCAGCCCCGCTTGCCCAGCTCCCTGGTGAACCGCTCGTCCCAGCCCGAGAGCCAGACGTCGGCCCGGGGCGACCAGGCGCCCGCCGCCCGCTCGGCGGCGAGGAACGCCCGCACCTCGGCGCGCAGCTCCGCCGCGCGCGGCGGCAGGTCGACGGGCGGTGGGACGAGGGCAGGCAACCGCGAGAGAGTGGAGGTCACCCCGACATCCTGCGCCACACCGCCGCGGGTGGCACGCCACCCCGCCCAACGTCACCCCCCACGCGTCCCACCCCACCTCGCAGCCCGCGGAGCTCGTCGCAGGACGCCGGCGCGCTGCGAGGTGACACGACGGGCTGCGAGGTCGGGGTCAGTGGACGGGGACGGCGTCCGCCGCGGCCTGCTCCTGAGCCGGGGTGCGGATCAGGAACGCGCCGGCGACGGCGACGACCGACAGGCAGGCCGCGACGAGGAACGCGGCGTGGATGCCGCCCGCGGTCTGCTCGACCTCGCTCGCCCCGCCGGCCGCCAGCGCCGCCTCGCGGACGCTCAGCACCGACACCAGCAAGGCCACACCGGCCGCGCCGGCGAGCTGCTGCGTGGTGCTGAAGATGGCGCTGCCGTAGGAGTACAGGCGCGGCTCCACCGCCCCGAGACCGGCGGTGAACAGCGGCGTGAACGCGAACGCCAGGCCTGCGCTGAGCATCAGGTGGAACACCAGCACCAGCCACATCGACGACGTGGCGGTGAACAGCGTGGCGAACCACAGCGCCGCGCTGGTGACCACCGCGCCGGGCACGAGCAGCATCCGCGCGCCGACCTTGTCGTAGAGCCGGCCCACGATCGGACCCAGCAGGCCCATCAGCAGGCCGCCCGGCAGCAGGAGCAGGCCGGTGCCCAGGGGGTCGAGGCCCAGGACCGTCTGCATGTAGATCGGCAGCAGCACGATGGTGCCCAGCAGCGCGGCCATCATCAGCATCATCAGGATCGACGCGGTGGTGAAGGTGCGGGCCCGGAACGTGCGCAGGTCGAGCAGGGCGCCGTCGGTGCGCTGCAGCTGCAGCTGGCGCAGCACGAACGCCACCAGGCCGAGGCCGCCGGCCACGAACGGCACCCACAGCGGCACGACCTCACCGGACGCGGCCTGCCCGATGCTGCTCAGCCCGTAGACGAGGCCGCCGAAGCCGACCACCGACAGCAGCACCGAGACGACGTCGATGCGGGTGTCGGTGGGCTCACCGATGTCGACGATGCGGCGCAGCCCCAGCACCAGGGTGACCACCGCGATCGGCAGCACCAGCCAGAACATGAAGCGCCAGCCCAGCACGCTGAGCACCAGGCCGGACACGGTGGGCCCGATCGCGGGCGCCACGGCGATGACGATGGAGATGTTGCCCATGATCGCGCCGCGCCGGGCGGGCGGCACCAGCGTCATCACGGTGGTCATCAGCAGCGGCAGCATGATCGACGTGCCGCCGGCCTGCACCACGCGGGCCACCATCAGCACCCCGAAGCCCGGGGCCAGCGCGGCGACCAGCGTGCCGGTGCTGAACAGGCCCATGGCCGCGCCGTAGAGCACGCGCGTGGAGACCCGGCGGATCAGGAAGCCCGTGATCGGGATGACCACCGACATCGTCAGCAGGAAGCCGCCGGTGAGCCACTGGCCGACGCTCGCGGTGATGTCGAGGTCGGTGAGCAGGACCGGAAGCGCCACGCTCATGATCGTCTCGTTGAGGATCACGACGAACGTGGAGACGAGGAGCACCGCGATGACGGTGCGGTCCCGCGCGCTCAGGGAGATCGTACTTTCGGTCACGTGACGTCCTCTGTGTCGCGGGCGGTACTTCCGAGGTTATGGGATAGGACCGACAGAACGCCGTCGGTTAATCGGTCGGCACTGCCACGGCCCTCCCCGGGTGGCACCATCGCGGCATGACGACTACCGGAGAACACGTTCCCGGCGACGAGGCCCGAGTGATCGACGCCGTTCCCACCGGCCTGTTCATCGGAGGCACCTGGCGCCCGGCCTCGGGCGGCCGGACGCTGACCGTCGACGATCCCGCCACCGGCAAGGCGCTGTGCGAGGTGGCCGACGCCTCCCCCGCCGACGGCATGGAGGCCCTCGCCGCCGCCACGGCCGCACAGGCGTCGTTCGCCGCGATGCCGCCGCGGGAGCGCGGCGAGATCCTGCTCCGCGCCTACGAGATCATGATGGAGCGCATCGACGACCTCGCCCTGGTCATGACGCTGGAGATGGGCAAGCCGCTCGCCGAGTCGAAGGGCGAGATCACCTACGCCGCCGAGTTCTTCCGCTGGTTCGCCGAGGAGGCCGTGCGCATCGACGGCGGTTACGCCGTGGCGCCGGCGGGCACCAGCCGCTTCCTCGTGCAGAAGCAGCCCGTCGGGGTCTGCCTGCTGATCACGCCGTGGAACTTCCCGATGGCCATGGGCACCCGCAAGATCGGCCCGGCCGTCGCCGCCGGCTGCGCGATGGTGCTCAAGCCGTCGGAGCTCACCCCGCTGTCCATGCACTCCCTCGCGGCGATCCTGGCCGAGGCCGGGCTGCCCGACGGCGTGCTCAACCTCGTCACCACCTCCGAGGCCGGCGCCGTCATGGAGCCGCTGATCCGCGACGGCCGCGCCCGCAAGCTGTCGTTCACCGGCTCCACGCCGGTCGGGAAGAAGCTGCTCGAGCAGTGCGCCGAGAAGGTGCTGCGCACCTCGATGGAGCTGGGCGGCAACGCGCCGTTCCTCGTGTTCGACGACGCCGACCTCGACAAGGCGGTCGAGGGCGCGATGCAGGCCAAGATGCGCAACATGGGCGAGGCCTGCACCGCCGCCAACCGCTTCCTCGTGCACCGCTCGGTCGCCGACGTCTTCGCGGAGAAGCTCGCCGCCCGGATGGGCGCGCTCACCGTCGGGCGCGGCACCGAGGAGGGCGTCCAGGTCGGCCCGCTCGTGAACGCCAAGGGCCGCGAGAAGGTCACCGCCCTCGTCGACGACGCACTCGAGAAGGGCGCCACCGTCGTGGTCGGCGGCGACCCGGTGGACGGACCGGGCTGGTTCTACCGGCCCACGGTGCTCACCGGGGTGCCGCTGGAGGCGCGGCTGTCGCGCGAGGAGATCTTCGGCCCGGTCGCGGCCATCACCGTCTTCGACACCGACGACGACGCCGTCGCCGCGGCCAACGACACCGAGTTCGGCCTGGTCAGCTACCTGTTCACGGAGAACATCACGCGGGCGCTGCGGGTCTCGGAGCAGCTGGAGTCCGGCATGGTCGGGCTCAACACCGGGCTCGTGTCCAACCCGGCGGCCCCGTTCGGCGGCGTCAAGGAGTCGGGGCTGGGCCGTGAGGGCGGCACCGTCGGGATCGAGGAGTTCCTGGAGACCAAGTACGTGGCCATCGGCTTCGGGGGCTGACCTCCGGGGTCGACCGGAACCTGTCCCCGGCGGCTCAGCCGCCCGTCGTCGGGGACGGTGCCGCCGGCGCGGCGGGCGCCGGGCCGTAGAAGGCCTTGGACGGGTCGGTGCCGTTGACGATCGAGGTGACCATCAGGACCCCGCCCTGCATGCCGAGCAGCGCGATCAGGCCCACCAGCACCACGGCGCTCGCCCCGGTCAACGTCTTGACCTGCCGGGATGTCCGGCCCAGCCGGGTCCGGCCGGTCTCCACCACCCAGGCCCGCGCCGCCATCAGCGCCAGGAACAGGGCGGCGGAGGCCCACACCCACACGTCGTCAGCCGGATTGATCACGCCGGGAGGTCCGTCCGCTTCACGGCCCAGTCGAAGCCGTCCTGGTAGGTGATGACGTACTTGCCCGACGCCACGAGCTGCTGCAGGATCGCCAGCGACCAGCCGGGGGTCTTGCCGTAGAGGTAGACGCCCTGCTTCTCGATCGAGGTGTACGAGACGATCGCCGCGGGCCGGTTGTCGTTCTGCGTGCACGGGATCGGGTCGTCGGCCAGCTCGACACAGGCGCCGAACAGCACGCCGCTGCCGTGCTGGTTGAGCCCCACCACGCCGGTGGGCCCGAGCCCGCTCAGGGCCACGATCTGCGCGCTGGGGGCGTTCTTGTCGGCCAGGGTGGGCGTCTGCGCGGACACCTGCCGGTACAGGGCCACCTCCTCCGGGTAGACGACCTGGTAGGAGTCGTTGCCACCCCGGATGAGCACGACGGAGCCGAACAGCACCACCATCCCGAGCGCCAGGAACACCTCGGTGACGCGCCCGCGGTTGCGGACCAGGGCCCGCAGGGCGTCGGTGGCGAGGATGGACAGGATCGGCAGGCCGTAGAGCACGATGCGCAGGATCAGCTCGCCGCCGTAGCTCTGGACGGCCGCGAAGAACATCGGCACCACGGCGAGGCCGATCGGCACCAGGTCGCGCCGGCGCCTCCAGTAGGTCCACGCGCCCGCGATGGCCAGCAGCCAGGTGAGGCCGGGCATCAGGACCCTCAGGTACTTGACGACGACCTGCCCGGTGTCCCCGGTCAGGCGGTCGGCCACCCCCGCCTGGATCGCGCCCTGGTCGCCCGAGCCGATGATCAGGCCCAGCTGGTTGATCCAGAACTCACGCCCGGCGATGAGGATGAACACCACGATCGCCATGACGCCGACGAGGATGATCCCGCGCCCCCGGAACCGGCCGACCACGGCGAGCAGAACGAGCTGGCCGACGATCGCGAACGGGGTGATCTGGTGCTCCGGAGCCGCCGCGAGCAGGCACAGAGACGCGCAGAAGTAGATGAGCAACAGCTGCCGCGGGGGCAGTGTGGGTTTGTTCGGTGGCGTCAGCAACGACACCATCCACCGCCGCACCACCGACAACCGTGGCGCGTCCTCGTGGGGACGCGGCCAGCCCGGCACCCCGGCCGGGTCGGTGCGGCGGGTGGCGAGCGGGCCGAGCGCGAACGTCAGCACCGTGACCATCAGCACGATGCCCGTGGCCTGCGGCGAGAAGTAGTCCTGCTCGATCCAGTTCAGGCCCACGAACAGCCACGCCGCCACCCAGGGCGCCCGGCTGCCGCCGAGCATGGAGCGGGCGAGCGCGTAGATGCCGATCGTCCACACCGTGACGACGGCGGGCGGGAACCAGCGCAGCACCGTGTCGAGCTGGGTGGCACCGCCCGCGTCGCGGAAGAACGCCCACTGGGCGAAGAACGCCGGCCAGTAGAAGCGCGCGTCGATGCCCTGCGGGGACGCGCCGGTCTGCGCGATGGAGTCGGTGAACCCGGCGAGCAGCCACGCCGTGGAGAACCGCGCCACCGGCTCCACCACCGACGGCATCCCCGTGGAGCACAGGATCAGCACGCCGGTGGCGGCGCCGAGCATCGGGATCCGCGGCCGCGGCGACCACAGCTCGGCCACGCACGCCGCCACGGCGCACAGCAGGGCGCCCCACGCGGCGGGGCCGAGGACCTTGGCCAGGCCCCAGCCGTCGAGCTTGTCGAGGTCGGTGGTGGCCGCCGCCACCGGCAGCAGGGCCACGGCCAGCAGCGCGAGCGCCGGCGAGAGCCAGCGGAAGACACCGACCGGGATCGGTCGCGCGGCCGGGGTGGACGGCACCGGCGGCGTGGGCCGCGGTCGCTGCACGGGCAGTGCGGTGGTGGGCGGGTCGACCGGATCGTCCTCGAAGCCACTCCCGCCCGGGCCTCTCCCGTCACCACGGGTGTGCGTCGATGTCACGGTGCGGGCACCTCCGCGTCGGCCCGGCGACGAACGACCGGGAGAAGTAGTACGGCGGCCACGCAGGCCACCTGAACGATGACATAGCCGATCGCCACGGGCAGCAGCGCGGCCACGCCACCACCGGCGACGGGCACCACCGCGGCGTCGACGAGCACCAGCAGCGTGCTCACGAGCTGCAGGCGGGCGTAGCCGAAGGCCCTGCCGACGGCCTGGCGCACGCCGAGCTCGTGCACCACCACCAACCGGAACGCGAGCCCCAGCAGCAGCAGGCGCAGCACGTCGTCGGCCTGCGCGTAGGCGTCGCCGAAGATCTCGAGCACCGGGTGGGCCACCAGCGCCCCGACGGCGAGTGCGGGCAGGAAGATCAGCAGCAGGCGACGCCGCGCCACGGCGGCCAGCTCGGCGGTGCGGTGCGGCTCCCGCGCCACCCCGACGGCCAGCGGGGCCATGAAGTAGGTGGCGGCGAGATCGACGACCATCACGGCCTGCCACGCGATGAAGAACACCGCGCCCGTCTCGGGGCCGAAGCGCAGGTTGACCAGCACCGGCACCTGGTTGAACAGCAGGGCGGCGCCGAGGTGACCGGCGGCGGTGGGCCCGAGGAACCCGACGAGCTCGGCGCGGCGCGGCAGCTCCCCCGGCCCCTGCGCCCGCCGGGTCAGCCACGCGATCGCGAGCGACCCGACGGCCACCCACACGACGATCGGCCCGATCCACGACAGCACGACGCCGAACGCGCCCAGCCCGGCGATCCCACCGAGGACCACCAGCAGTGTGATGCGCGCCACGGCGAACAGCCCGTTGCGCCAGACGGCCCACCACGGACGGCCCAGCGCCACCAGCGCGGCGTCGTGCACGGCGAAGACGCCCCACCCGGCGCAGGCCAGGGCGAACACGAGGACGCCGAGCAGGAAGGGCGCCCCGGGCCCGGCCGTAACGGTGGCCAGCCGTGGCGCGAACCCGACGTAGAGCAACCCGAGCAACGCGGAGAGCGGCATGATCAGCAGCAGGCTGCGCCACACCAGGCGCCCCGTGCGGCTGCCCGCGCCCGGGATCCACCGCATCAGCCCGACGTCGAGGTTCAGCTGCGCCGCGCCGCCCACGAGGATGAACGCCGACACCACCAGCTGCGCGTCGCCGACCTGCTCGGTGGTCATGATGCGCGCCGCGATCAGCCAGCTCAGGAAGCCGGCCAGCGAGCCGAGCACCGAGCTGAGCGCGAGCGCCAGCCCGTCGCTCAGGCCGCGGGGGGCCTCGACGGCGTCGGTCTTCTCCGCGACGGCGGCATGGCGAGGTGTCACGAGCCGGTCACTGCGCGGTCATTCACTGGGCCACGACCGCGTGTCGCAGCAGGAACGGGATGCTCACGATCGTCATCAGGTACAGCGCCGTGGAGGGCTCCCAGATCGCGGCACTGATCATGATCTGGGCGACCAGAAGGGTGGCCGCCACGCCGACCCCGACCGTCAGCAGCCAGACGTGCGCGGCGGGTGCGCGGCGCAGAAAACCCGCCGCCGCCCAGCCCGGACCCAGGATCAGGAACGCGAGCGTGGTGTAGAAGCGCAGGTCGCCGACGAAGCCGCCGGTGACCCCCAGCAGGCTGAACGCGCAGGCGAGCACCCCGGCCACCACGAGCAGCAGCGCCACCACCCGGCGCGCGACCCGCGCGCGGGTCAGCACCGCCGTGGAGGTCACGCTCACCGTCGTCCTCCGTTCATCGTCGCCCGTCGGTGGGAAGTGTAGAGGCCCCGGTCAGGAGGCCTCCTCCTCCAGGGCGAGCCGGATGTGGGTGCCCTCGCGGCGGGTGGCAGCGGCCGGCCGGGCCGCGCGCTTGACCACCGGCTCCGGCTGCGCCGGGGCCACGGCGGGAATGCCACCGGGCGGGGTGAGAGCGCGGGACTCCACCTCGACCTGCACGCGCTCGGCCCGGCGCCGCACGGCGCGGCGACGCTCGGCCGCCAGCGTGCGCAGCACCCGGGTGCCGTCGGCGAAGGTGCGCAGGTTGGTCTGGCCGAAGATCCGCTCGCGCTCCATGGAGGGCACCTCGGTGATCTTCATGCCGGCCGCCGCCACACGGCAGTTGAGCACCGTCTCGATCTCGAAGCCGTCGCCCCACAGCATCTCGCCGTTGGCCGGTGCGGGCAGGTCGACGGCCGGGAGCTCGAGCTCCGGCAGGACGTCGGCCCAGAACGCGTTGTAGCCGTAGCAGAGGTCGGTGTACGACGTGCCGAACAGCGCGTTGGCCACGCCGTTGAGGCCGGCGTTGCCGCTCTTGCGCAGCAGCGTGATGTCGTCGCTGCCGCCGCCGCGGACGAACCGGCTGCCCTTCGCGAAGTCGGCCCCGGCCACCAGGGCCCGGACGAACGCCGGGATCTCGGCCGGGTCGGCCGACCCGTCGGCGTCGAACATCACGATCACGTCACCGGTGGCCGCCCCGAAACCGCAGGCCATCGCGTTGCCCTTGCCCTTGCGGGTCTGGGTGATGACCTTGACCCACGGCAGGACCCGCTGTGCGGTCTCGATCGTGCCGTCGACGGAGTTGCCGTCGACGACGATGATCTCGTGCACCGCCGGACGCACCGCAGCGATCGCCGGAAGCACGACCTCCAGGTTGCGCGCCTCGTTGCGGGTCGGCACCACTACGGACACCCGTGGGTTGCCGCTGCGCTGCATCGCCGTTCTCCCCCCTGCCGCACCTGCGGTCTGCTCGCGTGGCTGTCCGTGGTCGTCAGCCCGCTCGACGCCCGGGACACTCCTCATCACAAGGCTTATCTCCGAGGCACCCCGTCGCGTTACGTAACAATTTTGCGACCGGTTGACTCCGTTTGGAGTAGTTCAGTTGGTACATACGGTCGCAGCAGCTCTGCATCAACCGATGTGCACTCTACGGATCCCGGCCCGGAGGCGACGACGCGGTCCCCGTCCCGGGGGGCGGTACCGTCTGCTCCGTGCTTCCTCTCGCGAGCGTCTCGGTCTGCATTCCCGCCCACCGGGCCGAGGAGACCATCGCCGAGACCCTCGGCAGCGTGCTGGAGCAGACCTACCGCGACTTCGAGGTCATCGTGCTCGACAACGCGAGCGGGGACCGCACGGGGATGGTGGCCCGGGCGGCCAGCGACCCCCGGATCCGCGTGGAGCGCACTCCGGGCCCCGTACCCGAGCCCGAGCACTGGAACCGCGTGGTGCAGCTCACCCGCGCCCCACTGGTGAAGCTGATGCGCCCTGACGACCTGCTGCACCCCCGCTGCCTGGAACTGCAGGTGGCCGCGATGGACGCCGACCCGGGCCTCGCGGTCGTCGCCTCGCGCCGGCACGTGATCGACGGGGAGAGCCGGGTGCTCGTGCCGCGGCGCGGGTTGTCCGGGCTCACCGGGATGCGCACCGGCGTCGAGGTGGCCCGGCGGGTGGTGCGCCACGGCGGCAACCCGATCGGCGATCCCGCCGACGTGCTGTTCCGCCGGGAGGACTTCTTCGCCGCGGGCGGCTGGCGCGCCGACCGGCAGCACATCCTGGACCTCGACCTCTGGATGCGGCTGCTGCAGTACGGCGAGTTCCTCGGGCTTCCGGAGCCGCTGGCCGCCGTGCGCGCCACCCCGGTCACGGACCCCGACGAGGCCGCGCGGCAGCGACAGCTCCTCGACGGGGAGCTGGCCGACTCGCAGGTCCTCCAGGTCCGGGGCATCGACCGGACGGTCAGCCGGTTGCTGGCGCCGGCCGGTGCGGTCCGCCGGAAGGTGCTGTCCGCCCTCACCTGACCGGGAGGACAGTTCGCCCACCCACCCCCTACCGCACAATCTTTGCGAATGCCCCATACCGGCGTCTAGCCTGGGCCCGGTCCCCGACCGGGTGACCTTCGGCGCAGGTGAGGGGGGCCGTGGTGGTCGTACGGATCACAGCGATGCACATGAGCGACGGTCTGGTGGACATCCCCACGGCCGCGGTCTTCGGGGCGGTCGCCGTCATCGGCCTGGCCCTGGCCGTCACCCGCGCCCGTCGCGATCTCGACGACCGCACGGCGCCGATGGCCGGCCTCGTCACCGCGTTCGTGTTCGCCGTCCAGATGATCAACTTCCCGATCCTGCCCGGCGCCAGCGGCCACCTGCTCGGGGGTGCGCTCGTCGCGATCCTCGTCGGGCCGTGGGTCGGGGCGCTGTGCATCGCCATCGTGCTGGCGGTGCAGGCCCTGCTCTTCGCCGACGGTGGGCTCACCACGCTGGGCACCAACATCACCAACATGGCCCTGATCAGCGTGTTCGTCGGCTACGGCGTCGCGATGGCGCTGCGCGGGCTCGCCCGCCGCAGCCGGGCCGGCCTCGTCGCCACGGCGTTCGTTGCGGCGCTGGTGGCCACGGTCGGTGCCTCGCTCGGCTTCGTGCTCGAGTACGCGATCGGCGGCGCGGCCGGGGCGGCGCTCGGCACGGTGTTCGCGCTGATGTCCGGCCTGCACGCGCTGATCGGCGTCGGCGAGGGCGTGATCACCGCCGCCACCATCGGTGCCGTTGCGGCCATCCGGCCCGACCTGGTCTACCTGCTGCGCGGCACCGCCGCCCCGCTGGAGCTGCGCACCGCCACCGAAGGGACGGGAGCATGAGCGTGCCGTCGAAGGACCGCAGGGCCATGGGCTTCTTCGTCGGGCTGCTCCTCGCGGCGCTGCTCATCGCCGGAGGCCTGTCCTACTTCGCCAGCTCGGCGCCCGACGGCCTCGACACCGTCGCGCGGAACGGCTGCGTACTCACCGAGGACGGCGAGCCCGAGTCCGGCACCTGCATCGCCCAGAACGCGCAGGACAGCGCGACGGCCGGCAGCCCGCTGGCCGACTACGCGGTCGGCGGTGGCGAGGGCACCACGGGCCTGGCCGGCGTCCTGGGCGTCGTGGCGTGCCTGGCGGTGGGCGGTGGCCTGTTCTGGGTGCTGCGCAGGCGCGACTCCTAGTGGGCGCCGGGCACTCGCATCCCCTGTACCTGGCGGGCTCCTCACCGGTGCACCGCCTGCCGTCCGAGGTCAAGATCGTGGCGGCGTTCCTGGGGGTGGTGTGCGTCGTCGCCACCCCGCGCGAGGCGTTCGGCGTCTTCGCGGGCTACCTGGTGCTGCTCGGGGCGATCTGGGCGATCGCCCGGATCCCGCCCGGTTGGATCCTGCGCCGTTCGCTGATCGAGGCCCCGTTCGTCGTGCTCGCCGTGCTGCTGCCGTTCACCGGCGGGGAGCCGCGCCTCGACTGGCTCGGGCTGTCGCTCTCCGAACCCGGCCTGCTGGGCGCGTGGAACATCCTGATCAAGGGCACGCTCGGGGTGCTCACCTCGCTCACGCTGGCCGCCACCACTCCCCTGCGCGACCTGCTGATCGGCATGCAGCGGCTGCACGCACCCGCCCTGGTGATCACGATCGCCACGCTCATGCTCCGCTACATCGACGTCATCGCGGGCGAGGCCCGGCGGATGCGGCTCGCGCGGATCTCGCGCGGCCACGACCCGCGGTTCCTCTGGCAGGTCGGCGCCACCGCCCGCGGCGTCGGCTCGCTGTTCGTGCGCTCCTACGAACGCGGCGAACGCGTGCACCTCGCGATGCTCTCCCGGGGCTGGGCGGGCGAGATGCCCCGACTGAACGAGGACGTGACCACCGCCCGGCACTGGCGGCTCGGGCTCGCCCCCGCCGGCGTCGCCCTGGCGCTGGCCGTGACCGGATGGATCCTGACATGACCACCCCACCCTCCCTGCTGGTGGAGGGCCTCGCCTTCGCCTACCCCGACGGCCACCAGGCCCTCTACGGCGTCGATCTGCGCATCGAACGCGGCGAGCGGGTGGCCCTGCTCGGCCCGAACGGCGCGGGCAAGACCACCCTCGCGCTGCACCTCAACGGCATCCACACGGCCGGGCGGGGCCGCGTCGCCGTCGGCGGCCTCGCGGTGGAGAAGGCGAACCTGCGTGAGATCCGCCGCCGGGTCGGCATCGTCTTCCAGGACCCCGACGACCAGCTGTTCATGCCCACCGTCGGCGAGGACGTGGCATTCGGACCGGCCAACTTCGGGGTCAGCGGCCCGGCGCTGCGGGAACGGGTGGACAACGCGCTCGCCACCGTCGGCATGGCGGAGCACCGCGACCGCTCCCCGCTGCACCTCTCCGGCGGCCAGCGCCGACGCGTGGCGCTGGCCACCGTGCTGGCCTGCGAGCCGGAGATCCTCGTGCTCGACGAGCCGTCGTCGAACCTCGACCCGGTGGCCCGCCGCGAGCTCGCCGACGTGCTGCTCGGCCTGGGCACCACCATCCTGATGGTCACCCACGACCTGCCCTACGCCGTGGCGCTGTGCCCGCGCAGCGTCGTGATCGACGACGGCGTGGTGGTGGCCGACGGCCCCACGCGCGACCTGCTCGCCGATCCCGACCTGCTGCGCCGGCACCGCCTGGAGCTGCCCTACGGCTTCACGCTCACGCAGACCGGGGC
Source organism: Pseudonocardia sp. 73-21 (assembly GCF_001899645.1). Classification (GTDB taxonomy): domain Bacteria; phylum Actinomycetota; class Actinomycetes; order Mycobacteriales; family Pseudonocardiaceae; genus Pseudonocardia. Next base: position 225,656 of record NZ_MKVV01000098.1, on the reverse strand, counting down.
CTACTCCTCCGGCGGGGCGGGGTAGCCCGGCTTCCTCGTCGGCGCCTTCTCGGCCGCGGGCACGGCCGGGATGCCGCGCGGCGGGGTGGGCGTGGCGCTCTCGGGGAGCGGACGCCCGGCCGCCGGCTTGCGGGTGGACACGGGCCCGTCGGCGCGTGCGGGCGGGGGCATGTGCTGCGGCACCGGCGCCCCGGCCGGGGGCGGAGCGGGCAGGCCCGGGGTGGGCGGCACCGGAGCCCCGATGGCCGGCACCTCCTTGCGGGCCGCCGCCTCCGCGTCCGCCACGACCTTGGCGATGGCGGGGTCGGGGGTGGTGTCGAACCAGTCCTTCACCGACTCGTCGTCGTCCTGCGGCCGCGACAGGCTCTCCTCGACCGGCGACGGCTCGAACTTGAACACGCCGTCCTCCCCCGGGGCGCCCAGCATGCGCGTGAAGCCCTCCAGCGCCTTGCCGAAGTCCGACGGCACGACCCACACCTTGTTGGCGTCGCCCTTGGCCATCTGCGGCAGCGTCTGCAGGTACTGGTAGGCCAGCAGCTCCGGGGTGGGGCGGCCGGACTTGATGGCGGCGAACACCTTCTCGATGGCCTTCGCCTCACCCTGGGCCTCCAGGTACCGGGCGGCCCGGACGCCCTGCGCGCGCAGGATGCGGGACTGCCGGTCGGCCTCGGCGTTGAGGATGGCCGCCTGCTTCGCGCCCTCCGCGGTGAGGATCTGGCTCTGCTTGTTGCCCTCCGCACTGCGGATGGCCGACTCCCGCTGACCCTCGGCGGTGAGGATCATGGCGCGCTTCTCGCGGTCGGCCTTCATCTGCCGCTCCATCGAGTCCTGGATGGAGCGCGGCGGGTCGATCGCCTTGATCTCGACGCGCGCGACCCGGATGCCCCAGCGGCCGGTGGCCTCGTCGAGCTCGCCGCGCAGCACGGTGTTGATCTCGTCGCGCGAGGTGAGCGTGCCCTCCAGGCTCATGCCACCGACGACGTTGCGCAGGGTGGTGGTGGTGATCTGCTCGACGCCGACGATGTAGTCGGAGATCTCGTAGACCGCCGCCTTCGGATCGGTGACCTGGTAGTAGACGACGGTGTCGATGTTGACCGTCAGGTTGTCCTGGGTGATCACCGGCTGCGGCGGGAACGACACGACCTGCTCGCGGAGGTCGATGCGCTCCCGGACCTTGTCGACGAACGGCACGAGGAACACCAGGCCGGGGTCGGCCGTGCCCTTGAACCGCCCGAGCCGCTCGATGACCGCCGCCGTGGCCTGCGGGATGATCTGCACCGCCTTGACGAGCGAGACCACGACGAGCGCCACCAGCAGCACCACGACGATGAGCAGGACCGTACTTCCGTCCACCAGCGTTCCTTCCCTGTTCTCCCCGACCCCTGGACCTCAGGGGAGGGGATCCTCGCGCACCCGGGTGGCCGGGCTCACGCCACCCCGACGACGAGGGCCGTGGCGCCGGAGATCTCCATGACCGTGGCGTGCTCGCCCGGCTCCAGCACGTCGTCGGCGTCGACCGCGCGGGCCGACCACAGGTCACCGCCGATCGTGACCTGACCGCCGTGGCCGTCGACGCGCCGCACGACCACCGCGTTCGCCCCGACCAGCCGCTTGAGGTGCGACTCGTGGTGGCCGAGCCCGCGTTCGAGCTTGCGCCGCAGCGGGGGGCGCACCGCGAACACCAGCAGCCCGGCGGACACGACGAACACCGCCCCGCCCACGATGGGCCCGGCGACCAGCAGGGACGCCCCACCGGCCAGCAGCGCGGCGCCGCCGAGCATCAGGAGCACGAACGCCCCCGACAGCACCTCGGCGGCGATCAGCACGAGACCCGCGACGAGCCAGATCACGGCGGGGGTCATGTGTCCGATTCTGCCAGAGAATCGCTGGTGGTGATCAGACCGTCACGAAGTCGATGAGCTGCTCGACGGCCCCGATCAGCGGGGTCTCCAGATCCCGGAAGCTGCGTACGGCGCCGAGCACGCGGCGGGCCCCGTCGGCCGGCTCACCCCAGCGCAGAGCGTCGCAGACACCGCTCTTCCAGTCGGTGCCGCGCGGGATCCGCGGCCAGGCCCGGATGCCGACGACCGACGGCTTCACGGCCTCCCAGACGTCGACGTAGGGGTGCCCGGTGACGAGCACGTGCGGCCCGATGACGCTCTGCGCGGCGCGGGTCTCCTTCGACCCCGCGACCAGGTGGTCGACGAGCACACCGAGGCGCCGCTGCGGCCCGGGCCCGAACTCCGCGACGGCGGCCGCGAGGTCGTCCATGCCGTGCAGCGGCTCGACGACGATGCCCTCCACACGCAGGTCGTGACCCCACACCCGCTCGACGAGCTCGGCGTCGTGGATGCCCTCCACCCAGATGCGCGCGGCCCGCGCGGTGCGGGCGGTGTGGCCCTGCACCTTGACCGAGCCCGACGCGGAGCGCACGGGTGCTCTGCCGTCGCCCCGCCCGACCCCGACGCGGGCGGCCGGGACCAGCGTCACCAGCGCACCGTCGACCATGAACCCGGCCGGGACCAGCGGGAACACGCGCTGCCGACCGTGGCGGTCCTCGAGGGTGACGTCACGGATGTTCGCGGTGGTGACGGCCCCGCAGAAGCCGCTGGCCGGGTCCTCGACCACGAGCCCGACCTCGGCCGCGACCTCGGGGATCGCACGTTTCGTCGGCCTGCGAACGCCGTCGGTGTCGAAGACCCCGCGGTAGTCGTGCGTCGTCACCGGGCAGTTGTACCGGGACGTCTCCCGTCGCTGTGGCACCGACACGCATCCCGGTCCGGGGTGACGCAACGTGGCCGTCGTCACCCGCACGGCGGGAGTGCCGTCCGCCCCGGACGTGGCTAGCCTGGCGCCGTGCCCTGCCCCTCCGCGACCTTCACCGTGTGGACATCGGCCTGGCTGGCCGGCGCCGCGGCGCCCGACGACGTCCTCGACGCGCTCGCGCCGTGGGCCGAGGCGCACGACGTGCAGGCCGCCGATCCCGACACGGCCGCGGCCACCGACCTGCCCGAGCCGGGCTCGCCGGTGTCGTCGCTGATGTTCCTGCTGGCCGCGCTGCGCCGGGCCGCGCCGCGAACCCCCGCGCGCCTGGTGCTGCCCGCCCCCGGCGACGTGCGCGGCCTGCCGGGTCCCGGGATCTTCAGCCGGGAGGCCACCGCCGCGGGCGAGGGCGTGCTGTTCGTCGACGCCGGCGTCGGGATCGTGCCCACCCAGATCGCCGACGGCGTGCTGCGCTGGACCGTCTACCCCGTGCCCGAGCCCGGGCCGGTGCCGGAGTTCGTGGCGCTGAGCCAGGCCGAGCGCGACCTGCGCGAGGAGGTGCGGCGCTCCACGTCGGTGCTCACCTCGCTGGGGGTCGCGCGGCACCGGCCCGGGGTGCGCGAGGAGATCGCCGCCAGCCTGCGCCGACGCCCGCAGTCGCTGTGGCCGGCCGGCATGCCCGGCCAGCCGCTGCGCGTGCTGCAGCAGGCCGACGAGGTGGAGGCCATCCTCGCCGCCGCCTCGGTCGACGAACCCGACGGGGCGCTGTCGGCGTCGGCGGCCCAGGCCCGCCGGGATGCCCTGCGGCCCATCGAGACCGCCGTCCGCGTCGCCCGCCGGGCGGCCGTGGCCGAGGCCGTGCGCGTGCTGGCCAGCAGCCCGATGGTCTGACCCCACCCGTCGGTGGATGTGCGCCGCCGCTGCCCTGGTCAGCGTCCGGCCCATGACCACTGTGGATCGACGCCGGGGGGATCGACGCCGGGGGGATCGACGCCGGCGTTCGCGCTCGCGCTGCTCGTCATGATCACACTGCACGAGCCGGCGCACGCGGTGGCGGCGCCGGCGCTGGGCCGTCCTGCGTCAGGTCCTGCTGGTCGGCGGCCTGGCGCTGTGAGCTCCCGACCTCGGGCGTCTCGACGCGCTGTGCGCCCCGGCGTCGTCACCCACGCGCTGACCCTGGGCCGCAGAAAATCGAGGGCACACGGCAGTTCCCCACCGCCACGCGCACGACGTGGCGATGATCGAGCAGTGACCGGTCATGGGTCCCGCAGGAACGCGGCGAGCACGTCGAGCGACTCCTGCGGGCGTTCCTCGACCAGGAAGTGCCCCGCGTCGACGACGGCACCGCGCACGTCGGCGATCCGCTCCCGCCACACCGTCAGCGGGTCGACGGGGCGGTTGCCGACCACCCCGCGCCCGCCCCACACGACGAGGCTCGGGGCCGCGACGCGGCGGTCGAGGTCGGCGCGGTCGTGCTCCAGGTCGACCGACGCTCCGGCGCGGTAGTCCTCCAGCATCGCGTGCCGGGCGTCGGCGTCGGCGAAGCAGCGCTCGTACTCGGCGACGGCCGCCGGGTCGAACGCGTCGAGCCCGCTCCCCCAGCCACCGAGGAGCGAGTGCAGGTAGCCGGTGGGGTCGGCGGCGATCAGGGTCTCCGGCACCGGCTCGGGCTGGATGTAGAAGAACCAGTGGTAGTAGGCCGTGGCCAGCGCGCGGTCGACGTTCTCGTAGACGTGCAGCGTGGGCAGGATGTCGATGAGCACGAGGCGCGTGACGGCGTCGGGGTGGTCGAGCGCGAGCCGGTGCGAGACGCGGGCCCCGCGGTCGTGCCCCACCAGCGCGAACCGCTCGTGTCCCAGCGCCCGCATCACCGCCACCTGGTCGGCGGCCATCGCGCGGAACGAGTAGCCGGCGTGGTCGGCACCCGCCGACGGGCGCGACGAGTCGCCGTAGCCGCGCAGGTCGGCGACCACGACGGTGTGGTCGTGCGCCAGCGCGGGCGCGATCCGGTGCCACATGGCGGAGGTCTGCGGGAAGCCGTGCAGCAGCAGCACGGGCGGCCCCGCCCCGGCGTGGCGGACGGTGATCACGGCGTCGCCGGTGTCGACCGCGGTCGTCTCGAAACCCCTCGAACATCTGGCGGACGCTAACGGTGTCTCCGCCCCCTGGCGACCGCAACCACACCGTGGTTCCCGCACGATCGTCCTGAGGCCGGGTGGCGGCTGCGCCGTCACCGAGGTCCGCCGCGGTCGGCCAGGGCCGCGCTGATGAGCTCGCGCAGCTCCGCCGCGGCCGGTCGGGACGCGTCCAGCTCCTGCCGCAGGCGGGCGACCTCCTCCCGGACACCGACCAGCTCCGTGTCCGCGCCCTCCTCCCGGGCCCGGGCCGCACGCAGGTCGTCGCGCAGCCCGGCGAGGTCGGAGCGGTCACGGTCCCGGTCGGCCTCGGCCCGGGCCCGGACGGCCGCCAGTTCCGCGGCCAACCCCTGCCGCGCCGCGCGTTCGGCGTCGCGGTCGGCGACGGCGGCCGCCGCCTGCTCCACAGCCTGCACGCGGGCGGCGTCGGCTGTGTTCACGGTGCGCGTCGCGTCGGCCAGGTCCGCAGCGAGAGCAGCGGACCCCGCGAGCGCGGCGTCCCGCTCCGCCGCCGCCCGCTCGGCACCCAGGCGGGCGTCCTGGACCTGCCCCTCCGCGGTGGTGAGCTGCGCGGCCATCATCTCCCGCGCGGCCACCGCCTCCCCCGCCTGCTGGCGCGCCGCCCCCAACGCCTCGGTGGCCTCCAGCGCCTGACGCGCCGCCGCGGTCGCCCGGGCGACCGCCTCGGTCCGCTCGGCGGCCGACCGCTCCGCCGCCTCGGCGCTGCGCCGGGCGCGGGCGACGGCGGCGTCGCGGTCCTGCTCGGCGGCGAGCCGGGTGGCCTCGGCCGCGGCGGCCTGCCGGTTGGCCTCCTCCACCGCCGCGACGGCGTGGGCCTCCACCTCGTCGATCCTGGCCGTGACCAGCGTGAGTGCCTCCGTCAACGCCGCGACCGGCCCGCGGACGGCGTCGACGTGCTCGCGCAGCCGGTCGGCGTCGAGCCCGAAGGCGGCACGGGACGAGTCGAGACCCAGCGCGTCGAGGGCGTCGCGTTCGGCCCGGGCCATCTGGGCACAGGTCCGGCCGCCCTCCCAGCGGGTGTCGCGGCAGAACGTGCGGCGCCGCCCGCCCTGCGGGCCCGGTGCGGGGAGCTCGGCCCGGCACTTGCTGTAGCCGCAGATCGGTTCCATGTTGACAAACTCTACAACAGGTTCTTTGTATGGTTTATCGCAACCCCGACCAGCGAAACCTGCGTTTCGTTGGTGAGCAGCTGACCGAGGGGAGGGGCAGGAGAGGCCCCTGACTAGAGTCGACGGCATGCGCGGGGCCCGCGGACGCATCGTCAACCTCCTGGCACGACTCGTGATGTGGCGACGGCGCGGGAAGGGATCGCCCGACGCGCTGCTGTCGATGCTTCCCGACTCGGCTCTCGTCCCGCTGCAGCGCGACGGGCTCGATCCCGTCGCCGACCTCGGCGAGCTGCGCTCCCGCGAACCGGTCAGTCAGCTCAAACTTCCGCTGGGCCTGCGGGCCTGGCTCGTCACCGGTTACGCGGAGTCCAGGGCCGTCCTGGGTGCGGCCACCACGTTCAGCAGCGACTTCAGCCACCTCGTGGGCACCGTCGGCATCACCGCCGACCAGAACCCCGGCGGCCTGGGCTTCACCGACCCGCCCGACCACACGCGCCTGCGCAAGATGCTCACACCGGAGTTCACCGGCCACCGGCTGCGCCGTCTCGCCCCGCGGATCGACGCCATCGTCGACGGCCAGCTCGACGAGATGGCCGAGGCCGCCCGGTCCGGCGACCCCGTGGACCTGGTGCAGCGCTTCGCCCTGCCGATCCCCTCGCTCGCCATCTGCGAGCTGCTCGGTGTCCCCTACGAGGACCGGACCGACTTCCAGCGTCTCTCCACCACCCGCTTCGACCTGCTCGGCGGCGTCGGTGGCACGCTCGGCGCGATCTCGGAGTCGATGACCTACCTGCGCGACATGGTCAAGCGGCAGCGGGCCGAGCCCGGCGACGGCATGCTCGGCATGCTGGTCAAGGACCACGGCGACGACATCACCGACGAGGAGCTCGCGGGGCTGGCCGACGGCCTGCTTACCGGCGGCCTGGAGACCACGGCCAGCATGCTGGCCCTGGGCGCGATCGTGCTGCTGCAGCACCCGGAGACGCGGACCGCCCTGATCGAGCGCGACGACGCCATCGACCCGGTCGTCGAGGAGCTGCTGCGCTACCTCACCGTCGTGCAGGTCGCGTTCCCCCGCTTCGCCACCGAGGACGTCGAGGTGGGCGGGCAGAAGATCCTCACCGGCGACATCGTGCTGAGCTCCCTCTCCGGCGCCAACCGCGACGGCGTACCCGGCCTCGAGGGGTTCGACCCGACGCGCGCCTCCCGTCCGCACCTCGCCTTCGGCTACGGGATCCACCGCTGCGTCGGCGCCGAGCTCGCCCGCATGGAGCTGCGCACCGCGTACCCGAAGCTGCTGCGCCGCTTCCCCGCCATCGCGCTCGCCACCGACGACCTGACCTACCGCAAGCTGTCGTTCGTCTTCGGCACGGACGCGCTGCCGGTCACGCTGGGGTGAGCAGCGCCGACGCGCTGGCGGTGTTCGAGTCGCTGCCCGCCCCCGTCGAGCCCGTCGACTGGCCCGGCGTCGACGATCCCGACGCGCTGCGCGCCCAGCTCGCCGACTGGTTCTCCCAGTACGCCAACGCCGGCACCCGCCGCACCTACGCCTACGCGCTCGGTCTGCCGGTCTCGTGGGTGGACCGGGCCCCGGTGCCGTCGGCCCGGCGCCCGCCCGCCGCACCGGCCGGGCCGCTGCACGACCTGGCTTGGTTCCGCTGGTGTGCCCGCATCCCGCTCGACCCCCGTGCCGCCACGGGCACCCATGTGAAGGCATGGCTGCACGCCCTCGACGCCGCCGGGGCCCAGCGCCGCACCCGGCAGCGGATGCTCTCCACGCTGTCGGCCCTCTACGGCCACCTCGCCGAGACCGGGGTGGTGGCCGCCAACCCCGCCGCCCTCAACCGGGCGCGGCTCGGGCTCACCGCCGGCGCCCGCGACGCCTCCCCCACCGTGCGGCTCACGGCCGGGCAGGTCGCGGCCCTGCTCAGCTCCGCGGCGCGGCCGACGGTGCGCGGGCGCCGCGCCGAGCTCTACGCCCGGCGCGAGGTCGCGTTCGTCGCGCTGCTGACGCTGGGCCTGCGCATCTCGGAGATCACCGGGTTGGACCGCGCCGACCTGCGCCGATCCGGCGGCGACGACGTGCTGCGGGTGCTCGGCAAGGGTGGGTTGCACCGGGAGGTCTACGTCACCGCCCTCGTGGGCGAGGCGCTCAGCGCGTACCTGACCGAACGCGACCGTCACGACGGCGCCGCCACCCCCGCCCGCCGGGGCCGTACCACCGCGGGCTCCGAGCCGATGCTCGCCACCCGCGAGGGCGGACGCTGCTCACGGGTGGACCTCTACACCCGGTTGCGCCGGATCGCCGCCACCGCCGGCCCCGAGCTCGACGGGGTGGCCGACCGCGTGCACCCGCACGCCCTGCGCCACGCCTACGTCACCATCGCGCTCGAGCAGGACGCCCGTATCCAGCACGTGCAGGCCGACGTCGGCCACGCGACGATCGCCACCACCCAGCACTACGACCGCGGCCTGCGCACCCGCGACACCACCGCCGCGGACGCCGTCGCCGCCGCGGTGGCCCAGGCGTGTCGGGAAGCGGCAGCCGGCGTCGACGTCCCTCCTGATCCCACCTGACATCGACGCGCTGCCGGCCTGGCAGCAGGAGGTCCGCCGCGAGGTGCGCCGCCTGGCGCACGAGGCAGACCCGGAAACCACCGAGACGATCAAGCGCACCCGCCGGCCGTACTTCGTCCCGCCGGGCAACGTCTGCGCCCTGCTCGCGGCGAGGACACCCCGGGCCGGCAGCGGCCGAAAGATAAAAGCTGGACTTGTATAAGCCTCTACTTCTATAGTCGCCGGGTGCACGCGTTCGACGTCCTCGGTGATCCGGTCCGCCGCAGGATCCTGGAGCTGCTCGCGGCCGGCGAGCAGAGCTCCGGGGAGCTCACCACCACGATCCGCGACGAGTTCGGGATCAGCCAACCCGCGGTCTCCCAGCACCTGAAGGTGCTGCGGGACAACGGGTTCGCCACCGTTCGCCCGGAGGGCACACGACGGCTCTACGCCGTGCGCAGCGAGCCGCTCCGTGACGTCGACGCCTGGCTAGACCCGTTCCGCCGCTTCTGGACCCCGCACCTGGACGCGCTGGCCACCGAGCTGGCCCGCGGCCGCCGACGAAAGGACCACCCCTCATGATCGACGTGACCCACCAGATCAACGCCGTCTCCCGCGCGGTCGGCTCCCGCACCCTCGACGCCGGTGAGGCCCGGACGGTCACGATCAGCCAGACCTACAAGGCCGACGCCGACGACCTCTGGGACGCCTGCACCAACGCCGAGCGGATCCCGCGCTGGTTCCTGCCGGTCAGCGGCGAGCTGCGGGTCGGCGGGCAGTACCAGCTGGAGGGCAACGCGAACGGCACCGTCCTCACCTGCGACCCGCCCACCGCGTTCTCCGCGACCTGGGAGTACGGCGGGCAGGTGAGCTGGATCGAGGTCCGCGTCTCCCCCACGTCCGACGGCGCCCGCTTCGAGCTCGAGCACATCGCCCACGTCGACGACGAGCTGTGGGCACAGTTCGGGCCCGGCGCCGTCGGCCTGGGCTACGACATGGCGTTCATCGGCCTGTACCTGCACCTGACCGGTGGCGGCGTCACCGTCGACCCCGCCGAGGCCCTGGCCTGGTTCGCCTCCCCCGACGGCCTCCGGTTCATCACCGCGGCGAGCACGGCCTGGGGCGAGGCGAGCGCGGCTGCGGGCACCGACCCCGGGGCGGCCCGCGCGGCGGCCGAGCGCACCACGGCGGCGTACACGGCCGTCCCGGAGTAGCCCGCGCTCCCGCCCCGGAGGCGGGCGCGGCGTCAGGAGGCCGGGCGGCCCCGGCGCTTCGGCGGCAGGCAGCAGTCCACCGCGCACGGCGCACCGTTGACGGTGCAGCCCGCGCCCGGGACCTCGCTCAACCGGCGGGGCGCGCCGTCGTGGCGGTGCTCGTCGATCAGCTCCACCACCATGTCGGCGAACCGCGGGTCCGGCCCGGCGGTGGCGGCCCGCGCGAAGCCCATGCCCAGCTCGGCGGCCCGCTCCTTCGCCTCGTTGTCGAGGTCCCACACCACCTCGACGTGGTCGGAGACGAAGCCGACCGGCGAGATCACCACGTCCGTGACGCCGGCGGCGTGGAGGGCGTCGATGTGGTCGACGATGTCGGGCTCCAGCCACGGCACCTGCGGGGGGCCTGAACGCGACTGCCACACCACGTCGTACTCCGCCGCCCCGACCTCGGCCGCCACCAGCCGGGCCGCCTCGGCGACCTGCCTCGAGTAGCGGTGGCCGCCCTCCTCGGGAGGACCGGCCGCGGCGTCGGCGGACGTCGGGATGGAGTGGGCCGTGAACACCAGCCGCGCGCCCGGCGCGACCTCGGCCTGAGCGGCGCGCACGGCGTCGGCGTTGGCGGCGACGAACGCGGGGTGGTCGAAGAAGTGGCGCAGCTTGGTCAGCTGCGGGGCGGCGTCACCGACGGCCTTGCGGGCGCGGGCGATGTCGTCGTCGTACTGGCGGCAGGCGGAGTAGCCCCCGTACGCACTCGTGGCGAACACGAGCGCGTTCCGCACGCCGTCGGACACCATCGACGCGAGGGTGTCCTCCACCAGCGGGTGCCAGTTGCGGTTGCCGAAGTAGACGGGCAGGTCGGTGCGATCCCGAACGGCCGCGATCAGCTCGCGGTTGCGGGCGTTGATCGGGGAGACGCCGCCGAAGTGCTGGTAGTGCTCCTCGACGGCGTCGAGCCGCTCCGGCGGGATCCCCCGCCCCCGGGTCACGTTCTCGAGGAAGGGGCGGACCTCGTCGGGGCCCTCCGGGCCACCGAAGGACAGGACGAGCAGGGCGTCGACCGTGGAGTGCACGCCGATGATCCTCCCACCGATTCCCCGAAACGGCCTCGGGAGCGGGGTGGCTGTGCGTGCCTCCCGGCACCGGAACTACCTGCCGTGCGCCGACGACGTCGTCGATCCGCCGGTCCCGGCGGCGGTGGCCCGGCGCCGCGACCGGGCCTTCCCGCCGTGAGTCACACGCCGATCGCGTGGAACCCTCCGTCGGCCATCACCATCGACCCCGTGGTGACGGGCAGCCAGTCCGACAGCACCGCGCACACCGTCTTGGCCACCGGCACCGGGTCGGTGACGTCCCAGCCCAGCGGGGCGCGGCCGTCCCAGGCGTCCTCGAACGCGGCGAAGCCGGGGATGGACTTGGCGGCCATGGTCCTGACCGGGCCGGCGGCCACGAGGTTGACCCGGATGCCCTGGGGGCCGAGGTCACGGGCGAGGTAGCGGCAGACCGACTCCAGCGTCGACTTCGCGACGCCCATCCAGTCGTACGCGGGCCACGCCTGGCGGTTGTCGAAGTCCATGCCCACGACCGAGCCACCCGGACCCATCAGCGGCAGCAGCGCGGTGGCCAGCGACTTGAACGAGTACGCGCCCACCTGGATGGTGGTGGCCACGTCCTCCCACGGCGCGTTCATGAACGCCCCCTCGCCCAGGCACGACGGCGGGGCGAAGCCGATCGAGTGCAGCACGCCGTCGAGGTGCGGGGCGTCGCCCAGGTGCGGGGAGACCCGCTCGACGAGGGAGTCGAGCTGCGCCTGGTCGGAGACGTCGAGCTCCACCACCGGCGCGGGCTGCGGGAGCCGCTGCGCGATGCGCTCCACGAGCCGCATGCGTCCGTAACCGGTGAGCACCACCTGCGCGCCCTGCTCCTGCGCGACCTTGGCCGCGTGGAACGCGAGCGACGCGTCGGTGATCACACCGGTGATGAGCAGGCGCTTGCCCTCGAGAAGTCCCATGAAAGGTGACCTTAGTGGAGCGCCCCGGACCCGCCGGGACGCTAGTGACCCATGCCCAGTCCGCCGTCGACCGGGATCACCGCGCCCGTCACGTATCCGGCGGCGTCCGAGCCGAGCCACGTGACGGCGGCGGCGACCTCCTCGACGGTCGCGTACCGGCCCAGCGGCACCTGCTTGAGGATCTCCTCGCGCCGGGCGTCGGGCAGCGCGCGGGTCATGTCGGTGTCGACGAACCCCGGCGCCACCACGTTGGCGGTGATGCCGCGGGAGCCGAGCTCGCGGGCGATCGACCGCGACAGGCCCACCAGGCCCGCCTTGGAGGCCGCGTAGTTGACCTGGCCGGCCGAGCCCAGCAGCCCGACGACGCTGGAGACGAACACCATCCGGCCGCCGCGGGCCTTGAGCATGCCGCGCGAGGCCCGCTTGGCCACCCGGTAGGCGGCGGTGAGGTTCGCGTCGATCACCTTCGTGAAGGAGTCCTCGCTCATCCGCATGAGCAGCCCGTCGTCGGTGATGCCGGCGTTGGACACCAGCACCTGCACCGGGCCGTGCTTGTCCTCGACCTCCGAGAACGCGGCATCGACGGCGTCGACGTCGGTGACGTCGCACTGCACGGGCAGCAGCTCACCGGGCAGGCCGTCGACAGGCGCCCGGTGCGTCACCGCCACCTGATCACCCTGCGCGGCGAAGGCGGTGGCGATCGCCAGCCCGATCCCGCGGTTTCCTCCGGTCACCAGCACGCTGCGTCCACCCTCTTTGGGTCCCATGGGGCGCAACCCTACGGAAAGCGCCTCCCGAGGACGATCCCGGAGCCGAGCCCGACGACGAGCAGCAGTGCTCCCCCGGCCAGCCACGGCCGGCTGGTGTCGACCTGCCGCACCTCGTAGCCGATCTGCTCCCCCAGCTGCGAGTACACCTGCCGCAGCTCCTGCTCGCTCGCGGCCTTGTAGAACTGGCCGCCGGAGAGCTGTGCGATGGTGCGCAGCGAGTCGTCGTCGACCGCGACGGACACCGGCGGCTTGTCGGGGTCCAGCTCGATCGACCCGTAGTCGGTGCCGAACGAGATCGTGGAGACCGGGATCTTGGCCTGCGCCGCGGCCCGCGCCGCGGTGTAACCACCGCGTGGCAGGTTCTTGGCGTCCGGCCCGCTGGGCACCGTCTGCCCGCCGTCGCTCATCAGGACGATCCGCGCGGGCGGCGGCCCGTCGGCGGAGCCACCGGCCAGGGCCTGGGAGAACGTCTCCACCGACTGCATCGCCGCGAAGATCGCCTCGCCCGTGGCCGTGGCCTCCGCCAGCTTGAGACCGTCGATCGCGCGCTTCACCGGCTCGCGGTCCACCGTCGGCGAGACCAGCACGGCCGCCGTGCCCGCGAACGACACGAGCCCGAGGTTGACGCCCGGCGTGAGCTGGTCGGCGAACGCCTTGGCGGCGGCCTGGGCCGCGGCGAGACGGCTCGGCTGGACGTCGGTGGCGCGCATGGAGAGCGACACGTCGATCACCAGCAGCACGGTGGCGCGGTTGCGCGGCACCTTCGCCTCCGCCTGCGGGCCGGCCAGCGCCACGGTCAGGACGGCCAGCGCCACCATCAGCGCCGCCGCGGGCACGTGGCGGTACCAGCCGGGCCGTTTCGGGGCGACGGAGTCGAGCAGGGCGAGGTTGGTGAACTTGACGACGTCACGGCGCCGGCGGCGCAGCAGCACGACGTAGGCGACGACGAGGGCGGCCACCACGAGCAGCCCCAGGAGCCACCAGGGTTGGGAGAACATCTACCGTCCTCCCCCCGACCACGCCCGCTTGCGCGCCAGCGCGAAGCGCACGATGTCGGCGATCCAGTCGGAGTCGGTGCGCAGCGTCAGGTGCGCGGCACCGGAGCGGCGCAGCGCGGTGGCCACCCGGTCGCGGTGCTCGGACGCGGCGGCCGCGAACTCGCGGCACAGCAGCGGCGTGGTCTGCACCTCGCGCTGGCGGCCCGTCTCGGGGTCGGCCAGCACGACGGTGCCCACGTCGGGCAGCTCCAGCTCCCGGGGATCGAGCACCTCGATCGCCAGCAGCTCGTGGCGGGCCGAGAGCGCGCGCAGCGGCCGCTCCCAGTCGGGTTCGCCGAGGAAGTCGGAGATCACGACGGCCAGGCCGCGCCGCCGGGGCGGTCGGCGCAGCTGCTCGATCGCCGCGGCGAGGTCGCCGCGGGTGCCCTCCGGCGCCCGCGGGGTGGCCGCGACCGTCCGCAACAACCCGCGGGCGTAGGTGAGCCCCCCGCGCGCCGGCAGGCGCACCGTCCTCTCCCCGGTGGCGACGACGGCCCCGACCCGGTTGCCGCCGCCGCGCGTGAGGTGGGTGACGGCGGCCAGCGCGGCGATGGCGAGGTCGCGCTTCTCGCAGGTGGCGGTGCCGAAGTCGAGGCTGGGCGACAGGTCGAGCACCACCCACGTCTCCAGCTCGCGGTCGGCCACGGTCTGGCGCACGTGCGGCTCGGTGGTGCGGGCGGTGACGGCCCAGTCCATCCGGCGCACGTCGTCGCCGGGCTGGTAGGCGCGCGCCTCCCCCGGCTCGCTGCCCGGGCCCGGCACGAGCCCGACGTGGTTGCCCTGCAGCAGCCCGTCGAGCCGCCCGCGCACGGTGAGCTCGAGCGCGCGCAGCGAGGCCTCCATCCGCCCGTCCCGGAAGGAGGGCGGGTTGGCTACTGGCGTCATCCGGGCTGGCCGGCGGCCGTGTACTGGGCCGGGCGGGCCGTCACCTGCGGGAGCGGGACGGTGGCCAGCACCCGGGAGATGATGTGGTCCATCGGCACCGAGTCGGCCACGGCGTCGTAGGAGAGCACCAGGCGGTGGCGCAGCACGTCGGGGGCCACGTCCAGCACGTCCTGCGGGAGCACGTAGTCGCGCCCGCGCACCAGGGCCAGGGCCCGGGCCGCCGCGACGATGCCGAGCGTGGCGCGCGGGGACGCGCCGTAGGACACCCAGCCGGCGACGTCGGCCAGGCCGTGCTCCGCCGGCGTCCGGGTGGCGACGACCAGGCGCACCACGTAGTCGACGAGGGCGTGGTGCACGAACACCCTCGACGCCACCCCCTGCAGCCGCACCAGCTCCGCGGGGTCGATCACCTGGGTGGCCACCGGCGGCTCGGCGCCCATCCGGTAGACGATCTCCCGCTCCTCCTCCACGCCCGGGTACTCGACGATGATCTTGAAGAGGAACCGGTCCCGCTGGGCCTCGGGCAGCGGGTAGACACCCTCGTTCTCGATGGGGTTCTGGGTGGCCAGCACCAGGAAGGGATCGGGCATCGGGAAGGTCCTGCCGCCGATCGACAGGTGCCGCTCCGCCATCACCTCGAGCATGGCCGACTGCACCTTGGCCGGCGCGCGGTTGATCTCGTCGGCGAGCACGAAGTTGGCCACCACCGGGCCGAGCTCGACGTCGAACTCCTCGCGGCCCTGGCGGTAGATCCGGGTGCCGAGGATGTCGGCGGGCACGAGGTCGGGGGTGAACTGCAGGCGCGAGAACGAGCCCCCGACGACCTTCGCGACGGTCTCGACGGCCAGGGTCTTCGCGACGCCGGGCACGCCCTCCAGCAGCAGGTGGCCCTTGGCCAGCAGGCCGACGAGCATCCGCTCGACCAGGCGGTCCTGCCCGACGATGACGCGCTTGATCTCGAAGACGACGCGCTCGAGGCGCTCGCCCTCGGTGGCCGGGCTGGGGACGGACTCGTCGACGCTCACGCGGCCATCTGACACCGCGTCCCGTATGACGACGGTGAAAGGGCGCCTCAGAGCATCCGGGTGACGTAGGGCATGAGCCCCCCGTAGCGCATCGGCACGACGCGGACGGCGCTGCCCGAGTAGGGCGCCTCGATCATCCGGCCATCGCCGATGTAGAGGGCGACGTGCCCGATCGCGCCGCCCTCGGCGTAGAAGAGCATGTCACCCGGCCGGCGCTGCGAGACCGGCACCTGCTGGCCGGAGGTGTACTGGTAGCCGCTGTAGTGCGGCAGGGAGATGCCGACACCGCCGAAGGCGTAGATCATCAGGCCGGAGCAGTCGAACCCGATGCGGTTGTAGTCGCCGTAGCTGTCGGCGACGCCGCCGTCGCGGATGCCGCGGGACGGACCGGACCGCGTGCCACCGCCCCAGGCGTACTGCACCCCGAGCTGCGACATCGCCCGGTCGATCACGGTCGCGACGGAGCCGGAGGCCCGGACCGGGGCGCGAGCGGGGCCACCGGACGGGGCCGCCTGCGCGACCCTGGCGGCGGCCGCGGCGGCCGCGGCGCGCTGCCGGGCGGCTTCGGCCTCGGCCTGCTGCTGCTGCCAGGTGAGGAAACGGGCGCGCTGGTCGCGCAGGCCGGCGTCCGCGGCCTCCGCCGCACCGAGCTGCCGGTTCACGTCGTCGCGCTGGGCCTGCACCTGCTGCAGCTGTGCGATCTGCGCGCGGGTCTGGGCCTGGACGGTGGCGACCGCCCCGTCGGCGGCCGTCTTCGCCCGGGTCGCGCGGTCCGCCTCGGCCCGCGCGTCGTCCTCGGCGGCGCGCGCCAGCGAGTCGGCGTTGGCCTTGGCGACCCGCGCCCGTTCCATGCTGTCCAGTGCCTGCTGCTGCTGGGCGGCGACCACGTTGGCCAGGCCCGCCCGGTCGATGAGGTCCTGGGGGCCGGTGGCGCTGGTGAGCAGGCCGAGCGGTCCCGTGTCGGGCCCGTTCTGGAACTGCGCCACCAGGAACGCGTCGAGCTGGGCCCGGGCATTGTCGATCGCGCTACCGGCGGCCGCGGTGGCGATACGCGCGTCGGCCGCCTTCCTGCTGGCGGCATCGGCGGCGGCCTGCGCGCTCTGCATGTCGACGAAGGCCTGGTTGGCGACCTCCTGTTGCGCCGTCAGCTGCAGGTGGAGGTCATCGACCTTCGCGTCGAGGCCCGCGAGCCGGGAGGTCAGGGACGCCACCGCGGCGGCCCGCTGCGCGACCGTGGCCTTGCTCTGCTGCAGGTCGCCGTTGGTCGGGTTGGGCGGGGGCGGCGGTGTCGGGGGCTGCGCGAAGGCCGTGCCGGGCACTCCGGCGAGGCCCAGCGGGGGCATGATCCCGATCATCGCGACGAGCACGGCCAGCACGCAGAGACGTCCGTACCGCCGCACCCGGAG
This sequence comes from Pseudonocardia sp. 73-21, assembly GCF_001899645.1. Lineage (GTDB taxonomy): Bacteria > Actinomycetota > Actinomycetes > Mycobacteriales > Pseudonocardiaceae > Pseudonocardia. The sequence continues at coordinate 208,727 of NZ_MKVV01000098.1, read as the reverse complement.
CCTCCCACCGACGCATGATCATGACGAGCGTCCGCACTCTGTCAGCCGGACCGCCGTCCGCCGGGTCGGGACACGCGGGGATCGACGATTTCCACCACATGGGGTAGCCGTCCCCGACTCGACGTCTTCACAGTACGAGCGTACTGTTTGCGGCAACGGGGGTCCACGGTGCTGGCGGGAGCCGGTGCGCGAGACTCGCCCGCGAGACCCACCGACGCGCCCACCACCGCTTCAGGAGGACACAGAGTGACCAGCACAGACAGCTTCGGCGCGAGGGGGACGCTCCAGGCCGGCGGGGCCGAGCACGAGATCTTCCGGCTCTCTGCCGTCGAGGGCGCCGAGCGCCTGCCGTTCAGCCTGAAGGTCCTGCTGGAGAACCTGCTCCGCACCGAGGACGGCGCCAACGTCACGGCCGACCACGTGCGCGCGCTCGCCGGCTGGGACCCCACGGCCGAGCCCGACACCGAGATCCAGTTCACGCCGGCCCGCGTGATCATGCAGGACTTCACCGGCGTTCCCTGCGTCGTCGACCTGGCCACCATGCGCGAGGCCGTCACCGAGCTGGGCGGCGACCCGGCGAAGGTCAACCCGCTGGCGCCCGCCGAGCTGGTCATCGACCACTCGGTGATCATCGACGTCTTCGGCACCCCCGACGCGTTCGAGCGCAACGTCGACTTCGAGTACAGCCGCAACAAGGAGCGCTACCAGTTCCTGCGCTGGGGTCAGGGCGCGTTCGACGAGTTCAAGGTCGTCCCCCCGGGCACCGGCATCGTGCACCAGGTCAACATCGAGCACCTCGCACGCGTCGTGATGACCCGCAACGGGCAGGCCTACCCCGACACGCTCGTCGGCACCGACAGCCACACCACCATGGTCAACGGCCTGGGTGTGCTGGGCTGGGGCGTCGGCGGCATCGAGGCCGAGGCGGCCATGCTCGGCCAGCCCGTCTCGATGCTCATCCCGAAGGTCGTGGGCTTCAAGCTCGTCGGCGAGATCCCGGCCGGCGCCACCGCCACCGACGTCGTGCTGACGATCACCGAGATGCTGCGGCGCCAGGGCGTCGTCGGCAAGTTCGTGGAGTTCTACGGCGAGGGCGTCGGCGCGGTGCCGCTGGCCAACCGCGCCACCATCGGCAACATGAGCCCGGAGTTCGGCTCCACCGCGGCGATCTTCCCGATCGATGAGGAGACCATCCGCTACATGAAGCTGACGGGTCGCCCCACCGAGCAGCTCGAGCTCACCGAGGCCTACGCCAAGGAGCAGGGCCTCTGGCACGACCCGAAGCGCGAGCCGGTGTTCTCCGAGACCCTCGAGCTCGACCTGGGCACCGTCGTCCCGTCCATCGCCGGCCCCAAGCGCCCGCAGGACCGCATCGAGCTGACCGACGCGAAGTCGGCGTTCCGCAAGTCGGTGCACGACTACACCGACGACCCCGAGGGCGCCCCGGTGGGCGTCGACGAGTCGGAGAAGGAGTCCTTTCCCGCCAGCGACCCGCCCGCCCCGGGCAGCGGCGCCGACGAGAAGCCGGTGCTGTTCTCCGCGGCCGAGGGCTGCGAGGGCCGCCCGTCGAAGCCGACGAAGGTCGTCTCCGAGACCCGCGGCGAGTTCACGCTCGACCACGGCGCCGTCGTCATCGCCTCGATCACCAGCTGCACCAACACGTCCAACCCGTCGGTGATGCTCGGCGCGGCGCTGCTCGCGAAGAACGCCGTCGAGCGCGGCCTCACGGTCAAGCCGTGGGTCAAGACGTCGATGGCCCCGGGCTCCAAGGTCGTCACCGACTACTACGAGAAGGCCGGCCTCTGGCCGTACCTGGAGAAGCTCGGCTACCACCTCGTCGGCTACGGCTGCACCACGTGCATCGGCAACTCCGGCCCGCTCTCCGACGAGATCTCCGCGGCCATCAACGAGGCCGACCTCTCGGTCGTCTCGGTGCTCTCGGGCAACCGCAACTTCGAGGGCCGGATCAACCCGGACATCAAGATGAACTACCTGGCCTCGCCGCCGCTGGTCATCGCCTACGCCCTCGCGGGCACGATGGACTTCGACTTCGAGAACCAGCCCCTGGGCCAGGACACCCACGGCACCGACGTCTTCCTGAAGGACCTCTGGCCGTCGGCCAAGGACGTCCAGGACACGATCGACAACTCGATCAGCCAGGAGATGTTCACCAAGGACTACGCCGACGTCTTCGCGGGCGACGAGCGCTGGAGGAGCCTGCCCACGCCGGAGGGCAAGACCTTCGACTGGGACGCGCAGAGCACCTACGTGCGCAAGCCCCCGTACTTCGAGGGCATGTCGCCGGAGCCGTCGCCGGTCGTCGACATCTCGGGCGCGCGGGTGCTGGCCCTGCTGGGCGACTCGGTCACCACCGACCACATCTCCCCCGCCGGCGCCATCAAGCCCGGCACCCCGGCGGCTACGTACCTCACCGACCACGGCATCGACAGAGGAGACTTCAACTCCTTCGGCTCGCGGCGCGGCAACCACGAGGTGATGATCCGCGGCACCTTCGCCAACATCCGGTTGAGGAACCAGCTGCTCGACGACGTCTCGGGCGGCTACACCCGCGACTTCACCCAGGCCGACGCCCCCCAGTCGTTCATCTACGACGCGGCGCAGAACTACGCGGCCGCCGGCATCCCGCTGGTCGTGCTGGGTGGCAAGGAGTACGGATCCGGCTCGTCCCGTGACTGGGCGGCCAAGGGCACCGCGCTCCTGGGCGTCAAGGCCGTCATCGTCGAGTCGTTCGAGCGCATCCACCGCTCGAACCTGATCGGCATGGGCGTCATCCCGCTGCAGTTCCCGGCGGGCGAGTCGGCGACGTCGCTGCACCTCGACGGCACCGAGACGTTCGACATCAGCGGCATCACCGAGCTGAACGACGGCTCCACGCCCCGCACCGTGGCGGTGAAGGCCACGAAGGCCGACGGCACCGTCGTCGAGTTCGACGCGGTCGTCCGCATCGACACCCCCGGCGAGGCGGACTACTACCGCAACGGCGGGATCCTGCAGTACGTGCTGCGCGGCATGCTGCGCGCGTAGCACCTCTCCCCCTGCTCCGCTGACGGCGGGCGTCCCCGGCTCCGGCCGGCGGCGCCCGCCGTTTCGTTTCTCCGGGCGTCGGTGATGTCGTCGTTTCGACGACGTTGCGAAGGCGTCAATGTTTCATTGACATCGGGGAAGACCCGATCGTGAGCGGATATCGGTGCGGGAGCACCGATATCCGCTCACGACTCCGGCGAGGGCACCAGGACACCCGCCAGGGCGCGGTCCAGGTCCGCCAGGTGCTCGGCCGGGAGATCCGTGAGCGCGCGGGGCGGCGTGGCCAGCAGCGCCTCCGCCTCCCGGGCGGTCCGCTCCCCCGCCGCCGTCACCGACAGCACCTTGCGCCGGCGGTCGGTGGCGTCGGGCGTGCGGACGACCAGGCCCCGCTGCACGAGGTCCTCGACCACCACCGAGACGTACGGCGGATCGGAGCCCAGCCGCTCGGCGAGCAGGCCGCCCGTCGTCGGTTCGGCGGCGATGCGGCGCAGCACCTTGATCCGGAAGAAGCTCATGCCCAGTGCCGCGCAGACCTCCGCGCGGCGGTCGTCCTCGGTCACGAGCGCGCGCATCGCCGCCCACACGCGCTGGGCGGCTCCGTCCGTCACCGGGCCCCCACCGGCTCGGGGGCGGGGCTCTCGAACAGCTCCGCCGTGTCGGCGGCCGTCCGACGGGCCCAGTTCCCGGTCCCGACAACGCCGAGCACGAGGATCACGAGACCGCAGCCCACCATCACAGCCCAGCCGATGCGGCTGGCGTCGGCGAAGCCGGTCGTGATCGGTCCGCTGATCCGCGCGGTGACCAGCGATCCCAGCACCGCGACGCCCAGCGCCGAGCCCACCTGGCGGCTCGTCGACGCGACGGCCGACGCCACGCCGGCCTGGCTGATCGGCATGCCGGAGACGGCCGTGTTGGTGATCGGAGCGTTGATCATGCCGAACCCGATGCCGAAGACGGCGTAGGCCAGGATCAGCATGCCGATCGGGGTGTCGGCCTCGATCGTCATCAGCAGGATCAGCGCGCCGAGGGTGAGTCCCGCTCCCCCGGCGAGCAACGAGATGCGCGGGCCCCGGCTGGCGACGAGCCGACCGGAGACCACCGGCAGCAGGCCCGCCATCAGGGCCATCGGCAGCGTCAGCAGGCCGGCGTGCAGCGGGCTGAACCCGCGCACGTCCTGCAGGTAGAGCGCGTTGAGGAACAGGAACCCGGCCAGGGCGGCGAACGCGGCCACCGCCGTGACGGTGGCGGCGGAGAACGGGGCGCTGCGGAAGAACCGGGGATCGATGAGCGGATCGCGACGCCGCGACTCGACCACGACGAGCAGCACCGCCGACACCACGGCCACCACGAAGCATCCGACGATCAGCGGGGAGCCCCAGCCGTGTCCGGGGCCCTCGATGACCCCGAACGTGAGCCCGCCCAGCACCAGCCCCACCAGCGCCTGGCCGTACGGGTCGAACCGGCGCGCCCGCGGCGCCCGGGACTCCGGCACGAACCGCGCGGCCAGCACCACGGCCGCCAGCACGATCGGCACGTTGATCCAGAAGATGGAACGCCAACCGACCGAGTCGACGAGGACGCCGCCGACCACCGGGCCCAGCGACATGCTCCCGCCGATCACGGCGCCCCACACGCCGATGGCCTTGGCGCGCTCCCGCCGGTCGGTGAACGTGTTCGTGATGATCGACATGGCCACGGGGTTGAGCATCGAGCCACCGATCGCCTGCAGCGCCCGGAACCCGATGAGCGAGCCGACGTCCGGCGCCAGGCTGCACAGCAGCGAGCCCAGGCCGAACAGCAGGAGCCCGGTCTGGAACACCCGCCGGCGGCCGATCCGGTCGGCGGTGGAGCCGGCCAGCATCAGGAGGCACGCGATGGTGAGCGTGTAGGCGTCGATGGTCCACTGCAGGGCCGAGACCGACGCGCCGAAGTCCCGCTGGATCGACGGCAGGGCCAGGTTGACGATCGTGTTGTCGAGGCTCACGACGAACAGGCTCGAACAGCAGATGGCCAGGACGAGCATCCGCCGGCGGCGGCTCAGGTCGGGCACGGGAACCTCGATCGTTGTACGGCTATAACGGTTAGCACAGTACAACTACAGCGGCGGGACGGCGCCCCGGTTCGGGGTGTCGAGCGCCACGCGCAGCCCGTCGAGCAGGTAGCCCAGGCCGCGCTCGAACATCACGTCCAGGTCGAGATCGAAGTCCATCGACAGGATCCGCTCGAAGTGCGGGAAGTCGCCGGTGCCCACGATCGACCGCAGTGCGGCCTCCTGGGTCTCCATCCACTGCTCGTTGTCCAGACCCGTCACCGCCTGGGCGGCGGCCTCGGGTTCGAGGTTCACCGCGGTGCCGCGGGCGTAGTTGAACACCGTCAGGTGCACGTCGAACATGGCCGGGAGGTCCAGTCCGAGGCCGTCGAGGGCGGTGAGCACCCACTCGGTGTAGGCCATGCCGCCGGCGACCGGCTGGGGCCGGGTCAGCGACAGCGCGGGCGCCAGCCAGGGATGGCGCCGGAACGCCGTCCAGAGCGTGCGCCCCGCCAGCTCGAGCTGGGCCCGCCAGCCCGCGGGCGGCCTCGCCGGCGGTTGCCACTCCTGCCGCATCACCGCGTCCATCATCTGCAGCAGCAGGTCGTCCTTGTCGGCGACGTGGCGGTACAGCGACATCGGCCCCGCCCCCAGGTCGGTGGCGACCCGGCGCATCGACAGCCCGTCGAGACCCTCGGCGTCGGCGATCGCGACCGCGGCGGCGACGATCCGGCCGGCCGTCAGGCCCGCCGCCGGCTCGGCGCGACGACGAGGCGGCCGGGTGGTGCTCGGCGCGGCGACCACGGTACCGACGCCGGGCACGGTCCGGACCACCCCGTCCTGACGCAGAGCGGTGATCACCTTCGTGGCGGTGGCGATGGCCACGCCCCACGTCCGGCTGATCTCGCGGGTGGAGGGCATCCGGTCGCCCGGCACGAGCTCCCCCCGCTCGACCCGCCCGCGCAGCTCCGCGGCGATCCGCGCGTAGGGCGGCGCCTCACGATCGACCACGATTCCTCCGGTGTACTAGTTCACCTGCGTGCCTGGTCGCACGGCTTTCAACCCGCCGCGTCCTGGCCTGCACTAGTGCAGACAACGCTCTGACCTGCACGAATGCTTGCCTGCTTTCTAGCGTACGACGTACTCTAGCCCGCATGGACACCACCGAGGTACTCATCTCCGGCGCCAGCATCGCCGGCCCCGCCATCGCGTACTGGCTACGCCGGCAGGGGCACTCCGTCACCGTCGTCGAGCGGGCACCCGCACTGCGTCCCGGCGGCCAGGCCGTCGACCTCCGCGGGGCGGGCCGCACCGTCATCGAGCGGATGGGCCTGATGCCCGAGGCCCGGGCCGTCTCGCTGGACCAGCGCGGGCTCGCCTACGTCGACGGGCGCGGCCGCATCACCGCGACCATGCCCGCCGACGCGTTCGGCGGGGAGGGGATCATCTCCGAGATCGAGATCCTGCGCGGCGACCTGGGCCGGCTCCTGGTCGACGCCGCAGGCGACGTCGAGTACCTCTTCGACGACACCATCACCGGCATCACCCAGGACGACCACGGCGTCGACGTCACGTTCGAGAACGCCGCGCCGCGCCGGTTCGGGCTCGTCATCGGCGCCGACGGGCTGCACTCCGCGGTCCGGCGGCTCGCGTTCGGGCCGGAGTCCGACTGCGTCCGTCCGCTCGAGTGCTACACCGCCTACTTCACCGCGCCGGCGGCCGGCGACCTCGACGGCTGGTACATGATGCACAACCTGCCCGGCGGCCGTGTGGCCTCGCTGCGGCCGGGGCGGCTGCCCGGCGAGAGCAAGGCGTCGCTCTCGTTCCGCTCGGCGCCCGTCGCCCGCACCGGTGCCGCGGCGCACAAGGACCTGCTCGCCGAGCGCTTCGCCGGCGGCGGCTGGAAGGTCCCCTGGCTGCTCGACGCCATGCGCGCCGCACCGGACTTCGCGTTCGACTCGGTGGGCCAGGTGCACCTCGACCGCTGGTCGAACGGGCGTGTGGTGCTACTCGGCGACGCCGGGTACTGCCCGACCCCGCTCACCGGACTCGGCACGAGCCTGGCGCTGGTCGGGGCGTACGTCCTGGCCGGCGAGCTGGCGGCCCGGGCGGACCACCACTCCGCGTTCGACCGCTACGAGCGGGTCCTGCGGCCCTACGTCACCACCGGCCAGGAGCTGCCACCCGGCGGCATCGGCGGGTACGCCCCGACGAGCGCGCTCGCGATCCGCCTGGGCGCGCTCACGATGCGCTCGATGACCCGCTGGCCGATGCGCGGGATCCTGGAGAAGCAGTTCGCCAAGGCCGGCGGTATCGACCTGCCGGACTACTGCCTCGCGGGGTGACCCGGATCGACCCAGGCGACGGTCTCGGGATCGGTGACGCCGTCGATGTCCAGGTTCACGACGACCGGGTCCTGCCCGCTGCGCGTGAGCACACACTCCAACGGCTCGTCGTCGAGGGCGTTGATCTCCTGGTGCGGCACGAACGGCGGCACGAAGATGAACCCTCCCGGCCCGGCCTCGGCCGTGAACTCGAGGTTCTCGCCCCACTTCATCCGGGCCCGCCCGCGCACCACGTAGATGACGCTCTCCAGCTCACCGTGGTGGTGGGCCCCGGTGCGGGCGCCCGGGTGGATCGTGACGGTGCCGGCCCACAGCTTCTGCGCCCCCACCCGCCCGTGCGTGACGGCGGCGGCGCGCTCCATCCCGGGGGTCTGCGGGGTGTTGCCGTCCAGTGCGTCGGGCGGGATGACCCGCACCCCGTCATCACGCCAGTCGCCGCTGCTCACGAAACGCACCCTACCCACCCCGCGAGTCGGCAGATTCCCGCCCGCGAGTCGCGCAGGTTCCCGCGCATCCTCCGCCCGGAAAACCGTCGACTCGCCCTCGGAGAAGCGCCGACTCGCGCGCTGTGAAGTGCCGACTCGCGGGGTGGGGGTCAGACGGCTGTCGCCAGGGTCAGCGCGAAACGGGCGTCGGGGTCGGTCCAGCTGCGGGTGAACTCGAAGCCCGTGGCCTCCAGCCACCCGCGCACGCCACCGGGCCGGAACTTCGCGGAGATCTCGGTACGCATCTCCTCCCCCGCCGCGAACTCGACGGTGAGGTCCAGGCCGCGGACGTGCACGGTCATCGCCCGCTGCGCCCGCAGGCGCATCTCGATCCACTCGTGCTCGACGTCCCAGACCGCGACGTGCGTGAACGCCTCGGGGGCGAAGTCGGCGTCCAGCTCGCGGTTGAGCACGTGCAGCACGTTGCGGTTGAACTCCGCGGTGACGCCGGCCTCGTCGTCGTAGGCCGCGACGAGCACCTTCTCGTCGATCACCAGACCGGTGCCGAGCAGCAGCTGCTCGCCGGGCTGCAGCACCGAGCGGAGCTGGGTGAGGAACGCGGCACGCTCGGCCGGGACGAGGTTGCCGATCGTCCCGCCCAGGAACGCCACCATCCGGCGGCGGCCGCGGGGCAGCCGGTCGAGGTGCTTGGTGAAGTCGCCGACCACGCCGTGCAGCTCGAGATCCGGGTACTCGACGGCGAGCGCGTCCATCGCCAGCCGCAACGCCGACTCGCTGACGTCCTGCGGCACGTACTGGCGCAGCGTGCCCGCGCGGGCGAACGCGTCGAGCAGTACGCGGGTCTTCGCCGACGAGCCGGAGCCCAGCTCGACGAGCGTGTCGGCCCCGGACGCGACCGCGATCTCGTCGACGCTGCGCTCCAGCAGGGCGCGCTCGGTGCGGGTCGGATAGTACTCGGGCAGCCCGGTGATCTGCTCGAACAGCTCGCTGCCGCGCGCGTCGTAGAACCACTTGGGCGGCAGCTGTTTGGGGTTCGCGGTGAGACCGGCACGCGCGTCGGCCCGCAGGGCCGCGTCGGCGTCGTGCTCGGTCAGGTGGATGTCGAGAAGGGCGCTGCTCATCGGACTCCCGTTGTCTCAGAGCGTGGTGAAGCGGTGGCGACCCGGGCGGGCCACCAGCAGGTGCCGGGCGGGCACCTCGGTCCATGGAGCGTCGGTGGTGGGTTCGGACGCGACGAGGGCCGTCGCGTCGGAGGTGGTGACCGACAGCGCGTGGTCCCAGGCGGTGGCCCAGATCGTCGCGCCGTCGGTGAGCAGGAGGTTGAGCCGCGACCCCGGGGCGGCCGCCGCCACGGCGGTGACGACGCCGGCCAGCACCGTCGCGGGGTCGGCCCCGCCGCGGAGCCCGTCCCGGACCAGCGCCCACAGCAGCGCGGCGTCGGTGGGGGCGTCGAGCGTCATCAGGTCGACGACGGGCAGGGCCGCCGCCAGGGCGGCCACCGCCTGCGGCCAGCCGCGGACGACGCCGTTGTGGCTGAACAGCCACCGCCCGTCGCTGAAGGGCGCCGCGGCCGTATCGGTGACGGGCATCCCGGTGGTCGCCGACCGCACCGCGGCCAGCACCGCCGTGGAGGAGGTGACCCCGGCCAGCGCCGTGAACGCCGTGTCCGACCAGATCGGCGACGCGCTGCGGTAGCGGACGGCCCCGTCCCCGGCGTACCAGCCGACGCCGAAACCGTCGGCGTTCACGGTGCCACCGCCGCGCATGTCCGCGGGTGCGTAGGACTGCCGCAGCAACGAGTGCTGCGGCTCGAGGACCAGCGACGACAGCGTCACGGCCGGTCCGAGGTAGGCCAGGTGGCGGCACACGCGCTAGTGCACGTCCCCGGGTGCAGCGTCGCGGGCCAGCCGGAAGCCGGAGAAGATCTGCCGGCGGATCGGGTGGTCCCAGTTGCGGAACGTGGATCGCAGCGCCGACGGGTCGGTGCCGAAGGAGCCCCCGCGCAGCACGCGGTAGTCGCCGCCGAAGAACACCTCGGAGTACTCCGGGTACGGGAACGTCTCGTAGCCCGGGTAGGGGTGCCACCCCGACGACGTCCACTCCCAGACGTCGCCGATCAGCTGGTGCACCCCGAGCGCCGACGCCCCGCGCGGGTAGGCGCCGACGGGCGCGGGCCGCAGGTGGCGCTGCCCGAGGTTGGCGTGCTCGGGCGTGGGGTCCTCGTCGCCCCACGGGTAGCGCCGCGACCGCCCGGAGACCGGGTCGAACCGCGCGGCCTTCTCCCACTCCGCCTCGCTGGGCAGGCGCTTGCCGGCCCACGCGGCGAAGGCGTCGGCCTCGTGGCAGCTGACGTGCACCACCGGCTCGTCCACGACGATCGGCGCGAGTACCCCGAACGTGCGCCGGTACCACTGCCCCGACCCGTCACGCTTCCAGAACTGCGGCGCCACCAGACCGGCGTCCACGCGGTGCCGCCAGCCCGCCTCGCTCCACCACCGCGGCTGGTCGTACCCACCGGCGTCGACGAACTCTGCGTACCACCCGTTCGTGACGGGCGCCGTGTCGATCCAGAACGCGTCGACGTGCGTGGCGTGCGCGGGCCGTTCGTTGTCGAGCGCCCACGGTTCGGTGGAGGTGCCCATCGTGAACCCACCGGCCGGTACGAGCACCTCCCGCACGGGCAGCGGCGAGCCCGACGGCGGCGGGTCGGCGTGCAGCACCGCGGGCCCGGTGCGCAGCTGGTGGGTGGCCAGCATCGTCTCGTCGTGCTGCTGTTCGTGCTGCACGATCATGCCGAACGCGAACCCGTTCTCGACGAGCCGGCGGCCGGTGAGCGGCGTGCGAGCCAGGGCGTCGAGAGCCTTGTCGCGCACCTCGGCCACGTAGCGGCGGGTCTCCGACGGGGTGAGCAGCGGCAGCGCGACCCGGCTGGCCCGCGAGTGCTGGAACGCGTCGTAGAGGCCGTCGATCTCGGGCCGCAGCGGCTCGCGCCCGCCCACGTCGCGGACGAGCCAGAGCTCCTCCTGGCTGCCGATGTGCGCGAGGTCCCACACCAGCGGCGACATCAGCGGCGAGTGCTGGGCGACGAGGTCGGCCTCGTCGACGGCGTCGGTGAGCGCCGTGCTCCGGGCGCGCGAGGCGCTCAGCAGGTCGGCGACGGTCGTGCGGAGATCGGGGCTCAACTCTCTCCCTCCGGGAGGTCGGCGGGGCACAGGCCCCGCAGGACACGGTGTTCGGTCATGGTCGTGAGGTCCTCCACCAGCCAGCCCGGCGCGCCGACGGCCGGCAGCTGCGCCACCGCCAGCTCGAACACCGCGGCCGCGGCCGTGGCCAGCACGGGGTCCTCCAGCCCCCGGCGGGCGGCGGACACCCACCGCTCGCGGGCGGGCTCGCAGGCCTCCCGGGCGCGGTCGAGCACCGCTCCGTCGGCGAGCAGCGCCGTGAGCACCGCGGTGGGCAGCGCCCAGCCGCGGCCGGGCTGCATGTCGATGTAGCGCACCTCCAGGTGCCCGTGCGGGCGCACGGGCGGGAAGAGCGTGGAGACGTGGTAGTCGAGGTCGGCGGTGGTGGGCGGTGGCCCGGGCAGGCCGCCGCACACCCAGTCGGCGAACGTGACGGCCTCGGGGACGAGCCACCCGTCGTCGCGGCGGACGCACAGCACCGGGCTCTCCATGACGCGGCGGGCCCAGGCGGCGGCCGGGTCGAGCGCGTCCACGTCGGCGACCGGGGGCGGCCCGGTACGCGCCTCGTCGGCCTGCAGCCAGCTCATCCACCGCGCCGACTTCCAGCCGGTGTCCCGCCCGTTGAGCGTCGGCGAGTTGGCGAACGCGGCGAGCAGCACCGGACCGAGCGCGTGCACCGCCGACCAGCGGCGGGCGACCTCCGCGCCCTGCCCGGCGTCGACGCAGACCTGCACGGCGGACGTCGAGCACATGGCGGTGCGCCCGCAGGTGCCGATCCGGTCGAAGGCCTGCTCCATGGCGCGGTAGCGCGGGAGGTCCAGCAGCCGCACCGGCGGACGCGACGCGTCGGCCGCGCGGGACTCGGGGTGCAGCCCGTGGGCGGCGAGGAGGCCGTGGAGAACCTCGGCGTCGGAGACGGTGGCGCCCACCAGGTCGGGGAGACCCGGGAGCGGGGGGCTCGCGATCTCGATCTGGCCGCCCGGCTCGACGGTGATCTCGGAGCCTGCCGGCAGCGGACGTGCGGGGGACGCGGGGTCGAGCGAGCGCGGGGTGTGGGGGCCGAGGGCCGCCGCGAGCGACGCGAGCGTCACCGGCCGTCCCGGCCGGGCGACGTCGTGGAGCAGCCATTCCAGCTCGACCCCGACGAGCGTCGGCGGGCCGTGCTTGAAGCACACCGACGCGACGTAGGCCTCGGCGTCGGCACAGTCGTGCAGCACGCTCGGCCCGGCGTCGGGGGCGGCGTCCTCCGCGGCGGTCACCGCCTGGGCGACCACCGCGACCCCCGGCTTCTGCGTCACGCGAGAGAACGCTACTCGCGCTGCAAGCCGATTGCAGGAGGTGGCCGAGGGTCCTGTGATGAAGCCGTAAGACCTTCCCAAGACGTACGTACGTCTGGTTGGCCGGTAAGCTCACCGGTGTGCCCCGCGTCAGCAGCGACCAGCTCGCCGCCCGGCGCCAGGAGATCCTCGACGGCGCGCGGGCTTGCTTCGCCCGCTTCGGCTACGAGGGGGCCACGGTACGCAGGCTCGAGGAGAGCACGGGCCTGTCCCGGGGGGCGATCTTCCACCACTACCGCGACAAGGACGCCCTGTTCCTCGCGCTGGCCGAGCAGGACGCCGGGCGCATGGCCGACGTCGTCGCCGAACAGGGGCTCGTGCAGGTGATGCGCGAGCTGGTGGCCGACCCGTCGGGGGTGCGGGGCTGGCTCGGGACCCGGCTCGAGGTCTCCCGTCGGCTGCGCACCGAACCGGAGTTCCGGGAGCGCTGGAGCGCCCACTCCGCCGCGCTCACCCGGGCCACCCGCGAGCGCCTGGAGCGACAGGCCCGGACCGGCACGCTGCGTGACGACGTCCCGGTCGCGGTGGTCGCGCAGTACCTGGAGCTGGTACTGGAGGGCCTGATCTCCCACCTCGCGATGGGCCTGCCCGCCGACGACATGGGCCCCGTGCTCGACCTGGTGGAGGCGACGGTCCGCCGGAGATAGGTCGTGTCAGATCCTGTTGTGCACTCTTGACGTGCCCGGCGCGCAACCCGGACAGTGAACCCCGCCACACCCCTCATCGACGAAGACGGCGGGAGACCGACATGGCCGAGGGCAGCCTCTACGACCGACTGGGCGGCACGTACGCGATCGCGGGTGCGGTCGACGTGCTCGTCGACCGGCTCTTCGCCAACGTCGCGGTGAACGCCAACGAGGCCGTGCACGCGCACCACGGCGACCCCGCCAACGCGCCGGGTTACAAGTTCCTGGTCACGGCGTGGTCGATCGAGGCCGCCGGCGGGCCGAAGTGCTACCCCGGCCGGGACATGACCCTCACCCACGACGGCCTCGTGATCACCGACGGGGAGTTCGACGCCGTCGCCATCGAGATCGCCGCCACCCTGAACTTCCTCGGCGTGCCCGCGCCCGAGCAGAAGGAGTTCATGGAGATCATCGAGAGCTACCGCGCCCAGGTCGTGCAGGCCGCCTGAAACGTGGGTGCGCCGGGACAACGGTGTCGCGGCGCACCTGCCCTGCACTTTCGGTCAGGGCTGGAGGTCGGCGGCCCTGAGCCGCTCCGCGAGCGCGGTGAGCTCCCCGCGGAGGACGGCGAGGGCGCCGTCGGTGAGCCCGGTGGCGACCCGGACGCGCGCCTGCGCCCCCGCCGCCCGGTCGCGCAGCGCCCGCCCGGCATCGCTCAGCGTCACCTGCATCATGCGCTCGTCGTCGCTGCGCCGGCGCCGCTCCAGCAGGCCCTGGGCCTCAAGCCGCTTGAGCAGCGGCGAGAGCGTGCCCGTGTCGAGGTGGAGCCGGCGGCACAGCACCGACAGCGCGACGGTCTCGTCCTCCCACAGCACCAGCATCACCGCGTACTGGCTGTACGTGAGACCGATGTCGTCGAGCAGCGACCGGTAGCACCCGGTCATCGCCCGCGACGCGCTGTGCAGGGCGAAGCAGAGCTGGTCGTCGAGGACGAGGTCCGGCGCCGTCATCGACCCAGCGTAGGTCCCTCGACGCCCAGCGTGACCAGGCGTAACGTCGACAGGGCCGGACGGCCCAGCGTCATCCGACCAGATGCTGGCCGGCGAACTGCGTGCGGTGCAGCACCGCGTAGCGCCCGCCCGTGGCGAGCAGCTCGTCGTGGGTGCCCCGCTCCACGATCCGACCGTGCTCCACGACCGCGATCTGGTCGGCCGCGCGGATCGTCGAGAGCCGGTGCGCGATCACGATGGCCGTCCGCCCCGCCAGCGCCTCCACGAGCGCCTCCTGGACCGCGGCCTCGGACTCGGAGTCCAGGTGCGCGGTGGCCTCGTCCAGGATGACGACGCGGGGCTTCGCGAGCAGCAGCCGGGCGATCGTCAGGCGCTGGCGCTCGCCGCCGGAGAGCCGGTAGCCGCGCTCCCCCACCACCGTGTCGAGCCCGTCGGGCAGGGCGTCGAGCAGCTCGCCGAGCCGGGCCCGCTGCAGCGCCTCGACGATCTCGGCGTCCGAGGCGCCGGGGGCGGCGTAGCGCAGGTTGCCGCCGATGGTGTCGTGGAACAGGTGCCCGTCCTGCGTGACGACGCCGACGGCGCCGCGCACCGAGGCGAACGTCAGGTCGCGCACGTCGATGCCGGAGAGCTCCACCGCGCCGCCGTCGACGTCGTAGAGGCGCGGCACGAGCGACGCGATGGTCGACTTCCCCGCCCCCGACGACCCGACCAGTGCCAGCAGCCGCCCGGCCCCCACCTCGAGGTCGACGCCGTGCAGCACCTCCTCGTTGTGCCGCTGGTCGAGCACCGCCACCTCCTCCAGCGAGGCGAGCGAGACGTCCTCGGCGTTGGGGTAGGCGAAGCGCACGTCGCGCAGGCGGACCGACACCGGGCCGTCGGGCAGCGTGCGGGCGTCCGGCTTCTCGGTGATCATCGGCTGCAGGTCGAGCACCTCGAAGACCCGCTCGAACGACACCAGCGCCGTCATGACGTCGACGCGGGCGTTGGCCAGCGCGGTCATCGGCGTGTAGAGCCGGGTGAGCAGCAGCGCGAGCGTGACGACCGTGCCCGCCTCGATCTGCCCGGTGACGGCCAGGTAGCCACCGAGCCCGTAGATCAGGGCCTGGGCGAGCGCGGAGACCAGCGACAGCGCCGTGACGAACACGCGCGAGACCATCGCGGTACGCACCCCGATGTCGCGGATCCGGAGGGTGCGCTCGCCGAACTCCGCCAGCTCGGCGTCCGGGTCGCCGAACAGCTTGACGAGCGTGGCGCCCGGCGCGGAGAACCGCTCGGTCATCTGGTTGGAGATGCCGGCGTTGAGGTCCGCGGCCTCGCGCCGCAGGTCGGCGATCCGCACGCCCATCCGGCGGGCCGGAATCACGAAGATCGGCAGCAGCACCAGGGCCAGCAGCGTGACCTGCCAGGCCAGCGTCAGCATCACCGCGACGGCGAGGGTCAGCTGGATGACGTTGCTGACCACGCTGGCCAGGGTGGTGGTGATCGCCGACTGGGCCCCGATCACGTCGTTGTTGAGGCGGCTGACGAGCGCACCGGTGCGGGTGCGGGTGAAGAACGCCACCGGCATCGTCTGCACGTGCCCGAACACCGCGCGGCGCAGATCGGCGATCAGCCCCTCGCCCAACCGGGACGAGTACCAGCGGGTGAGCAGCCCGTTGCACGCCTCGATGATCGCCAGGGCGGCGATGCCGGCGGCCAGCCCCACCACGGTCGCGGCGGCGGCGGAGGTGCCGCCGCCCTTGACGATGGTGTCCACCACCCGGCCCGCGACCACCGGCGTGGCCACCCCGACCACCGCGGAGAGCACCGTGAGCAGCAGGAACGCGATCAGCCAGTTCCGGTAGGAGGCCGCGAACCGCCAGATGCGCGGGATCGTGCCCTTCTTCACCGACCGCGGGGCGGTGGCCCCGCGCTCCACCCCGCGCAACATCCCGAACGGTCTCTCCACGCGGCCAGTCTCACCGCCCGGGGAAACCCCCGCCACACGGACGGGCCCCGCCGCCGGGCCATGATCACCGTTCTGGTGCGGGACGGGGTGCGGTGGGCGCCGGTGTCCGCCGCACACCGCCGCCCCCGTGGGGACGACCGGCGGCGATCACGGCCGGGGGCGTCCTCAGCCCTCTCCGGCGGCGAGGGAACGCAGGCGGATCACCTGCGCCGCGCGTTCGGCCGCCAGGGCGGCGGCCGGGTCCAGCCCGTCGGCCACGCCGGCGAGCAGCGCGAGGGTGGCCGAGGCCGCCTTCGGAGCCGCACTGACCAGCGCCGTCGCCAGCTCGTCGACGGCCGCGTCGAGCTCCCCGACCGGCACGCTGCGCAGAGCCAGACCGCTGCTGACCGCCTCCTCCGCGCCGACCCGGCGTCCGGTGAGGCAGATGTCGACCGCGCGCGCATAGCCCACGGCGTGCACCAGCGGGTAGGTGCCGCCCAGGTCGGGCACGATGCCCAGGGCCGTCTCGGCCATGCAGAACTTCACGTCGTCGGCCACGATCCGGATGTCGCAGGCCAGTGCGAGCTGGAACCCGCCCCCGATCGCGTGCCCCTGCACGGCCGCCACCGTGACGCGGGCGGGATCGCGCAGCCACGCGAACCCCGCCTGGAACGACGCGATGGTCGTGTCGGCCTGCTCGGCGGGCATGGTGGCCAGTGCACTGATGCCGGGCAGACCGTCGACCTCCCGCGCGGTGAACGCGCGCTTGTCCAGCCCCGCCGAGAACGCGCGGCCCTCACCCCGGACCACCACGACCCGCACGTCGGCGGGCAGCGACTCCCCGATGGACTGCAGCGCGGCCCACGTGACCGGGGTCTGGGCGTTGAGGCTCTCCGGGCGCGACAGCGTGATCGTCGCCCGGGGGCCCTCCACATGCAGTGTCACCCCGCCTCGGGCGAGCAGGTCGAGGTCCGGAGCGGGGTCCACCTGAGTCATGTCCGGGAGGTTACCCCCGGGTAGTTGCCGCTACTTCTTCTTGGTGCGGGTCGCTCCGCCGCGGCCGCGCAGCGTCACGCCGGTCTCGCTGAGCACCCGGTGCACGAACCCGTAGGACCGGCCCGTCTGCTCGGCGAGCGCCCGGATGCTGGCGCCCTTCTCGTACTTCTTCTTGAGGTCGGTGGCCAGCTTGTCGCGCTGGGTGCCGGTGATTCGGGCACCCTTCTTGAGGTCCGTCATCGGACTCCTCCAAAACTTCGTTGCCCCTGGTGAAACACGCCCCTGGGCCTGGTCGGCCCGGCGGTGCGGCAATGATCGTCCACGTCCGGACGCGGGACCAGGAGATCCACTCGATGATCGGTGAGCGGTTCCTCCGAATGGATCACGCGGACGGGTGATCATTGCCGTCCGCCGATCACCGCCTCGTCACCCCGACGCCATCTCCTCGTCACCCCAGGAGGCGATGGAACGCGCACATCGCCATTCATGCGTGTCGAATGTGGCCCTGTGTGCCGCAACTGCGGCGTGCGATCGGGTGATCATCGTCCCGGCCGGATCGTCCGATCAGGCCAGTTGGACGAGCTCCAGATACTCCGCCGACCAGAGGTCCTCGGTGCCGTCGGGCAGCACGATGACCTTGTCGGGGTGCAGCGCCTCGACCGCGCCCGAGTCGTGCGTGACCAGCACGACGGCCCCGGTGAAGCGCCGCAGCGCGTCGAGGACCTGCTCGCGGCTGGCCGGGTCGAGGTTGTTCGTGGGCTCGTCGAGCAGCAGGACGTTGGCCGCACTGGACACCAGACCGGCCAGTGCGAGCCGGGTGCGCTCGCCGCCGGACAGCGTGCCCGCGGGCTGCTTGAGCTGGTCGCCGGAGAACATGAACGACCCGAGCAGCGTGCGCAGCTGCTGCTCCTGGGTGTCGGGCGAGGCGTGGCGGATGTTCTCCCACACCGTGGCGTCCATGTCGAGGGTGTCGTGCTCCTGGGCGAAGTAACCGGTGCGCAGACCGTGACCGGGCACGACCTCGCCGGAGTCCGGGACATCGACGCCCGCCAGCATGCGCAGCAGGGTGGTCTTGCCCGCGCCGTTGAGCCCCAGCACGACGACCTTGGCCCCGCGGTCGACGGCCAGGTCGACGCCGGTGAAGACCTCCAACGAGCCGTACGCCTTCGACAGCCCCTCCGCGGTGAGCGGCGTCTTGCCGCACGGTGCGGGATCGGGGAAGCGGATACGGCCGGTCTTGTCGTTCTGGCGGACGTCCTCGAGGCCCGCCAGCAGCTGGTCGGCCCGACGGGCCATGTTCTTCGCCGCGACGGCCTTGGTGGCCTTGGCGCCCATCTTCAGCGCCTGCGTGTGCAAAACCGCCGCCTTCTTCTCGGCGTTGGCGCGCTCACGCCGGCGGCGCTTCTCGTCGGTGGAGCGCGCGTCCTGGTAGCGCTTCCAGTCCATGTTGTACTGGTCGACCTCGCCGCGGGTGGCGTCGAGGAACCAGACCTTGTTGACCACCGCGGCCAGCAGCTCGGTGTCGTGGCTGATCACCACGAGGCCGCCGGTGTGGGTCTGCAGGAACCCGCGCAGCCACGTGATGGAGTCGGCGTCGAGGTGGTTGGTGGGCTCGTCGAGCAGCAGCGTGGTGTCGCTCGGCGCTCCCCCGCCGCCGCCGTCGGAGGCGGCGAACAGGATGCGCGCCAGCTCGACGCGACGGCGCTGACCACCGGACAGCGTGGCGATCTGCTGCTCCATGACGCGGTCGGGCAGGCCCAGGTGGGCGCAGATGCGGGCGGCCTCGCTCTCGGCCGCGTAACCGCCGAGCGCGGAGAAGCGCTCCTCGATGCGGCCGTAGTCGCGCACGGCCTTGTCGTTCTGCTTGCCGTCCACCAGCTCGGCCATCGCGGTCTGGGCCTTCTCCATCTTCCGCAGCATCTCGTCGAGACCCTTGGCCGACAGGACGCGGTCCTTGGCGGTGACGGTGAGGTCGCCCTCGCGGGGGTCCTGCGGGAGGTAGCCGACGGGGCTGTTCGCGCCGACCTTGCCCCCGTAGGGCTCGCCCTCGCCGGCGAGCACGCGCATCGAGGTGGTCTTGCCGGCGCCGTTGCGGCCGACGAGGCCGATGCGGTCGCCCGGCTGCACGCGCATCGTGGCGCCGGAGAGCAGGATGCGCGAGCCCGCGCGGAGTTCGAGGTCGGTGGCTGTGATCACGGAGGAGCTCCAGGTATTCCGGGTGGGGACAGACGGGTGGGCCGCACGGGAGGCGGCCTACTCGATCCGGATCACGTGGCCCAGAGTACCGGCCGACGCCACGCGATTCGCGAAGTAGGGTCCAGGCATGACTGATCTCACGGGCTCGGCTGGTCTGAACGGCAGGGCAGCACTCGTCACCGGCGGAAGCCTCGGCATCGGCCACGCCATCGCCGCCGAGCTGCTCACCCGCGGGGCCTCGGTGACCATCACCGCCCGCAAGCCCGACCAGCTCGCCGCCGCCGCCGAGGAACTCGTGGCCAAGGCCGCGGGCGGCGACGCGTCGCGCGTGCTGGCCGTGCCGGGCAACGCCGGGTCGGACGAGTCCCGCGCCGAGGCCGTCGCCAGGACCGTGGAGGCGTTCGGCTCGCTGGACATCCTCGTCAACAACGCGGGCATCAACCCCGTCTACGGCGACCTCATGACCGCGGACCTGAACGGCGTCCGCAAGATCTTCGACGTCAACGTCGTGGCGGCCCTGGGCTTCGTGCAGGAGGCCTACAAGGCGTGGATGGGCGAGCACGGCGGCGTGGTGATCAACCTCGCGTCCACGGCGGGCCTGCGCTCCACCGGCGTGATCGCGGCCTACGGCGCGTCGAAGGCCGCGCTGATCCGGCTCACCGAGGAGCTGGCCTGGCAGCTGGGCCCGTCGATCCGCGTCAACGCGGTCGCCCCCGCCGTCGTCAAGACGAAGTTCGCCACCGCGCTCTACGAGGAGGGCGAGGAGAAGGTCAGCTCGGCCTATCCGATGAAGCGCCTGGGGAACCCGGATGACATCGCGTCGCTGGTCGGCTTCCTGGTCTCCGACGAGGCGTCGTGGATCACGGGCGAGACGGTGCGCATCGACGGCGGCGTGATGGCGACGGGCACGTTGGGCTAGCGAGCGCGGCTACCGCCGCCCGTGCGCGGATAACAGTGTTCCCACCCTGATATCCGCGCACGACCGCTGCCGCACGTCGTGGTCCCCGGCAGGCCGCAGCGGGGATGCTCGCGCGGCACTCCGAGTGCCGCAGCGCGTTCGCCCCGGCCGGGGTGGTCGCCCAGGTCTCGCGGGACTCGCCCCGGCAGCACGCGCTGCTGCGGCTGCGCCGGTCCGGGGCCGTCCGGATCGACCCGCTGACCGACGAGGTCACCTCGGTCGGGGCCGACTGCTCGGCGGCTCCGGCACGTCGGACATGTCGTCCCCTTCGCCCGACGGCTTGCGCGCCACCGTGATCACCCCGGACCCGGACGACATCGCCGCGGTCGCGCTGTCGTCCCCGTCCGGGCTACAGCACCGCGGCGTCGGTCCACAGCCGGCCGGAGCGGCCGGTGAGCACGTCGAGCAGGGCCGTGGCCTGGCCGTCGGTGAGCGAGGCGACGTAGTCGACCACGGCCCGCCCGGTGGCCAGACCGTCGACCTCCGCCGCGGGCGCCAGGGCCGCGTACTCCCCCCGGGCCAGCTCGACGAGGTCGTGCAGGCGGGGCGGCAGGCGCGGGCCGCTCTCGTCGTCGGTGAGCCAGTCGTGCAGGGCCCCGACCAGGCCGGTCAGCACCGTCGCCTGGCCCCGCTGGTGCGACGCGAGATCGGCGCGCAGGAGCACGAACCGCTGGTGCACGAACTTCAGCACCGCCACCTCGTGCCACTGCGCGGTGGCCAGCGCCACGTGGGCCGAGCGGACGGGCGGCTCGGGCCGGACGTCGACCCCGCCGACGAGCCGCGACGTCCAGCGCGCCGAGAACTCCGCGACGGCCCGCTCGGCGGCCATCGACCCGTCGAACGACGTGGCCAGCAGCCCGTCCACGAGGTCCTCCCGCACCCGCTCGACAGCGGCTGTGAACGCGTCGTCGTCGTAGGCCCAGGCGTCCTTGTCCGCGAGCCGCAGGCGCAGCCGTTCGAGGTCGGCGCCGGGCCCGTGCGGGCCCGGGGCACGCAACCAGCCGTTCAGCTCCGCCGCGACACCCGCCTGCTGCAGCACGCCGACGCGGTGGAAGTCCTCGAGGTCGTGGATGGCGTAGGCGATGTCGTCGGCGGTGTCCATCACGGCGGCCTCGACGGTCTGCTGCCACGGCCCGATGACGCCGGCGAACACGGCGCGGCTCTGGCGCAGGTCGTCGAGCTCGGTGGTGTAGGCGGAGAACTTGGCCGAGCCGGCGGACGGCGCCCCGGGCAGTGGCCCGGCTCCCCGCGGTGGCAGCGGCGCGACGCTCGGGTGCGGGTCCGGGTGGGCCCGACGCGACCACGGGTACTTGAGGATCGCCGCCCGGACGGCCGCGGTCAGGTCCAGGCCCGTGCCCCCGGGACCGTGCAGGTCGATGGTGGTGACGATGCGGAAGCTCTGCGCGTTGCCCTCGAAGCCGTCGGGCAGGCCGAGGCGCTCGCGGGCGAGCCGGTCGAGCACCTGCTCGCCGAGGTGGCCGAACGGCGGGTGGCCCAGGTCGTGGGCCAGCGCGGCGGCCTCCACGACGTCGGGATCGCAGCCGCCGAGCTTGTCGACCAGCGGTTCGGGGACGAGGCGCTCGGCGATGGCGCGGGCCACCTGCGCCACCTGGAGGCTGTGGGTGAGCCGGTTGTGCACGAGCAGCCCGGACCCGGCCGGGCTCACCACCTGCGTCACCCCGGCCAGGCGCGCGAAGAACGGCGACGCCGCGATCCGGTCCCGGTCGACACGGAACGGGGAGGCGGCGAGCCCCGCACCCGACTCGGGCACGGGCACCCGCCTGCCGGCTCGCGCACGGAGATCCACCGGTGCAGGCTAGTGGACCTGCTCGTGCGCTCGGCGCGGCGCGCAGCCGGGCAGGCCGCCGCCTCGCCGACGGACGGCACGTTCGTCGCCTAGGTTCAGACGGCCCGGCACTGTCGTCGGACGGAGAGAGGTGCGCGTGGACGACGTGATCGTCGTGGGGGGCGGGCCCGCCGGGCGGGCGCTCGCCGCCGCGTGCGCGCAGCGCGGGCTGGTCACCGCGCTCGTCGACCGGTCGCCGGACGGCCCGTGGCTCTCCACCTACGGCGCCTGGGTCCACGACCTGCCCGCCGAGCTGCCCGCATCCGTGATCGCGGCGCGGGCCACCGGGCGCGCCATCGCCCGTACCGCGTGGGACCTGGGCCGCGAGTACGCCGTGCTCGACGTGCCCGCGCTGCGGGCCCATCTGGACGACGGGCTCGCCGGCGTGGTCGTCGTCGGCGGCCGCGTCACCGGTGCCGGGCCGGGCGAGGTCACGCTGGCCGACGGCACCCGGCTGCGGGCCCGGACCGTCGTGGACGCGGGCGGGCACCGGCAACCGACCCGTGGAGCGGGCCCACGCCGCACCGCGGCCGAGCAGACCGCCCACGGCGTGGTGCTCGACGAGGCCGCCGCCGCCCCGCTCGTCGCACCCGGTGAGGCCCTGTTCATGGACTGGCGCGCCGACCACGGCGAGCCGGGCTGGCCGACGTTCCTCTACGCGGTGCCGCTCGGCGGGGGCCGGGTGCTGCTGGAGGAGACGTCGCTGGCCCGGCGCCCCGGTCTGCCGCAGCCGGTGCTGCGCCGCCGCCTGCTCGCGCGCCTGGCCCGGCACGGGATCACGGTGCCCGACGACGCACCGACGGAGCGGGTGCGGTTCCCCGTCGACACCCCGCGGCTGCGCACCCCCGGCGTGATCGGGTTCGGGGCCGCCGCACCGCTCGTGCACCCCGCGAGCGGGTTCAGCGTGGCCACGGCGCTGTCGCTCGCCCCGGCCGTGGCCGACGCGATCGCCGCGGGATCGCCGGGGGACGTCGTGTGGTCCCCGCGGGCCAGGGCCGTGCACCGCTTCCGGCGGATCGGGCTCGAGGCGCTGCTGCGGATGCCACCGGCCGAGGTGCCCGGCTTCTTCGAGGTGTTCTTCTCGCTGCCCGAGCACCACCGGTGGGCCTACCTGGGCGGACGTGACGACCTGACCGGCACGGTGGCCGTCATGGGCGCCCTGTTCGGCCGGTCGGGGTGGCTGCTGCGGTCCCGGTTGGTGCTCCCGGCCCTGCGTCCCGCGGCCCCGCCACGACCGGCCGAGGAGGCTGCCCCGATCGGGTGATACCTCCGGTGCCGAACGGGGGCGCTACTCCCGGTAACCTCTGCACACGTTGTCCCCCCATGCCGGAGGCTCCCCATGCCCGCCTACCGCACCATCGTCGTCGGCACCGACGGCTCCGCCACCTCCCTCTCCGCCGTCGACCGCGCCGCGTCCGTCGCCGCCGACAGCGACGCCGAGCTCGTGATCGTCTGCGCCTACACCCCCGCCAGCCGCGACGAGACCGCCGGCGCCGAGGACGCCCTCAAGGACGAGGCCTACCTCGTGGTCGGCTGGACCCCCGCCGAGGAGACCCTGCGCACCGCCGAGGACCGCGCCGTCGCGGCCGGGGCCGGGAAGGTCCGCACCGTGGCCGCCGACGGTGCGCCCGTCGACGTGCTGCGCAAGGTCGTCGAGGACAGCCGGGCCGACCTGCTCGTCGTCGGCAACAAGGGCCTCAACACCCTCTCCGGGCGTCTGCTGGGCTCGGTGCCCTCGGACGTCGCCCGGCGTTCCGGCGTCGACGTGCTCATCGTCCACACCACCTGACCTGGAGGCGGGCATCAAGCGCGACTGGCTCTCGGGCGTCGAACGCCTGCTCAACAGCGCCGTCGTCCGCCACGTGGCGGGCGATGCCCCGCTCGACGAGGCGCTCGAGGAGGTCGTCCTCGGCGCCCCCCGCCGCTACACGCGCCTGGAGCTCGCCGACAAGGCCGGGCTCGATCCGGATGAGGGCAAGCGGCTGTGGCGGTCGCTCGGGTTCCCCGAGGTCGACGACGACGACGTCATCTTCAACGACCGCGACATCGCCGCCGTCCGGATCATGAGCAGCCTGACGGACGCGGGCGTGCTCGAACCGGAGGTGCGGGAGGCCGTCGCGCGGGCCGTCGCCCAGTCGATGTCACGGCTGGCCGAGTGGCAGATCGGCATCCTCAAACGCCTGATCGAGGCCCAGGGTGAGGACCTCACACCCACGCAGGCCCTGCAGGTCGCGGGCTCGGTGCTGCCGGCACTGGAGGAGCTGCAGACCTACGTCTGGCGGAGGCACCTCGCCGCGTCGATCGGGCGGATGCTGGTGGCGACCGGTGATGACGACACCGAGAACCTCGTCGTCGGGTTCGCGGACATGGTCGGGTTCACCCGCACCACGCGGCGCCGCTCCACGGCCGAGCTGTCGGAGATGATCGAGCGCTTCGGCTCGTGCACCACCGAGGTGATCGCCGACGGCCACGGCCGCATCATCAAGACCGTCGGCGACGAGGTGCTGTTCGTGACCGACCAGGTCGTCGACGGCGCCGCCATCGCCCTGGCCCTGCAGGACCGCGTGCGCGTGGAGCCGTCGCTGCCGGAGCTGCGGATCGGGCTGGCCGCCGGGCCCGTCCTGGTCCGCTACGGCGACGTGTACGGCGAGGTCGTCAACATCGCCGCCCGCCTGACCAGCCACGCCCACCCCGACAGCGTGCTCGTCGACCGCGAGGTGGCCGACGCCCTGCAGGACGATCCGCGCTACGCGGTGCGCCCGCTGCGACCCCTGGCCGTCCGCGGCTACCGCCACCTGCACCCCTGGCTCCTGGACCGCGCCTCTTGACCTGAACCCGGGTGCAGATAGGACCTGGTCGGCATGGATGCGTACCTGGCCCGGATCGGCGTCGCTCACGGGCCGCCCGACCTCGCGATGCTGCGCGCGGTGGTCACAGGCCACACGCGCTCGATCGCGTTCGAGAACCTCGACCCGTTCACCGGCCGCGACGTGGACCTCGACGGGGTCACCGCGAAGATGGTGCACGGCGGCCGCGGTGGCTACTGCTTCGAGCACAACCTGCTGCTGCAGGAGGCGCTCGACGCCCTCGGCTACCGCACGACGGCGCTGACCGCGCGCGTCGTGTGGAGCAGACCCGCCGACGCCCCGCCCGGGGCACGCACGCACATGCTGCTGCGCGTCGACCTCGACACCGGGCCGCACGTCGTGGACGTCGGGTTCGGCGGACAGACGCTGACCGGTGTCCTCGCGCTCCGCCCGGACGTCGAGCAGGCCACCCCGCACGAGGCCTACCGCCTGCGGGAGGAGGCAGGGACCTGGACGATGCAGGCGCTGGTGGGCGGCACCTGGCGCTCGCTCTACCGCTTCGACCTTACGCCGCAGGTCCGCGCCGACCTGGAGATGGGCAGCTTCTACGTCTCCCGCCACCCGGCGTCGCACTTCGTGACGGGGTTGGTGGCCGCCCGGCCCGCGGAGGGCCGCCGGCACAACCTGGGGGGCCGGACCCTCTCCACCCACCACCTGGACGCCCCCTCGGAGATCCGGGAGCTCGCGAGCCCGGCGGAGATCATGCGGGAGCTGGAGGAGACGTTCCTGCTGACGCTGTCGGAGCTGCCGGACCTGGGGACAGCCCTGAAGCGCCTCTTCTGAAACAGACGAACGGCACCCTCGTCGCCCGAGCTGCGACGGGAGTGCCGTTCGTCAGGGAGAGGAGGGGCTAGACGCGGAAGCCGAGGGCGCGCAGCTGCTCGCGGCCGTCCTCGGTGATCTTGTCGGGGCCCCACGGCGGCATCCAGACCCAGTTGATCTTGATTTCGTTGACCAGGCCGCCGGTCGGGCCCGTGGTCAGCGCCGCGCGCGCCTGCTCCTCGATGACGTCGGTGAGCGGGCAGGCCGCGCTCGTGAGCGTCATATCGATGGTGGCCACGCCGGCGTCGGCCTGGATGCCGTACACCAGGCCCAGGTCGACGACGTTGATGCCCAGCTCGGGGTCGACCACGTCACGCATGGCCTCCTCGAGATCGTCGACGGACGGGTTGTCCGTCCGGGCGGGGGCCTCGGGCATCCCTGCCGCGCCCCGGACGACGTCCTCGGTCTCGCTCATGCCGTTGCCTCCTTCGCGTCGTTGACCCGGACGACGGCGTCCTTGAACGCCATCCATCCGAGCAGTGCGCACTTGACCCGTGCCGGGTACTTCGCCACGCCCGCGAACGCGACCCCGTCGCCGAGCACGTCCTCGTCGGGTTCGACCTTGCCGCGGCCCTGCGCCATCTCCTGGAACGCCGCGAGGATCCGCAGCGACTCCGCTACCGACCGCCCGACCACGAGGTCGGTGAGCACCGATGCGGACGCCTGGCTGATAGAGCACCCCAGGGTCTCGTGCGAGACTTCGGAGACCGTGTCGCCGTCGAGCTTCACCCGCAGCGTGATCTCGTCGCCGCAGGTGGGGTTGATCTGCATCGACTCGGCGTCGAACGGGTCCTTCAGCCCGGCGCCGTGCGGCGTCCGGTAGTGATCCAGGATGATCTCCTGGTACATCTGTTCGAGCTGCATCTCTCGTCACGCCACCTTGAAGAATTCACGCGCCGCCTTGACGCCCTCGACGAGCGCCGCCACCTCGTCCACCGTGTTGTAGACGGCAAAGGATGCCCGCGCCGTGGCGGCCACCCCGAACCGGCGGTGCAGCGGCCACGCGCAGTGGTGCCCGACCCGGATCGCCACGCCCCGGTCGTCGAGCACCTGCCCGACGTCGTGGGCGTGCACCCCGTCGACGACGAACGCCACCGCTCCCCCGCGGTCCTCCGTGGTGGCCGGGCCGATGATCCGGACGCCCGGGATCGCGCTGAGGCCCTCGATCGCGGCCGCGGCGAGCTCCATCTCGTGGGCGTAGACGGCGTCCATGCCGATGGCGCCGAGGTAGTCGACGGCCGCCGCTAGCCCGATGGCCTGCGACGACATCGGCGTGCCGGCCTCGAACCGCTGCGGCGGGGGCGCGTACGTGGTGCCCTCCATCCGCACGAGCTCGATCATGGAGCCGCCGGTGAGGAACGGCGGCATGGCCTCCAGCAGCTCGGTGCGCCCGTAGAGCACGCCGATGCCGGTGGGGCCGAGCATCTTGTGGCCGGAGAACACCGCGAAGTCGACGCCCGCCGCCGTGAGGTCCACGGGCATGTGCGGCACCGACTGGCACGCGTCGAGCAGCACCAGCGCACCGACCGCGCGGGCCCGGCGCACCAGCTCCGCCACCGGCAGGATCGTGCCGAGCACGTTGGACTGGTGGGCGAACGCCACGAGCTTCGTGCGCTCGGAGAGCTCGATCGAGTCGAGGTCGAGCCGACCCTCGTCGGTGATCGAGTACCAGCGCAGCGTGGCCCCCGTGCGCCGGCACAGCTCCTGCCACGGCACGAGGTTGGCGTGGTGCTCCAGCTCGGTGACCACGATCTCGTCGCCCGGGCCCAGCACGAAGCGCTCGGCACCGTCGAAGCCGGTGGCGTTGCTCATCGCGTACGCCACCAGGTTGATGCCCTCGGTGGCGTTCTTCGTGAACACCAGCTGCTCGGGCAGCGCGCCGACGAACGCCGCGATCCGGGCACGCGCCGACTCGTAGGCGTCCGTGGCCTCCTCGGACAGCTGGTGCGCGCCGCGGTGCACGGCCGCGTTGTGCTGCTCGAGGAAGGCCCGCTCGGCCTCCACCACCTGGCGCGGGTGCTGCGAGGTGGCGCCGGAGTCCAGGTAGACGAGCGGCTTCCCCTCCCGCACGGTGCGCGACAGGATGGGGAAGTCCGCCCGGACCTTCTGGAGATCCATCAGACCGCGGCAGCCGGGCTGGTGAACCGCTCGTAGCCGTTCTTCTCGAGCTCGTCGGCCAGCTCGGGCCCGCCCGACAGGACGACCTTGCCGCCGGCGAAGACGTGCACGACGTCGGGCTTGATGTGCTGCAGGATCCGCGTGTAGTGCGTGATCAGTAGGACGCCGACGTCGCCGGAGGCCTTGTAGCGGTTGACGCCCTCACTCACGACGCGCAGCGCGTCGACGTCGAGGCCGGAGTCGGTCTCGTCGAGCACGGCGATCTTCGGGGCCAGCAGCGCGAGCTGCAGCACCTCCTGGCGCTTCTTCTCACCGCCGGAGAAGCCCTCGTTGACGTTGCGGTCGCCGAAGGCGGGGTCGATGTCGAGATTGGACATCGCGGTCTTGACCTCCTTGACCCAGGTGCGCAGCTTCGGCGCCTCGCCGCGGACGGCGGTGGCGGCGGCGCGCAGGAAGTTCGACGTCGAGACGCCGGGCACCTCCACCGGGTACTGCATGGCCAGGAAGAGGCCGGCGCGGGCGCGCTCGTCGACGGTCATGGCCAGCACGTCGACGCCGTCGAGCGTGATGGAGCCGGAGGTGACCTCGTACTTCGGATGCCCGGCGATCGCGTACGCGAGCGTGGACTTGCCGGAACCGTTCGGACCCATGATCGCGTGGGTCTGGCCGCCCTCGATGGTGAGGTCGACGCCCTTCAGGATCTCCTTGGGGCCGTCGTCGGTGGCGACCGAGACGTGCAGGTCCTTGATCTCCAAGGTGGACATGTAGCTACTGGCTCCGTTCAGATTCCGGTCACGGCGAGCTCGGCCTCGATGGCCGCCTCGAGCCGCTCGCGCAGGTCGGGAAGGGTGATCTTGGACAGGATCTCGCCGAAGAAGCCGCGGACGACGAGCCGGCGGGCCACGTCCTCGGGGATGCCGCGGCTCTGCAGGTAGAACAGCTGCTCGTCGTCGAACCGGCCGGTGGCGCTGGCGTGCCCCGCCCCGGCGATCTCGCCGGTCTCGATCTCCAGGTTGGGGACGGAGTCGGCGCGGGCGTGCTCGGTGAGCACCAGGTTGCGGTTGAACTCGAACGTGCGGGTGTTCTCGGCGGTGGCGCGGATGAGCACGTCACCGATCCACACCGTGCGGGCGTCGGTGGTGCCCTTCCGGCCCTGCAGCGCGTTCTTGTACAGCACGTTGGACGTGCAGCTGGGCTCGCCGTGGTCGACGAGCAGGCGCTGCTCCAGGTGCTGCCCGGCGTCGGCGAAGCCCAGGCCGGCCAGCTCGGCGTCGCCGCCGGGGCCGCGGTACTTGACGGTCGGGCTGATGCGCACGAGATCGCCGCCCAGGGCCACCGAGGTGGCACGCAGGGTGGCGTCGCGGCCGATGGAGAGGTGCTGCGCGCTGACGTGCACGGCGTCGTCGGCCCACTCCTCGGTGACGACGAGCGTGAGCTTGGAGCCGTCGGCGAGCACGACCTCGATGTTGTCGGCGAGCGTGCCGGAGCCCGAGAACTCGACGACGACCGTGCCCTCGGCGTGCGGGGTGGTGCGGATCTGCAGGTGCGCGGCCGCGACGGCGCCCTCCCCCGGGCCCGTCACGCGAACGGTGACGGGCTCGGGGGTGCCGTCGATCGTGACGACGGTCGCTTCGGTGAACGCGGTCCACGCGGCAGCGGCCACGCGGTCGGCGGGGACGCCGCCCTGGCCGATCCGCGCGTCGTCCCGGCCGACGGTCTCCGAGGAGCCGTCGACCGTGATCGTGGCCGAACCGTCGAACCGCGCCGTGCCGTCGTGCAGGCCGCGCAGCCGCTTCATCGGTGTGAAGCGCCAGTTCTCCTCACGACCGCCGGGGACCTCGAAGGCGTCCAGGTCGTAGGAGGTGAAACGCTCGCTCGCCGAGGCCAGGGGCTTGCTGCCCTGGCCTTCCTTGGCACCGGCCAGCTCAGGGGCGAGACCGGAAACTACGTCGGTCATCCGACCGAGCCCTCCATCTGCAGTTCGATGAGCCGGTTGAGCTCCAGCGCGTACTCCATGGGCAGCTCGCGCGCGATGGGCTCGACGAACCCGCGCACGACCATGGCCATGGCCTCGTCCTCGGTGAGCCCGCGGCTCATCAGGTAGAACAGCTGGTCGCCGCTCACCTTGGAGACCGTGGCCTCGTGGCCCATCGACACGTCGTCGGTGCGGACGTCCACGTAGGGGTACGTGTCGGACCGCGAGATCGTGTCGACCAGCAGCGCGTCGCACTTCACCGTGGAACGGGAGTTCCTCGCCCGCGCGTTGACCTGCACCATGCCGCGGTAGGACGTGCGACCGCCGCCGCGCGCCACCGACTTCGAGATGATCGTGGACGACGTGTTCGGCGCCATGTGCACCATCTTCGCGCCGGCGTCCTGGTGCTGGCCCTCGCCCGCGAACGCGATGGAGAGCACCTCACCCTTGGCGTGCTCGCCCATCAGCCAGACGGCCGGGTACTTCATGGTGACCTTGGAGCCGAGGTTGCCGTCGACCCACTCCATGGTGGCGCCCTCTTCGGCCTTCGCGCGCTTGGTCACCAGGTTGTAGACGTTGTTCGACCAGTTCTGGATGGTCGTGTAGCGGCAGCGGCCGCCCTTCTTCACGATGATCTCGACCACCGCGGAGTGCAGGGAGTCCGACTTGTAGATCGGCGCCGTGCAGCCCTCGACGTAGTGCACGTAGGCACCCTCGTCGACGATGATCAGCGTGCGCTCGAACTGGCCCATGTTCTCGGTGTTGATCCGGAAGTAGGCCTGCAGCGGGATGTCGACCTTCACGCCCTTGGGCACGTAGATGAACGACCCGCCCGACCACACGGCCGAGTTCAGCGCGGAGAACTTGTTGTCACCGCTGGGGATGACCGAGCCGAAGTACTCCCTGAACAGCTCCGGGTGCTCGCGCAGCCCGGTGTCGGTGTCCAGGAAGATGACGCCCTGCTCTTCCAGGTCGGCCCGGATCGAGTGGTAGACGACCTCGGACTCGTACTGCGCCGCGACACCGGACACCAGGCGGGCCTTCTCGGCCTCCGGGATGCCCAGCTTGTCGTAGGTGTTCTTGATGTCGGCGGGCAGGTCGTCCCAGGTGGCGGCCTGCTTCTCCGACGAGCGCACGAAGTACTTGATGTTGTCGAAGTCGATGCCGGAGAGGTCGGCACCCCAACGCGGCATCGGCTTCTTCTCGAACATGTCGAGGGCCTTGAGCCGGAAGTCGAGCATCCACTGCGGCTCGGACTTCAGGGCGGAGATGTCGGCGACGACGTCGGCGGACAGGCCGCGACGTGCCGTGGCGCCGGCGGCGTCCGGGTCGGCCCAGCCGAAGTCGTAGCGGCCGAGCGACGCGAGAGTCTCCTCCTGCGTGAGTTGCTCAGGAGCGGTCGTCATGTGCGGACTGCCTCCCTCTCGGGATTGTCGTTGCCACGGGGCGAAGCCCCGAGATCGTGGTGGTGGTGCTACCCCGCCGGCGTTCGGGAGCCGCTGGTGGGACGTGTGTGGTGCACGCGGAATCACCGCGCGCGATGGTGGAGAGGCGCTGGACGTGGGTGCCGAGCAGCTCCGCGAACGCGTGCGTCTCGGCCTCGCACAGCTCGGGGAACTCGGCGGCGACGTGGGCGACCGGGCAGTGGTGCTGGCACAGCTGCACGCCCGAGCCCGCCTCGCGGGTCTGGGCAGCGTAGCCGCGCGCCGTCAGGACGTCGGCGAGGACGTCGGCCCGGGCGTCGGCGCCGTCGGCCGCGTGGATGCGCGCGGCGCCGTCGCCGAGCATCTCGTCGACGCGGCCCTGCGCGAAGTCGGCGACGGCGTCGGGGCCGCCGTGCCGGGCGAGGTAGCGCAGCGCGGCCACCGCGAGATCGTCGTAGCCGTGCCCGAAACGGGCGCGGCCGGTGTCGGTGAGCAGGTACTGACGGGCCGGTCGGCCGCGGCCCCGGGGGCCCCGGTGCGACGCCTGGCGGGCCTCGGCCTCACCGTCGGCGATCAGGGCGTCGAGGTGCCGGCGGACGGCGGGTGCGGAGAGCTCCAGCGCCGACGCCACCGCGGCCGCGGTGATCGGCCCCTGCTCCATGAGGAGCCGGGCCACGGCCTCGCGGGTGCCGCCGTCGCCGGAGCCCGGCGCGTGCGCACCGACCTCCGGGAGCTGCTCTCCGCTTTTCACAACACCAGTGTTGCTTATATGGCGCGCCGGGGCAACGCGGCCCTCCCTTCGGGTGAGGGCGGTCACGATTCCGCCTCCACGGGAAGGAGTGTGTCGGCGGCACGATTCCGCCTCCACGGGAAGGAGTGTGTCGGCGGCACGATTCCGCCTCCACGGCAGAGAGTGTGTCGGCGGGCACGTCGGCACCCCTCGCTACTCTCCTCGTATGGTCGCACCGGAGCTGGAGGAGACGCCCCCGCCCCTGCGTACCGCTCCGCCGCGCGACCCCAGCCGCATCGCGCGGCGACTCGGGCTCACCGGCGCGTTGATGATGGCCGGCGGCGCACTGGGGGCGGGCGCCCTGCCGGTGCCCAACCCGCTTTTCGGCCTCCGCGTGCTCGGGCTTCCCGGTCGCAACATCACCGTCTCGCTGGCCGTCACCTACGCCGGAATCGGCCTGCTCGTCCTGTCCTGGCTGTGGGTGGGCAAGATGCTCCGCTCGCGCGGCGCCGTGGCCCCGGCCCCGACGCTGGCGCAGATCGGCCGCACCGCGATCATGTGGACGGTCCCGCTGGCCGTCGCGCCACCCCTGTTCTCCCGCGACGTCTACAGCTACCTCGCCCAGAGCGCCACGCTCGCCCGCGGCATCGACCCCTACGTCCTGGGCCCGGCGGAGGCGCTCGGCGTCGACGACCCGCTCACACGCAGCATCCCGACCATCTGGCGTGACACCCCCGCCCCGTACGGCCCCCTGTTCCTCATGCTGGGCCGCGGCATCACGGCGCTCACCGGCAACGACATCGTGCTGGGCATCCTGCTGCACCGGGTGCTGGCCCTGCTCGGGCTCGCGCTGGTGGTCTGGGCGCTGCCGCGGATCGCGAAGCGCTGCGGGGTCGACGCCGGGCTCGCCCTGTGGCTCGGCGCGGCCAACCCGCTGGTGCTGTTCCACCTGGTCAGTGGCATCCACAACGAGGCCCTGATGATCGGGCTGTTCCTCACCGGGATGGAGATCGGGCTGCGCGCCGGTGATCGGGTCCTCGATCCGCGGTTCCTGGGCGGGGCCGCGCTGATCGTCGCGGCGTCGGCGGTGAAGCTGCCGGCCCTGATGGTGCTCGGTTTCCTCGGCATGGAGATGGCGCGCCGCCGCGGCGGCCGGGTCGTCGACGTCGCGGCCGCCGCGGGGGTGCTGCTGGGCGTCACCCTGGTGCTCTACGTGCCGATGTCGCTGATCCCCGAGGTCGGGCTGGGCTGGGCCACCACGCTCGACGTCCCGGGGTTGATCCGCAGCTGGATGTCGGTGTCCACCGATCTCGGGCTGCTCGGCGGCCAGATCGGGGTGCTGGGCGGTCTCGGCGACCACACCGACACGATCCTGCCGCTGTTCCGCGGCATCGGGCTGGCCGCGGCCGCCGTCGTCACCGCGGTGCTGCTCTGGAAGACGCTCAAGGGCGGGATCGACCCGATCACCGCCATGGCGGCCGGGCTCGGTGCGGTCGTGCTGCTCGGCCCGGTCGTGCACCCCTGGTACCTGCTGTGGGGCCTCATCCCCCTCGCCGCCACGAAGACGCTCCCCCGCTACCGGCGCGCTCTCCTGGCCGTCTCCGCGATCCTCGCGCTCGTCGAGCCACCCACCGGGTCCGACTTCAACTTCCGCGCCTACCAGCTCCCGATGGCCGTCTTCGCCGGGCTGATCATCCTGGTCCTCGTGCTGGTCGTGCAGCGCCGTCAGCTCGACGGGCAGGAGGGCGTCGACATCGACGCCCTGCCCGGGCGGTCCGCGCACACCCCCTCCTAGAATCACGGGGTGAGTTCGCGCCCCGCACCGCCCGCCGTCTCGGTCCGGGGTCTTGTCAAGCGCTTCGGGCGCACGACGGCCGTCGACGGCCTCGATCTGGATCTTCCCGCCGGTTCGGTGCTCGCACTGCTCGGCCCGAACGGCGCGGGCAAGACCACCACCGTCGAGATCTGCGAGGGCTTCCTCGACGCCGACGCGGGCGAGATCCGGGTGCTCGGCACCGACCCCGCCGGTGCCCCCGAGGCCCTGCGCGCCCGCATCGGCGTCATGCCCCAGGGCGGCGGCGCCTACCCGGGCGTGCACGCGGGCGAGATGCTGCGGCTCGTGGCCGCGTGCGCCGCCCACCCGCTCGACCCGGCGTGGCTGCTCACGGTCCTGGGCCTCGACTCGGCGGCCCGCACGCCCTACAAGCGGCTGTCCGGCGGCCAGCAGCAGCGGCTGGCGCTGGCCTGCGCCGTGGTCGGGCGCCCGGAGCTGGTGTTCCTCGACGAGCCCACCGCCGGCATGGACCCGCAGGGGCGCCGGCTGGTGTGGGAGCTCATCGAGGCGCTGCGCCGCGACGGGGTGGCCGTGCTGCTCACCACGCACCTCATGGAGGAGGCCGAGGCGCTGGCCGACGACGTGGTGATCGTCGACCACGGCAAGGTCGTGGCACACGGCAGCCCGATGGCGCTGACGTCGGGCGGCCAGCAGCGCGAGCTGCGGTTCCGGGCCAAGCCCGGCATGGACCTCGACGGCCTGGCCGCCTCGCTGCCCGCCGACTACCGCGCCGCGGAGACGAAGTCGGGCCGCTACCTCGTGCAGGGGCGCATCGACCCGTCGGTGCTCTCCACGATCACCGCGTGGTGCGCCCAGCAGGGCGCGCTGGCCGACGACGTGCAGGTGGCGCGGCGCAGCCTGGAGGACGTGTTCCTGGAACTGACGGGCAAGGAGCTCAGACAGTGACCTCCGATCATGGGACGCGGTTCGACCCCGGCACCTTCACCCCGGACGCCGGCGCCGGGCGGCCGTTGCGGATGCTCGCGGCCCAGTCGGGCGTCGAGATGCGGCTGGCGCTGCGCAACGGCGAGCAGGTGCTGCTCACGCTGCTGATCCCGGTGGTGCTGCTCGTCGGGCTCACGCTGCTGGGCATCGTGCCGCTGCCCGAACCCCGGGTCGCGACGGTGGCGCCGGGGGTGCTCGCCCTGGCTGTGATGTCCACGGCGTTCACCGGGCAGGCCATCGCACTGGGCTTCGACCGCCGCTACGGCGTGATCCGGCGGCTGGCCGCCACCGCGCTGCCCCGCTGGCTGCTCGTGGCGGGCCGGCTCGTCGCGATGCTCGGTGTGGTCGTCGTGCAGATGGTGATCCTCGTCGCGATCGCGGTCGCGCTGGGCTGGCGGCCCGCCGCGGCCGGCATCGGGTGGGCCGTGCTGCTGGTGCTGCTGGGCGTCGCGGCGTTCGGGTCGCTGGGGATCCTCGTGGGCGGCACGCTGCGCGCGGATGTCACCCTCGCCGTCGCCAACCTGGTGTGGTTCGTGCTGCTGCTGGCCGGGGGCATCGTGATCCCGGTGGGTCAGCTGCCCGGCGCGATCGGGGCCGTGGCGCAGTACCTGCCCAGCGGTGCGCTGGCCGAGGGCCTGCGCACGGCGCTGGCCACAGGTACGGGGCCGGGTCTCACGCCGGTGCTCGTGCTCGTCGGGTGGACGGTGGTGGCGGGCGGCATCGCCGTCCGGGCGGTCCGCCTCCGCTAGCTCGCCACCATGATCGGCTTCGTCGCACGTTGTCGCCCTGCCGAGGACGATGCCGTGCGGAGGAACGCGATCATCCGGGGCACCGGCCGTTCATGATCGGCACGAGCCGCGCGGCGCCCCCACCGGGCGGACTCGTGCGACGGGATGCGATCACAGGGTAGGCCCGGCGACCATGATCGGCGCGGTTCGCACCTCAGCGCCCCCCGCGGGGCAGATTCGTGCGGACGGACGCGATCACCCCGCGCACCGGCCAACCGTGATCGGCGGCCACCGCACCCCTCGCGCCGGGGGCTGGGCGAGGAGTTGCGGCCGACAGCGTTCACCCGTCCGTTCCGCTACAGGCCTCCATGATCAGCCGCTCGGGACCCGCCACCGTCCAGCAGGCGGTCCCGCGTCCCCGATCGGCGATCATCACCGTGGAGATCGTCGTTTCGGGAGCGCTGGCCGGGCTCGACGCCATGATCGGCACCTCAGCGTCCCACCGGCGCGGGATTCGCGCGGCCCTCCGTGATCAGCGTGAACGATGATCATCGTGCTACAGCGCCCAGCGGCGGTCAGCCGTGAAACCGACCGACATCGACACCGGCAGCTCCTCCTCGGCGAACCGGGCCTCCAGCTCCGCCCGCACCCCGTCGAACTCGTGCACCGTGCGGGCCGTCGAGGCGTCGTCGAGCACGAAGTCGATCTCCACGTCGAGCCGCCCTCCCACCTTCGACGCCCGAACGAACGACTCGGCGAACCCGTGCGCGGCCTCCACCTCGCCCACGACATCGCGGATCCGGCCCAGCAGCTCCGGCGGGGGTGACATCGTCAGCACCTCGCGGAACCCGCGGACCACCAGCCGGGCGGGCACCGGCAGGAACGCCGCGGAGACCACCACGACCATCGCCGGGTCGACGTAGCGGGCCAGGTCGCCGCGGCCCACCGCGTCGAGCACGAACGCCAGCACGAACCCGGCCAGCACACCGAGCGAGAGCAGGGTGTCACCCGTCCACTCGGCCGCCTCGGCGCGCACCAGGTCGGAGCCGCCCGGCTGCGGCGCCGCAGCACCAGCGACACCGCGACGCCGCCGAGCGTGGCGACCACGCCGTAGGCCAGCGCCCACCCGACCTCGACGTCCCGGCCGCCGGCGAGGATCTCCCCCACGCCGCCGACCAGCGCGTACAGGCACAGACCGGCGATCGCGGCGGCCTTGACCACCACCGTGAGCGGCTCCCACACCTCGCGGCCCCACGGGTAGCGCTCGTCGGGGCCCTTGCGGGCGGTCCGCAGCGCCAGGACGGCGAGCAGCGACAGCCCGACGCCGGCGAACGAGTACAGCCCGTCGAACACGATCAGCTGCGAGCCCGTGGCCAGACCCCAGACCAGCGCCAGCACGGCGAACGCCACCGACGCCCACACGGAGATCAGCAGCGCCCGGCCGTCCGGGTCGGGGGCCACGCTCAGCCCGTCCAATCGAGCCACGCCGCCCCGGGGTGCGCGCGGCCGAGCACCGTGCCGGTGCGCACGCCGTCGCGGACCGAGACGCGGCCGACCACGCCGAACACCCCGCCGTCGCGGTTGTCCGCGACCCACTCCGGCGGCACGTCCAGGCCCTGCACCGTGCGGCTGCCCTCGGGGCCCAGCGGCACGAGCGGATCCACCGACACCCACTCGACGTCGCGGCCGAGCCCGTCCAGGAGGCGGTCGAACCGCTCGAGGTCCGCGGGTGGCAGGAACACGTGCACGTAGGTGTCCACCAGGCAGGGCAGCACGTCCGGCGGGATCGACGCGACGACGTCGGTGAGCACGGCGAGCAGGTCGCCCCGCACCGACCGGGCGGGGTTCTCCCGGGCCAGCTCGGCCGCGGCCGCGAACCGGGTGACGGCCCCGGCCTCCGGTGGGACGCACGCGGCGAGCCACGCGTGCGTGGCCGGATCACCGAGGTCGAGCGGCTCGACATCGACGCCGACCCGGTCCACGACCACCGGCACCGCCGCGGGAACGGGGGGTGCACCCGTGCGGACCGGGCACTCCAGCCGCACCGGCGACGCGGGGTCGCCGACCGAGCGCGTCGAGCCGTCGGGGGCGAGGTAGGTGTAGTGGTAGCGGTCCAGCCCCAACGTCAGGCCCGCCCCGGTGCCGAGGTCGACGACGGCGAGCGGCCGGTGGTCCCCGGCGGCGATCGTGGCGAGCACCGGGAGGACGTCGGCGCAGCGGCCCACCTCGTTCATCTGGTAGCGGTGCCCCGCGCACAGGGCGGCCAACGCGGGGGCGTGCTCGCGGGCGAACGCGGCCAGCTCGGCGCCGAACCCGGGGTCGCGCGGCGGCTGCGGCCCACCGGGTCGCGGGTAGTGCCGCCCGAGCGCGGTGCCCGGGGCGAGGTACCCGACGGCCGCGGCCAGCAGCAGTGGGGGCAGCCGGTCGGACGGGACCGCGACGGCGAGGTCGAGCAGCTCGTCGTGCTCGGCGATCGCCGCGAACGTGGCCGCCGTGAGCCACCAGCCCTCCGGGGCCCCCGGTGGCGACCAGGCGTGCGCGATCGCCCGCGCCTGCCCGGCCACGACGTCCCGCGCGCTCGGCACGGCGGCTAGCCGAGCCCGGGCGACCGGCGCGGCGGCCCGGCCGGGCGCAGGGCCGCCGCGGCGGCCCCGGTGACGAGGCTGCCGATCGCGAGGCCGATCACGAGGTGGATGATCGCGTGCGCCGCCTCCACGGGGAACGGGCCGCCGGAGATGAACGGCAGGAGCACGGCCACGGCGGTGAGCAGCCCGCCGATCCAGCCGAAGTACGCGAGCGGGCGCGGGGTGGCCAGCAGCAGCAGGTGGACCAGCCCGGTGCCGGCCAGCGCGGCGACCGCCGCCGCCACGCACAGCACCACCGTGCCCGCGTTGTCGAAGGACGAACCGCCCGCGGTGTAGCCGACGAGCTTGAACACGGCGCGCACGACCAGCACCCCGACCAGTCCCAGGAGGGCGGCCACGATCGCGGTGGCGACTCCCCCGGACCACAGTCGGGCCACGTCGACCTGCGGGGACGGCGTGCCGCCGCGCGCCGCGGGCGCCGTCTCGTCGTAGTGGGCGGCCATCTCGGCGTCTCCGTCCCTCGTGCTGCTGACGGAGGCATTGTGCTGGGCGCCGCCCGCCGCGGTCGAGGAGGGGCTAGGCGGGCACCTGCGCGTGGGGCAGGGCGCTCCAGGTGGCCAGCACCGCCGGGTCCTGGAGGTCCATCCAGGCGTTGACCTCGGAGTACGTGGCGCAGACGGTCTCCGGACGCACGCACACCTCGGGCAGGAACTGCTCCACCGCGCCGAAGAAGGCACCACCCGACCAGGTGTTGAAGTGGTTGCCGACCACGATCGGGGCCCGGTTGCCGGTGAATGCGGCGTCGTAGGCGGCGCGGTAGGTGTCCAGGGTGGCCGTGGTGAACTCCGTGGCCCTCGACGGGTCGTCCTTCGCGCCGTTGAGGGAGTACCAGAGGTTGTAGTCCATCATGATCACCTTCTTGTGCAGCGCCGGTACCCGCACCGTCGGCATCCAGAACTCCCGGATGCCGTCCTGCTCGGTCGGCCACGCGATGCCGTCCGAGGGCCGGCTGCTGTCGTAGGTGAGGCCGTGGGCGCGCATGGCGGGGAACGCCTGGTCCCAGCGGCCCTCCAGGCACGGGGTGCGGCCACCCTTGATGGTCGCGGGGTCCAGCTCCAGGCCCCGGGCCCGTGCGCCGTCGACGAAACCGAAGAACTCGTCGAGCTCGGTGCCCCACATCGCCGACGTCCACTTCCCGACGCTCGGCTCGGAGCCCGCACAGAAGTGGCCGTTGTAGTGGGTGCCGATCTCGTGGCCGCGCGAGCGGGCCTCGTTCAGGTCGGACACCAACGTGGCGACGTCGGCGTCGGAGCCGCCGAACCCGATCGACGACTTCCCCGGCGCGTGGCCGGGCCCCCGGTACTGCTGCTTCCCGCTGTCGTCGAGCAGGTAGAGGCCCGACAGGAAGCCCGTGACGCGCGCGTCGGCCGGGCCCGCGAGCGCCATGATCTTCTGCCAGTGGTCGTGCGACCCGGCGCCGTCGAAGGAGAACAGGACGAACTGCGGCGGCTTCTCCCCCGACGCCAGCGGGTGCATGACGGCCGCGAGGCGCGCGGCCGCCCGGTCCGGTGCCGGGACCCCGGCCAGGGCCCGGGCCGGTGCCACCGGGATCTGGTTGCCGATCACCATGGCCACGGCCAGCAGCAGCGCCACGGTGAGCGGGATGTGGTTGCGGAGCAGTCGTCGCACGTCAGGCCCCCTTCGCCCACATCGGACGGTAGCCATCCGTCCCACGATGGTGGTGGCGGCGCGCCGACGGGCGGGTCACGGCGCGCCTCCACGGCGCGACTGTGACCACGTGCGATCTTTCACCGGGTCGGGGGACCGCTCATCGAGTGTGCGTCAGGGAGGGTGCGGCGTGGGGGACGAGTTCCGTGCTGCGCCGGTCCGGATCCCGCCGCGGGCGCCGGCCGTCCGCCCCGGCCTGCGCCACGTCCCCGCGCTCGACGGCCTGCGGGCGGTCGCCGTGCTGGCCGTGCTGGCCTACCACCTGGACCTGACGTGGGCCGACGGCGGGTTCCTGGGGGTCGAGGTGTTCTTCACCCTCAGCGGCTTCCTCGTCACCGGGCTGCTGGCCGCGGAGCTCGCCCGGCGCGGGCGCGTCGACCTGGCCGGCTTCTACCGGGCCCGCGGCCGCCGCCTCGTGCCGGCGCTGGTCGTGTGCGTGCTCGGCACGATCGTCCTCGACACGGCCGTGCTGGGGACGGACGCACCCGACCTGCGTGCGGACGCGGTCGCGGCGTTCGCCTACGCCCAGAACTGGCACCTCGTGCTCGACCACGTGCCCTACGCCGAGGCCTTCGACCGGCCCTCGCCGCTGCTGCACCTGTGGTCGCTCGCCGTGGAGGGGCAGCTCTACCTGGTGTGGCCGGTCGTCCTCGTCGCGGTGCTCGGGGTGCTGCACCGGCGGCTCGTCGTCGTGGTCACGCTCGCGCTGGCCGGGCTCTCCGCCTACGCGATGGCCGTCCTCTACGACCCCGACGACGTCGGCCGCGTCTACTACGGCACCGACACGCGGGCGGCCGGGTTCCTCGTCGGCGCCGCCCTGGCCCTCGCGCTGTGGCCGCGGGCCGCGCCCCGGACCCCCGGCCGGGTGCTCGGGGCCGTCCTCGACCTCGCGGGCGGCACTGCGCTGGTGGTGCTGCTGGTCGGGCTCGTCGTCACCTCCGAGTTCGACGACCCGCTCTACCAGCGGGGCGGGTTCGCCGGCACGGCCCTGCTCACCGCCGTGGTGATCGCGGCCGCGACCCGTCCCCGCACCCGGCTCACCACCGTGCTCGGCCGGGCGCCGCTGGTGTGGCTCGGGCAGCGCTCCTACGGGATCTACCTCTACCACTGGCCGATCGTCGTGCTGACCCGTCCGGGGGTGGACGTGCCCGGCCCCGCGTGGCTGGTCGACCTCGGCCGGATCGCCGCCACGCTGCTGGTGGCGGAGGTGTCCTACCGGCTCGTGGAGCTGCCGATGCGCCGGGGTGCGCTGGGCCGGTGGGCGGAGGCCCTGCGCCACGGCACCCGCTGGTCGCCGGCCGCCGGGCTCGCCGCCGCCGGGCTGCTGGTGGCCACGCTCACGCTGAGCTGCGGGCCGCAGGTGGCCCTGCCCGGGACGCCGGCGGCGGCCCCGACCATCGCTCCCTCGGCGCCTGCGCCCCCGCCCGCCCCGGCCACCACCCCGGCGGTCACGTCCCCGGCGGCAACGGCACCGGCGGCGCCCGCAGCGGCGGCCCCGGCCGCCACCGGCGGCGCACTCGTCGTCGGCGACTCGGTGGTCCTCGGCAGCGCCGACGCGCTGGAGGCGGCGCTGGGGCCCGGCACCACCGTCGACGGCAAGGTGGGCCGCCAGTTCGACCGCGGCCCGGCCATCGTCGACGCCTGGACCGCGTCCCACCCCGGTCCGGTGGTGGTGCACCTGGGCAGCAACGGCATCGTCCGCGACGAGGACGTGGCGCAGATCGTCGACGCCACCCGGGGCCGGACGCTGGTGTTCGTGAACGTCGCGGTGCCGCGGCGCTGGCAGGAGCCCGACAACGAGCTCCTCGCGCAGACCGCGGCCGAGCATCCCGGGCAGGTGGTGCTCGTGGACTGGGCCGCGCTCGTCGCGGCCGACCCGGGCCTGCTCGGCCCCGACCACGTCCACCCGAACCAGCGGGGCCGCGAGGCCCTGGCCGCCGCGATCCGGGCCGGGCTCGCGCGCTGAGCCCGGTTTGGCCCGTTCGCCGGACAGGACGCCGCCTCCGTGATCTCTGAAGTGGATCGATGGCACATCCGCACGAACGAGCGGGTGCGGATCGCCGGGCGCCCCGACCTGATCCGCCGCCGGGGCGGGCTGACGTTCGCCGTGCTGCGCGACCGCACCGGCACCGTGCAGCTGTTCGTCGACACGGCGGTGGTTCACCGCGTTCGGCGACGTCGGGGGGCTCGCCGGGGCGCGCGCGTGGGCGAGCCGCACGCCGACGTCGCCGAGACCGTCACGCAGCTGTTCGGCGGCTCCCAGCCGGCCTTCGCCGCGAACGAGCCGTCGGACATCCTGGCCGCACAACGGTTCCCGGACCTGGGCGGCTGGTTCCAGGTCGGGTCCGCCGACGCCGAGCCGCCGGCGGCGATCGGGCAGCTCGCGCCGCTGGCGCGGGCCGCAGGGAGCACCACCTGCCTCGTGACGATGCCCGACCGGGGGCACACGTTCGACGTCCGGTCGGCCGCGTTCGCGCAGTCGCTGCCCTTCTTCGCGGGCCGCCCGGGCCTCGCCCCGGCGGGGGCGTGCCCTGCGGGGTAGGCAGGCCGCCACGCGCCGCCCAGCCTACGATCGGACCGTGGCCCGACCCGCGTTCCTCGACCGCATACCCCCCACGTCGCCCACCGTCATGCGGCGGCTCGCGATCCTCACCGTGATCGGCCAGGCCGGCATCGCGGTCACGGGATCCGTGGTGCGCGTGACGGGATCCGGGCTCGGCTGTCCGACGTGGCCGCAGTGCTTCCCCGACAGCCTCGTGCCCACGCCGCACCCCGAGGTCGCCGCGC
Source organism: Pseudonocardia sp. 73-21 (assembly GCF_001899645.1). Classification (GTDB taxonomy): domain Bacteria; phylum Actinomycetota; class Actinomycetes; order Mycobacteriales; family Pseudonocardiaceae; genus Pseudonocardia. The sequence continues at coordinate 166,241 of NZ_MKVV01000098.1, read as the reverse complement.
TCACCCAGTGGATCGAGTTCAGCAACCGCCTGCTGACGTTCGTGCTGGTCGTGGCGACCGGGCTGGCGTTCCTCGCCGCGGTCAACACCCGGCCCCGGCGCCGCCGGCTCACCTGGCTCGCGCTCGCGCAGCCCCTCGGCGTCGTCGCGCAGGCCGTCATCGGCGGGTTCGTCGTGCTGGCCGGGCTCGTGTGGTGGAGCGTCGCGATCCACTTCATGGTGTCGATGTTCTTCGTGTGGATGGCCGTGCAGCTCGTCGACGCGGCGGGCGACGGCGACGGGCCGGCCACACGGGTCGTCCCGGGCGCGGTGCGCGGGCTGATCGCCACCAGCAGCGTGGTGCTCGTCGCGCTGCTGGCCGCGGGCACGTTCGTGACGGCCTCCGGGCCGCACGCGGGCGACGCCAAGACCCCCCGTCTCGGGCTCGGGGTGCAGGCCACCGCGCAGCTGCACTCCGACATCCTGTTCGCCTACCTCGGGCTCGTCGTCGGCATCGGGTTCGCGCTGGCGGCCACCGGGGCGTCGCGGCGGATGTGGCGGCGCTACACCGCGCTGGTGGTGCTGGTGATCGCGCAGGGCGCGCTCGGCGGCATCCAGTACGCGCTGGGGGTGCCGGAGGTGCTCGTGTCGTTCCACGTGCTGGGCGCGGGGCTCGTCACGATCGGGGCGGCGTTCCTGTGGTCGGGCACCACCGAGCGCACGCATCCCACCGACGCCGTCGCGCCCACAGCCGACCTGGTGGGCACCGGACGGGCATGATCTGGGCGTGCGCGCCATTCAGATCACCGAGGCCGGTGGGCCCGACGTCCTGACCCCCGTCGACATCCCGGAGCCCGAAGCGGGGCCGGGCGAGCTGCTCGTCGAGGTGGCGGCGGCCGGGGTCAACTACATCGACACCTACCAGCGCGAGGGCATCTACCCGATGTCGCTGCCCTACGTGCCCGGGCTGGAGGGCGCCGGGCGCGTCCTCGCGGTGGGCCCGGACGTCACGGAGTTCGCCGTCGGCGACCGCGTCGCCTGGTCGGAGACCCTCGGCACCTACGCCGAGCGCGTCGCCGTCCCGGCCGCGAAGGCCGTGCCGGTGCCGGACGGCGTGTCCGACGAGGCCGCGGTGGGTGCCCTGCTGCAGGGCATGACCGCCCACTTCCTCGTCCACGACACGTTCCCGGTGGCCGAGGGCGAGACCGTGCTCCTGCACGCCGCCGCGGGCGGGGTCGGGCTGCTGCTCACCCAGATGCTCACCGCCCGGGGCGTGCGCGTGATCGCCACCGTCTCCACGGCGGAGAAGGCGGCCCTGGCCCGCGGGGCCGGGGCCGCCGAGGTGATCAACTACAGCGAGGTCGGCAGCGCTGATTCCGCCTCCGCGAAGGAGAGTGCGTCGGCGCGTGTGGCCGCCGCGGTCCGCGCGCTCACCGACGACGAGGGCGTGGCGGTGGTGTTCGACAGCGTCGGTCGCACCACCTTCGACGCGAGCCTCGCGAGCCTTCGGCGCCGCGGCGCGCTCGTGCTCTTCGGCGCCGCCAGCGGCCCGGTGCCGCCGGTGGACCCCCAGCGCCTCAACGCCGCGGGGTCGATCTTCTTCGTCCGGCCCAAGCTGTTCGACTTCGTCGTCACCCGCGAGGAGCTCACCACCCGGGCCGCCGCGGTGTACGCCGCCGTCGCCGACGGCACGCTCGACGTCCGGATCGGGCACCGCTACCCGCTGGCCGAGGCCCGCACCGCCCACGAGGACCTGCAGGGCCGCCGCACCACCGGGAAGGTGCTGCTCGTCCCATGATCGGTGACCTCCAGGCCTACCAGCGGATCCCCCGGGTCGCTGGGCTCGCACTCTCTTCCGACGGCACCCGGCTCGTCGCCGTCGTCTCGACGCTGGACCCCGACGGCACGCGGTTCCGGCCCGCGCTGTGGGAGATCGACCCGGCCGGTGCCGCCTCGCCCCGACGCCTGACGCGGGGCACCACCGGTGAGTCGTCCCCGGTCTTCACCCCTGCGGGTGGGCTGCTGTTCACCTCCGCCCGACCCGACCCGTCGGTCAAGGAGCAGCCCGCCGACGCCCCGGCCGCCCTGTGGCTGCTGCCCGCGACCGGGGAGCCCTACGTGGTGGGCACCCGTCCCGGCGGCCTCGGCGACCCCGTGGTGGCCAGGGGCGCCGGCACGGTGGTCGCCACGGCGATGACGCTGCCCGCGGCCGTCACCGGCGAGGACGACGAGGAGCGCCGCAAGGACCGTCGCGAGAAGAAGGTCACCGCGATCCTGCATGCGGGCTACCCCGTGCGGTTCTGGGACGCCGATCTCGGCCCGGACGAGCCGCGCCTGGTGGCGGGCACGGTCTCGCCGGAGGGCCCCGTGACCTGGACCGACCTCACGCCGACGCCCGGCTCCGCGTTCCGCAACACCTCCTACGACGTCACCCCCGACGGCGCCACGGTCGTCGCGGCGCGGCGCACTCCCGGGCCCGGCGGCGTCACGCACGTGTCGCTCGTGGCGATCGACGTGGCCACGGGCGAGCAGCGCACCCTCGCGGCCGATCCGGCGTTCGAGTTCTCCGGGCCCGTCGTCTCGCCCGACGGCACGCGGGTGGCGTGCTTCCGCGAGTCCCTGTCCACGCCGACCACGCCCGTGGACTCCCGCCTCGTCGTGCTCCCGCTGGCCGGCGGCGAGCCCGTGGACGCCGCACCCGGCTGGGACCGCTGGGCCACCTCGGTGAAGTGGACCTCCGACGGCACCGCGCTGGTCGTCACCGCCGACGACCAGGGCCGCTCCCCCGTCTTCCGCGTCGAGGACGGGCGGGTGACCCGGCTGACCGGCGACGACGGCGCCTACACCGACGTGCAGGTGGCCCCGGACGGCACGCTCTACGCGCTGCGCAGCGCGATCGACGCCCCACCGGCCCCGGTCCGCCTCGATCCGGCCACACCGGACCAGCAGCCGGTGCTGCTGCCCGCGCCAGGTACTCCCGAGGACCTGCCGGGCACGCTGACCGAGGTGCACGCCACCGCGGAGGACGGCTCGCCGCTGCGATCGTGGCTGGTGCTCCCCGCCGGCACCACCGCACCGGCGCCGCTGGTGCTGTTCATCCACGGCGGCCCGCTGGGCAGCTGGAACGCCTGGCAGTGGCGGTGGAACCCGTGGCTGCTCGCGGCCCGTGGCTACGCGGTGCTGCTGCCCGACCCGGCGTTGTCCACCGGATACGGCCTGGACTTCGTCGCCCGCGGATGGGGCGCGTGGGGCGCGGCGCCCTACACCGACCTGATGGCGCTCGCCGACGCCGCCATCGACCGGGACGACATCGACGCCGACCGCACGGCCGCGATGGGCGGCTCGTTCGGCGGCTACATGGCCAACTGGGTGGCCGGCCACACCGACCGCTTCCGGGCGATCGTCACCCACGCGAGCCTGTGGGCCCTCGACCAGTTCGGCCCCACCACCGACGACGCCGGCTACTGGCTCCGCGAGATGACCCCGGCGATGGCCCGCGACAACAGCCCGCACCGGCACGCCGACGCGATCACGAGTCCGATGCTGGTCATCCACGGCGACCACGACTACCGCGTGCCCGTCGGCGAGGCCCTGCGGCTGTGGTGGGACCTGGTCAGCCGCCACGAGGGCGAGCCGGAGGAGATGCCGCACCGCTTTCTCTACTACCCCGACGAGAACCACTGGATCCTGACGCCGAACAACGCCGTGACCTGGTACGAGACGGTGCTGGCCTTCCTGGACCACCACGTCCTGGGTCAGGACTGGTCGGTGCCCGACGCCCTCCGGTAGCCGACCTCGCAGCCCGCGGATCTCGTCGCAGCACGCCGGCGGGCTGCGACGTGGCAACACGGGCTGCGAGATGCACGACGGGCTGCGACGTCGGACGGCGGCTGCCGCCACCCTCGCCGACGGCCCGCGGCCCCGACGCGCCCACCGCGCAGCCGGTAGGACACCTCGCAGCCCATAGATCTCCTCGCAGCACGCCGGCGGGCTGCGAGGTGGCAACACGCGCTGCGAGATCAGCGCAGGAGGTACCGCAGGCGGGTGGCCACCTCGTCGAAGGGGGACACGTCGCGCCACGTCCACCGCGTCATGCGCAGGTCCTCGTCGCGGATGGCGTCCTCGCGGATCTTCTCCTCGAACACCGCATCACCCGGAGCCTGGCCCGGGCGCAGCAGACGGCCGTACTTGATCTTCCCGTCGAACTCGGCGACCACGCGGAACCGCGGCCAGGCGAAGTCGACACGGCCCAGCGACAGGCCCGACCGCGTCACGACCTCCCACTGCAGCACCGGCGCCGGGATCCCGGCCATCGTCATGGCGACGCGACTGCGGGACTCGCCCACGCTCTCGCTCAACCCGTCGGCGAACCCGATGGCCCGGCGCGCCGCGGGGCTGCCCGGCCGCCGCACGCAACGGGCCAGTGCCCCGTCCAGCTCGCCCACGGTGACCAGCTTCCTGTGCAGCGCCGAATCCGCCACCACCACGGCCTGCTCGAACGGCACCGACCGCGCGATGTCGGCGACCGTGCGCGCCCGCGTCGTGACCGTGATGCCGTCCACCGAGGTGATCTCGTCGGGTTCCAGAGGCGCCGCGCGCAGGTGCACCCCGGCCCCACGGCGGGCCCCCGACCGGCGGGAACGCGTGGCGCCGACCCTCCCGAGCGGGATTCCCCACGCGTCCATGCCGTGCAGCAGCGCCGCGGAAACGTGGCTGATCACCGCGTCCGGCGCGAGGTCGGGCACGGCAGCCCGGACGGCCACGAGGTGCCGCAGCTCGGGCTGCGACGGCGGCGCGCCGAGGGTGTAGCTGCCGCGGCGCACCGGGGCCAGCCGCCCGTCACGCAGGAACTGCCGCACCTCGGACGGCGCGTACCCCGAGGCGAGCAGCTCACTGCGTCGGGTGATCTCCATGGGAGAAGCGTGGCGGGCCGCAGCCCGACGCGGGGCCGGTTCGCCCGATCTGTGGACAACCCCGACCTCGCAGCCCGTGTGGTGTCCTCGCAGCTCGCCGGCGTGCTGCGAGGAGCACGACGGGCTGCGACGTCGAACGAACCGCTAGAAGGGCCAGCCCAGGACCGGCAGGCCCACCGCCGCGTCCACCGCGATGGCCAGGAACAGGCCGCAGAGGTACATGTTCGAGAGGTGGAACAGCTTCATCGGCTTCGGCTCCTGGCCCCCGGCCACCTCGTGGTGGAGGCGGTGGGCCTTGAACACGAAGTAGGCGCCGCCCAGCACGGCCACCGCGGCGTAGATCCAGCTCGTGGCGGGCAGCAGCAGGAACGTCCAGGCCGCCATCACCCAGGAGTAGGCGACGATCCGGCGCGACACCTGCACCGGCGTGGCCACCACGGGCAGCATCGGGACGCCGGCGGCGGCGTAGTCGTCGCGGTAGCGCATGGCCAGGGCCCAGAAGTGCGGCGGTGTCCAGAAGAAGATCACACCGAACATCACCAGCGCCGGCCACTGCACGGTGCCGGTGACCGCGGCCCACCCGATGACGACGGGCATGCAGCCCGCGGCCCCGCCCCACACGATGTTCTGCGAGGTGCGGCGCTTGAGCAGCAGCGTGTAGACGAGCACGTAGAACGCGATGGCCGCGACGGACAGGCCGGCGGCGAGCCAGTTGGTGGTGAACCCGAGCCACACCGCGGAGAGCGCCCCGAGCACCAGGCCGAAGATCAGCGCGTTGCGCGGGGGGACCTCGCCCTTGGCCAGCGGCCGCCGGGCGGTGCGCTTCATGACCTTGTCGATGTCGGCGTCGACCACGCAGTTGAGCGCGTGCGCGCTGGCCGCCGCCGCGGCGCCGCCCACCAGGGTGGCGATGATCAGCCACACCGACGGGATGCCGCGCTCGGCCAGGAACATCGCCGGGACCGTGACGACCAGCAGCTGCTCGATGATGCGGGTCTTGGTGAGGCCGAGGTAGGCCTGCACGGTGTCCCGGGTCCGCTGCAGAACCGACGGTGCCGGGGGCACCTGCGTGGGTCCCGAGTGCGACACAGGCACAGTCACCGGGCAAACCTCGAATCCACATGTGGTGGGAGTACTTCTACGGCTTGTCGATGGTAGCCGCAGGTATGGGTGCGGGGCATGCCGGGTAGACCGCGGGTGACAACTCCCCGCGACATCGCCGGGAGATCACACCTACCACGCCGACGTGGCTAGGCTGACCCGCAGAGCCGGGCGCCGGCATCCCTGCCACGCGTACCGCCTGCCCGAACCCCACCAGAAGTCCCCAGGGAGTGCTGTGGCTGACACCGACATCGAGACGCTGACCCGGGCTGTGCTGCCCGACGACTGGACCGAGCTCGACACGCGCGCCGTGAACACGGTGCGCGTGCTCGCGGCCGACGCCGTCCAGAAGGTCGGCAACGGTCACCCGGGCACGGCCATGAGCCTCGCCCCGCTGGCCTACACCCTGTTCCAGCGCGTGATGCGCCACGACCCGAGCGACGAGGACTGGATCGGCCGCGACCGCTTCGTGCTGTCGTGCGGCCACTCCAGCCTCACGCTCTACATCCAGCTGTACCTCTCCGGCTACGGCCTGGAGCTCGACGACCTCAAGGCGCTGCGCACCTGGGGCTCCAAGACCCCGGGCCACCCGGAGCACCGCCATACCCCCGGTATCGAGATCACCACGGGCCCGCTGGGCCAGGGCCTCGCGTCCGCCGTGGGCATGGCGATGGCCGCGCGCCGCGAGCGCGGGCTGTTCGACCCCGAGCCCGCGGTCGGCGAGAGCCCGTTCGACCACCAGATCTACGTCATCGCCTCCGACGGCGACATCGAGGAGGGCGTCACCTCCGAGGCGTCGTCCATCGCCGGCACCCAGCAGCTGGGCAACCTGACGCTGGTCTACGACGACAACAAGATCTCCATCGAGGACGACACCACCATCGCGCTGTCCGAGGACACCGCCGCGCGCTACGCCGCCTACGGCTGGCACGTGCAGGTGGTCGAGGGCGGCGAGAACGTCGTCGCCATCGAGGCGGCGCTCAAGGCCGCCAAGGAGGAGACGACGCGCCCGTCGCTCATCCTGCTGCGCACGATCATCGGCTACCCGGCGCCCAAGAAGATGAACACGGGCAAGGCGCACGGCTCGGCACTGGGTGACGAGGAGGTCGCCGCGGTCAAGGTCGCGCTGGGCTTCGACCCGGACAAGACCTTCGAGGTGGCCGACGAGGTGCTCGCCCACGCCCGCAAGGTCGGCGAGCGCGGCACCGCGGCCCGCAAGGAGTGGACCACCTCCTTCGACGCCTGGGCCGAGCGCGAGCCCGAGCGCAAGGCGCTGCTCGACCGGATGCTCGGCCGCACCCTGCCCGACGGCTGGGAGAAGGCGCTGCCCAGCTGGGACGTCGACCCCAAGGGCATCGCGACGCGGAAGGCCTCCGGCGAGGTGCTGCAGTCGCTGGCCGACGTGCTGCCCGAGCTGTGGGGCGGCTCGGCCGACCTCGCGGAGAGCAACAACACCACGATGGAGGGCGCCGACTCGTTCGGCCCCGCCTCCACGAAGACGAAGATGTGGAACGCCCAGCCCTACGGCCGCACGCTGCACTTCGGCATCCGCGAGCACGCGATGGGCTCGATCCTCAACGGCATCGCGCTGCACGGCCCCACCCGCCCCTACGGCGGCACGTTCCTCGTGTTCAGCGACTACATGCGCGGCGCCGTCCGGCTGGGCTCGCTCATGAAGTCGGCCGTCATCTACGTCTGGACGCACGACTCCATCGGTCTCGGCGAGGACGGCCCCACCCACCAGCCGATCGAGCACATGGCGGCGCTGCGGGCCATCCCGGGCCTGTCGATGCTGCGCCCCGGTGACGCCAACGAGACCGCGGCCGGCTGGAAGGCCGCGCTGGAGCGCCCCGAGGGGCCCGTGGGCATGGCGCTGTCGCGGCAGAACCTGCCCGTGCTGGAGGGCACGTCCGCCGAGGGGGTGGCCAAGGGCGGCTACGTCCTCGCCGACGCCACGTCGGGCACGCCCGAGGTGATCCTCATCGCCACCGGCTCCGAGCTGCAGCTCGCCGTGGAGGCACGGGAAACCCTCGAGGCCGACGGCGTGCCCACCCGCGTCGTCTCGATGCCCTGCGTCGAGTGGTTCGACGAGCAGGACGCCGCGTACAGGGAGTCCGTGCTCCCGGCGGACGTGAAGGCGCGCGTGTCCGTCGAGGCGGGAATCGCCATGCCGTGGCACCGGTTCACCGGTGACGCGGGCGAGAACATCTCGATCGAGCACTTCGGCGCCAGCGCCGACGCCGCCACGCTGTTCCGCGAGTTCGGCTTCACGGCCGAGAACGTCGTCGCCGCGGCCCGCCGCAGTCTCGCCAAGATCTCCTAGGAGGAACAATGAGCACCGACCGACTGGGCGACCTCGCGGCCGCCGGAGTCTCCATCTGGCTCGACGACCTGTCACGGGAGCGCCTCGCCACGGGCAACCTGCAGGGCCTCATCACCGACAAGCACGTCGTCGGCGTCACCACCAACCCCACGATCTTCGCCGGCGCGCTGTCGAACGGCGAGTTCTACGACCAGCAGGTGCGCGAGCTCGCCGGCCGCGGCGCGTCCGTCGACGAGGCGGTCAACGAGATCACCGTCGCCGACGTCGTGCACGCCTGCGACCTGTTCGCCGGCACCTACGAGGCCACCGGCGGCCTCGACGGGCGGGTGTCGCTCGAGGTCGACCCGCGGCTGGCCCACGACACCGCCGCCACCGCCGCGCAGGCGCTGGACCTGTGGAAGGCCGTGGACCGGCCCAACCTGCTGGTCAAGATCCCCGCCACCGAGGACGGCCTGCCCGCCATCACCAGCGCGCTCGCCGAGGGCGTGTCCGTCAACGTCACGCTGATCTTCTCCGTCGAACGCTACCGCCTGGTCATGGCCGCCTTCCTCGACGGGCTGGAGCAGGCCGCGGCCAACGGGCACAACCTCGCCGGCATCGCGTCGGTGGCGAGCTTCTTCGTCTCCCGCGTCGACACCGAGATCGACAAGCGGCTCGAGGCCATCGGCACCGACGAGGCGCTCGCGCTGCGCGGCAAGGCCGGGGTCGCGAACTCCCGGCTCGCCTACGCGGCGTTCCAGGAGATCTTCTCGGGCCCCCGCTGGGAGGCCCTGGAGGCCAAGGGCGCCAAGGCCCAGCGGCCGCTGTGGGCGTCCACCGGCGTGAAGAACCCGGACTACTCCGACACCCTCTACGTCACCGAGCTCGTCGTCGCCGACACCGTCAACACGATGCCGGAGAAGACGATGATGGCGTTCGCCGACCACGGCGAGCTGGTGCCCGGTGGCGACGCCGTCACCGGCACCGCGGCCGAGGCCCAGAAGGTGTTCGACGCCGTCGCAGGCGTCGGCATCGACCTCACCGACGTGTTCCTCACGCTGGAGAACGAGGGCGTCGAGAAGTTCGAGAAGTCCTGGGCCGAGCTGCTGGAGACCGTGCAGGGTCAGCTCGGTGGAGCGAAGAAGTAGCGGCCCATGACCCCGCCGATCAGCATCACGGCGAGCGTTCGCTCGGCGCCACCGGTGGAGGAGCACGCGTGAACCCTGACGCGGTGGCGCTCGCCGTCCCGCCGCCGGCCGACGTGGTCGAGCGGCTGGTCGGCGACGCCGTCGCGTCCCGGATCGCGGCGGGCGACACCACCGTCTGGCCGCGCGCGGCCAGACCGGGCTGGGTCTCCGCCGCGCGCGGGGCCCGGCCGCTGGTCGGCGAGATCGAGGGCCTGCACGAGCGGCTGCGCGTCGCCGGGCTCACCCGCGTGGTCCTGGCCGCGGCCGGCGGGGTCGGCGTCGCGGCCGAGGTGATCGCCGACGCCGGCATCCTGCCCACCCGGCTCATCGTGCTGGACGGCACCGATCCCGTGCAGGTCGCCGACGCGGTCGCCGGCGACCTCGACGCCACGGTGCTGGTGGTCAGCGCGCCCCCGGGCGAGGACACCACCGCGGTGGAGCTCCTGTGGGACACCGTCGCCACCGCGTTCCGGCTCGACGGGCTCGACCCGGACGAGCACACCGTGCTCGTCACCGCCCCCGACGGCCCGCTGCTGGCCCGGGCGGGCGGGGCCACCACGGTGCTGGGCCCGCCGGACGTCGACGGGCCGTGGGCGGTGCTCACGGCGTTCGCCATGGTCCCGGCCGGGCTCGCGGGCGCCGACGTCGGGGTCCTGCTGGCCGACGCCCTGGACACCGGCCCCGCGCTCGCCGAGGACCACGCCGACAACCCGGCGCTGGCCGTCGGGGCGCTGCTCGCGCAGGCCCCGCTGGTCGCGGTCGCCGGGGCCGGGCCGCTGGCCGAGTGGGTGGCGCAGCTCCTGGCCGGCGGCCTGGGCAAGGACGGCCGCGGCCCGCTGCCGGTGCTGGTCGAGGCCCCGGACGCGCCGGGCTGGACGGCGCCGGGTGTGCTCACCGTGGCCGTCGACGGGGCGGGCGAGGCCGACGTCACCACCGACGGCCCGGCCGCCATCCAGCTGCTGGTGTGGCTGTACGCCACCGCAGTGGCCGCGCACCTGCTGGCCGTCGACCCCACCGACCGGCCCGACGCCCGCACCCCGGTGATGGACGCGGCCGCCGCTCCGACGTTCGCCGACGGGATGGTGGACGTGCACGCCGGCGACTGGCTGCCCCCCGACACCGTCACCGTCGAGGGTGCGCTGCGGGCCCTGCTGGACGGTACGGGCACCGACCACCTCGCCGTCCACGCCTACCTCGACCGTCACGACGACGCCTCCGCCGCCGTCCTGCGCCCGGAGCTGAACCGCCGAACGGGGCTCGTCACCACGTTCGGCTGGGCCCCGCGGTGCCTGCCCGGGTCCGGCCAGCGCGACAAGGGCGGCCCCGCCGGCGGCGTGGTCTGCCAGGTGACCGGGTCCGGCGAACCCGACGAGGACGACGCCCTGGGCGCCCTGCAGATCGGCCAGGCCCGCGCCGACGCCGCCGCCCTCGCCGACCGGGGCCGCCGCGTCCTGCGGCTGCACCTCACCGACCGCGTAGTCGGGCTCGTGACGCTGGTGCGCGCCGTGCAACAGCTGTGACCACCGCACTGCCATGATGTGCCCGCCCCGCTGATCCACTACCGACCGTCACGAGCGACTGGGAGACCGAATGAGCACCGACGGGTGGAAGAACCCCCTTCGGGACCCACGAGACAAGCGGTTGCCGCGCATCGCGGGTCCGTGCGGGCTGGTCATCTTCGGAGTCACCGGCGACCTCTCGCGCAAGAAGCTGATGCCGGCCATCTACGACCTCGCGAACCGCGGTCTGCTGCCGCCGGGCTTCGCCCTCACCGGTTTCGCCCGCCGCGACTGGGAGACCCAGGACTTCGGCCAGGTCGTGCTCGACGCGGTGAAGGCCCACGCCCGCACCCCGTTCAACCAGACGGTGTGGGACCGGCTGTCGGAGGGCTTCCGCTTCGTGCAGGGCAGCTTCGACGACGACGACGCGTTCGACCGGCTCGAGCAGACCGTCGAGCAGCTCGACGAGATCCGCGGCACCAACGGCAACCACGCGTTCTACCTCTCGATCCCGCCCAACGCGTTCCCCGTGGTGTGCAAGCAGCTCGCACGCTCGGGCCTGTCGGCGCAGGAAGGGCTCGACCAGTGGCGCCGCGTCGTCATCGAGAAGCCGTTCGGCCACGACCTCAAGTCGGCGATCGAGCTCAACGGCATCGTCAACGAGGTGTTCCCCGAGGACTCGGTGTTCCGCATCGACCACTACCTCGGCAAGGAGACGGTCCAGAACATCCTGGCGCTGCGCTTCGCCAACCAGCTGTTCGAGCCGATCTGGAACTCCCACTACGTCGACCACGTCCAGATCACGATGGCCGAGGACATCGGCCTCGGCGGCCGCGCGGGTTACTACGACGGCATCGGCGCCGCCCGTGACGTGATCCAGAACCACCTTCTGCAGCTGCTCGCGTTCATCGCGATGGAGGAGCCCACCTCGTTCAGCTCCAACGAGCTGCGCAGCGAGAAGATCAAGGTCCTCAACGCCACCAGGCTCGTCGGCCCGCTCGACGAGACCACCGCCCGCGGCCAGTACGCCGGCGGCTGGCAGGGCGGCGAGCTCGTGCCGGGGCTCAAGGAGGAGGAGGGGTTCAACCCCGAGTCCCACACCGAGACCTACGCGGCCATCACCTGCGAGATCGACACCCGGCGCTGGGCCGGTGTGCCGTTCTACCTGCGCACCGGCAAGCGCCTGGGCCGCCGCGTCACCGAGATCGCGGTGATCTTCAAGCGCGCGCCGCACCTGCCGTTCGACGCGACGATGACCGAGGAGCTCGGCCAGAACGCGTTCGTCATCCGCGTGCAACCCGACGAGGGTGTCACGATGCGGTTCGGGTCGAAGGTGCCGGGCAGCCTCATGGAGGTCCGTGACGTCACGATGGACTTCGGCTACGGCAGCGCGTTCACCGAGGCCTCCCCGGAGGCCTACGAGCGCCTGATCCTCGACGTCCTGCTCGGCGAGCCGTCGCTGTTCCCGGTGAACGAGGAGGTCGAGCGCTCCTGGGAGATCCTCGACCCGGTCATCGAGCACTGGGCCGCCGAGAAGGCCGGACCCGATCCCTACCCCGCCGGGTCCTGGGGCCCGGAGTCGGCCAACACCATGCTCGCGCGCACGGGCCGCACCTGGAGGCGTCCATGATCCCCGAGTCCGAGCTTGCGAGGCGAGCATGATTACCGATCTTCCTTCCACCTCCGTCTCCGCGGTCAACAAGAAGATCGTGGAGCTGCGCGACAGCGGCGGCGTCATGGCGCTGGGTCGAGTACTGACCCTGGTCATGATCACCGACGACGGCAACAACATCGAGAGCTCGATCGAGGCGGCCAACGCGGCCAGCCGCGAGCACCCGTGCCGCGTGATCGTGCTGGCCCGGGGCGTCCGCAAGGCCGCCCCGCGCCTCGACGCGCAGATCCGCGTGGGCGGCGACGCCGGGGCCAGTGAGGTCGTCGTGCTGCGCGGCTACGGCCCGCTCGCCGTCGAGGACGCCGGAGCCGGCATGGTCATGCCGCTGCTGCTGCCCGACGCGCCAGTCGTGGCGTGGTGGCCGGGCGAGGCGCCCGCCAACCCGTCGCAGGACCCGGTGGGCAAGCTCGCACAGCGCCGCATCACCGACGCGCTCGCGTCGAAGAACCCGCTCAAGGCGTTCGAGCAGCGCCGGGCCAACCACGTCGCCGGCGACACCGACCTGACCTGGACGCGGCTGACGCCGTGGCGGGCCCTGCTCGCCGCCGCGCTGGACCACCCGCCGCACGAGCCGGTCACCGCGGCCACCGTCGCGGGCGAGGCGGTCTCGCCGTCCACCGATCTGATGGCGGGCTGGCTCGCCGCGCGGCTGGGCACGAAGGTCAAGCGCTCGCCCGCGGCCACCGGCCCCGGCCTGGTGTCGGTGCGACTGGAACGCTCCGGCGGGCCGGTGGAACTGGTCCGGCCCGACGGCAAGGTCGGCAGCCTGCGCCAGCCCGGGCAGCCCGACCGGCTCGTGGCCCTGGCCCGGCGCGAGGTGCGCGACTGCCTCGCCGAGGAGCTGCGCCGCCTCGACCCCGACGAGACCTACGGCGAGGCCCTGGCCGGCGTCGCCACGATCTCGAAGGGCCGCACCGCGGTGAAGATCCCCACGTTGGCGGGCACGTGATGGCGGCCGCCGCCGATGTGGCCGTCCACGCCGACGCCAACGTGCTCGCCACGGCGGCGGCGGCCCGCCTGATCACGCGGCTCGTCGACCTGCAGGCCGCCGGCAACGTCCCCAAGATCGTGCTGACCGGCGGTGGGGTCGGCGTCGCGATGCTGCAGCAGGTGCGGGCCACCGTCGCCCGCGACGCCGTGGACTGGAGCAACGTCGAGTTCTACTGGGGCGACGAGCGGTTCCTGCCGCCCGGCGACCCCGAGCGCAACGACACGCAGGCCCGCGCCGCGCTGCTCGACCACATCCGGGTGGACCCCGCGAAGGTGTTCCCGATGGGTGCCGACACGGGCACCGGCCCGTCCGGGGCGGAGGCGGCGGCGCAGGAGTACGCGGAGCTGCTGGCGTCCAAGGCGCGGCCCGAGGACCACGGGCCCACGCCCTCGTTCGACGTGCTGATGCTCGGGATGGGCGGGGAGGGCCACACCGCGTCGGTGTTCCCGCACTCCCCCGCGGTCTACGAGACCGAGCGCACGGTCGTCGCGGTGCACGGCTGCCCCAAGCCGCCGCCCACCCGCGTGTCGATGACGCTGCCCACCATCCGCCGCGCCGCCGAGGTGTGGATCATCACGGCGGGCGAGGAGAAGTCGGCCGCGGTCGCGATGGCGCTGGGCGGGGCGGGCGAGGTCGCCATCCCCGTCGGTGGGGCGCAGGGCCGCCGCCGCACCCGCTGGCTGCTCGACCGGGCCGCGGCGTCCAAGCTCCCCCGGGACCTGGTGCCGGCGATCGGGTGATCCACCTGATCGTCGACGGCGCCAACGTCGTGGGCTCGCGGCCGGACGGCTGGTGGCACGACCGTCCGGGCGCGGCCCGGCGGCTGGCGGAGCAGCTGGTGTCGGCCGACCTGACCGGACTGACCGGCGCCCCTCTGACGGTGCACCTGGTGCTGGAGGGGAAGGCGAAGCGGGCCCTGCTCCCCGACGCCCCGGGCTTCCACATCGTCCTGGCCGAGGCCGACGGAGACGCGACGATCGCCGCTCTGACCGCGGAGCTGGCGGCGGACCCGGTGCTGGTGGTGACCGCCGACCGCGCTCTCCGCGCCCGCGTGGAAGCGGTGGGCGCGGGGACAACAGGCCCCGGCAGCCTCCTGAAGCTCCTCGGCGGCTGACCCGCTCCCCGCGAGTCGCCCGATTCAGGAGGGCGAGTCGCCCGATCCGCCCCGGCGGGTTCGCCATCTCGCGGCCCGAGTTCGCCATCTCGCCGCCGCTCCGCTGAGAGCAGCACCTGAGTGCGTCGATCGTGACGAAGCCGCGCTGTGGTTGCAGTCGACTCTCGGTCGGGTGTACCCAAGGCGACGGCAGTGGCGCGGGGGACGGTGCCGGGCGGCGGGGCGGAGCCAGGCGGCGGGGCGGAGCCAGGCGGCGGGGCGGAGCCGGGCCGGGGAGGCGGAGCCGGGCCGGGGAGGCGGAGCCGGGCCGGGGGGTGCCCGGCCGGGGGGCTGCCGGAACGGGGGGCTGCCGGAACGGGGGGCCGGGCCGGGGGGGCGGTGGCAGCGCGAGGTGAGGCCAGCGGCGCGTGGGACAGCGGTGAGGCAGGTCAGCGGTGAGGCAGGTCAGCGGCCGCAACCGACCGACCACAGCTCCGGCGCCGGCTCGCAGTGCGCCTCACCGGTGACGCACCAGGAGCGCCGCCCACCAGCACCCCGATCGCCGGGTTCGCCGCGGTGGCCACCACCAGCGGCATGATCAACGCTTGGGGACCTCGCACCGTGTCGGGTACGGTTCACGGCCCCCGGACGACGATCGTGAACGGGTCGTGTGGCCATGATCGTCGGCCGGGGACGCGTAGCCGTCTGCCGTGCGGTTGCCGGTCCCGACGTGATGGTCACCCCTGCGCCGCCGACGATCTCCGGCTCGACGCAGCACCGGAGAGCCCCGGCACCGGCCGAGCCCGCCCTACCGGCCCACCCAGCACCAGTGGCGCAGTCCCCTGCGAGCGCACACCGGGCCGTGTTCCCACCAGCACAGCGCTCCCACCAGGCGACCGGCTGGTCCGACCGCGCCACCGTCCGACTGCGCCACCGTCCGACCGCGCCACCGTCCGACCGCGCTACCTCCTGACCGCACCACCGTCCGACTGCGCCACCGTCCGACCGCGCTACCTCATGACCGCACCACCGTCCGACGCACCACCTCCAGACCGCGCCACCGTCCGACGCACCACCGGCAGACCGCTGCCGTTCAGGCCCGCCCGTCGGCTCCGCCCCTCAGGCCCGCCGGCGGGACGCGCTCGCCGCTGCCCCGCTGGCCCCGACCGCGCTGCCCACCACCGGCCGCCGGGGAAGCGGGCTGGAGTAGACGACGCTCGTGGTGACCGCGCCGAGGCCGGAGACGCGGCCCGTGACCTCCTCCAGGTGCTTCATGGACCGGGCCCGGACGGTGAGCACGAAGCAGTCCTCGCCCGTGACGTGGTGCGCCTCCCCCACCTCAGGCGTGCTGGCGAGCAGGGCGTGGAAGGGCTTGTAGTTGCCGTGCGGGTAGCGCAGGCGCACCAGCGCGAGGATCGTCAGCCCGAGCTTCTCCGGGTCGACCTCGGCGGCGTACCCGGTGATCACACCGGTGTCCTCCAGCCGCCGCACCCGCTCGGTCACGGCACTGGGCGAGAGCCCGACGAGCCGGCCCAGGTCGGCGTAGCTGGCCCGGCCGTCGCGCTGCAGGGCCTCCAGCAGGCGCCAGTCGACATTGTCCAGGTTTTCCACGGCCACCATCCGACAATACCGTGGATTCCCTGACCTGTTCAGCGTCGGACCGTGGAATGTGTCTTCGCGAGGAGAGGGTGCGCTCGTAGCGTTCCCGCCATGGACCCCGTCGCCTTCTTCACCGCCCGGCTCACGTTCCAGACCGACGTCTCCGACGTCCACGCCGCACTCCCCGGGCGCGGCTTCGTGCTGGTCGACTCCCGCAGCACCGCCGCGTGGAACCAGGGCCACATCCCCGGGGCCGTCCACCTGCCCACCGCGGAGATCCCGGACCGGGCCGAGGTGCTGCTCGACCCGGCCGTCCCGGTGGTCACCTACTGCTGGGGCCCCGGATGCAACGGCGCCACCCGCGCCGCCCTCGCGCTGGCGCGGCTCGGCTACGACGTCCGGGAGATGATCGGCGGGTTCGAGTACTGGTCGCGCGAGGGGTTCGCGGTGGACGGACCGGCCGGGCTCGTGGAGCACCCGGCCGATCCGCTCACCGCGCCCTGTGGCTGCTAGCTGCCCTGCTCGTCCGGCAGCCGGCCGTTGTTGTACTCGTCGTACGCAGCGAGGTCGAGGAAGCCGTGGCCGCAGTAGTTGAAGAGGATGACCTTCTCCTCACCGGTCTCCTTCGCGGCCAGTGCCTCGTCGATCGCGGCGCGGATGGCGTGCGCGCACTCGGGCGCCGGGATCTTGCCCTCGGTCCGGGCGAACTGGACGGCGGCCTCGAACACCTTGCCCTGCGGGTACGCCACCGCCTCCATCCGCCCGTCGCGCACGAGCTGGGAGATCAGCGGCGAGTCGCCGTGGTAGCGCAGCCCGCCCGCGTGGATCGACGGTGGTACGAACTTCGCGCCCAGGCTGTACATCGGCAGCAGCGGGGTGAGGCCCTCGGTGTCGCCGAAGTCGTAGCCGAACTCGCCCTGGGTCAACGTCGGGCACGACAGCGGCTCCACCGCCAGCAGCCGCACGTCCGCGTCGGGCACGAACGGGAACGCGATGCCGCCGAGGTTGGACCCCCCGCCGCACGGCGCGATGACGACGTCGGGCAGCCGCTCCCCCGCCAGCGCGAGCTGCTCCTTGGCCTCGATGCCGATCACGGTCTGGTGCAGCAGCACGTGGTTGAGAACGGATCCCAGCGAGTAGTGGGTGTCGGCGCGGCCGACGCAGTCGCGCACGGCGTCGGAGATGGCGTTGCCGAGCGAACCGGGGTGCGACGGGTCGTCGACCGGGGAGGCGACGACCTCACCGCCCCACGTCTCCATCGCGATGCGCCGGTAGGGCTTCTGGTCGTAGGAGGCGCGGACCATGTAGACCTTGAGGTCGAGGTCGAACTGCGCGCACGCGAACGACAGCGCCGTGCCCCACTGCCCCGCGCCGGTCTCCGTCGACAGGCGCGTGATGCCCTCGGCCTTGTTGTAGAACGCCTGCGGCACCGCGGTGTTGGTCTTGTGGCTGCCCGCGGGCGAGCCGGACTCGTCCTTGAAGTAGATGCGCGCCGGCGTGCCCAGCGCCTTCTCCAGCCGGACGGCCCGCTGCAGCGGCGTCGGGCGCCAGAGCTTCAGGATGTCGAGCACCTCACCGGGGATGTCGATCCACGGCTCCGCACTCACCTCCTGCCCGATCAACGCCATCGGGAACAGCGGCGCGAGGTCGTCGGGGCCGACCGGCTCCCGCGTGCCCGGGTGCAGCGGCGGCTGCGGGGGGCTCGCGAGATGGGGCACCACGTTGAACCAGGCCGTGGGGATCGAGGAGGGGGGCAGCGTCCACCGCGTCATTTCCGGAGAGTAGCGCGACGTAGGGTCGAGATCATGCCCCTTCTCGACACCCCCATCGCGGCTCTCGACGGCACCCCGCTCGACCCGCCCACCGGCAAGACGGTGCTCATCGTCAACGTCGCCTCCCGGTGCGGCCTCACCCCGCAGTACACCGGGCTCGAGCAGCTGCAGGAGCGCTACGCCGACCGCGGATTCACCGTCCTCGGCGTGCCGTGCAACCAGTTCGGCGGCCAGGAGCCCGACACTCCTGCGGAGATCGCGACGTTCTGCTCCACCACCTACGGCGTCAGCTTCCCGATGACCGAGAAGATCGACGTCAACGGCGCCGGCCGGCACCCGCTCTACGCCGAGCTCACCACCACCCCCGACGCCGACGGCACCGCGGGCGACGTGCAGTGGAACTTCGAGAAGTTCCTCGTCGGCCCGGACGGCACGGTGCTGGCACGTTTCCGGCCGCGCACCGAGCCCATGTCGCGCGAGGTCACGGCCGCCATCGAGGCCGCGCTCGGCTAGCACCGGACCCGCATGGCACCCTGGGCCCGTGCACCGGACGGGGGGACTGGCGACCGCGGGAGTGCTGCTCGTGGCCGCCGGCCTGCTCACGGGGTGCACGAGTGAGCCCGCCGAGCCCGTCCCGCAGGCCCAGCCGCCCGCACCCCCGGCCGCGTGCCTGCTCGACGGCGCGGAGCTGGCCGCCACCACCGGCGTCACCTGGATCCCGGACCAGTCGATGGCCACCGACACCCGCTGCGTCTACGACCCCGCCGGCAACCCCGGTCCGGCCGGTTTCCTGGCCGTCGACGTCACCTCGTCCACCGACGACGCCGCCAGCGAGCTCGACACGATCGCCCAGCTGTGCGAGAGCGGGTCCCGGGCGGACGTGAAGGCGGCCGACGGCGGGTTCGTGTGCCGCTTCGACGGCGACGGCGTGTACGCCGCGCTCGTGCAGGGCGGGCGGGTGGTGACGGTCGCGTCCTCCGCGGTGCCGCCCGGCACCACCACCGCGCGCCTGGCCGTGGCCTTCACCCAGCAGCTGACGGCGATCGGGAGAACGTCCTAGAAGTACTCCGGCCCCGGTGTCGAGAACGACGGGGCGGCTCCGTCCCAGGGGCGGATGCGGCCACCGGGGCCGCACCGGACCGAGGAGAACCACCATGGCGAAGTACCTGCTTCTCAAGCACTACCGCGGCGCCCCCGAGGCCGTCAACGACGTCCCGATGGACCAGTGGACGCCGGGCGAGGTCGAGGACCACTTCCGGTACATGAACGACTTCGCCGCCCGGCTCGAGGGCACCGGCGAGTACGTCAGCAGCCAGGCGCTCTCCCCCGAGGGCACCTTCGTCCGCCACGACGGCGAGGGCCGGCCGCCGGTCACCGACGGGCCGTTCGCGGAGACGAAGGACCTCATCGCCGGCTGGATGATCATCGACGTCGACACCTACGAGCGGGCGCTGGAGCTCGCCGGCGAGCTGTCGGCCGCACCCGGCGCCGGCGGCAAGCCGATCCACGAGTGGCTCGAGCTGCGCCCGTTCATGGGCGAGGCGCCGACCGTCACCGAGTGATCCGGTGATCGACGAGCTGCTGCTGCGGGAGCTGACGCCCGCGGTGACCGGCGTCCTCGTGCGTCGCGGGGTGGACTTCGCGACGGCCGAGGACGCCGTGCAGGAGGCGCTCCTCCAGGCCACGCGGACGTGGGCGGAGCAGCAGCCGGCCGACCCGAAGGGTTGGCTGGTCACGGTGGCCTGGCGCAAGTTCCTCGACGCCCACCGCGCCGAGACCTCGCGCCGGCACCGGGAGGAGCGGGTCGAGACCGAGCCGCCGCCCGGGCCCACCGAGAGCGCGGACGACACGTTGGCTCTGTTCTTCCTGTGCGCCCACCCGTCGCTGACGCCGGCATCCGCGGTGGCGCTCACGCTGCGCGCCGTCGGCGGGCTGACCACCCGGCAGATCGCCGCCGCCTACCTCGTGCCGGAGGCGACGATGGCGCAGCGGATCAGCCGGGCCAAGCGGACGGTCGCCGACGTGCGGTTCGACCAGCCGGGCGATCCGGCGACCGTGCTCCGCGTGCTCTACCTGGTCTTCAACGAGGGGTACACCGGCGACGTCGACCTGGCGGCCGAGGCGATCCGGCTCGCCCGGCAGCTGGCGTCGGTGACCCGGGACGAGGAGACCGCCGGGCTGCTGGCGTTGATGCTGCTGCACCACGCCCGCCGCCCGGCCCGGACCCGCGACGACGGCAGCCTCGTTCCCCTGGCCGGGCAGGACCGCTCCCGCTGGGACACCGCGCTCATCGCCGAGGGCGTCGCGATCCTGCAGGCGGCGCTGGCCCGCGACCGGCTCGGCGAGTACCAGGCCCAGGCCGCCATCGCCGCGCTGCACGCCGACGCGCCGCGCGCCGAGGAGACCGACTGGGCGCAGATCGTCGGCTGGTACGACGAGCTGCTGAGGCTCACCGGGAGCCCGGTGGTCGCGCTCAACCGGGCCGTCGCGGTCGGCGAGGCCGACGGCCCGTCGGCCGGGCTCGCGGCCCTGGCCGAGGTGGACCCCGGACTGCCCCGCCACACCGCGGCCTCGGCGTATCTCCACGAGAAGGCCGGAGACCTGCCGGTCGCCGCCCGGCTGTACGCCGACGCGGCGCGGTCCGCGCCCAACCTCGCCGAGCGCCGCCACCTCACCCGGCAGGCGGCGCGGATCAGCCAGCAGATCAGCCGGTGATCCGGACGACCACCTGCTCGTTGTCGAGCGTGTACGCCTCGTAGGTGAAGCCCACGCCGTACGCCGCGACGTACTCGGCCCAGGCGCGGGCCTCGTGGGCCTTCCAGCCGGGGTAGTTGAAGAACTCGTCGAACACCACGACGCTGCCCGGCCGCAGCCGCGGCCCGACCTGCTCCAGCACCGTGACGGCCGAGCCGTACAGGTCGGCGTCGACGTGCAGGAGGTCCACCGGGCCCGGGTGCGCCGCCAGGAAGCCCGGAAGCGACTCGTCGAACAGACCCACCACCAGGTCCGCGCCCGGCACCTCCGGCGGCGCCTCGACGTCGAACGTGCCGCAGGCGAACCCGGCCCGCCAGTCCTCCGGCAGGCCGTCGAAGGAGTCGAAGCCGAACACGCCACCCTCGCGCCGGGCAGCGATGATCTTCAGCGTGGTGCCCGTGTAGACCCCGAACTCCAGCGCCATGCCGCCCGTCGGCGCCAGGGAGAGCGCGTGTTCGAGGGTGGCGTGGGGATGGCCGAAGTGGCGGGCCCCGGTCATCTCCCGCTGCACGAACCGGGCGGTGGACGCCACGGCCTCGCGTTCCGCGGCCGCGAAGGTGTCGCGTCGGTCGCGGATCTCGACGGCGCGCAGCTCCTCGAGCACCCGGTCGGCCACCCGGTCTGCCTCCGCGCGGAACTCCGCGCGGAGCCGGGCGACGAGCTCCTCGGTCTGCTCCGACCGGTGCCGGGCGACGGACTCGTCCACCGCCCGCACCAGCCGGGCCCGCAGTGCCGCGCGGATGCCCACCGGGACCTACAGCTCCCGGGACGCTCGCAGCCGGCCGAGAGCCTCCTCGAGGATGGCCGCGCCGTCGGCGTCGCTGCGGCGCTCCTTCACGTACGCGAGGTGGGTCTTGTACGGCTCCGTGCGGGGCGCGGCCGGCGGGTTGGTGTTGTCCTGGCCGCCGGGGAGGCCGCAGCGCGGGCAGTCCCACGAGTCGGGGATCTCCGCGTCGGCCGCGAACGACGGCGTGGTGACGTGCCCGTTGGTGCAGTAGTACGGGATGTGCAGCCGGGCGGCGGTCTCGCCGCGCTCGGACTCGCCCATCGGACCGGCACCCACCCTGGTGCCGCGGATCGCGTTGCCGCCTGACATGGCCATCTCCTCAGACCCCGATCTTGACGAGCAGACCGGTGCCGATGATGGCGATGATCCAGATGGCTCCCACGAACAGCGTGAGCCGGTCGAGGTTCTTCTCGACGACGCTGGAGCCCGAGAGGCTCGACTGCACGCCACCACCGAAGAGCGTCGACAACCCGCCGCCGCGACCGCGGTGCAGGAGGATCAACAGCACCAGCACGACGCTGGTGACGATCAGCACGATCTGCAGGGCGAGTTGCATCCATCCTCATTCTCGTCACGCGCGAGACCACTCTGCGTCGCGCCCGGACGACCAGGGTACAAGCAGCCCTACGGCAGGGGTCCACCGGCCGCGATCGCGCACAACTGCGGGAACTCGTCGACGTCCAGGCTCGCCCCGCCGACCAGTGCCCCGTCGACGTCGGCCTCGGCCACGATCTCACCGACGTTCTTGGCCTTCACCGAGCCGCCGTAGAGCACCCGGACGCCGGCGGCGAACGCGTCACCGTAGAGCGACGCGAGGGTCTGGCGCAGCGCGCCGCACACCTCCTGGGCATCGGCCGCGCTGGCCACCCGCCCGGTGCCGATGGCCCAGACCGGCTCGTAGGCGACCACGAGCTCCTCGGCCTGCTCCGCGGTGACGCCCTCGAGAGCCGCCGTGAGCTGCGCCGTGCAGTGGGCCACGTGCTTGCCCGCCTCGCGGACCTCCAGCCCCTCACCGACGCACAGGATCGGCGCGAGGCCGTTGCGGATGGCCGCCTGCACCTTGCTGCCCACCACCGCGTCGGTCTCGCCGTGGATCTCGCGACGCTCGGAGTGCCCGACGATCACGTACGTGCAGCCGAGCTTCTTGAGCATGACGCCCGAGATGTCGCCGGTGTAGGCGCCGGAGTCGTGCGGGGAGAGGTCCTGCGCACCGTGGACCATCAGCAGCCCGTCGCCGTCGATCATGGTCTGGACGCTGCGGATGTGGGTGAACGGCGGGATCACCGCCACCTCGACCTTGGCGTAGTACTTCTCCGGCAGCCCGTAGGCGAACTTCTGCATCAGGGCGATGGCCTCGAAGTGCGTGAGGTTCATCTTCCAGTTGCCCGCGATGAGCGGCTTTCTCGCCATCAGGTGTTCTCCAGAACTGCCACGCCGGGAAGGGTCTTGCCCTCGAGGTACTCCAGCGACGCGCCGCCGCCGGTGGAGATGTGGGAGAAGCCGTCCTCGGGCAGTCCCAGGGTGCGCACGGCCGCGGCCGAGTCGCCGCCGCCGACCACGCTGAACGCCGTGCCGTCGACGATCGCCTGCGCCACCCCGCGGGTGCCCTCGGCGAACGGCGCCAGCTCGAACACGCCCATCGGGCCGTTCCAGAAGACGGTCTTCGCGCCGGCCAGCACCTCGGCGAACGCCGCGACCGAGGCCGGGCCGATGTCGAGACCCTTCCAGCCGTCGGGGATCGCGTCGGCGTCCACGGTCTGCGTGGTCGCCTCCGCCGAGAAGTCGTCGGCCACCACGACGTCGGTGGGGAGCATGATCTTGCCCGACTCCAGCAGCTTGCGGCAGGTGCCGATCTGGTCGGACTCCAGCAGCGAGTCCCCCACGCCGTAACCCTGCGCGGCCAGGAACGTGAAGCACATGCCGCCGCCGACGAGCAGCGCGTCGACCTTCGGCAGCAGCGCCTCGATCACCGCGAGCTTGTCGGAGACCTTGGAGCCGCCGAGCACCACGGCGTAGGGCCGCTCGGGCTTCTCGGTGAGCCGGCGCAGGACCTCGACCTCCGACAGCACGAGCCCGCCCGCGTAGGCGGGCAGGATCTGCGCCACGTCGTAGACCGACGCCTGCTTGCGGTGGACCACGCCGAACCCGTCGGAGACGAACGCGGCGTCGTCGCCCACCAGCGCGGCGAGCTCACGGGCGAACGCCGCGCGGTCGTCGTCGTTCTTGCTGGTCTCGCGGGGGTCGAAGCGGATGTTCTCCAGCAGCACGACGTCGCCGGCGGCCATGTTCGGCAGGTGCTTCGCGCCGAACTCGACCAGCCGCACCGGGGCACCGAGCAGGTCGCTGAGCCGGTCGGCGACCGGCGCGAGCGAGTACTTCTCCTCCGGGCCGCCCTTCGGCCGGCCCAGGTGCGCGGTGATCACTACCAGGGCACCCGCGCCGGAGAGCTCCTGGATGGTGGGCAGCGAGGCGCGGATGCGCCCGTCGTCGGTGATGGTCGTGCCGTCCAGCGGGACGTTCAGGTCCGACCGGACGAGGACGGCACGACCCTCCACACCCTCGTCGATGAGGTCGTCGAGCGTGTTCACAGCTTCGACGCCACCAGGCCGGTGATGTCGACGAGGCGGTTGGAGTAGCCCCATTCGTTGTCGTACCAGCCGACGATCTTGACCTGGTCGCCGATGACCTTCGTCAGGCCCGCGTCGAAGATGCAGGAGTGCGGGTCGGTGACGATGTCGGAGGAGACGATGGGGTCCTCGGTGTAGAGCAGGATGCCCTTGAGCGGGCCCTCGGCGGCGGCCTTCATCGCGGCGTTGACCTCGGCGGCCGTGGTCTCGCGGCCGACGGTGACCGTCAGGTCGGTGGCCGAGCCCGTGGGGATCGGCACGCGCAGCGCGTAGCCGTCGAGCTTGCCCTTGAGGTGCGGCATGACCAGCGAGATCGCCTTCGCGGCGCCGGTGGAGGTGGGCACGATGTTCAGCGCGGCGGCGCGGGCGCGACGCAGGTCCTTGTGCGGGCCGTCCTGCAGGTTCTGGTCCTGCGTGTAGGCGTGGATCGTGGTCATCAGACCCTGCTGGATGCCGACGAGGTCATCGAGCACCTTGGCCATGGGGGCGAGGCAGTTGGTGGTGCAGGACGCGTTGGAGATGACGTCCTGGCTACCGTCGTAGTCGCCGTCGTTGACGCCCTTGACGATCGTGATGTCCTCGCCGGTGGCCGGCGCGGAGATGATGACCTTCTTGGCGCCGGCCTCGAGGTGCTTGGCGGCCGCCTCGCGCTTGGTGAAGATGCCGGTGGACTCGACCACGACGTCGACGCCGAGGTCCTTCCAGGGCAGCTCGGCGGGGTCGCGCACGGCCAGGCCCTTGAAGCCCTTGCCGTCGACGATGATCTCGTCGTCGGTGGAGCTCACGCCGTAGGGCAGGCGACCCAGGATCGAGTCGTACTTCAGCAGGTGCGCCAGCGTCGCGTTGTCGGTGATGTCGTTCACCGCCACGATCTCGATGTCGCTGGTTCCGGCCACGCGCTGCGCGTCGACCGCGCGCCAGAAGTTGCGTCCGATCCGTCCGAACCCGTTCACGCCAACCCGCACCGTCACGGTGCCTCCTTCGACCTCGTAGGACGACCACTCGATTCGGTGCCCACCCTATCGGCCGCGCGACGCGCCCGGGACCCCCCGTTCGGAATCGATCCACCGCCCGTCACGTGCGACGACGGTTGGACGTGTCGTCCGACACCTCCGGTTCAGGCCTCTTCCTCGAGCATCTCCGCCGTGACGGCCGACTCGGTGTCGGGGATGCCCAGGTCGGCGGCGCGCTTGTCGGCCATGTGCAGCAGCCTGCGGATGCGGCCGGCCACCGCGTCCTTCGTCATCGGGGGGTCGGCCAGCTGGCCGAGCTCCTCCAACGAGGCCTGCGTGTGCTCCGCGCGCAGCCGGCCCGCCGCCAGCAGGTGCTGCGGCACGTCGTCACCGAGGATCTCCAGCGCCCGCGCCACTCGGGCCGCGGCCGCGACGGCCGCGCGGGCCGAGCGGCGGAGGTTGGCGTCGTCGAAGTTGGCGAGGCGGTTGGCCGTGGCGCGGACCTCGCGGCGCATCCGCCGCTCCTCCCACGCCATGACGCACTCGTGCGCGCCCATCCGCGTGAGCAGCGCGCCGATGGCGTCGCCGTCGCGGACGACCACGCGGTCGGCCCCGCGCACCTCGCGGGCCTTCGCCGTGACGCCGAGCCGCCGCGCCGCGCCCACCAGCGCCAGCGCCGCCTCCGGCCCGGGGCAGGTGACCTCCAGGGCGGAGCTGCGGCCGGGCTCGGTCAGCGAGCCGTGGGCGAGGAAGGCACCGCGCCAGGCCGCCTCGGCGTCGCACACCCCGCCGGAGACGACGGGTGGCGGCAGCCCGCGGACCGGCCGGCCGCGGGCGTCGAGCAGGCCGGTCTGACGGGCCAGCCCCTCACCGTCGCGCACCACGCGCATGACGTAGCGCGCACCGCGGCGCAGCCCGCCCGCGGTGATCACGTGCGCCTCGCAGGTGTGGCCGTAGAGCTCGTGGATGTCGCGGCGCAGCCGGCGCGCGACCGAGCCGGTGTCGACCTCGGCCTCGATCACGACCCGGCCGCCGACGATGTGCAGGCCGCCCGCGAAGCGCAGCAGGGCCGCGACCTCCGAACGTCGGCAGCACGGCTTGGTGACGACGAGCCTGCTCAGCTCGTCCTTGACCGCTGCGGTCATCGCCATCGGTGGGACCTCCGGACGGGGTGCGGATCGGGACTACGGAACACGGTCACGTCCTCCTCGGGGCGGCCGCGGCCAGCACAGAGCCGAGGGCCTCGGCCAGCGCCACCGGGTCGTGACGCGGCACCATCGGATCCACCGCGGCGACCGGCGCCAGGTGCACCCGTCCCCCCGGCGACAGCATCGCCGCAGCCGCCTGCTGCAGCCGCTCCGGAACCGCGACGGCGGCGACGTCGGCGAGCACGGCGTCGACCCGCAGGGCCGGGGCGTGCTCTGAGAGTACGGCCAGGTGCTGCTCGGGCGAGAACCCGGCGGTCTCCCCCGGCTCCGGCGCGAGGTTGAGCACCACCACGCGGCGCGCCCGGCTGCCGATGATCGCATCGCGGAGATCGGGGACGAGCAGGTGGGGCAGCACGCTGGTGAACCACGAGCCCGGCCCGAGGACCAGCACGTCGGCGTCGCGCACGGCGTCGAGGGCCTCCGCGCACGCCTTCGGGGCCTCGGGCAGCAACCACACGCGGCGGACGCGGCCGGGCGTGGCCGCCACGGCGACCTGCCCGCGGATCCGGTGCGTCCGGCCGGAACCCCCCAGCCCGGTCACCTCGGCCTCGATGTCCAGGGGCTCGCAGCTCATCGGCAGCACCCGGCCCCGGACACCGAGCAGCACCCCCACCTCGTCCAGGGCGGCGACGGGGTCGCCGAAGGTGTCCATGAGCCCGGCGAGCAGGAGGTTGCCGACGGCGTGCCCGGCCAGCGCGCCGGTGCCGCCGAAGCGGTGCTGCACGAGCTCGCTCCAGCGCGCGCAGGTCGGGTCGTCGGCGGCGAGCGCGGCCAGGGCCATCCGCAGGTCGCCGGGCGGCAGCAGGCCCAGCTCCCGGCGCAGCCGCCCCGACGAGCCGCCGTCGTCGGCCACCGTGACCACGGCCGTGACCTCGTCGGTGAGCAGGCGGACGGCCGACAGCGTGGCGTGCAGCCCGTGGCCCCCGCCGAGCGCGACGACCTTGGCTGTCGTCATTCGCGCCCCAGGTCGCGGTGCGCCACGCTCACGCGGACGCCCTCGGCGCCCTCGAGCCTGCGGGCGATCTCCTCGCTGATGGCGACGCTGCGGTGCTTGCCGCCGGTGCAGCCGATGGAGACCGTGAGGTACCGCTTGCCCTCGCGCCGGTACCCGGCCCCGACCAGGCCGAGCAGCTCCAGGTAGCGCGCGATGAACTCCTCGGCGCCCTCCTGGCTCAGCACGTAGTCGCGGACGGGGTCGTCGCGGCCGGTCTGGTCGCGCAGCTCCGGGATCCAGAACGGGTTGGGCAGGAAGCGGACGTCGGCAACGAGATCGGAGTCCATCGGCAGGCCGTACTTGAAGCCGAACGACAGCACCGTGACGCGCGTGACCTGCTCGGACTCGACGCCGAACGTGCGCTCCAGGGTGCCGCGCAGCTGGGGCACCGACACCGTGGAGGTGTCCACCACGAGGTCGGCGCTCTCGCGCAGCGGCCGGAGCAGCTCGCGCTCGGCGGCGATGCCGTCCGACAGCCGGCCGTCGCCCTGCAGCGGGTGGCTGCGGCGCACCTGCTCGAAGCGGCGCACCAGCACGGCGTCCGACGCCTCCAGGAACAGCAGCCGGGGCCGGTAGCCCCGCGCGTCGAGGTCCTTGATGACCGCGCCGAGGTCGGCCGAGAACGCGCGGCTGCGCACGTCCATCACCACGGCGATGCGGGTGACCTCGCCGCGGGCGCGCGCGCCCAGGTCGACCATGGTGGCGATCAGCTCGGGCGGGAGGTTGTCGACGACGAACCAGCCCAGGTCCTCCAGCACCTTCGCGGCGGTGCTGCGGCCCGCGCCGGACAGGCCGCTGACCAGCGCGACCTCGATGCCCGACGGTTCGCTCACCGGGTGCCCCCCAGCGCTTCCAGCACCGCGGCGGCCGTGCGGGGCCCGAACCCGGGCAGGGCCGCGATCTCGTCGACGCCCGCCGCCTTGAGCCTGCGGACCGACCCGAAGTGCTTGAGCAGTGCCGCGCGCCGGGCCGGACCCAGCCCCGGGACGGCGTCGAGCTCGGAGCTCGTCATGCCTGTGGAACGACGCTGACGGTGGTAGGTGATGGCGAAGCGGTGCGCCTCGTCGCGGACGCGCTGCAGGAGGTAGAGCCCCTCGCTGGTGCGGGACAGGATCACGGGATCGGGTTCGCCGGGCAGCCAGACCTCCTCCAACCGCTTGGCCAGGCCGCACACGGCCACGTCGGTGACGCCGAGCTCGGCGAGCACGTCGGCCGCCGCCTCCGCCTGGGGCTGCGCGCCGTCGACGACGAGCAGGTTGGGCGGGTAGGCGAACTTGCGGGGCCGACCGGTCTCGGGGTCGATGCCGGGACGGTGGGCGGGAACGGTGTCGGGAGCGATACCGGTGGTGTCGGCGACGGCACCACTACCGTTAACACCGCCCTCGTCACCGTCCGTGATCGCGGTGTCCCCTGCGGTCTCGGCGAGGTAGCGGCGGAAGCGGCGGCGCACCACCTCCGCGATGGACGCGACGTCGCCGAGCTCGGCGGCATCGCGGATCTCGAAACGGCGGTAGTCGGACTTCTTCGCGAGACCGTCCTCGAACACCACCAGCGACGCGACGACGTTGGTGCCCTGGACGTGGGAGATGTCGATGCACTCGATGCGCAGGGGCGCGGTGTCGAGGCCGAGGCCCTCCTGGATCTCCTGCAGCGCCGCCGAGCGGGCCGTCAGGTCGCCGGCCCGGCGCAGCTTGTGCTGGGTGAAGGCCTCCTTGGCGTTGCGCTCGACGGTCTCGGCCAGCGCCCGCTTGTCGCCGCGCTGCGGCACCCGGATGCCGACCCGCGAGCCGCGCAGGCCCGAGAGCCAGTCGGCGAGCGCGTCGACCTCCCCGGGCAGCTCGGGGACCAGGATCTCCTTCGGCACCGGCTGCTGGGCGTCGTCGCTGGACTCGGCCAGCGCCGCCTGCTCGCCGTAGAACTGCGTGAGGAAGCGCTCGACGAGCTGCGCGGTGTCGGTGGGCTCCACCTTGTCGATCACCCAGCCCCGCTGGCCGCGGACCCGGCCGCCGCGCACGTGGAAGACCTGGACGGCGGCCTCCAGCTCGTCCTGGGCGAACGCGACGACGTCGGCGTCGGTGCCGTCGCCCAGCACCACGGCCTGGCGCTCCATCGCCCGCTTGAGAGCACCGATGTCGTCGCGCAGCCGGGCCGCCCGCTCGAACTCCAGGTCGTCGGACGCCTGCGCCATCTTGCGTTCCATCTGGCGGACGAGGTGGTCGGTGCGCCCGGCGAGGAAGTCGCAGAAGTCCTCGACGATGTCGCGGTGCTCCTGCGCGTCGACGCGGCCGACGCACGGCGCCGAGCACTTGTCGATGTAGCCGAGCAGGCAGGGCCGGCCGATCTGCCCGTGTCGCTTGAACACCCCGGCCGAGCAGGTACGGGCCGGGAAGACGCGCAGCAGCAGGTCGAGCGTCTCGCGGATGGCCCAGGCGTGGGCGTACGGGCCGAAGTAGCGCACGCCCTTGCGGCGCGGGCCGCGGTAGACCGCCAGCCGCGGGAACTCCTCGTTCATCGTGACGGCGAGGACGGGGTAGGTCTTGTCGTCGCGGTAGCGGACGTTGAACCGCGGGTCGAACTCCTTGATCCAGTTGTACTCGAGCTGCAGCGCCTCGACCTCGGTGCCCACCACCGTCCACTGCACCTGCGAGGCCGTGGTGACCATCTGCCGGGTGCGCGGGTGCAGGCCCGAGACGTCGGCGAAGTAGGAGTTGAGGCGCTGGCGCAGGCTCTTGGCCTTGCCCACGTAGATGACCCGGCCGCGGGGGTCGGAGAAGCGGTACACGCCCGGCTGCTCCGGGATGGACCCGGTGGCGGGGCGGTAGGTGGAAGGATCAGGCATGGCCCCTCCAGGGTAGGACCGCCCACCGACAACGGCGCCCGGGCCACCTCCCTCGCGGCCTCCGGGGCCTGGTGTAGGCGGCCGGTCCCGAAGAATGTCGGACCCCGGTGCTAGGACATCACCCGAGCACGAACACCCGTTCGAGGGAGGCACCCATGGGAACCGACAAGCTGGACGTCGTCCGCAAGCTGCTGGCCAAGGCCGACCGCGCGGCCACGCCCGAGGAGGCGCAGACCTACACCGCCAAGGCGGTGGAGCTGATGGCCCGCCACGGCATCGACGCGGCACTGGTCGACGCGGCCCGACCGGGTCACGACGAGATCGGGGGGCAGCAGATCCCGATGGACGACCCCTACAGCGCGGGCAAGGCCCGATTACTCGCGTGGACGGCGTCCGCGCTGCGCTGCCGGGCGACCCTCCACGAGGCCTGGGGCGGCAAGGTCGCCGCCGTCACGCTGTTCGGGTTCGCGTCCGACCGCGAGCGCGTCGAGTTGCTGTACACGTCGCTGCTGCTGCAGGCCGGCACCCAACTGCTGCGTCAGCGCCCCAGGCACCGGGGCGAGTCGGTGGCGGCCTACCGGCGCTCCTGGCTGCACGGGTTCGCGGTGGAGGTCCACCGCAGGCTCGTCGAGGCCGAGAGCAGCGCCGTCGCCGAGCGGCCCGCGCCGCAGGACAGCGGCCGGTCCGTGGCCCTGGTGCTGGCCGACCGCACCGACCGGGTCGACCGCGCGTACGCCGAGGCCTTCCCCGGTGTGGGCCGGGCACGTCGCGCCACCCTGTCCGGATCGGGCTTCGGGGCCGGCGCCGCCGCGGGCGAGCGCGCCGACCTGGGCCGGGACTCCGTCGGGAGCGGCCGGCAGCGGGCCCTCGGTGCGTAGCGGCGCGCATTCAGTTGGGCAGGGCCAGCAGGCGGTCCACCACCACGTCGAGGCGTTCGGCGGCCACGTGGGGGCGGGCCACCGTGTCGGGCACGGCCCCCTCCAGCCGCGTGGCGAGGCCGCCCACCATCCCGGCCCGCACGGCGCCGTGCACGTCCCAGGAGTGGGCCGCCACCAGCGCCACCCGGTCCACCGGGGCGTCCACCTGCCGGCAGGCCCACTGGTACACCCGCACCGGTGGCTTGAACGCCTGGATCTCCTCCGCGCTCAGCACGCTCCGCAGGTAGGTGCGCAGGCCGGCCTTGTCGAGGGCGTCGCAGGCCACCTGGGCGGCACCGTGGGTGAAGGCGTGGACCGGGATCCGGGCCCGGGCCAACGCGGCGAGGGCCGGCTCCACGTCCGGCTGCGGCGGCAGCTCGCGGAAGCCGTTCAGCACGTGGTCCAGCGCCTGATCCGAGAGCGTGTGCCGCACCGTGGTGCGCAGCGCGGCCCGCGCCACCTCGCCGAACGGTCGGGCGGCGCCGGCCAGGGTCAGCGCCATCCCGTCACGCAGGGTGCGGGTGAAGAAGAGCTCCCACTCGTACGCCGGGCGCCCCACGTCCACGAAGCGGCTGCCCAGGTCGCTCACCTGCAACATCGTCTCGAAGACGTCCAGGAGCACCACCCGCGGACGCCGCGCCGGGGCGCGCATGCGGTCGATATTGCCCGGGCTGCTCGTGGTGTGTCGCGGTTCCACCGCGCCTCCCGCTCGTCGTTCCGGAGCGGATCGAGCGACCGGCTCCGGCGTACGAGTGAAGATCGTTGCTCAGCGCGACTCAGCGGATCCGACCGCGTGCGGTCCGTAGCGCCGAACGGCCTTCAGTACGCGCCGAACGTGCAGCGCGCGGAGCGGGCTGAGGGCGTAACCGGGGTAGCTCGCGAGCCACACGGCGCTGCCGAGGCTCACCGCGTCGGCCCCGGCCCAGAAGTACTCGCGGCAGTCGTCCAGGGTGCGGATGCCACCGGTCGCGATGATCGGCAGGGTCACGCCCGATTCGCGGAGCTCCGACACCACGCGCAGCCCGATCGGCTTGATCGCCCGACCGGACAGCCCGCCGTAGCGGTTGGCCAGGAAGGGGGTGCCGGTGCGGGGGTCCAGCCGCAGCGCCTTCACCGTGTTGATCGCGGTCAGCGCCGCCACGCCCGCCTTCGCCGCCTGACGGGCGTTGCGGAGGTAGTCGTAGTCGGGCGAGAGCTTGAGGATCACCGGGTGGTTGCTGCGGGGCACGGCCTCGTCGAGCACGTCCTGCAGGATCGTCGAGAAGTCGAAGTTGACGTTGTGGCAGGAGACGTTGAGCTCCACGGCGGCGATGTCGCCCGCGGGCACCGCGGCGTTGACCTTGTCCACCAGGGTCACGAACTCCTCGGCCGAGAACCCGCCGAGGGAGATGATCACGCGCTGGTCGCGGGTGCGGGGGTAGTAGTCGCGCAGGTAGGCGTCGATGCCCACGTTGCACCAGCCGAACGCGTTCACCCAGCCGCCGTCGGTGGCGCGCAGCACGGTGCCGTAGCGCTTGAGCAGCCCCGGCAGCTCGCGGGGCTTCCAGTCCTCGCGGGTGGTGAAGTGACCCTCGCGGGGCTCCACGGTCAGGGTGCGGGTGGTCACGGCGCCGAACTCGTTGAGCGGCACGAACAGCGCCACCGGGCTCATCCCGTAGAAGCCCGAGCTGGACACGCCGTACCCGAGCAGGCTCGACGACGTCACCAGCCGGTTGCGGAGCACGATGTCGCCGAGGCGCACGCTCTCGTCCCCTCCCGTGGTGTCACCGGCGGTCGGGTCCTGTTCGCGGGCTCGCAGCACGCTTCCGATGCTACGTGGGCGCCGGGAGTGTCAGCCGTCACGCCCGTCCGGGAGCGGGGTCCACGGCCGGTCCGGCCACCACGGGTACAGCGGTGGGAGGTCGGTCGACACCCGGTCCGGGAACCGCGCGGGCCGCTTCTCGAGGAACGCCGTGACGCCCTCGGCGGCGTCGGCGGAACGGCCGCGTTCGATGATCGCGCAGGAGTCCACGCGGTGTGCCTCGAGCGGGTGGTCGGCGCCGAGCATCCGCCACATCATCTGCCGGGCGATCGCCACGGACACCGGGGCGGTGTTCTGCGCGATCTCGGCGGCCAGGGCGTGGGCGGCGGGCAGCAGGTCGTCCGGCTCGTGCACGGAGCGCACCAGGCCGCCGTCGAGGGCCTCGGCGGCGTCGAAGACGCGGCCGGTGGCCACCCACTCCATGGCCCGGCTGATCCCCACCACACGCGGGAGGAACCAGCTCGACGCCGCCTCGGGCACGATGCCGCGGCGGGCGAACACGAACCCGAACCGCGCGGTGCTCGACGCCAGGCGCACGTCCATGGGCAGGGTCATCGTCACCCCGACGCCGACGGCCGGCCCGTTGATCGCGCCGATCACGGGCTTGGTGCACTCGAAGATCCGCAGAGCGACCAGGCCGCCGCGGTCCCGGTCGGGATCGGTGGCGGTGGCGGTGTTGGTGGCCTCGGCGGCCCGCTTGTCGTAGTCGAACGTCGAGCCGCCGCCGGCCAGGTCGGCGCCGGCGCAGAAGCCCCGCCCGGCCCCGGTCACCACCACGACGCGCACGTCGTCGTCGGCGTCGGCGCGGTCGAAGGCGGCGATCAGCTCCGTGGCCATCCGTGCGGTGAAGGCGTTGAGCCTCTCGGGGCGGTCGAGCGTCACGGTGAGCACGTGGTCGGCCAGCACCGTGGTCACGTGCGGGGTATCACCGCTCATGACAGGTCAGGCGCCCTTCGACGCCGCGTGCAGGGCACGCACCTTCCGGATGGCGTCCACGGCCCGGGCGCCGTCCACGGCCTGGATGGCCAGCATGGCGATGTACTCGTCGTCGGGCAGGTCCAGCCGGGCCCACGACGCCCCGTCGGGGAAGGCCACACGCCGCACGAGCGCCCACGGGAAGCGGCGGTTGAACAGCACGTTGCGCACCTCGATGCCCTCGGCGTCGGCGATCACGCGCGGGCGCGCGAGCAGCAGCAGCCCGGCGGCGATCAGCACGCCCAGGATCACCAGCGACACCTGGTCGGCCGCACGGAACCGCACGCCCGTGTCCGAGCTGCGCAGCACCACCGCCACCACCACGAAGAGCACCAGCACCGCGGTGGCCCCCACCCAGGCGGCGATGGAGACCTTGCGGGGGCGTACCACCACGCGGGTGTCCTGCACCTCGTTCACGTCGGTCACGGTGCCGTCTCCGCGCGGGCGCTCCCGCGCAGGTCCCGCAGCACCAGCGCGGTGTGCAGCGCCGCGAGGCACGCCTCGGCGCCCTTGTCCTCGGCGGAACCGGGCACGCCGGAACGGTCCACGGCCTGCTCGCGGGTGTCGCAGGTGAGCACGCCGTTGCCCATCGGGGTGTGCTCGTCGAGCGACACCCTGGTCAGGCCGGCCGTCACGGCGTCGCACACGTACTCGAAGTGCGGGGTGCCGCCGCGGATCACCACGCCCAGCGCCACCACGGCGTCGTGGGTGCGGGCCAGCTCCTGGCACACCACGGGCAGCTCGATGGTGCCCGGGACGCGCACCACGGTGGGCTCGGGCACCCCGGCCTCCTTGGCGGTGGCCAGTGCGCGCTCCAGCAGCTCGTCCACGATCTCGGCGTGCCAGGTGGCCGCGGCCACGGCGAGCCGCAGCCCGGACGCGTCGGGGGCCTGGGCGTGGTCGGGGCGTCCTTCTCCGCTCACGGGATCAGGCTCCCGCTCCGTCGGCCACCGTGCCGCCGGTGGCGGTGCCGTCACCGAGGTCCGGCAGGTCGTGGCCCATGCGGTCGCGCTTCGTGCGCAGGTAGCGCAGGTTCTCCGGGCTCGCCCGCACCGGCAGCGGCACGCGGCCCAGGATCGTCAGGCCGTAGCCCTCCAGCCCGGCGCGCTTGTCGGGGTTGTTGGTGAGCAGCCGCATGCTGCGCACCCCGAGATCGGAGAGGATCTGCGCGCCGATGCCGTAGTCACGGGCGTCGGCCGGCAGGCCCAGGGCGAGGTTGGCGTCCACGGTGTCGGCGCCCGCCTCCTGCAGCTGGTAGGCCTGCAGCTTGTGCAGCAGGCCGATGCCCCGGCCCTCGTGCCCGCGCATGTACAGCACGATGCCGCGCCCCTCCTCCGCCACGGCGGCGAGTGCGGCGTCGAGCTGCGGCCCGCAGTCGCAGCGCAGCGAGCCGAGCACGTCGCCGGTGAGGCACTCGGAGTGCACGCGCACCAGCACGTCCTCGCCGGTGCTGTCGGGCTCGGCCACGTCGCCGAGCACCATCGCGATGTGCTCCACGCCGTCGAGCAGGGAGTCGTAGCCGTAGGCGATGAACTCGCCGTGCGCCGTGGGGATGCGGGCCTGGGCCACCCGCACCACGTGCTTCTCGAACCGCCTGCGGTACGCGATGAGGTCGGCGATCGTGATCAGCGTGAGGTCGTGGTCGGCGGCGAACACGGCGAGCTCGTCGCCGCGGGCCATCTCGCCCTCGTCCTTCTGCGACACGATCTCGCAGAGCGCGCCGGCCGGGGCGAGGCCCGCCAGCCGGGCCAGGTCCACGGCCGCCTCGGTGTGGCCGGGCCGGCGGAGGACACCGCCCTCGCGGGCGCGCAGCGGCAGTACGTGCCCGGGACGCACGAGGTCGCCGGGACCGGCCGCGGGGTCGGCGAGCAGCCGGATCGTGTGGGCCCGGTCGGACGCCGAGATCCCGGTGGTCACCCCGTCCTTCGCGTCCACGGTCACGGTGAACGCCGTGCGGAAGTTGTCGGAGTTCGTGTGGTGCATCGGCGGCAGGTCGAGCCGGTCGCACTCGGTCTCCGTCAGCGCCACGCAGATGTACCCCGACGTGAACCGCACCGTGAACGACACCAGCTCCGGCGTGGCCATCTCGGCGGCGAAGATGAGGTCGCCCTCGTTCTCGCGGTCCTCGTCGTCCACCACCACCACGGCCTTGCCGGCCTTCAGGTCGGCGAGCGCACGCTCGATGGCCTCGAAGCCGCCAGGTGCACCGCTGCTCAGGCTGCTCTCCACTGCTCCACCGTTCACGAGACTCCACCATCCACGCCACCGGCGAGATACCCGGCAGCCAGCTTCTCGACGTACTTCGCCACCACGTCGACCTCGAGGTTGACCGTATCCCCAGGGTGCCGGATCCCGAGCGTCGTGTGCGCCAATGTCGTCGGAATGAGCGCCACAGTGAACGTGTCGCTCGTCACTCCGGCCACCGTGAGCGACACCCCGTCCACGGTGATCGAGCCCTTCTCCACCACGTACCTGGCCAGATCGGGCGCGAGGTTGAACACGAGCTCGTCGCTGCGTTCCGACGGATGCCGCGAGAGCAGCGTGGCCACGCCGTCCACGTGGCCCTGCACGATGTGGCCGCCGAGCCGGCCGGTCACGGGCATGGCGCGCTCGAGGTTGACCTTCGCGCCCTCCACCACGGCCCCCAGGCTGGAGCGCTTGAGGGTCTCGGGCACCAGCTCCACCGTGAACGTGCCGTCGGTGCTCCCCGCCGGGTCGATCACCGTCAGACACACGCCGTTCACCGCGATCGAGTCGCCGTGCGCCGCGTCGGAGGTCACCGTGCGGCCGAGCACGGTGAACACCACCACCTCGGCGCTCTCCCGCACGGTGAGGACCTCACCGATCTCCTCGACGATCCCCGTGAACATGTCGGTGGGCCCCTTCCGGTGCGCGTCGTGTGTCTGCTGCAACCCTGCGCGGTCCCTGATCGTTCCCGCGCCTCCCGGCGGTGCCCCGTCAGGCCGACCAGTGCCGGTGCGGCGAAGCGGTGAGCACCTGCTCGCGCAGCGCCCGCACCGCGCGGGCCGGGTCGTCGGCCCCGTAGACGGCGGAGCCGGCCACGAAGCAGTCCACGCCCGCCTCGGCGGCGGCCTCGATCGTGTCGGCGTTGATGCCGCCGTCGATCTCCACGAGCAGCCGCAGGTGGCCGGTGTCCACCATGCGGCGCACCGCCCGCACCTTGTCGAGCACCTCGGGCATGAAGCTCTGGCCGCCGAAGCCGGGCTCCACGCTCATGACCAGCAGGGTGTCGTAGTGCCGAAGCGTCTCCAGGTGCGGCTCCAGCGGGGTGCCCGGCTTGACCGACAGGCCGGCCCTCGCGCCGGCGGCGCGCAGGTTCGCGGCCAGGGCCACCGGGTCGCGGGCGGCCTCCACGTGCACCGTCACGTTGTGGGCGCCGGCCTCCGCGTAGCCGACGGCCCAGCGGTCCGGGTCCTCGATCATGAGGTGGCAGTCGATCGGCACGGACGTGGCCGCCAGCAGCGACTGCACCACCGGCAGGCCCAGGGTGAGGTTGGGCACGAAGTGGGCGTCCATCACGTCCACGTGCAGCCAGTCGGCGCCCACGCCCGGCGCGCCGGTCACCACGTCGGCCTCGTCGGCGAGGTGGGCGAAGTCGGCGGACAGCATGCTCGGGGCGATCATCGGCAGCACCCCGGCAGGCTACGCGGGGTGTCGAACGGCCTTGCGCAGGAGGCCGAGGAACATCGCGTCGGTGCCGTGCCGGTGCGGCCACAGCTGCACGGTCGGCCCGTCGCCCAGGTCCGGCACGCCCGGCAGGAACTCGCGCGCGTCGAGCAGCTCCACGTCCTTGTGCCGGCGCACCACCCCGGTGAGCACGCCCACGGTCTCCGCGAGGTGCGGCGAGCACGTCACGTACGCCACCACCCCGCCGGGCCGCACGTGGCGCAGCGCGGCGGTGAGCAGTTCGCGCTGCAGCTTCGCGAGCCCCGAGACGTCCTCGGGCCGGCGCCGCCAGCGGGCCTCGGGCCGGCGGCGCAGCGCGCCCAGGCCGGTGCAGGGCGCGTCCACGAGCACGCGGTCGTAGGCGCCCTCGGGCAGCGGCGCCTCGCGGCCGTCGGCGGTGTGCACGGTCACCGGCAGGTCCTTGGTCACCTTCCGCACCAGGTCGGCGCGGTGCTCGCTGCTCTCCACGGCGTCCAGGGTGCCGCCGTCGAGCGAGAGCAGCCCGCCCAGCAGTACGGCCTTGCCGCCGGGGCCGGCGCAGAGGTCGAGCCAGCGGCCGCCCTCGTCGCCGATCAGGGTGGCCCGCGACAGCGCCAGGGCCACCAGCTGGCTGCCCTCGTCCTGCACCACGGCGAGGTCCTCGGACACGGCGTCGAGGTCGCCGATGTCGCCGCTGCCGGGTTCCAGGTGCACGCCGTAGGGCGAGTACGGCGCCTCCTCGCCCCCGGTCACGAGCGCCAGCTCGGCCGCGGTGATCTCGCCGGGGCGGGCCAGCAGGTGCACGAGCGGGCGGGCGTCGTCGGCCGCGAGCGCGGCGTCGAGCTCGGATGCGGCGGCCGGGCCGAGCGCGTCGGCGAAGGCCTGCGCGATCCACCGCGGGTGGGCGTGCGCGAACGCGGCGTGCCCGAGCGGGTCCTCGTCCACAGGCGGCGCGAGCTGGGCGACCCAGGCGGCCTCGTCGCGCTGTCCGACCTTGCGCAGCACGGCGTTGACGAACCCGGCGGCGCGGCTCCCGGCCTCCACGCGCACCAGCTCCACGGTGGTGTCCACCGCGGCGTGCGACGGGATCCGGGTGCGCAGCAGCTGGTAGGCCCCCAGGCGCAGCGCGTCGAGCAGGGTGGGCTCCACGCGGATCAGCGGGCGGTCCACGCACTCCTCGATCACGGCGTCGAGCAGGCCGCGGGCCCGCAGGGTGCCGTAGCCGAGCTCCGTGGTCAGTGCGGCGTCGCGGTCGTGCAGGCGGTGCCGGCGCATGATCGCGGGCAGCGCGAGGTTGGCGTAGGCGTCACGGACGCGCACGGCGGTGAGCAGCTCCAGGGCGGCCTGCCGCGACGGGTCGAGCTCGGGCGGGCGCGGGGGGCCGTCGCGGCCGCGGGGCGGTCCGGCTCCGCGCGGTCCGGACGGGCGGGCCCGGCGCGGGCCGTCACGGCGCGGGCCGTCGCGGCGGGGCGCGTTCATGCCGCCCACCCGGTACTGGTGGTCAT
The DNA here is from genome assembly GCF_001899645.1 of Pseudonocardia sp. 73-21. GTDB lineage: Bacteria > Actinomycetota > Actinomycetes > Mycobacteriales > Pseudonocardiaceae > Pseudonocardia. Next base: position 127,108 of record NZ_MKVV01000098.1, on the reverse strand, counting down.
GCGAGCAACTCCCCTGCCTCGATGCGGACGCCGCGCGCCCAGTCCGGCGCCGCCATGGCGCGCTTGCCCACCGGACGCACCTCGCCCAGGACGAGCGGGCCGCCCGCCGTGCCCACGAGCACGCGCCGCTTCTCCACGTGCAGCTCACCGGGCTTCAGTGTGGGCAGCTCACCGTCGGCCGCGCGCACCGGGCCCAGTCCGAGCCGTTCGCCGCGGAACGTGGTCCACGCGCCGGGGGCGGGGGTCACCGAGCGCACGAGCCGGTCCACGGCGAGCGGGGCGGCCGCCCAGTCCACGCGGGCGTCGTCGGTGGTCACCTTCGGGGCGTGCGAGACGCCGTCCGACGGCTGCGGCTTCGCGTAGAGCGTGCCGTCGGCGATGCCGTCCATCGTGGCCACGAGCAGCGCGGCCCCGGACACGGCGAGCCGGCCCAGCAGGTCGCCCGCGGTGTCGGCCGGGCCCACGGCCTCGGTCACCACGCCGTAGGTGGGGCCGGTGTCGAGGCCCTCCTCGAGCAGGAACGTGGTGGCGCCGGTGATGTCGTCACCGGCCCGGACCGAGGCCTGCACGGGGGCCGCGCCGCGCCAGGCGGGCAGCAACGAGAAATGGAGGTTGACCCAGCCGTGGGCGGGGATGTCCAGGGCCACCCGCGGCACGAGCGCGCCGTACGCCACCACCGGGCAGCAGTCCGGTGCGAGGGCGCGCAGGGCGTCGAGGAAGTCGGGGTCCTTCGGCCGCGCGGGGGTGAGCACGGGGATGCCGGCCTCGTCGGCCACCTCGCCCACGGGAGAGCGGCTGAGCGTGCGACCACGCCCGGACGGCGCGTCGGGCCGGGTCACCACCGCGATCACGTCGTGCTGCGGCGCGTCGATCAGCGCGCGCAGCGACGGGACGGCGGGATCGGGCGTACCGGCGAAGACGAGCCGCACTAGCGGACCTTCCCGAACAGCGGGTGGGGGCTGACCTTGACCTCGGGCGCGGCGCCGAACCACTCGGCGGCGCGGATCTCGGCCATCGCCTGCTTGCGGGTCTCCGGATCGAGCCGGTCGACGAACAGCACGCCGTCGAGGTGGTCGGTCTCGTGCTGGATGCAGCGGGCCAGCAGCTCGCTGCCCTCCACCGTGAGCGGCTCGCCGTGCTGGTCCCAGCCGTGCGCCACGACGTGCAGGTGCCGGCGGCACTCCCAGCGCAGCTCCGGGATGGACAGGCAGCCCTCGAGCCCGTACTGCTCCTCGTCGCCCACCACGTCGAAGGTCGGGTTGACGAGGTGCCCGGCGAAGCCGTCGCAGTCGTAGGCGAACACGCGCAGGCTGATGCCGATCTGCGGCGCGGCCAGGCCGGCCCCGCCCTCGTCGTGCATGGTGTCGGTGAGATCGGCCACCAGCCTGCGCAGCTCCGCATCGAAGGTGGCGACCTCGACGGCCGGGGTGCGCAGCACCGGATCGCCGAAGAACCGGACGGGCTGGACGGACACGGATCTCCTCGCGGACGGGTACGGACGGTCGGAACGGGCGGGCGGTGTCGGGCGGGTCGCGGGGCACGGGACCGGGGGTCCGCAGTCGGCACCCGCCTCCGCCCACCCGGCACGACACCGGCGACCCACCATTCTGCCACGGCGGT
>NZ_MKVV01000098.1:46943-125476 GCF_001899645.1 Pseudonocardia sp. 73-21 | reverse complement strand
CGCCCGCCGATCACCGCAACGGACGGCCGGTGGCACGGCGCGGGGAACGCGGCCCCTCCGGACCGGTGCGCGCCGCGGAGCGGACGGGCTGGCCGGCCCCACCCGGAGGCCGGCCGCGCCCCTCAGCCGATCTCGATCGGGTCCAGGCGCACGCGCACGGGATCGGCGGACTTGCGCGCGGTGCGGGAGGCCTGGGCCGCGTGCAGGGTGGCCGCCAGGGCCCGGCCCTCGGTCCGGGGCACGCGCAGCAGGGCCCGTTCGCGGGGTTCGTCCGGCGCGCCCGGGCCGGGGGCGACCTCGATCTCGACCGGGCCGAGCACCTCCACGGTCTCGGGCAGCTCATCCAGCAGCTCCTCCAGCGCGGCCGCGCTGCCCTCCACAGCGGCCATCCGCACCGCGGGCGGGAACCCGACCTCGGTGCGCGAGGCCAGCTCGGTGGCCGCGTGCCCGGCCGGGTCCCAGCGCACGAGCGCCTGGACCACCGGCTCGCCCGCCTCGGCCATCACCACGACCCGGCCGCCGTCGGTGTGCGGCACGACGAGCGCGGCGGCACCGAGCCAGCGGCGCAGCGTCTCCTCGACCACCCGCAGGTCCGGCCGGGCGAGCAGGGCCCAGCCGTCGAGCAGCAGGGCGGCGCCGTAGCCGCCGGGCGTCCGGGGCTCGGCCCCCGGGGTGGCCACCACGATCTCCGCCCCGCCGGCGACGGTGGCCAGCACCGGCGATCCGCCGCCCGACGCCCGCACGACGGTGCCGGGGAAGGCCCGCCCGAGCTCCTCCGCGGTGCGCCCGGACCCGATCACACCCGCCCGCAGCCGCCGCGACCCGCACGCCGGGCAGCGGAACGCGGCCTCGGCCCGGCCGCACCACCGGCAGGTAGGCAGCGCAGCGTCCGTGGCCGCGTCCGGCGCACCGCGGCGCCCCGGCAGGCCGAGCGGACCCGCGCAGTGCCGGCACCGCGCGGTCTCCCGGCAGGACCCGCACGACAGCCACGGCACGTAGCCGGCCCGCGGCACCTGCACCAGCACCGGACGGCCCCCGGCCAGCCCCTCGCGCGCGGCCTCGAACGCGATCTTCGGCAGCCGGGCGGCGCGGGCCTGCGGATCGCGCACGAGCTGGCCGTCGGTCTCCCCGACGGGCGTGACGCGCGGCATCGCGGCCCGCACCGTGTGGCGCTCGGCCACCACCTCGCGCGCCCAACCCGACTCGACGAGCAGCTGGCCCTCCGCCGTGCGCGCGAAGCCCGCGACGAGCAGCGCGGCCCCGGCGGTGCGGGCGCGCAGCAGCAGCACGTCACGGACGTGCGGGTAGGGCGCGCGGGGCTCACCGTGCAGGTCGTCGCCGTCGTCCCAGATCGCCAGCAGCCCCAGCTCCGCCACCGGCGCGAACGCGGCCGACCGGGTGCCCACGACCACCCGGACCCGGCCGCGGCGGACCGCGAGCCACCGCCGGTACCGCTCGGCCGGCCCCAGCTCCGCCGTCAGCGCCACCACCGCCTCCGCCCCGAGCCGGGCGGCGCACGCGGCGTGCAGCGCGTCGACGTCGCGCTGGTCGGGCACCACCAGCAACGCACCCCGGCCCGCGGCGACGGTGGCCGCGGCGGCCTCCGCGAGCCGCTCGGTCCAGCTCTCACCGGGCAACGCCTGCCAGACGGCGTGCGCGGTGCGCCCCCCGGCCAGCGCGTCGAGCAGCGCGGGACCGCGGACGTAGCGCGCCCACCCGGGTGCGGCCGGTGCGGTGACCGGCGGCGGGGCCGCAAGCTCACCCACCGCCTCCGCCTCGACGCGGGCGTGCCGCGGCGGGACCGCGAGCCGCAGCACGTCGGCCATGACCCCGGCGCTGCGGTCGGCCACCGCGCGACACAGCGCCGCCACCTCCGGGGTCAGGACGGGCTCGGCGGAGACCACCTTCTCGACCCAGGCCAGCGTGCCGGTGTGCTCGGAGTCCGCCGCCCGCTCCAGCAGGTAGCCGTCCACGAGCCGGCCCGCGAACCGGACCCGCAGCCGCACCCCGGGCACCGCGAGCTCGTCGAGGTGGCCGGGCACGCGGTAGTCGAAGGGGCGGTCCAGATGGGCCAGCGCCACGTCGACGACCACCCGCGCGACCGGAAGCACCGCGGCGGGCTGCCACTCCCCCCGGTTGCGCACCCCACCCCGCGGCCCACGGGCCACCACCAGAAACCCTCCTCGTCGTGCCACGCACCTCGGCCCGGCCGGTCGCCCGGGCCCGCCGGCCGCCCCGCACAGGATGCCCGCGGGGTACGACGGTTCCGGCACCGGTGCCGCCCCGCGGCCGCCGACCGCCCTCCGCCGCGCCCGCCCCGGGGCACAGGTCCGGAGCCGACGGCACTTGCCATCCGGCTACATCTTCGTGCCGACAGCGACCGACGATTGTCCCCGCAGGAGATGGTCCTCGCCCTCGTTTGGCGGTTGGATGACCGCGTGACCTGATCGGGGGTGACGGCACAGCAGCAGGCGCCTCGACGAGGGGAACGCATGACGAGCCAGCAGCGGCACCCTCCGGTGCGACCTCCGCGGCCGCCCGCTGTGCAGCCGCCGGCCCCGGCCGGGCGGCGGTCGGGGTCTGCCGTCGCCGTCGCGCCACCGTCGGTCAGCACGCGCATCCCGGCGCCCCCGGCCGTGGTCGCGCCCACGCCGTCGCGTCACCCGGATCCCGCACGGACGCAGCCGCGCCTGCCGCAGCGGGCGCGCGCCGCTCCACCCCCGCCGGACCCCACCCGCCCGACCCGCCTGCCCCCGGTCACGCCGGCGGCTCCGGCAACCCGTGACGGCTCGCGCCGCCGCCCCGCTCCGACCCGGCCACCGGTGGCGGACCAGCCCACGACGCTGTTCCCCTCGACGAACCCGCGCGTCGACCGGGTCGCCGCCGAGTACCGGGATGCGGCCCGCATCACCGGTCCCCCCCGGCCCGCGGGTCGGCAGGTCTCCGTGCGGTTCCGCGCGACCGCGAGCCGCCGCGAGCTGCTCGTGCTGAGCGCGCTCGTCGGCGTCAACGTCGCCGTCGTCGCCGTGTTCGTCACCTGGCTGCTGCTGCCCAGCCACCTCCCCGGGCCGGGCGTGGTCGGGCTGGCCGGCGCGCGCCTCACGCTGAGCAGGCTGTGTCTCTGCCTGGTCCTGCTCGTGGAGCTGCTCCGGTTCGCCCAGAACGTCGCCCTGTGGGTGCTGGTCTACCGGATGCGCGACCCCCTGCCGATGGCGCCGCCGCCGGGGCTGCGTGTCGCGATGCTGACGACGATCGTCCCCGAGCGCGAGCCGGTCGAGATCGTCGAGCGCGCGCTCCGGGCAATGCGCCAGGTGCGCTACGCGGGCCACGTCGAGGTCTGGATCCTCGACGAGGGCGACTCCCCCGTCGTCCGCGCGATGGCGGCGCGGCTCGGGGTCCGCCACTTCACGCGCAGGTGGCGTCCCGAGCACAACCGGCCCACGGGTGAGTTCCGGGCGCGGTCCAAGGCGGGCAACCACAACGCCTGGCGGGCCGAGCACGCCGCCCGCTTCGACGTGATCTGCCAGATGGATCCCGACCACGTCCCGTTCCCGTGCTTCCTCGAGCGCACGCTGGGCTACTTCCGGGACCCCGAGGTCGCGTTCGTGGTGGCGCCGCAGGTGTACGGGAACCCCTACGAGACGTTCGTGGCGCGGGGTGCCGCCGTGCAGCAGTACGTGTTCTCGGGCGTCATCTCCCGTGCGGGCAACGGGCTCGGCGCCCCCCTGCTGATCGGGACCAACCACCTCTACCGGCCCGCGGCGTGGGACCAGATCGGCGGGTACCAGGACTCCGTCACCGAGGACCACCTCACCGGCATGCGCGTGCTCGGCACCGTCAACCCGGCCACCGGCCGGCGGTGGCGCGGCGTCTACACCCCCGACGTGCTCGCCATCGGCGAGGGCCCGACGAGCTGGACGGACTACTTCAACCAGCAGAAGCGGTGGGCCTACGGCATCTGGGAAATCAGGCGCAACCGGCGGCTGCGCGCCGGCATCCGGCTGTCGCGCCCGCAGCGGCTGCTGTTCGGGATGGTGCAGTTCTACTACCCGAGCGTGGCCGTCCACGTCCTGCTCGGGTCGCTCGCGACGGCGGGCTACCTCCTGCTCGACGCCCACCCGGCCCGGCTCGACGGGCAGGTCTGGGTAGCGCTCTGGGCGTCGGCGATGCTCGGCTGGCTCGTCGTGTGGCGGTGGCTGCGCCGGTACAACCTCGTCGCGCACGAGCGCGACGACCACGGCCTGCACGGCATCGCGCTGGCCCTGGTCGCCGGGCCGGTGTACGTCGCGGCCGGGGTCGCCGCCGTCCTGCGCCGCCCGCTCACCTACGTCGTCACGGCCAAGGGCCGGCTGCGCAGTGCCGACTCCGTGCGCGCCTTCCGGCTGCACCTGGGCTGGGCGGCGGGTTGGGCCGCGCTGCTCGTCTGCGGCCTGCTGGTCCCGCGCGGTCACGCCGCGGCCGCCGTCTGGGCCGCGGCGGGCGTCGCCATCGGCCTCGTTCCACCGCTGGCGGTGCTCGGCGGCCGGCTCCGTGCCCGGCGCACGCCGCGCGCGGCCCCCACCCGGACGGGCCGGCGATGAGACCGACCCTGCCCCGGGCCCTCGCCGCGACCGTGCTCGGCATGCTCGGCTGGTACACCTTCGTCGTCGGGCCGCAGCTGGCGTCGCCGGGCGCTCCCGAGAGCCGCTTCGTCTACGAGCGACCGCCGCCGCAGCAGATGGCGCAGCTCGCGCAGTTCCCGGCCGCGGGGCACACGTTCATCGGCGTGCAGACCGACGCCGGCACCAAGGACTTCGCGGGCGCGGAACGGTTCGCGACCGCGACCGGCACCCGGCCCTCCGTCTACGAGTTCTCGGCGGGCTGGGCGATCGACGAGTTCAGCCCCGAGCCCATCACCCGGGTGGCGGCGCGCGGGATGCTGCCGATGGTGTCCTGGGAGCCGTGGGACTTCCGGACGCAGGGCCCGTCCGATCACGGCCGCGCCGACCAGCCCGCCTGGCGCCTCGCCGAGATCACGGGCGGCGCCTACGACGACTACGTCCGGTCGTGGGCCCGGGGCATTGCGGACCTCAGCTACCCGGTGGCCGTGCGGCTGGGCCACGAGATGAACGGCACCTGGTACCCGTGGGCGGAGCGGGTGAACGGCAACCGGCCGGGTGACTTCGTGCGCATGTGGCACCACGTCCACGACCTGTTCGACGCGGCGGGTGCGCGCAACGTCATCTGGGTGTGGAGCCCCAACGTCGGATATGCGGGCAGCCAGCCGCTCGACACCCTCTACCCCGGCGACGCCTACGTGGACTGGGTGGGCCTGTCCGGCTACTACGGCACGGGGGGCCAGCGCGCCTACCGGCCGTTCGACCAGATCTTCGGCGAGACCCTGCGCAGCGTCGCCGGCATCAGCGCCCGTCCGGTCGTCATCGCCGAGACCGGGGCGACGGACGTCATCGGGCGCCGCGCGGACTGGATCCGGGACATGTTCCGCTCACTGGACCGGCACCCGGAGGTCATCGGCGTGATCTGGTTCGAGGTCGGCGGCGAGGTCGACTGGCGCATCGCCGGCGCACCGGACGCGGCCGGGGCGTTCCGAGCCGGAGCGGCCGCGCCGCGCTACGACGCGCCGTGGACGCCGTACACCCGTCCGCTGACGACCGTGGCGGCGCGGCGATGACGCCCCGGGCACGGCTCGCCGATGGCGGTCCGCCGATCCGTCTATCGTGGACCGGTTCGCGGAGGTCCGGGGTTCCATCAGGGGCGGTGGGCGTGGCGGCCGAGATGTTCGGGCGGTACCGGCTCGACGCCGTGCTGGGCCGGGGCGGCATGGGCGAGGTCTACCGGGCGTTCGACACCGAGAAGGGCCGGCACGTCGCCGTCAAGCGCCTGCGCCGCGACCTGGCCGCCGACCGGGTGTTCCAACGGCTGTTCCGCAACGAGTCCGAGCGCACGGCCCGCCTGGCCGAGCCGCACGTCATCCCGATCCACGACTACGGCGAGATCAACGGGCAGCTCTTCCTGGAGATGCGCCTGGTCGACGGGGTCGACCTCGGCACCCACCTGACCCGGCGCGGCGCGCTCCCGCCCCGGTCGGCCGTGACGGTCATCTCGCAGGTGGCGTCCGCACTGGACGCCGCGCACGCCGTCGGGATGGCCCACCGCGACGTCAAGCCGTCGAACATCCTGGTCAGCGGCCTCGTCACGGGGGTGCCGTTCGCCTACCTCGTCGACTTCGGCATCGCGCACCTGGCGCCGGAAGCGGGCGGCACGGTCGCGACGACCCGCGGCGCCCTGCTCGGCACGCTGGCGTACATGGCCCCGGAGCGGTTCGAGCACGTCCGCAACGCCGACGGGCGTCCCGTCGACCACGCCCGCGCGGACATCTACGCGCTGGCGTGCGTCACCTACGAGTGTCTGACGGCCCGCAAGCCCTTCAGCGGCGAACCCATCGCGCTGATGTGGGCCCACCTCAACAGCCCGCCGCCCCGGCCCAGCGCCGTCCTGCCCGGCCTGTCGACGGCGCTGGACGCCGTCGTCGCCCGGGGCATGGCCAAGCAACCGGCGCAGCGCCACCCGAGCGCGGGCGCGTTCGCCGCCGCCCTGCGGGACGCGGTCGGCGACGAGACCGACCCGCGGACCGGGCCGCCGACCGGGCCGGTCGGCACGGCGCCCCGGCCCACGACCCGGCCGATGTCCGGCCCGCGGGCGGGTGGCGGCACGGCGCCGCCCGCCCCGCCGCAGCCGCGGCGCCTGTCGCGGCGCGCACTGCTGGCCGGTGCGAGCGGGCTCGTCGCGGTGGCCGGCGCGGGCACGCTGGCCGCACGCCTCGTCGGGCCGGGCACGTCCGGTGGCACGGTGCGGTGGTCCGCGCCGACCGGGGGCCAGGTGCTCGCCCGGCCGAGCGCCGCGGGGACCGCCGTGTTCGGCGCGAGCAACGACGGCGCCCTCTACGCCTTCGGCGCGGCCGACGGGAGTCTGCGGTGGCGCTTCGCGACGCAGGCGGCCGTCGGCTCCGCCCCCGAGGTGCTCGGCGGGGTCGTCTACCTGGGCAGCGACGACGGCCACCTGTACGCGATCGAGACGACGACCGGCATCCAGCGGTGGGCGACGCGGCTGGGCGGCATCGTGCACTCCCCGCGGGCTGCGGGCGGTGTCGTCTACGTCGGGTGCGCCGACGCCAAGGTCTACGCCCTCGACGTGATCGGCGGCACCGTCCGGTGGAGCGCGGTGGGAGGCAACGACATGCACCAGGTCGTACTGGCCGGGGACACCGTCCTCGTCGGCGGCAGCGACACCTACCTCTACGCCCTCAACGGCGTCACTGGCGAGCGGCGGTGGCGGTTCGCGACGAAGGGCGCGGTCTCGGGCGCCTCGGCCGTCGCCGGTTCGACGGTGCTCACCGGCAGCACGGACGGACACCTCTACGCGCTCTCGCTCACCGACGGCACGCCCCGGTGGCAGGTCGACGGCGTGGGGTCCGCCGCCGTCCCGGTGGTCCTCGGCGACACCGTGTTCGTGGCCGCGGCCGGCAACGCACTGGTGGCGCTCGATCTCGCCACCGGGGCCCCCCGCTGGCGCTTCGAGACCACCGGGACCGTCCAGACCCCCGCCGTCGCCGGTGAGACGGTCTACGCCGGCTGCGCCGACAACAAGCTCTACGCCCTCGACGTCGCGGACGGGTCGCAGCGCTGGAGCGTCACCGTGGGTGGCCCGGTCTTCGCCGCGACGGCCGCCAACGGCGCCGTCTACGCGGGGGCGGGTGACAACCGGCTCTACGCGGTGTCGACATGAGCACCCGGGCCGCCGGTGGTGGGCACTACTGGCTCGGGGTCGACATCGGGAACGCGTGGGTCACGGCCGCGGTCGCCGACGGCGCGGGCGTCGAGACCGTCCCCCTGGGGCCCCACGCTCCCGGTCTGCCGGCCCTCGTCCACGTCGACCCCCAGGGTGCGGTCCGGACCGGCGACGACGCGGCGGCCGCCGCCGCGGCGGACCCGTGGTGGACCGTCGACCTGCTCGTGCGACGGCTGGACGACCCGGCCCCGGTCCGGTGCGGCCGCCACGAGCTCGAGGTCGCCGACCTGCTGGGCCGGGTGCTCCGCGACGTACTGGACCGGGTGACGGCGCAGCGTGCGGGGCCGCCCGCCGGGGTGGTGCTCACCCGTCCCGCGGCGTTGGGCCCACGCGGGCGCGACCGGCTCGTCGCGGCCGCCGCACGGGCGGGACGCCCGGATGCGACGACGACCACGGCCCCGCTCGCCCTCGGCGCGTGGTTCCTCGCGTCGAGCCGCCCCGAGCGCACGGTCGCCGTCTACGACTTCGGCGCGGGCTCGTGCGAGACCGCGGTCCTGCGGGTGCACGCGCCCGACGTGGAGCTCGCCTGCCGATCCGACGGCGTGCCGCGGCTGGGCGGGACGGAGCTGGACGAGCTCGTGCGCGAGGACCTCGACGCCCGCCTCGGCGGTGCGCTGTCGCGGTGGGACCCCGGTACCCCGGAGGGCGCCCACGCGCGCGGGCGCATCCTCGCGGCCTGCGTGCGGGCGAAGGAGACGCTCTCGGACCAGGCGGTGGCCGAGGTGCGGGTGCCGCTGCCGACGGGCAACCGTCGCGCCTTCCTCCGACGCGAGGACGCCGACGCGCTGTTCCGCCGTCCCGTCGGCGAGACCGTCGACGCGCTGCGGCGGGTGGTGGCCGCCGCGCCCGCGCGGCCCGAGGCCCTCGTCCTCGCGGGGGGTTCCGCCCGTATCCCGCTGGTCACCACGCTCGTGCGGGACGCTCTGGGGTCGCGCGTCCGCATCGCGAGGGCGCCCGACGACGCGGTCGCGCGCGGTGCGGCGCAGCTCGCGGCCTGCCGTGCGGGGATGCCCGCCCCACCCGCGCGGCCATCCCCGCGGCGCCGGACCCCCGCCCCGGCGCCGGCCCGCGGCGGGCCGCCGCTCGGGGCCGGCCCGGCGCCCGACGAACGGACCGAGACGGTGGCGCCCGAGGCCGGGCGGCGGCCCGGCCAGAATCCCGACGAACGGACCGACACGGTGGCGCTCGGGGCCGGGCCGCGGCCCGGCCCGGCACCCGACGAACGGACCGAGACGGTGGCGCCCGACCCCGCGACCCTCTCCGAGCCCACCGCCCCGGTGCCGTGGCCCGGTGCGCGGCGCCGCGGCCCCGGGCCGCTGCCCGCCCCCGGCGTCCGGGGCCCGGCGCACCGGCCGCCGCCGGCCGGTCGGCCCGCCCACCCGGCGGCGTACCCGCCGCCCCGGGCCCGCCCGCCGCAGCGTCCGGTCGCGCCGCCACCGGCCGCAGCCGGCCCGCCGGGCCCACCGCCCGTGGTCCGGTGGGCCGGTCCGCACCCGAACGCAGCCGGTCCGGTCACCCCTGCGGTGCCCGGCCCGCCGGGTGCCGAGCCCGCCACCCCGTCCGGCGGCGACGCCGACACGTCCTGGCGCAACCCGGCGATCGGACGACAGCTGGCCGTCGCGCTCGCCGTACTGGCCGTCGTCGTCGCGCTCGGGGTGATCGTGTTCGTCGTGCTGAACCGGGCCGACGCGACCGCCGGGCTCCTCGCCCCGCGGCTCCTCGGGGACCTCGGATGGACCTGACGCGGTCGGCCGTCCTCGGCGCGGCGGCCGCGGCCGGACGCCCCGTCCTCGTGCTCTCCGCACACCTCGACGACGCCGTCCTGTCGTGCGGTGCGCTGCTGTCCTCGCTGGTCGAGCACTGCCCGGTCACCGTCGTCACGCTGTTCACCGCCGCGGCGCCGCCGCCGCACACCCGCGCGGCGCGGTCGTTCCTGCGGCAGTGCGCCGCGGTCGACGCCGCGACCCTGTTCGCCGCGCGACGGTCCGAGGACGGCGAGGTCCTGGACGAGCTGGGCACCCGGTGGTGGCACCTCGGCGTCACCGACGCGCTGTTCCGGGCCCGGCGGGTCCCCGCCGCCGTGTCCCCCGCCGTCTCGGCAGCGGGCCGGTTGCTCCCCGAGCTCGTGCACCGCTACCCGACCTACCGCTTCGACATCGCCCTGGGCCGCGTCGCCCGCGCCGACCGGGCCCTGCCCCGGGTGCTCGCCGCCGAGCTGGCCGGCATCGACGCCGCGGCCGTGCTGGCCCCCGTCGGCGTCGGCGCACACGTCGACCACCTCCTCACGCGACGCACGGCCGAGCTGCTGGGCCGCCCGCTGGTGCGCTACTCGGACTTCCCCTACGACCTCACCGCCGCCGTCGACCGCGCCTACCTGGCGCGCCACGGCCTGCGGGAGTGGACGTGGGACACCGGCCTGCCCGCGAAGCAGCGGCTGGTCCGCGGCTACCGCACCCAGGTCGACGCGCTGTTCCCCGGCGGGGTGATCCCGACGCGCGCGGAGACCTACTACGAGCCCTGACCGCTACCGGGCCCCGACGAGCTCCGCGTAGCGCCGGAACGGGACCGTCCCGTCCCACAGCTGCGCGTCGTGGGCCCAGTAGAACGCGACGAGGCCGCAGGAGCGGGCCTGCCGGACCGCGGCGGCCATCATGCCCGTCCCGGACGTGTCGACGTAGAGCGCGTCCAGCGCGTCCGACTGGTGCCAGCCGGGGTTCTCCCCCGCCACCCCGAACCCGTTGCGGCGGGCCACGGCGGCGATCCACCGCGTCGCCGACCACGCGGTGGTCGTCCCGTCCGGTGCCCCGTCCAGTGCCGCGACGTCGTCCGCTCGGCAGCCGTCGTCGCCGCCGGAGCCGTCGGCCACCGAGCTGACGTAGGCCAGCAGATCCGACCGGCGCGGCAGCGCGGCGTAGAGGACCTGCCACGCCGCTCCCGAACCGAGCAGGCCCGACGGCAGGCCCTCCCGGACGGCGCGGTCGTAGTCACCGGGCTGCACCCCCACCCCGGGCGTGACGACCTCGTAGCTGCCCCGGAATCCCAGGCGCCCGAGGGTGTCGAGCTGCCAGCCGACGACGTCGGCGAGCGCCCCGACGTACCAGTCCGCCCACGCCCGCACCCGGCCCGGGTCCGGGCCCGGCGTGCCGGGCCGCCAGCCGGGCAGCGGGTTCGGCGGCATCGACGGCGGCAGCCCGGCACCGGTCTGGGCGTGCCGGTCGAACGCCCAGTACCCGCCGCCGGGATACAGCACCTCCGGGGAGCCGCCGGAGGTGAGCCGGACGGCGGCGACACCCGCGAGATCGAGCTGCCGCGCCACCTCGGAGAGATAGCCCTCGGCCGCGACGCGGGCGTCCTGGGCGAACACGAGGTTCGCCTCGGCCGAGACGGCGCCGTCCTGGTTGACGAAGCGTGCGTCCGGCAGTGCGAGGACCCAGTCCGGGGTGGCGTGCAGGCCGAGTCCCAGCGAGACCGGGCGCCCGGCCGCGCGCAGGGTGTCGATCTCCGTGCGTACCGACCCGAGGTAGTCCTCGTCGAACCGGCCGGGGGCCGGCTCGGCCTGCGCCCACGACAGCTCCACCATCGCGCCGGTCACCCCGGCCCGCACCTCGTCCTCGACGTGGTCCGGCTCCGTCACCAGCGTGCCGAACACCGGCTCGCCCGCGGGCGCGGCGGCCGCCTGGCCCAACAGCGAACAGCCGCCGACCGCCAGCACCGCGACCAGAGCCGCCGCGATCGCCGCGAGGAGCGACACCGACCTCCTGTTGCTGTCCGGCCTGCGCCAGTAGCCTCCCGCTGGTCGTCCGTCCCGCCGGGGCCGGGCCGGTGCACCGGGGAGGTCACGGTGAGTCGATCGGGGCTGGTGCAGGCGCTCTCGCCGGCGCTCGTCGAACGCTGGGACGCCCTGGCGCTGTCGACCGGCGCCCCGCCGTTCATGCGGCCCGGGTGGCTGCTGCCGTGGGCGGACGCGTTCGGCCGCACGGACGCGCTGCAGCTGGTCACCGTCGAACGCGGCGGCGAGCTGGTCGCCGCCCTGCCGGTGCTCGCGGGGCCGCTGAGCCTGCGCTCGTCCACCAACCAGGAGACCGCCCTGTACCGGCCGCTGTCGGTCGGCCCGGACGCCACGGCCGAACTGGCCGAGCGGCTGCTGGCGACGCGGCGGCAGCTGATCGACATGGCGGCCGTCGACCTCGGCGACCCCGGTGTCGTGGCCGTCCGCGAGGCGGCGGACCGGGCCCGCGTCGGGGTGCTGGTGCGGCCCATGCGCCGCTCGCCGTTCATCGACGTGTCCGGTGACCCCGCCGCGTTCCTGCGCGGGCTGTCGAAGAACCGCAGGCACGGCCTCAAGCGACTGCGCAGCCGCATGGCCGAGGCGGGCACCGTCGAGTTCGACGTCCGCGACGGGCGGGAGAACCTGGCCGCGCTGCTCGACGAGGGGTGGCGGCTGGAGGCCCGGGAGTGGAAGGTCGCGGTCGGCTCGGCGGTGCTCTCCTCGCCCGCCGCCGTCGCCTTCTACCGGGCGGCGACGGGCTGGGCGGCCGGGGAGGGGCTGCTGCGCCTGATGTTCCTGCGCGTGTCGGGGCAGGCGATCGGGTTCGGGCTGTGCCTGCGCCACGGGTCCACGCTCTCGTTCCTGAAGCTCGGGATGGACGACGCGCACGCCAAACTGGGGCCCGGTGTCGTGCTGACTCAGCATCTGATCGACTACGCCTTCGCGGATCCGGAGCTGCGCGAGCTCGACCTCCTGGGGGACAACGAGTCGTACAAGGCCGACCTCGCCAGCGGCACGCGCGAGCAGGCCCGGGTGATGCTGTTCCCCGGCCGCGCGGGACCGGCGCTGCGGGGCTCGGTCGAGGCCGCCGCGCGGACCCGGTCGGCGCTGGTGTCGCGGCTGTCCGACGACACGCGCCGGCGCCTGTCGACCGTCCGGAACCGCCTGCGCCGCTGAACCCGGCCCGCCCCCGGTGCGGATCCGGCCAGCAGCGCGGCCACGAGGTCCCGGTAGTGCCGGGTGACGACCGGCCAGGCGTGCTCGCGGGCCCGGTCGCGGGCGCTGCGACCGAGCGCGGCCCGCCGCGGCCCGTCGGCCGACAGGTCCCGCATCGCCGCGGCCAGCGCGCCCACGTCGAAGGGCGGGACGGCGACACCGCAGCCGGAACCGATCCACGCCAGCCGCTCGAGGTCGAAGTGGACGACGGCCTTGCCGTGGGAGAGGGCCTCCAGCGCGGTGAGGCAGAACGTCTCGTAGCGGGAGGGGACGACGGCGAAACGGCACTCGCGCAGGAGTGCCGTCTTGCGCTCGCCCTCGACGCGGCCGAGCAGCCGCACCCGGTCGGCCGCGGACGGCGGGACGAGCAAGCGAAGGCGCGCGACCTCGGCCGCGGTGCCCGACCCGGCGATGTCCAGCCGCAGCCCCGGCTCGGCCGCGACCGCATCGATCAGCAGGTCGAGCCCCTTCTGGCGGACGTCGATGCGCCCGAGGAAGAGGATCGGGCCCGCGGAGCCGCCCGGCTCGTCGGCCGGCATGTCCACACCGTTGGGAACGACCGTGACCCGCGCGCGGGGGTTGGCGGCGCGCACGAGGGCCGCGTCGACGTCGTTGAGGACGACGACGTCGCGGTAGAGCCGCAGCCCGCGGCGCTCGACCGCCTCGAACGGCAGCCCGTAGCGGCGCTGCATGTCCGCGCCGCAGAGCATCTGCACCAGAGCCAGAACCGGACGCCGCGCGGTGAGCGGCAGCAGGCTCGCCGAGACCGGCGGGGTGAGGCTCTCGATCCACAGCTCGGAGCGGTGCACCAGCGCGACCAGTGGCAGCAGCAGCTGGAACAGCACCTGCCCGCCGCGCGGCCCGGCCCAGCCGACCGGGAGGAACACGTAGCGGACGCCACCGTCGACCCCGGAGCGGGCGCCCCGGTAGGAGCCGCAGAACACGGTGACGGTGTGCTCGTCCGCCAGCGCGGCGGCGATCCGCGCGACCACCACCGCGCCGCCACCCCCGTAGTGCGGGTTGCCGACGTGGTCGTAGATCGACAGCGTGACCCGGCTCACGGCTGCGCCCGACGCAGCGCGAGCGGCGTGCGCACCGCGGACCGCAGGGACGACCGGGCCGACCGCACCGCCGACTGCGCCGACGAGAGCGCCCCGTAGGCGGCGCGGGCGCCGCGCTCGGCCCGCGCGAGCGGCAGCCGCTCCAGCCGCAGGGCGGCGTACTCGCACGGCACCGCGCCGAAGTACCCCTTGAACTGCCCACCGTTCGAGCCGGCGTCGGACTCGCCCATGTGGAACCACCGCACGCCCCGCTCGCAGGCGTCCCGCAGGGAGAGCGAGTGGATCAGGTACGTCGCGAGGGTCTCCCGGGCCAGCCGGTCGTCCATCGCGCACATCCAGCCGATCGCGTGCCCGGGCGTGTCGAGCGTGACGTTGACCGCGACCGGCTCGCCCGCGCGCAGCACCGACCAGACGGCGCACCGCTCACCCAGCGCCGCGGCCGCCGCCGCGACCTGCCCGGGCCGGTCGCGGCGGGCGGCGAGGCGGCGGGCGATCGCGAGGGGCTGCCCGCGCTGCGTCGCCCAGCGGTCCACCGACTGCGCGTACAGGTCGGCGAAGATCGCCAGGCCGCGGCCGCCCGGGCCCGCGGCGACCGTGCCGTCCTCCCGCCGGACCTCCAGGTCGAACCGTTCCGCCTTGCGCACCGAGTTCCGGGCCTGCCGGCGGAACCCCGTCGTCCACAGCGCGTCCCAGCCGTCGGCGAGGTCGATGACGTGCGAGGTGTAGTGCACGCGCCGCACCCGCGGACCCGCGGCGGCGTCCCACACCGCTCCGCGCAGCGGCATGGGCGTCACCCCGGCCAGCACGGCGCGGCTGCGCGCCAGGTCGTCGAGCACCAGCCGGCAGCTCTCCTCGTCCAGCTCGCCGCCCTCGACGAGGGCGCCCCCGTAACCCCATCCGTAGGGCCACGACTGCTCGGTGACGGCGAGCCCCCCGACGGCGCGCGCCGCGACCGGCAGCACGAGGCGCCTGCCGTCGGGCAGCACGTAGAGCCGGCTGCGGTCGGTACAGCCCCGGGCGGCGAGGCAGTCCATCCACTCCGGCGCCTGCGTCGCGGTGGCGTCGGGGTCGGCGTCCATCACCTCCCGCCAGACCGCGCGGGGCACCGGGCTGACGACGGGTGTCGGAGCGGGGCGGGTCGAGGGCGTCATGACGGGGTCACCTCGCGAGGGCGGCGTAGGGGTTGGCGGGGTCCGCCGGTCCGCGGACGGCGGCGGCGATGTCCTTCAGGGCCTGGTGCTGGGTGGGCGTGAACTCCGCCGCGGCCGGTCCGAGGCGCTCGAGCACGCCGTCCAGCGGCAGGCCGACCGCGAGCTGCAGCGCGGCGGCCGCGACCACGACCGGGCCGGTGCCGGTGTCGTCGTGCAGCACGGTCCGCCCGCCGCCGGCGTCGGCGACCGCACGCAGGTCGCGGACCTGCCCGACCGTGGGCGCGGCGCCCGGCGCCACGTCGAGGCGCACGAGCGCCATGCCGAGCGCCGGCACCGCGGCCTGCTCCGCCACGCTCGGCGGGCCGACGGAGACGATCGTGCGCACCGCATAGGTGTCGTGCAGCTGCACGAGGTCGGTCTCGGTCGGGGTGGCGGAGCGGACGATCCCGGGCAGGACGACGGCGACCGCGGGCAGCGGCGGCAGCCCCGCGGATGTGTCGGGGTGCAGCACCCCGGAGCCCCGCACGCCGAGTGCGACGGCCAGCAGCGCCACGACGGCGCCGAGGCGCACGAGGACGGTGCGCCTCGGCAGGGCGGGCACAGGGCCGAGCGCCGGCGTGCGCCGCGTCGACGATGCGCTTGCACGCTCGCTCATCGCGCCCTCGCCGGGCGCCGGCGCACGAGCCGGGCGATCTCGACGACCAGCACCGGCAGCGCGAGGTAGAGCGCCAGGCCGGCCAGCAACGCGACGACGAACGGCCGCACCGAGGTCGGCTGCCCGGGCTGGATGTCGGCGTCCAGGGGCGGGGCCGCCTGCGGGCCCGCGGCCGCGGCGGGCGGGGTGATCAGGCCCGCGTCGCGCGCGAGCGTCCCGATCGCGGCGAGGCGGACCCCGTCCGCGCCCGCCGGGTGCTCCAGCACACCGCCCGCGAACGCCTGCCTGACCTGCCCGTCCGGCATCGGGGTCGGCGGGCCGACGGGATCGCCGAGCCGGGCCCTCGCCGCGGCGGCGTCACCGCCGCGCAGGTAGGCGGCGGTGATCGCGGGATCGGTGAGCAGGCCGGCGGGGTCGCCCAGGGTGACGGGGGGCAGCTGCGCCGCGCGGTACGCGGCCGTGGTGGCGAGCCGGGGCACGACGGGGGCGGCCGTGGCGGGCGCGCCGGGTTCCGCGGTGAGCACGGCGCCGGTGAAGATCTGCGCCGTCGTACCGGACGCGGTGGGGAAGCTCCCCGACACCGGCGCGCCGACGACCCCCTTGCCGCCCAGCGCGGCCACCCCGGCCGCGAACGGGTCGACGACGGCGAACCCGCCGCAGCGGTCGGCGTCGGTGACCACGAACGTCCCGCCGGGGACCGGCTCGCTGTCGGCCAGCGGCGCGTAGGGGTCGACCGGGGTGCGCCAGAGCTCCAGCCCGTCGTAGGTGAACGTGTCGTGGCGCGTGACGCGCGTGCCGTGCGCGCGCACGAAGCGGACCAGCCCGGCGGTGGCGTCGCCGTAGCCGGAGGCGACGTCCTTGTCGCTGAGGACGAACAGGTGCACGCCGTGGGCCTGCGCGCCCTCGCCGGTGGCGAAGGTGGCCACGCGGGTGCCGGGGAGCAGGTAGGAGAAGCGGTCGGGGTCACCGGTGACCGAGATCGTGGCGCACGCCGGCACGGTGTCGCGGATCAGCGCGGTGATCGCGAAGATCGCGGCGTTGTCGGTGGTGTAGAGGCGGACCCAGCCGGTGGCCGACGTGCCGAGCACCACGACGGCGGCGACCACGGCGACCACGCCCCGCGCCCGGGGCGCGCGCACGCGGGTCAGTGCCGCGTCGGCCGCCAGGACGGTACCGACGATGGCGGCGGGGAGGATGTAGACGAAGAACTGCTCGTTGAGCGTGCCGAACAGCACCATGTACGCGGCGAACGCGTAGCTGGTGACGAGCCAGGCCAGCAGCCACCGCGCGGCACCGACGACGGCCCGCGTCATCAGCCACAGCAGGGCGATCCCGCCGAGCGCGAGGAACACGTACGACGTCGCGTACGCGCCGAGCTGGGCCACCACCGCCGAGGCGAACGACACGCCCGGCCGGTTCCACCCGGTGATCTGCACGAGGCCGAGCAGCCGTTCGAAGGTCGCGAACTTGACGTCGATGAAGTCCGTGCTCAGCCCCAGGGCGTAGGCCCACAGCGGGAACAGCAGCCACAGCCCCAGACCCCAGGCGAAGCCGCCCGCCGTGACGCCGATCCGCCTGCGGTCGCGGCTGAGCAGCGCGTGCACGACCGGGGTGAACAGGCAGAACGCGGTGACCTCCTTGGTCAGCAGCGTCAGCCCCGTGGCCAGGCCGACGACCGGGACGTAGACGACCGCCCCGGCGTCGCGCAGCCGGATGGCCAGGCAGAGGGTCAGCATCGCGGCGATCAGCGCCAGCGGCTCGATGAGCGCGAGCCGACCGTAGCGCAGCATGACGGGGTCGAGCGCCGCGATCCCGACGACGAGCCCGACGAGCACGAGACCGCGCGTGCGGCTCGCGGCCGGGGCCAGGTACGCGGTGAGCAGCCCGAGCAGGAGGACCGCGAAGACGGCGGCGGCCGCGGTGAGCACGCGGGCGGCGACGATCGCCTGGTCCAGCGGGGCGTCCTGCATGCCGAGCAGCCGCAGCCACCCGGCCTGGGCGAGGAACGACAGCGGCGGGTGGACGAAGAACGCCGTGTTCGACCAGGTCAGGTGCCAGCTCTGGGCGACCTGCTGGGCGGCACGGGTGTAGACGACCTCGTCGTACTGGGTGTCGGGGCTCGTCGCGATGCCGGTCAGCAGCGCGATGCCCGCGACCACCGCGCCGCCCAGCACGACGGCCATCTCGCCCCGGCCGCGGGAGGGGGCCGGGCGGGTGGCCGCCGCGGAGGCCGGAGCCGCTCTCGGGGACGTCGTGGTCATGGTCAGGACTCCGTGGCCGGTCGCCGTACGCGGCGACGCACGTGCTCGGCGACGTCCGCGGGCACCAGACCGAACCGGGCGGCGATCCCGAGGTACGCGGCGAGCCCGAGCAGCACGAGCGCCGCACCGGGTACCGTACCGGCGTGGTCGGCCGCCAGGAAGGCTCCGGCCGCCACGCCGAGTGCCGCCGCCCAGCGCACCACCGGGGCCGGCCGCGGCCGCGGCGGCCGGAACCGGGTGAGGTAGGCGCCGGCGAGCAGCACCGCCATGGTCCACGACCCGGCCGCGAACGACCAGGCGGCGCCGACCGGGCCGAACTGCGGCACGGCGAGGAACAGCCCGGCGAGCTGCACGGCGACCGCGAACGGGACGCGCGCCGCGACGGCGCGGCCGAACCCGCGGGCGAGCAGCGCCTTGAGCAGCGTGTCCGCGACGAGCAGTCCGACCGTGCCCAGGGTGATCACGCGCACCGGCCCGGTGGCGTCCGCGTAGGCGGCGGGCAGCACGACCGACAGCACCAGGTCGGGCGCGACGAGCAGCACCAGCTGCAGGGGGACCAGTGCGAGTGGGATGAGCCGCAGGGCGTTCGCCGTGATGCGGTGGGCGTCGGCCGGGGTGCGGGCGGCGGCGATGTGCGGGAACGCCGCCTCCGAGACGGCCGAGCCGAGGAAGAACGGGGCGCGCCCGATGATCGCCGCGGCCTGGTAGACGCCGACGGCGAGCGCCGCGCCGCCGGTGCCGCCCCCCAGCGCGCCGAGCAGCAGGACGTCGAGCGTGCCGAGGATCCCGAACCCGGTCGTGGCGACCGACAGGGGCACCGCGTCGGCGAAGACGCGCGCGGCGGCGACCGGGCCGCGCCCGGGCAGTCGGTCGCGCAGCGACCGCAGCGACCACGCCGCGGCGACGGCCGCGCTGATCAGCAGCGCCAGCGCGACCCCGGCGACACCCAGCGCGAACACGGTGACCGCCGCAACGACCAAGATGACCTTGGCGACGCACTCCAGCACGCGGGTGGTGGCCACGGCGTCGAACCGGCGGGCGCCCTGCAGCGCGCCGACCTGGACCGAGCCCAGGGCCAGCAGCACGACGGTGACCGCGGCGAGCACGGTCGGCACCGGCCCGACGCCCGGCAGCAGCGCGCCGGTCGGCAGCTGGACGGCGGCGAACGCGACGGCCAGGACGAGGCCGAGCCCGACGTTGCCGAGCAGTGCGGCGCGGAAGGTGGCGGCCTCGTCCGCGTGGTTCGCGGCGACGGCCCGGGCCAGCGCCCACGGGAAGCCCGCCGCGAGCACCGACGTGGCCAGCAGGAGCAGGGAGAGCAGGGTGCCGACGACGCCGAAGCGGTCGGGCGGCAGGAGCCAGGCGAGCGCGACGCCCAGGCCGTAGTTGAGGACGGAGGTCGCGGCGACGGCACCGACCAGTACGGCGCTGCCGCCCGCGATCCCCCGCTCCCGCTGCATGCCCGTCGTGGCCATCCCGCTCACCGGTACGAGGTGACGGCGGGCTGCGCGGCAGCGGGCTGGGCGGGCGCGGCGACGACGAGGGGCGTGACGCGCCCGGCGAGCGGCCGGGCGGCACGGCGGGCGGCGGTCTTGGTGAGCACGACCTCGTACCGCTCGACGCAGGACTCCCAGTCGAGGCCCTCGGCCCGGCGGCGGGCCCGGCGCGACAGGGCGCGCAGTCGGGCGGGATCTGCGGCGAGGCTCTCGAAGGCGGCGCGCAGCGCGGCGCTGTCCCGCAGCGGGACGACGATGCCGGCCTCACCCGGGAGGTCCCGGACACCCGGCAGGTCCGTGACGACGGGCACGCAGCCGGCCGCCATGCCCTCCAGCACCACCAGCCCGAACGCCTCGGCCGGGGTGACCGAGCACAGCACGACGACGTCGTGGCGGTCGAAGGCGGCGGCGAGCTCGTCGTCGTCGACGCGCCCGGCGAACGTGACGTTCCCGGCCCCGCCCGCCAGCCGCTCGTACCCGGCCCGGCCGGGCCCGTCACCGATCAGGGTGAGCTCCAGGCCGGCCTGACCCGCGACGGCGGGGATCAGCCAGTCGAGTCCCTTGTAGGGACGCATCTGCCCGACGAACAGCACGCGCAGCGGGGACCCGGACGGCCGCGCCGGCCGCTTCGGCACCGGGCGCAGGTCGACGCCCCAGGGGATCGTCTCGACGGGCGGGCCACCCGCGCGGCTCTGGCCCTCGGCGTAGGCCGTGGAACTGGTGATGATCGCGTCGGCGCGGCCGCTGAGGTGCCGGTGCAGGCGGTTGTAGATGCGCGAGAGGGTCTCGGCGCCGCGGACGGCGAGCGCGGAGTGGTGGGTGTAGACGATCGGGACGCTCCTGCGGGCACCCGCCACCAGCAGCATGACGTCGCTCATCGTCGGAACCGGCCCGTGCAGGTTGACCACGTCGTACTCGGCGACCAGGCGCGAGACCCGCCGCCTGTGGGCGGCGAGCGTGCTGAACCGGTACTCGCCCAGCACGAGCCGCGGGATCTGCACCGACGACAGCACGTCGACGCGGTGGCCGCGCGCGCGCAGCCCCTCGGTGAGGCGGTCGACGCAGCGGGAGATGCCCGAGACGATCGGGGGGGCCTCGCTGGTGACGAGGAGGATGTTCAGCGAGGCGTCCGTGCGGCCGATGACGGGCGCCGTGGCGGGCCGGATCGCGCGGCGCGGCGTGGCCGCCCGCAGCGTCGCCAGGTGCCGCAGGAAACGCAGGCCCTCACGCACGGTGGACTTCGACTCGCCCGCATGGCGGGCGGCGAACGCGAACGGCACCTCGGCGAAGCGGGTGAGCCGGCAGCGCACGGCCAGCTCCAGCAGGATCTTGTAGCCGATCGGGTCGACCCGGTCCAGGTCGAGCGCGGCCAGGCGCACCGCGAAGAAGCCGCTGAGCGGGTCGGTCATGCGGGCGACGGGGTCGCCGAACAGGCCGGTCGCGAACCGCTTCGCGGCCCGGGACACCGCGTGCCGGTAGGAGGTACCGAGACCGTCACCGTCGCCGCCGGGCGCGTAGCGGGTCGCGACGACCAGGTCGTTGCCGTCGGTCGCGGCGAGCAGCTCGGGCACGACGTGCGGCGGGTGCTGCAGGTCGGCGTCCATGACGACGGCCCACTCGGCCGTGGCGGCCCGCAGGCCCTCGACCACCGCGCCGCCCAGACCTCCGGCCGGCTCGTCGCGGTGCACCAGCACGACCCGGAAGGGCATCGTGGGCGCGACGGCGCGGACGATGTCCGGGGTCTCGTCGGTGCTGTCGTCGACGACGATCACCTCGGCGCCGACGGGGAGCGCGGTGCCGAGCCGCCGCAGCAGCAGCGCGACGTTCTCGGACTCGTTGAAGGTCGGTACGACGACGGAGACCGTCGTCACGGGCGCGAGACGCGGGTGCCACATCGGAGGTCCTCCCTCGGACTGGTCGAGCAGTGAGGAAAGACTGCCGTCCGGGGGCGCCGGTGGGGATCCGTGTCGCGGGGAGAACCACGCGGGAAGAGCGGTAGGAAACCCTTCCCTTCCGGTCAGTGCCGGGCCGGCACCTCGGCCGCGCCACCGGTCTCCAGGTCGACCACCGCGAAGCCGGCGAGCGGCCGGTCGGCCGGCGTCACCGTCGCGACGGTCGAGGCGGCGAACCAGCGCCAGGGCGTCCCGGTGACGTCGTCACCCAGCGCGGCCGCGGGGGGCGCGAGCGGGTTGCCGCCGGTGCAGCGGACCCGGGGCACCCCGCGGTCGTCGACGAGGACGGCGCTGCCCGCCTGCAACACCGCCCGGTGGGTCCGGTCGGCCGAACCCACCCAGCCGTGCTCGTCGACGAGGACGTCGACGCGCAGCACGAGCGGGGTCAGCGCGGCGAGCACGGCGGCCGCGTCGCCGTCGGCCCGGCCCTGCGCCCGTGCCCACACCGTGTCCCGGCCGGCGGCACGCAACGCCACCGCGAGCGCGTCCGGGTCGCAGGCGCCGTCGGCACGGCCGTAGAGGCCCGGGCTGTCACCGCGCCGTTCGCCGCCGGGGTCCGCGGGTGGCACGACGCCGTCCCGGTCGGTGCCGACGGAGGCCGTGTAGGGCGCCGGGCCCGGCTCGTCGACCGCCTCCAGCCGCACCGTCGAGCTGCCCGTGCCCGGCTCCCTCGTGCCCAGCCCGATCCAGACGGCCGCCGCGGCCAGGGCCAGAGCGGCTGCCGCGGCGACCAGGGCGAGCCGCGCCCGGCTCGGTGACGGGGCCATCACGTCAGGCGGGCTCCCAGGGGTGCCGGTCGCGGCGCGCCGTGACACCGCCGCCGTCGGCCGGGGCCGCGAACAGCACCCGTTCCCACCGCAGCCCGCGGCTCCACCACCGCTGCCGGACCGCGACCCACCGCACGCCGCAGGCGCAGCGGAAGCTGTCCCCCGCAGCCTCCGCGGGACCGGGGGCGCACACGTGAACGTCGATCGTCCTGCCTCCCCGCACTCGTCGGACACCGCAGCAGGTTGCAGTCTCCGAGGTGGCCACCGTCGTTGTCCAGAGCCGTCCGACCGGCTCGGCGGCTCACGCCCCCGCGGCATCGATGCGCGGGAGGCTCACGCCCCCGCGGCGCCGATGCGCGGGAGGCTCACGCCCCCGCGGCGCCGATGCGCGGGAGGCTCACGCCCCCGCGGCCGCCTTCAGCTCGTCCGCCCGCGAGGTGCTCTCCCACGGCAGGTCGACGTCGGTGCGGCCGAAGTGGCCGTACGCCGCGGTCTGGGCGTAGATGGGGCGGAGCAGGTCGAGGTCCCGGATGATCGCGGCCGGGCGCAGGTCGAAGACCTGCGAGATGGCCGACTGGATCTTCTCCGGGTCGACGTTCTCCGTGCCGAAGGTCTCCACGAACAGCCCGACCGGAGCGGCCTTGCCGATCGCGTACGCCACCTGCACCTCGATGCGCTCGGCCAGGCCCGCGGCGATCGCGTTCTTGGCCACCCAGCGCATGGCGTAGGCGGCGGAGCGGTCGACCTTCGACGGGTCCTTGCCCGAGAACGCGCCGCCACCGTGGCGGGCGAACCCGCCGTAGGTGTCGACGATGATCTTGCGGCCGGTCAGGCCGGCGTCACCCATCGGCCCGCCGACGACGAACCGGCCGGTCGGGTTGACCAGCAGCTTGTAGTCCGACGCGTCGATGCCGATGGCGGCGAGCTCGGGCAGCACCACGTGCTCGCGGATGTCGGGGGCGAGCATGCCGTCGAGGTCGATGTCGGCGGCGTGCTGGCTGGAGACGACGACCGTGTCCAGGCGCACGGCCTTGTCGCCGTCGTAGGCGATGGTGACCTGGGTCTTGCCGTCGGGCCGCAGGTAGGGCAGGACGCCGGACTTGCGGACCTCGGTGAGGCGCCGGGCCAGCCGGTGCGCGAGCGCGATCGGCAGCGGCAGCAGCTCGGGGGTGTCGTTGTTGGCGTAGCCGAACATCAGGCCCTGGTCGCCCGCGCCCTGCTTCGCGATCTCGTCCTCGGACAGCTCGACGCGGCTCTCGTAGGCGGTGTCGACGCCCTGCGCGATGTCGGCCGACTGCGCGCCGATCGCGACGTTGACGCCGCAGGAGTTGCCGTCGAAGCCCTTGGCCGACGAGTCGTAGCCGATCTCGAGGATCTTGTCGCGGACCAGCGTGGGGATGTCGACGTAGGCGCTGGTGGTGACCTCACCGGCGACGTGGACCTGGCCGGTGGTCACCAGCGTCTCCACGGCGACGCGGCTGCGGGGGTCCTGCGCTAGGAGGGCGTCGAGGACGGTGTCGCTGATCGCGTCGCACATCTTGTCCGGGTGACCTTCGGTCACGGACTCGCTGGTGAAAAGCCTTGAGCTCGCCACGGTGTCTCTCTCTCATGATCGGCTGATCGGAGGCGCTACGGATCGGGTGCCCGCGACCGTCGAGCGTAGTCGACCCGCGCGGGGCACCCCGGCCGTGCCGTGCATGTCACGTCGATCACAGCGCGTCACATTGTGGGCGACACGCCGCCCCGTCGTCCACCGTTCCGGTGATGTGACGCGTGGTAGCGAATCGGTAACGGAATGGCTCGTTGGGCGAGGGGAACACACCATTTCACGACGGAGGACCGCTGAACATGAACCCACGACTGACGATGCGCCGCCATGGCCGAGCGATCGCGGTGGTCGGCGCGCTGGTCGCGGTCAGCGCCACCACCACGATGGCCCTGGTCGCCGGCACCGCCGCCGCCGCACCGTCCGCGACGCAGCCCGGCAAGTGCGTCGACAACGTCAACGTCCGCGCCCAGCCGAGCACCACCTCGAAGATCGTCGCGGTCTGCGAGGCCGGCAAGGCCGTCCAGGTCGACGAGACGCGCGACGGCTTCGTCCACCTCGTCGACCTCAAGGGCTGGGCCGCGCAGGAGTACGTGTCGGTCAACGGCAAGACCCCGCCCACGCCGGCCTCCCGTGCCACCCCGGCGACCACCACGAAGCCGGACTCCGCCGCCACCCCGGCGCAGCGCGCGCGGACCACGCCGGGCACGAGCGGCAACCAGGTCGGCCCGACCCGGTCGGGCAGCGCCGGCGACGTCACCCCGGCCCCCGACGCCTCCGGCCCGTCGGCCCAGCGCGTCGACGACCAGGGCGACGGCAGCCGGGACCAGGGCTCCGGCGACCAGGGCTCGACCGACCAGGGCGGGTCCCCGTCCGGCCTCGGCGGCCTCTTCGGCTGACGCACCGTCGTGGGGCGGGCGCGCCGGGTGCCCCGACACGTGCGCAGCGTCCGCCCCACGGGCCGCACCACCGACCGCGGGCAGCCACAGGGACACCTGCGGCTGCCCGCGGTCGTCGTCGACGGCCTTACGTGTCCGCGTGGCGGGGGTCGAGCCGGACCGCGACCGCGTCCCAGACGTGTGAGGCCAGCAGCCCCTTCGATCCCATCGCGAGCACCGTCTCGCCGCCGTCGGCCCCGAGCAGCCAGCCCGCGTTGTCGGGCGTCTCGAAGGCCTTTCCGTCGCCCACCGCGTTGACGACGAGCAGGTCGCACCCCTTGCGGGCGAGCTTCTCGCGGCCGTAGTGCAGGGCGTCGTGGTCGGCGTCGCCGGTCTCGGCCGCGAACCCGACCACGACCTGGCCCGGCTCCCGCGCCCCGACGAGCTCGACGAGGATGTCCGCGTTCTTCGCGAGGTGCAGCGGCTCGGGCTCGGCCGCCGTCTTCTTGATCTTGTGCTCGACGAGCGACACCGGCCGGAAGTCGGCGACCGCCGCGGCCATCACCACGGCGTCGGCACCGTTCGCCGCCGCGTGCATCGCCTCGCGCAGCTCGGCGGCCGACCCGGCGTGCACGACCTCGACGGCCGCGGGTGCGGGCAGGTCGGCGGTGTGCGCCGAGACCAGCGTGACCGACGCGCCCCGCTGTGCCGCCACCCGGGCGAGCGCGTAGCCCTGCCGGCCCGACGAGCGGTTGCCCAGGTAGCGCACGGGGTCCAGGGCTTCACGGGTGCCGCCCGCGGAGACGACGACGCGCCGCCCGGTGAGGTCGCGGGGCAGCGCGTCGGGGCGTTCCAGCAGCAGGCGTGCGAGATCGGCGATCTCGGCGGGGTCGGGCAGCCGGCCGGGGCCGGTGTCCTTGCCCGTGAGCCGCCCGGACGCCGGCTCCAGCACGACGACGCCCCGCGAGCGCAGGGTCTCCACGTTGGCCCGCGTGGCGGGGTGCTCCCACATCTCGGTGTGCATGGCGGGGGCGAAAAGCACCGGGCACCGGGCGGTGAGCAGGGACGCGGTGAGCAGGTCGTCGGCGCGGCCCTGGGCGGCGCGCGCCATCAGGTCGGCCGTGGCCGGTGCGACCACGACGAGGTCGGCCTCCTGCCCGAGCTTGACGTGCGGCACGGCCGGGACGTCGGTGAAGACGCCCGTGTGCACCGGCTGCCCGGACAGGGCCTCGAACGTGGCGGCGCCCACGAACTCCAGCGCCGACGCCGTGGGCAGCACGCGCACGGCGTGGCCGGACTCGGTGAGCCGCCGCAGCAGCTCGGCACTCTTGTACGCGGCGATGCCACCCGCCACGCCGAGCAGGACGCGCGGGGGCAGCGCAGTCACAAGAACTACTCCGCGCCCTCGGTGTGCTCCAGCAGGCCGGCCTGGATCTCGCGCATGGCGATGGACAGGGGCTTCTCGCGCGGGCCCGGCTCGACGAGCGGGCCGACGTACTCGAGCAGGCCCTCACCGAGCTGGGAGTAGTAGTCGTTGATCTGGCGGGCGCGCTTGGCCGCGTAGATGACCAGCGCGTACTTGGAGCTCACCTGACCGAGGAGGTCGTCGATGGGCGGGTTGGTGATGCCCTCGGGAAGTGCGCCGGCGGTGGCGCCGGTCAGCGGCATGCTCACTCAAGAACTCCTGAACTACAGATTATGGGCCGTCGGAACTACGGCCGATCAGCAAGTCTACCAACCGCGCCGCGACGTCCGTGACGTCGTGGTTCACGAGCTCCACGTCGAACTCGCTGCGGGCCGCCAGCTCCTCGCGGGCGGTCTCCAGCCGGCGGGCGAACTGGGCGGGCGACTCGGTGTTGCGCGCCCGCAGCCGCCGCTCCAGCTCCTCGAACGACGGGGGCTCGACGAACACCGAGATGGACTCCGGCATCGCCTTCTTCATCGACCGCGCCCCGTGCAGGTCGACCTCCACGAGCACCGGCAGGCCGTCGGCCAGCGCCTTCTCCACCGGTTCGCGGGGCGTGCCCGAGCGCTGCAGCCCGCCGTGGATCTCGGCCCACTCCAGCAGCTCGTCGCCCGCGAGCATCTTGTCGAAGCCGTCCGGCCCCACGAAGTGGTAGTGGACGCCGTCGACCTCACCGGGCCGCGGGTCGCGGGTGGTGGCCGACACCGAGAAGTAGAGCTCGGGCAGCTGGCGACGCAGCTCGGCGACGATGGTGCTCTTGCCGACGCCGGAGGGGCCGGCCAGAACGATCAGCCGGCCCCTCCGGGCGTCATGCGGGGTGGTCACCCCTCGAAGTGGGTCAGCAGCGCCTTGCGCTGCCGGTCGCCGAGGCCCTTCAGCCTCCGCGACGGGGCGATCTCGAGCTGCTCCATCAGCTGGGCGGCGCGGACCTTGCCGACGCCCGGCATCGCCTCGAGCAGCGCCGAGACCTTCATCTTGCCGAGGATCTCGTCGGTGTCCGACTGCTTGAGCACCTCACCCATGGTGGTGCCGCCGCGCTTGAGCCGGTCCTTCAGCTCGGCCCGGACCCGGCGCGCCGCGGCTGCCTTCTCCAACGCGGCAGCACGCTGTTCCTCGGTCAGCTGGGGAAGGGCCACGGTCTCCTCCGTCTTTCGTCTGCATCGTTCGGCGGGACTGCCCGCTTGGTCCTTCCGAACGTACTCACGCGGTCCCCCAGACGGGAAACGGGGGGTGCCACCTGTGGGTTTGCTCTCGCGCCACACCCGCCGACACCGATCGGGTGATACCACGAACGCGGGATGTGAGCGCCACCCGACGCGCCCGTTCAGCGCAGTCCGACGACCGCCCCTGGATGGCGACGGTCACATCCGGTGCCCGGTCCACGACACACCGTGCCCGGTAGTCGAGCTCGTCGTCGGTGCGGTCGGGCGCATGGCGGGTCAGGACCAGCCTGTGCGCCCCGCACCGGCCCGCGACGGCGAGGGCGTCGTCGCCGGTGGCGTGGCCGTAAGAGTCGGCGAGCTGCCGTTGTGGCGCGGTGAACTGCGCGTCGTGCAGGAGCAGGTCCACGCCGGCGGCGAGCGCCAGGGCGTTGTCGAGCAACCGCGGGCCCGCCGTGGCGGGGCTGTGGTCGGGCAGGTGGGCCGGTGACCGGCCCCCGCACTCGACGCGGACGCCGTGCGTGCGGCCGCGGTGCCCGATCCGGGCGAGGGTGACGGTGGCGTCCCCGTGGGCAAAGCCTGGGCCGGTGGCCCGGAACGACCAGCGGCCGCGCAGCCGGTCCGGGCCGTGCTGGAGGCCGATCCCGACTCGGTGCCCACCCTGCTGGAACAGCTGCGCGGCGACGCCCGGGCCGCGATCGGCGCGGTCCGGGAGCTGGCCCAGGGCAACTACCCGCCGCTGCTGCGCGACAGCGGGCCGACCTCACCGACCGCTACCCGCGGGACGTCGAGACCTGCGTCCACTTCTGCTGCCTCGAGGCGATCCAGATCGCCGGTGAGCACGCCGGCGCCGGAGCGGAGATCATGGTGCACGTGGACCACACCGACGGCACGCTCCGCTTCCGCGTCACCGACGACGGCCCGGGCTTCGACGCCGGTGTGGGCGGCGCCGGGCACGGGTTCGTGAACATGCGCGGCCGTCCCGGCGTCGTCGGCGGCACCCTGGAGATCACCTCGGGCGCCGGGGGCACGACGGTCGTCGGCACGATCCCGGGCCCGACATGACGAGCCGGACCGCCATCACGACTCCCGCCCCGTCGGCCGCGGAGCACGCGGTATGACCGGCGACGGGTTCGACGCCGTCGTCGTCGGGTCGGGGCCCAACGGGTTGGTCGGCGCCGTCCGGCTGGCCGAGGCGGGTATGCGGGTGCTGCTGGTCGAGGCCGCCGACCGCCTCGGCGGTGGCCTGCGCACCGAGGAGCTGACGCTGCCCGGCTTCCACCACGACGTCTGCGCCACGGCGTTGCCGCTGGCGATGGCCTCACCGGCCTTCCGGGCCATCGACCCGACCCGGGACGGCGTGGAGTTCCTGCACCCGCCGCTGCCGGTCGCCCATCCCCTCGACGGTGGCCGCTCCGCGCTCGTGCACCGCGACGTCGACGTGACGGCCGCGGCGTTCGGGCGCGACGCCACCGCCTGGCACGCGACGCTCGGCGAGACCGCCCGCGCGGGGCTCCCCCTCGTCGACACCCTGCTCGCGCCGCTGGACCTCCCCCGCGCCCCCGTCGCGCTGGCCCGCTACGGCGTGTTCGGCGCGCTGCCCGCCACCGCCGTCGCGCAGCTGTTCCGCGACCCGGCCGCCCGTGCGGCGTTCGGGGGCATGGCCGCGCACGCGATCCTCGACCTGCACGCCCCCGTCACGGCCGGCTACGGGATGCTCATCGGCGCGCTCGCGCACTCCGTGGGCTGGCCGCTGGTGAAGGGCGGCACGCAGGCCCTCGCCGACGGCCTGGCGTCGCGGCTGCGGGGCCTGGGCGCGGAGATCATCACCGGGCTGCGCGTCAGGGACCTCGCCGACCTGCCGCCCGCACCCGTCACGCTGCTGGACCTCACGCCCCGCCAGCTGCTGGAGATCGGTCGCGACCGGTTGCCCGCCGGCTACCGGCGCCGTCTGGAGCGCTTCCGTTACGGCTCCGGCGTCTTCAAGATCGACTATGCGCTGGACGCCCCGGTACCGTGGGCCGACCCGGCCGTCGGCGGCGCCGGTACCGTCCACATCGGAGGGACGTTCGAGGAGGTGGCCGCGAGCGAGCGGGCGATCGCGCGGGGCGGGCACCCCGACCGGCCGTTCGTGCTCGGCGTGCAGGCCTGCGTCGCCGACCCGTCACGGGCCCCGGAGGGCAGGCACACGTTCTGGGCCTACTGCCACGTCCCCAACGGCTCTACTGTGGACATGACCACCGCCATCGAGAACCAGATCGAGCGGTTCGCCCCCGGCTTCCGCGAGCGGGTGCTGGCCCGCAGCGTCATGGGTCCCGCGGCGCTGGAGGCCCACAACGCCAACGAGGTGGGCGGCGACATCAACGGCGGCGCAGGCGACTGGCGCCAGTTCGTGAGCAGGCCCGTGCTCAGTGCCCACCCGTGGCAGACCCCGGTGCCGGGCCTCTACCTGTGCTCGTCCTCGACCCCGCCGGGTGGCGGCGTGCACGGCATGGGCGGCTGGCAGGCGGCCGGGATCGCTCTCCGGGCCCGTGCGCGGAAACCGGTGCCGGGGCACCGATGACCGCTCACGAGGCCACCAGCGCACGGAGAGCGGACGGCGTGAGGTCCTCCTCGCCCAGGTGGGCCACGGCGCCGCAGTCGGAGGCGTCGGGGGGCAGGTCGTCGGCGGAGTAGGTGCACATCAGCACCGCGGTGGTGCCCGGGGCGGCGGCCAGCAGCTGCCGGGTCGCCTCGATGCCGTTGACGCCGGGCAGGTTCATGTCCAGGAGGACCACCTCCGGGTGGGTGCTGGCCACGAGGCTGAGCGCGTCCTCACCCGTCTCGGCCTCGGCCGTCGCCGTCCGTCCCCCGACCAGGCCGACGACGATCCGCGCCACCGACCGGAAGGGCGGCTCGTCGTCCACGATGAGCACGTCCACCACCACTGACCTCCCCGGCACGGGTCCGATCGTCCTCCGTGGTCCACCGGCGGAGCGTGCGCGCGGGTCGGGGCCAGCGGCCGGCCCAATCCCGGCAGCGGCCGGCGCCGGTCGATCCGCCCGGTCATGATCGGCGTTCGGGTGCAGGAACGGCCGGATCCGGCCGGAAACGCGCCGAACCGCTGATCACAACCCCGCGCTCCTGGTGCTGATCACCAGCCCGGTGCACAGACGGCAGCATGATGCCGCGAGCGCACCGATCCGGTGATCATGGCTGACGCACCACCGCGCGAACGTCGGCGGCGCACGGCGGTCGCGCCTCGGGCGTCAGACGGCCGCGGACAGTTCGTCGCGCAGGGACTGCGCGGCCCCCCGCAGCGCCGCCACGTCCGGGCCCGCCTCGAGCACCGACCGGGACGCCGCGGGCAGCACGATCCCCCGCAGCCCGGCGAACCGCACCCGGATGTCCGCCGGGCCGGCGCCCTGGGCACCCAGCCCCGGCGCCAGCACGGCGCCGTTGAGCGCGGTGAGGTCGAGGCCGTGGTCGTTCGTGGCCCCGACCACCACCCCGACGTCCCCCAGCGGCTCGGCACCGGCGTTGCGCGCCGCGGCGGCGTCCACGATCGACTGTGCGACGCTCCGCCCCCCTACCGTGGCGAGCTGCACCTGCTCCCCCTCCGGGTTGGACGTGCGGGCCAGCACGAACACACCGCGCCCGGCATCGGCCGCGGCGTCGAGGCCCGGCAGCAGCGACCCGAACCCGAGGTACGGCGAGAGCGTGACGGCGTCGGCGCCCAGCGGGGCCTTGACCCCGAGGTAGGCGTCGGCATAGCCGTCCATCGTGGACCCGATGTCACCGCGCTTGGCGTCGAGGATCACCAGCGTGTCCGTCCCGTCGAACGCCTCCAGCAGCCGCTCCAGCACGGCGATCCCCGCCGAGCCGTGCCGCTCGAAGAACGCCGACTGCGGCTTGACCACGCCGATGTGCCCGGCGAACGCCTCCGCGCAGGTGGTCGCGAAGGACTCGAGGCCCTCGGCGTCGTCGGTCAGGTCCCAGGCCGCGAGCAACCCCGGGTGCGGGTCGATCCCGGCGCAGAGGTTGCCGTGGGTGGTGACGGCAGCCGCGAGTCGTGTGCCGAAGGTGTCCATCACCGCAACCTCCCGGGGGTCGTGCGCGGATATCGGTGCGGGAACACCGTTATCCGCGCACGGGCGGCGGAGCCGCACTCGGTCACGACCGCGCCTTGGTCAGCGCGGCGTGGGCGTCCTGCAGCGACCGGACGCCGATCTTCCCGGCCTTCATCGCCTCGATCCCCTGCACCGCAGCGGCCGCACCCTGCACCGTGGTCACGCACGGCACACCGCGCGACACCGCTGCCGCCCGGATCTCGTAGCCGTCGATGCGGGGCCCGGAGTTGCCGTAGGGAGTGTTGATGATCAGGTCGACGTCGCCGGCGAGGATCCTGTCCACAATGGTCTCCCCACCCTCGTAGTGCTTGCGCACCACCGTGGGCGTGAGCCCGTAGCGTCGCAGCACGTCCGCGGTGCCGGCCGTGGCCAGGACCTCGAAGCCCAGGTCCGCCAGCCGCAGCACGGGGAAGATCATGGCCCGCTTGTCGCGGTCGGCCATCGAGACGAACACGCGACCTGAGGTCGGCAGCGATCCGTACGCCCCGGCCTGCGACTTGGCGAACGCCGCGCCGAAGGAGGCGTCGAAGCCCATGACCTCGCCGGTGGACTTCATCTCCGGGCCCAGCAGCGGGTCGATGTTCTTGCCCTCGGGGGTGCGGAAACGATTGAACGGCAGCACCGCCTCCTTCACCGCGATGGGCGCGTCGGGTGGCAGCTCCCCGCCGTCACCGTTCGCCGGGAGGAGACCCTCCTCCCTCAACGACGCGATGGTGGCGCCCAGCATGATCCGCGCCGCCGCCTTGGCCAGCGGCACCGCCGTCGCCTTGGACACGAACGGCACCGTGCGTGACGCCCGCGGGTTGGCCTCCAGCACGTAGAGCGTGTCGCCGTGCAGCGCGTACTGCACGTTGAGCAACCCCCGCACCCCGACGCCGTAGGCGATGGCCTCGGTGGAGCGCCGCACCGCCTCCAGCACCGAGGTGCCCAGCGTGATCGGCGGCAGCGTGCAGGAGGAGTCGCCGGAGTGCACGCCGGCCTCCTCGATGTGCTCCATCACGCCGCCGAGGAACACCTCCGTGCCGTCGCACAGCGCGTCGACGTCGATCTCGATGGCGTCGTCGAGGAACCGGTCGACCAGCACCGGGCGCTCGTCGCTGATCGTGGTGGCGCGGGAGATGTAACCGCGCAGCGTCTCGTCGTCGTACACGATCTCCATGCCGCGCCCGCCGAGCACGTAGGACGGACGCACCAGCACGGGGTAGCCGATGCGGGCGGCGATCTCCTGCGCCTCCGGGAACGACGTGGCCATCCCGAACGCCGGGGCGGGGAGGCCGGCCTTGCGCAGCACCTCACCGAACGCCCCGCGGTCCTCGGCGAGGTCGATCGCCGCGGCCGACGTCCCGACGACGGGCACGCCCGCGGCCGTCAGCCGGGCGGCGAGTCCGAGCGGGGTCTGACCGCCGAGCTGCACGATCACGCCGGCGACGGTCCCGCTCTCCTGCTCGGCGTGCACCACCTCGAGCACGTCCTCGAAGGTCAGCGGCTCGAAGTAGAGGCGGTCGGCGGTGTCGTAGTCGGTGGAGACGGTCTCGGGGTTGCAGTTGACCATCACGGTCTCGAACCCGGCCTCGCGCAGCGCCATCACGGCGTGGACGCACGAGTAGTCGAACTCGATGCCCTGCCCGATGCGGTTGGGCCCCGAGCCGAGGATCAGCACCTTCGGCTTCTCGGTCTGCGCCGCGATCTCCGACTCCGCGGACGGGTCGGTCTCGTAGGCGCTGTAGTGGTACGGCGTCTTCGCGGCGAACTCCGCGGCGCAGGTGTCCACCGTCTTGTAGACGGGCCGGATCCCCAGCCGGTGCCGCAGCGAGCGCACCCCGTCCTCGCCGGCGAACTCGGGGCGCAGCGCGGCCAGCTGCCGGTCCGAGAGCCCCGCGCGCTTGGCCCGGCGCAGCAGCGCGGCGTCGAGCACCGGCGCGTTCCCGATCTCCGCACGGAGCTCGACGAGCACGAGGATCTGGTCGAGGAACCACGGGTCGATGCCCGAGGTCTCGGTGACCTGGGCGATCGACGCCCCGCCCCGCAGCGCGCGCTCGATCGCGTAGATCCGGCCGTCGACGGGCGTGCGGATCTCCGGCTCGCCCTCGGGGTCGGGGGTGGTCCAGAACGACGCTGCGGTGGTCTCCATGGACCGCAACGCCTTGCCCAGTGCCTCCGGGAACGACCGACCCAGCGCCATCGCCTCACCGACGCTCTTCATCGTCGTGGTCAGCTCGGGATCGGCCCCGGGGAACTTCTCGAACGCGAACCGCGGGATCTTCACGGCCACGTAGTCGAGCGTGGGCTCGAACGCGGCCAGCGTCTCGCCGGTGATGTCGTTGCGGATCTCGTCGAGGGTGTAGCCGACGGCCAGCCGCGCCGCGATCTTCGCGATCGGGAATCCGGTGGCCTTGGACGCCAGCGCACTCGACCGGGAGACGCGCGGGTTCATCTCGATCACGACGAGGCGCCCGGTGTCGGGGTGGATCGCGAACTGGATGTTGCAGCCACCGGTGTCGACGCCGACCGCGCGCAGCACGGCGATGCCGACGTCGCGCATGTGCTGGTACTCGCGGTCCGTCAGCGTCATGGCGGGTGCGACGGTGATCGAGTCGCCGGTGTGCACGCCCATCGGGTCGATGTTCTCGATCGAGCAGATGACCACGACGTTGTCGTTGCGGTCACGCATGAGCTCGAGCTCGAACTCCTTCCACCCGAGCACCGACTCCTCGATGAGCACCTCGGTGACCGGCGACGCGGCGAGCCCACCGCCCGCGAGCCGCTCCAGGTCGGCCTCGGTGTGGGCCATGCCCGAGCCGAGACCGCCCATGGTGAACGACGGCCGGATGACGACGGGCAGCCCGAGGTCGGCGACGGCGGCGCGCACCTCCTCCATGGAGTGGCAGACGGCGCTGCGCGGCACCTCGCCGCCGACGCCGAGCACGATCTCCTTGAACTTCAGCCGGTCCTCACCGCGCTGGATGGCCTCGACGTCGGCACCGATCAGCTCGACGCCGTAGCGCTCCAGCACACCGTTGTCGTGCAACGCGATCGCGGTGTTGAGCGCGGTCTGCCCGCCCAGTGTCGCGAGGATGGCGTCGGGCCGCTCGGCCGCGATCACCTGCTCCACGAACCCGGGCGTGATCGGCTCGATGTAGGTGGCGTCGGCGAACTCGGGGTCGGTCATGATCGTCGCCGGGTTGGAGTTCACCAGCGACACGCGGATGCCCTCGGCCTGCAGCACGCGACACGCCTGGGTGCCGGAGTAGTCGAACTCGCACGCCTGCCCGATGACGATCGGCCCGGACCCGATCACCATCACGTGGTGGATGTCGTCACGCTTGGGCACGCTGGCGCTCCTCCGTCTCGGTGCTGCTGGTCGTCGGGTGGGTCCGGGAGTTCACGAGCCGCCTCCGGCCAGGCGGTGGCGGCCGCCGCCCGACATGAGCTCCGCGAAGCGGTCGAACAGATCCGCCGCGTCGTGCGGGCCGGCCGCCGCCTCGGGGTGGTACTGGACGCTGAACGCGGGCGCGTCCACCAGTTCCAGTCCCTCGACGCAGCCGTCGTTGGGACAGGTGTGGGTGATCCGGCCCGGGCCGAACGGGGTGTCGAACCGCTCCCCCGCCTCGCCCGCCACGGCGAACCCGTGGTTCTGCGACGTGATCGCGACGCGGCCGGTGGCGTGCTCGATCACCGGGATGTTGATGCCGCGGTGGCCGTAGCGCAGCTTGAACGTGTCGCGGCCCAGTGCGCGGCCGAGGATCTGGTTGCCGAAGCAGATGCCGAACAGCGGGATCCGCCGCTCCAGGACCTGCTGGGTGAGCTCCACGGGGCCGTCCGCGGTGGCCGGGTCGCCGGGACCGTTGGAGAGGAAGAACCCGTCGGGGTTCAGCGCCTCGATCTCCTCGATCGTCGTGGACGCGGGCAGCACGTGGGTCTCGATGCCCCGTGCCGCCAGCATCCGCGGCGTGTTGGCCTTGATCCCGACGTCGAGCGCGGCCACCCGGAACCGCGCAGTGCCCTGCGCCGCAACAACATAGGGCTCGCGGGTGGTGACGGCGCCGTAGAGGTCGGCGCCCTCCATCGGCGGGCTCTGCCGCACGCGCTCCACGAGATCGGCGTCGGCGGCCAGATCGTCGCCGGAGAACACACCGGCCCGCATGGCGCCGCGCTCGCGCAGGTGCCGCACCAGTGCTCGGGTGTCCACACCGGACACCCCCACGATCCCCTGCGCCACGAGGGCGTCGCCCAGTGAGCCCGTGGCGCGCCAGTTGGACGGCGAGCGGCTCGGGTCGCGCACCACGTACCCGGCGACCTGGATCCCCGCGGACTCGTCGTCCTCGTCGTTCCAGCCGGTGTTGCCGATCTGCGGGGCGGTCTGCACCACGATCTGGCGGTGGTAGGAGGGGTCGGTCAGCGTCTCCTGGTAGCCGGTCATGCCGGTGGTGAACACCGCCTCGCCGAGCCCGGTCCCGGTGGCGCCGTAGGCCTCCCCGCGGAAGATCCTGCCGTCCTCGAGGACGAGTAGCGCGGTCACACTCTCTCTCCGTTCTGTGCAGCACCCGAGGGCGCAGCCACTCCGCCCTGAGCCGTGATGCGGCCCCTCAGGACCGTGGCGACCACCGTGGCCGGCAGCCGCATGCCCTCGTAGGGCGTGTTGGACGCCAGGCTGGCGAGGTTCTCGCCCCGTACGGTCCAGACCCCGTCGGGGTCGACGAGCACCAGGTTCGCCGGCTCGCCCTCCGCGATGGGACGACCGTGGTCGGGCAGCCCGGCGATCTCCGCGGGCCGCTCCGACATCACCCGCGCGACGCCCCGCCAGTCCAGCAGCCCGGACTCGACGCACGCGAGCACCACCACCGACAGCGCCGTCTGCAGCCCGAGCATGCCCGGCTTGGCCGCGGCCCACTCGGTGTCCTTGTACTGGCTGGCGTGCGGCGCGTGGTCGGTGGCGACGACGTCGATGACGCCCTCGGCGAGCGCCTGCCGCATGGCCTGCGTGTCGGGGCCGGTGCGCAGCGGCGGGTTGACCTTGTTGACCGGGTCGTAGCTGGTCAGCCGCGCGTCGGTGAGCAGCAGATGGTGCGGCGTGACCTCGGCGCTGACCCGCACGCCCGCGGCCTTGGCGGCACGCAGGACGTCGATGGTCCGCGCGCTGGAGACGTGACAGACGTGCAGCGCGGCCCCGGCCTCGCGGGCCAGCGCGCAGTCGCGGGCGACGATCGTCTCCTCGGCGGTGGCGGGCCAGCCGGCCAGCCCCAGCCGCGACGCGACGACGCCCTCGTGGGCCTGGGCGCCCGCGGTGAGGCGGTGGTCCTCGGCGTGCTGGGCGATCACGACGTCGAGCGCGGAGGCGTACTCCAGGGCACGGCGCATGATCAGGGGGTCGTGCACGCACCTGCCGTCGTCGGAGAACATCCGCACCTGCGCGCGGCTCATCGCCATCGTGCCGAGCTCGGCCATCTTGACGCCCTCGAGGCCGACGGTGACCGCGCCGACGGGGTGGACGTCGACCAGCCCGACCTCCTCGCCGCGGCGGCGCACGTGCTCGACCACGACGTCGGAGTCGGCGACCGGGTCGGTGTTGGGCATCGCGAACACCGCGGTGTAGCCGCCCAGCGCGGCGGCGGCGCAGCCGGTGGCGATGGTCTCCGACTCCTCCCCGCCGGGCTCGCGCAGGTGGGTGTGCAGGTCGACGAGGCCGGGCAGGAGCACGAGGCCGTCGGCGTCGAGGGTCGGGATGCCGTCCGGCGCGACGAGACCGGGGCCCATCTCGACGACGACGCCGTCCCGGATCAGCAGGTCCACGGCGTCCCCGACGCCGTAGGGCCGGGCGGAGGTGATCAGCAGGTCGTGCACGGGAGCTCCGTTCGTGGTTGCAGCGCTCACTCCGGGGCTCCGGCGAGGAGGTGGTATAGGACCGCCATGCGCACGTGGACGCCGTTGCGGACCTGGGCCAGCACCGCCGAGCGCGGGCCGTCGGCCACCGCGGGCGCGATCTCCATGCCGCGCACCATCGGCCCCGGGTGCAGCACGACGGCGCGGTCGGGCAGCAGCGCGGCGCGGTCGGACGAGAGGCCGTAGCGCACCGCGTACTCGCGCGAGGACGGGAAGAACGAGCCGTGCATCCGCTCGGCCTGCACGCGCAGCATCATCACCGCGTCCAGGGCGGGCAGCTCGGCGTCCAGCTCGGGGCTGACCCGGCAGGGCCACTCCGCGATGCCGACGGGCAGCAGGGTGGGCGGGGCGATCACCACCACCTCCGCACCGAGCGTCGCGAGCAGGAAGACGTTGGAGCGGGCGACGCGGCTGTGCAGGATGTCGCCCACGATCCCGATGCGGCGCCCGGCGATGCCGCCGAGACGGTCGCGCAGGGTGGCCGCGTCGAGCAGGGCCTGGGTGGGGTGCTCGTGGGTGCCGTCGCCGGCGTTGACGATCGAGGTGTGCGTGCCGGTGGTGTCGGCGTCGCGGTCGGCCCAGGCGGCCAGCCGGTGCGCCGAGCCCGACGCGGGGTGCCGGACGATCACGCAGTCGGCGCCCATCGCGGAGAGCGTCAGCGAGGTGTCACGCAGGGACTCGCCCTTCGCCACCGACGAGCCGGACGCGCTGACGTTGACGGTGTCGGCGCTCATCCACTTGCCGGCGATCTCGAACGAGACGCGGGTGCGGGTGGAGTTCTCGTAGAACATCGTGATGACGGTGCGACCACGCAGGGTGGGGAGCTTGCGGACCTCACGGCCGAGCAGGGCCTGCTTGAGCCGGTCGGAGGTGTCGAGCAGGGCGGTGGCCGCGGCGGCGTCGAGGTCGGTCACCGAGAGCAGGTGCTTCACGTGCGTCCCAATCGGACGGCGTCGGCGCCGTCGGTCTCGTCGAGCAGGACGAGGATCTGCTCGTCGCGGGCGGTGGGCACGTTCTTGCCGACGTAGTCGGCCCGGATCGGCAGCTCGCGGTGGCCGCGGTCGACCAGCACGGCGAGCTGCACGGCGCGCGGGCGGCCGTGGTCGCTCAGGGCATCCAGCGCCGCCCGCACGGTGCGCCCGGACATCAGCACGTCGTCGACCAGGACGACGAGCGTGTCGTCGAGGCCGCCCTCGGGCACCTGGGTGTCCTCCAGCGCGCGGGCGGGACGGCGGCGCAGGTCGTCGCGGTAGAGCGTGGGGTCGACGAACCCGACGGCGGGTGCGCTGCCCTCGAACTCCTCGATCGCCGCGGCCAGCCGTCGGGCCAGCACGGCACCGCGCGTGGGGATGCCGATGAGCACGACGTTGTCGGTGCCCGCGGTCTTCTCGATGATCTGGTGCGCGATGCGCGCGATGGTGCGGGTGACGTCGGCGGCGCTGAGCAGCTCCCGGCCGGGAGCATCGGCGCCTGCCTGGTCCCCGCGGCGGTCGTCCGCCACGAGTCTCTCCTTCCCCGCCTCACCGGACGGGCCTTAAAGGAACGGTCCTCACTCGGACCCCAGCCGTGGCCGACCGTACCAGTGCACCCGACGATGACCCGTCCCCGGACGCCCCGACATCGCCAGCGTCACAACCCCGCGTGAGCCACCAGGACACCCACTCGAACCCCACCAGCCACGCAGCTGTCACCATCTGACGGAGAGTTGCCACGAATACTACGGTCGTAAGGCCAGGCCGGGGCGTGTCGATCAGCCGTTCGAGTGATCTCTGGGTCCGGAAACCCCGTCAGGGGGTGACCGGCTTGACCGATCGACGGCGCAAGCGCATGATTACTCTCCGTATTGAACTCTTGCTCGCAGGGTGGCCGCGGAAGCGGGGGGCAGCACCACCGCGGGCGAGGGCCGCACCGCTGCGCTTCGGCTCCCTGCGCATCAGACGGCACGGCGCTTTACACGTCATCACCAGGTCGGCCCCACCCCCGCGGCAGGACCGACGGACCAGCAAGTGAGGAGGTCGCCAGATGGGCGACTACGCCAAGGCGCTCGGCGGCAAGCTGCGCGCCATCCGGCAACAGCAGGGCTTGTCGCTGCACGGAGTGGAACAGAAGTCGGGCGGTCGCTGGAAGGCCGTCGTCGTCGGCTCGTACGAGCGCGGCGACCGGGCCGTCACGGTGCAGAAGCTGGCCGAGCTGGCCGACTTCTACGGCGTTCCCGTGGCCGAACTACTCCCCGAGGGGCGCGTGCCGTCCGGCTCCGAGCCGGCCACGAAGATCGTCATCAACCTGGAGCGGCTGCAGCAGCTCCCGGCCGACAAGGTCGGCCCGCTCGCCCGTTACGCCGCCGCGATCCAGAGCCAGCGCGGTGACTACAACGGCAAGGTCCTCTCGATCCGTGCCGAGGACCTCCGGTCGCTGTCGATCATCTACGACATGACGCCCGGCGAGCTCACCGACCAGCTCATCGACTGGGGCGTCCTGCCTCCCGAGGCGCGCCCCGTCTCGTAGGACCACCGGGCGGGCACCTGGGGAAGGGTGCCAGGCCCGCGAGCGACGACAGAGCCGCACCGGCTGCCCCGGTGCGGCTCTGTCGTCTGTGGACGTCTCGTGTGGACAACGCGCGGGCGGGTGACGGCGCGACCGGCACCTCGCAGGGAGCGCGGGCGTCCCGGCGGGGGCCCTTCCCATGATCAGCGGTCGGCGCGTTGCCGGCCACATCTGGCCGGTTGTGCCACCCACGGCCGATCCTGCCGACCGCACCTCCCGGAACCGCCGACTCGCGCGTCAGGCCGGGACCGGCACTCGGCGGCTCCGCCGGCGCGCCAGGGCCACCGCCGCCCATGCCGGGACGATGCCCAGCGCCGCCAGCAGGGCGCCGGCCGCCGGCGGCGCGGCGAGGCCCAGGCCGGCCGCGAGCACCAGGCCGCCCAGGGAGGCGCCGACCGCGTTGGAGAGGTTGAAGGCCGACTGGATGGCCGCCGAGGCCAGCGAGGGTGCGTCGCCGGCCGCGTCCATCACCATGGTCTGCACGGCGGGGACGAGGCCCAGGCCCAGCACCCCGACGCCGAAGACCACCGCGGGCGCGAGCACGGGCGAGGCCATCGCGGGCACGGCCAGCAGCAGGAGCACTGCCTGGCCCGCGAGGAGGGCGACGACGACGTGGCGGGGGTCGAAGCGGTCCGACAACCGGCCTCCGAGCACCGACCCGACGGTCATGCCGAGGCCGAACACGGCCAGCAGCACCGGCACGGCCCCCGGGCCGAGACCCGTCCGCTCGGTGAGCATCGGCGCGATGAACGTGTAGAAGGAGAACAGCCCGCCGCAGCCCACGACCACCGCGGCGAGCGCCAGCAGGACCGCGGGCTTGCGGAACGCGGCGAACTCCCCCGCCAGCCGCGGGCGGACCGCGGGGATGGCCTCGCGGGGGACGGTTGCGAGCATCCCGCCGATGCACAGCAGCGCGATACCGGTGATGATCACGAACGCCAGCCGCCAGCCCGCCGTGGACCCGAGCGCGGTG
Source organism: Pseudonocardia sp. 73-21 (assembly GCF_001899645.1). Taxonomy (GTDB): domain Bacteria; phylum Actinomycetota; class Actinomycetes; order Mycobacteriales; family Pseudonocardiaceae; genus Pseudonocardia. The sequence continues at coordinate 84,746 of NZ_MKVV01000098.1, read as the reverse complement.
GTGAGCGGCACGCCGACGAGGTTGGCCAGGGTCAGCCCGAGCAGCATCGTCGCGACGGCCGACGCCCGACGACGCTCCGCGACCAGGGACGCGGCGACGAGCGCTCCCACGCCGAAGAACGCGCCGTGCGGGAGACCGGAGAGGAACCGGGCGACGAGCAGGACGCCGAAGCTCGGAGCGACCGCCGCGAGGGCGTTGCCGGCGACGAAAAGGCCCATGAACAGCAGCAGCGCGGTGCGCCTGCGCAACCGGAACGCGGCCGCGGTGAGCAGCGGCGCGCCGACCACCACGCCGATCGCGTAGGCCGTGACGAGGTTGCCGGCCCCGGCGACGGAGACGGACAGGTCGGTGGCGATGCGGGGCAGCAGACCCATGACGGCGAACTCGGTGAGGCCGATGGCGAACGTGCCCAGCGCCATCGCGATGATCGCGACGGGCATGGCGGTGCTCCTGCGTGGCGAATGTGGACAGGGGTGGCCGCACTCGTCGTCGCAGCAGGCCGGTCCCGAACGCTACGCCGGTGGCCGACCACGCGTCGAATCGATTCGATGTGGTTCTGCCCTCACCTCAGAAGATCGGGGTGCCGGCATCGAGGCCCAGCCGGATCCGGCCCGCCGTCTCCTGGTGGCCGGCGGCCAGCAGGCCGTGCTGGGCGGCCGCGAACCCGTCGCGGAACAGCCGCTCCAGTCGACCGCCACGGTAGAGCGACACCGAGCTGCCCAGGGCGTACATCGCGGTGAGGGCGTCCCGGGCGGTGGACGCCGCGTGGCACATCGCGCCGCGCAGGGCACCCCGGAGCGCGAGCGGAACCGCACCCGCGACCGCCGCTTCGTCGACGTCGGCCGCCGCCGCCAGCAGCAGGAGCCGGGCCGCCCGCAGCGCGGCGTCGGTGCCACTGACCGCCGACTGCGCGTAACCGCGCCCGGCCAGCATCCCGTTGTCGGTGCCCTTGCCCGGTGCGAGCGCGACGATCTCCTCGACGGCCGCGGCGGCGATCCCGAGGACGACGGCCGCGCAGCCCGTGGAGGCGAGGGTGAACGCCGGTATCCGGTAGAGCGGGCGGTCGATCCGCGCCGGTCCGAACGGGCTGACCACGAGATCGCCCGGCACGAGGACCCCGTCGGCGACCACGCTGCCACTGCCCGTGCCACGCATCCCGGTGACGTCCCAGGTGTCGAGCACGGTGATGTCCGCGCGCCGGGTGTAGAAGACCCGCACGTCGGGCCGGTCGCCCGGGGAGACGGTGCCGAACAGGGCGATCCAGTCGGCCGAGTCCGCGGCACTGACCATGTCCCACCGACCCGACAGCGCGAACCCGCCGTCGACCTCCACCCCGACCCCCGTCGGCCGGGCCGAGTTCGCGATCACGGGATCGGCCCCGTCACCCCAGATCCGGTCCACCCCCGCCGCGGGCAGCAGGGCCGCGGAGAAGCCGAGGTTGCCGTTCCAGACGTTCCACGCGACCGGCCCGTCCAGCCGGGCCAGGCACTCGAGGACCTCCAGCGACTCGCTCAGGCTCGCCTCGAACCCGCCGAGTTCGCGCGGCGTCGAGAGGCGGAACGCGCCGGCGGCGCGCAGGGCCTCCAGCAGGCTCGCCGGGAGCCGGCGCAGCACGTCGGCCTCGTCGCGGCCCGCCTCGACGGCGCCGCGGACGATCCCGGGCAGGTCGCGGGCCGCGTGCGGGCGAGCGGGACGCGTGAGACTGAGAGCTTGGACCATGAGTCCAGACTAGCAATCTGGACCCGTGATCGGAACAGTCGTCTACGCTGGGTCCGTGGCCGTCCGCCCGTACCTGCGCCCCCGCCCCGACGACACCTCTCCCTCGGCCACCGAGAGCCGCGTGCTGGCCGCGGCCGAGAAGCTGATCGACGCCGGCACGTTCCACCAGGCGACGGTGGCCGAGCTCGCCGAGCACGCCGGGGTGGCCCGCGCCACCGTGTTCGGCCGGTTCGGATCCAAGCTGGGCGTGCTGGAGGCGCTGAGCGTCCGCTGCTCGGGCGGGCCGGAGATCCGGGCCGTCCGGGAGGCGTTCCTGGTCGACGACCCGCGCGCCGCCCTACCCGCCGTGGTGGCCGCGGCGGCGGCCCTGTGGGAGCGGCAGGGTCACATCCTGCTCACGGCGAAGGCCGTGGTGGAGCTGGAACCCGGCGCGATCCGGATCATCGACGAGCAGCGGGCGGACCAGCGGCGGTCGGTCGAGGGGCTGGTGGCCCGCCTCGTCGGAGCGGGCGCGCTGCGCGACGGGCTCGACGCCGACGAGGCGGTGGCGACCCTGCACATGATCACCAGCGTGCAGTCGTTCGTGGAGCTGCGCCGCCACGGCGGCGTGTCCCCGGAGCGCACGGTCGAGCTGCTCACGCAGCTCGCCGTGACGCTGCTCAGCGCGTAGCGCGCAGGTGCTCGGCGATGTCGGAGATGCGGCCGAGCACGCCGTTGAGGAAGCGGGGGCTGTCGTCGGTGGACAGCGTGCGCGCGAGCTCGACGGCCTCGGTGATGGCCACGGGGTCGTCGATCTCGTCGACCCACAGCAGCTCGAACACGCCGATGCGCAGCAGCGTGCGGTCGACGGCCGGCATGCGGGCCACCGACCAGCCCTCGGCGTGCTCGGCGAGCAGCTGGTCGATGCGCCCGCGGTGCTCGACGACGCCCTTCACCAGCATGGCGGCGTAGTCCGACACCGGCGGGGCGTCGTCGGTCTCGACGCGCTGGGTGAGGACCTCCAGCGGGTCGTCACCCCGCGCCTCGGACTCGAAGAGGATGTCCAGGGCACGTTTCCGCGCCCTGGTGCGGGCCCTGATCATGCCCAGAACCCCATCAGGCGGAGACGCGGCCGAGGTAGCGCCCGTCGCGGGTGTCCACCTTGACCTTCTCGCCGGTGGTGACGAACAGCGGCACCTGGATCTCCGCACCCGTCTCCAGGGTGGCGGGCTTGGTGCCGCCGGTGGAGCGGTCGCCCTGCAGGCCCGGGTCGGTGTGGCTGATCAGCAGCTCCACCGAGGTGGGCAGCTCGATGTAGAGCGGCACGCTCTCGTGCAGCGCGACCATCGCCGACTGGTTCTCCAGCAGGTAGCCGGCGTTCGTGCCGACCGTGACCTCCGGGATCGGGATCTGGTCGAACGTGTCGCCGTCCATGAACACGAAGTCGGCGCCGTCGCGGTAGAGGAAGGTCATGTCGCGACGGTCGACGGTGGCGGTCTCGACCTTGGTGCCGGCGTTGAACGTCTTGTCGACGACCTTGCCCGTCATCACGTTCTTCAGCGTGGTGCGCACGAAGGCGCCGCCCTTGCCGGGCTTGACGTGCTGGAAGGCGGTGACCGTCCACAGCTGGCCGTCGAGGTTGAGCACCAAGCCGTTCTTCAGGTCGTTCGTGGTGGCCACGTGCGTACATCTCCTGCGTCTGTGCTGGGCGCGGAGGTGGTCACGCGCCGGGTGTGCAGCGCCGATCGGCGCCGTCGTCCATGGCCCAGGGTACCGCCTCCGGGCTACCCGATCTCGAGCAGCTCCTTGGTGGTCAGCGTCAGGAGCTCGGGTGCGCCGTCCCGGACGACGAGCGTGTCCTCGATCCGGACGCCGCCCCGGCCCTCCAGGTACACGCCCGGTTCGACGGTGACGGCCGTCCCGGCGGCCAGCGTGCCGGAGCTGTTCCTGCCCAGCCAGGGCGCCTCGTGGATCTGCAGGCCGACGCCGTGCCCGAGGCCGTGCGGGAACTCGTCGCCGTGGCCGGCGTCCTCGACGACGCCGCGCGACGCGGCGTCGACCGCGACGACGTCGGCCCCGGGGGAGAGCGCCTCACACCCCGCCTGCTGCGCCGACGCGACCAGCGCGTACAGCTCACGCTGCCAGCCGGCGGCGGGACCGAGGACGACGGTGCGGGTCATGTCGGAGTGGTAGCCGCCGACCAGCGCCCCGAAGTCGAGCTTCACGAGATCACCCCGGCGCAGCTCGGCGTCGGTGGGGCTGTGGTGCGGGATCGCCGAGTGCCGGCCGGCCGCGAGGATCGTCTCGAACGACACGCCCTCGGCGCCGTGGCCGCGCATCCGGTTCTCCAGGTCCAGGGCCACCTCCCGCTCGGTGCGGCCCGGGGCCAGGCCACCGGCGGCGACCAGGTCGGCGAGCGCGGCGTCGGCGACGGCGCAGGCGGTGCGCAGCGTCGCGAGTTCGGTGGCGTCCTTGACCTGACGCAGCTGCTCCACCAGCCCCGGGGCCCGGGCCAGCGCGACGCCCTCGGCCGCCTCGTCGAGCGCCGTGTGCCCGTCGACCGTGACGTGCCCGGACTCGAAGCCCAGTGTGCGCACGCCCCACCCGTGGGCCTGCCGCGCGAGGGCCAGGGCCGAACCGCGGTCGACGACGGTATCGAGGTCGGGCACCTCGCGGGCAGCCTGCGTGGTGTAGCGGCCGTCGGTGCAGAAGCGGCTGGCCGCGTCGCCGTCGGCGTGCACGAGCAGGGCGGCGTTGGATCCCGTGAAACCGGTGAGGTAGCGGACGTTGACCAGATCGGTGACGAGCAGGGCGTCGACGCCGTCCAGCAGGGCCCGCAGTGCGGCTCGGCGTTCGGCAGTCATGCCGAGTGCTCCTCGACCGGTGGGGCGGCTGCGACAGATGCCGTGATCATGGACGGCCCAGGGAACACTGCTCCGCGATCCACCGCAGCGCCAGCGTGTAACCGGTGACGCCGAGTCCGACGATCACGCCGCTGGCGACGTCGGAGATGTAGGAGTGGTGACGGAACGGCTCGCGCTTGTGGACGTTGGAGATGTGCACCTCCACCAGCGGGGCCGTGAGCTGCGCGCACGCGTCGCGGACGGCCACCGAGGTGTGGGTCCAGGCGGCCGCGTTGAGCACCACCGGCGTGCCGGCGTCGGCGGCGGCGTGCAGCCAGCCCAGCAGCTCGCCCTCGTGGTCGGTCTGCCGGACCTCCACGCTCAGACCGAGCTCGCCGCCCGTCTTCTCGCACAGCTCGACGAGGTCGGCGTGGGTGGTGGCGCCGTAGACGGCGGGTTCGCGGGTGCCGAGACGACCCAGGTTGGGGCCGTTGAGGACGAGGACGGGGCGGTTCACGCTCCCACCACCGCGTACGCCCGCTCCAGCAGCTCCGGGTCGGGGCCCTCCAGGCGTCCGGGCTGCGCGAGGCCGTCCAGGACGACGAACCGGAGCATGCCCGCGCGCGACTTCTTGTCTCCGCGCATCGTCTCGACCAGCTCGGGCAGCACCCCCGCCTCGTAGGACACGGGCAGCCCGACCGACGCCAGCACCGCCCGGTGGCGGTCGGCCGTCGCGTCGTCGAGGCGCCCGGCCGCGCGGGCCAGCTCGGCCGCGAACACCAGCCCGACGCTCACCGCCGACCCGTGCCGCCAGCGATAGGCCTCGCGGCGCTCGACGGCGTGGCCGAGGGTGTGGCCGTAATTGAGGATCTCGCGCAGACTCGACTCCCGCAGGTCCGCGGCCACGACGTCGGCCTTCACCCGGATGGAGCGCTCGATGAGCTCGGCCAGCACCGGACCCGACGGGTCGAGCCCAAGAGCCGGGTCGGCCTCGATGAGGTCGAGGATCACCGGGTCGGCGATGAACCCGGTCTTGATGATCTCGGCGCTGCCCGCGACGATCTCGGCGGCCGGGAGCGTGTCGAGGGTGGCCAGGTCGACGAGCACCGCCGACGGCTCGTGGAACGCGCCGACGAGGTTCTTGCCCGCGGCGGTGTTGATGCCGGTCTTGCCCCCGACGGCGGCGTCCACCATCGCCAGCAGCGTGGTGGGCACGTGCACCACCCGCACCCCGCGCATCCAGGTGGCGGCGACGAAACCGGCGAGGTCGGTGGCCGCTCCCCCGCCGAGCGAGATCACGACGTCCTGGCGGGTGAGACCGACGCGGCCGCACACCTCCCAGCAGAAGCCGGCGACGGCGAGCGCCTTGCCCTCCTCGGCGTCGGGGATCTCGACGCGGTGGGCGTCGACCCCGGCCTCGGCGAGCGCTGTCCGCACCTCCTCCGCGACGTCGGCCAGCGCGGGCTGGTGCACCAGCACCGCCGTCGACGCGCCGAGATCGCGGACGGTGGAGGGCAGCAGGTCACGTACTCCGCGGCCGATCAGCACCGGATAGGGATGCTCGGTCGCCACGTCGATCCGGACGGTGGCCGGGGCTGGGATGTCCACGCGACGACCTTACCGAGGGGTCACGGACGGACGGTGGGATCCGGGAGCGCGGCGCCGCCCACCTGTGCGCCGTAGGGCGTGGGGACGTCCAGCGGGTCGGTGGGGTCGACCGGATCGGCCGGCGCGTCGGCCGGGACCTCGCCGATGGCCTCCAGCACCGCGCGCACGACCTGGTTCGCGCTGCGACGCACCGTGTCGACCTCGTGCGTGGCGACCTCGCGGTACAGCGGCGCGCGGGCGTCGAGCAGCGCCTTGAACGTGGCCCGCGGGTTGACCCCGGCCAGCAGCGGGCGGGCCGTGGACATGCCGGTGCGGCGCAGGCCGTCGGCCAGGCCGACCGTGAGGTGGACGACGCGGTGGCCCCGCAGCCGCACGCGGGTCTCGTCGGCCAGGACCGACCCACCGCCCAGCGCCAGCACCCCGGTGGTGGTGCGCAGCGCCTCGGCCACCACCTCGCGCTCCAGCGCGCGGAAGGCGTCCTCACCGTCCTGCAGGAACATATCGGCGATCGGCTTGCCCGCGCGCTCGACGATCAGCGCGTCGACGTCGGTGAAGGTGACCTTCAGACGACGGGCGAGCACCCGGCCCACGGTGGACTTGCCGGCCCCCGGTGGGCCGACCAGAACCAGGACAGGACGAGCCTCGGACATCACCCGCCCCAGGGTAGTAGCGGGCCGGGGCACCCCGATCCGGTGGTCGGGCTACGCTCGGACGAGCGACGCGCAGCCACTGACGCACGATCGGAGGACGGGTGGACGACGCCGGCGGCCGCGACGGGACGGCCGGAACACCCCTTCCCCGCCGCTCCCGGCAGCACCACCTCGAGCCGCAGCTGCGGGAGCCCGGCGGGAGTGGCCACGGCACCCCGTTCGCCGCCTTCAGCGACCCGGACCCTGAAGCCGCCGACGAGGCCGGGGAGGCCGGGTCCAGCGCCGCGGCGTTCCGGCGCGGCACCGGTCGCGGGCCGGCCGAGGCCTAGCCGCAGCCGGACACGGGCCGGGGCACCGAGCTACGACGCGGGCGCCGGAGCCCCAGCCATGATCAGCGGATGGGCGCGTTCCCGGCCGGACATGGCCGTGTCCGCGCCGAGCTGCTGATCATGGGCGGCCGGGCGCAGGAGCTGTTCTACGAACCCGCGCCGGGCACGTGCGCCGACGCGAGGTAGGCGGCCACGTTGCGGCGGGTCTCGGCCAGCGAGTCGCCGCCGAACTTCTCCAGTGCGGCCTCGGCCAGCACCAGCGCCACCATCGACTCGGCCACCACCCCGGCCCGCGGCACCGCGCAGGCGTCGGACCGCTGGTGGATGGCGGTGGCCTCCTCGCCGGTGGCCGTGTCGACGGTGCGCAACGCGCGGGGCACGGTGGAGATCGGCTTCATGGCCACCCGCACGCGCACGGGCTCGCCGTTGGTCATGCCGCCCTCGATGCCACCCGCCCGGTTGGACAGCCGCTTCACGGGATCGCCGGGGATCATCTCGTCGTGGGCCGCGCTCCCGCGCCGGTGCGCGGTGCGGAAGCCGTCGCCGATCTCGACGCCCTTCATCGCCTGGATGCTCATCAGCGCGCCGGCGAGACGACCGTCGAGCCGGCGGTCGGACTGCACGTAGGACCCGACGCCGACCGGCATCCCGTACGCGATGACCTCGATGACCCCGCCGAGGGTGTCGGCGTCCTCGTGGGCGTCGTCGATCTCGGCGATCATCCGGGCCGTGGTCTCGGCGGAGAACGCGCGCACCGGGCTGGCGTCGACCCGCTCCAGGTCGCCGGGGCCGGGCACCGGGTCGTCCTCGGGGGCGTCGACGGCGCCGATGGCCACCACGTGCGACACGATGTCGACGCCGAACGCCTGCTTGAGGAACGCCTTCGCGACGGTGCCCAGCACCACCTTCGACGCGGTCTCCCGCGCGCTGGCCCGCTCGAGCACCGGGCGGGCGTCGTCGAAGCCGAACTTGGTCATACCGGCGAGGTCGGCGTGGCCGGGGCGGGGACGGGTCAGCGGGGCGTTGCGGGCCCGGCCCTCGATGATCTCCGGGTCGACCGGGTCGGCCGCCATGACGGTCTCCCACTTCGGCCACTCGGTGTTGCCGATGCGCACCGCCACCGGGCCGCCCTGGGTGCGGCCGTGGCGGAGGCCGCCGATCACCTCGAGCTCGTCGGCCTCGAACGCCATTCGGGGGCTGCGGCCGTGGCCCAGCTTGCGGCGGGCCAGCTCGGCCTGCAGCTCCTTGGTGGTGATCTCGACACCGGCGACCATGCCCTCCAGCACGGCCACCAGCGCGGGACCGTGGGACTCCCCGGCAGTGATCCAACGCAGCACGCCGTCATCCTCTCACCCGGCCCCCGCCCCGAACGCCGCGCCCGCCAGGACCAGCCAGGTGGCCACCAGCATCGACGGTCCGTGCGGGACGGCCCCCGCCCGGCCGGTGCGCCCGGCCACCAGCAGCACCGCCGCGACCAGCGCGCTCAGCACCGCCGCCAGGAGCCCGGCCAGCGCGAGCGCGGGCCAGGCGGCCGCGGCCAGCACGGCACCGAGCGGCCCAGCGAGCTTGACGTCACCGCCGCCGAGTGCGCGCGGCGCGGCGCGGTGCACCGCGGCGTGGACAGCCGCCGCGACGACCGCGCCCACAGCCGCCCGCCCGAGCGCACCGGGCCCCAGCGGCAGCACGACCAGTAACGCGGCGGGCCACGCCGGCGCCGTGAGGGCGTCGGGGAGCCGGTGGTGGAGCACGTCGACCACCGACCCGGCCACGGCCAGCCAGGACGCGCCGAGCAGGACCGGCAGCCACCGGCCGGGCACCAGCCCGCCGATCCACCCGGCGCCCACCGCCGCCCACAGCACAGCGAGCGCCAGCTCGCACACGGGCGCGCGGACCCGGGCGCCCCGGCGCATCCGGCCCAGCACCACGCGCGCCGCCGTTCCGGCGCCGCAGCCCGCCACGGCGAACAGGAGCGCGCCGGCGACGGGTGGCGGGACCACGGGAAGCACGGAGAGCGCCATTACCGCCACCAGGACCAGCCCGAATGCGGACAGCACCGTGCCTACCCGCAGCACCGCGGACCCGCGCCGGATCGGCCGCAGGACGGGGTGGCGTGTGCCGGTCGGGAGGGACGTGACGGGTCGCAGGCGCGGTCTCATGGCTCGATGCTCCGGCCGCGCGGACGCCCGCACCAGCCCCACCCGCGATCTGGGGACGGTTGGAGGTCGATGGGGACAACCCCGCCGCGGGTATGCCCTCGACGGGCAGGAACGTTGGTGCTCCGTGATAGCCCGGTCCCCGTTGCGAGGAGTGCCCATGCCCGCCGATCCCGCCCTGCACGACCTGTTCGCCGCCCAGCGCGGCAGCTCCCTGATCACGCTGAAGCGCGACGGCCGTCCGCAGGCCTCGGTCGTCACGCACGCCTTCGACGCGGCCACCGGCACCATCCGGGTGTCGGTCACCGAGCCGCGCGCCAAGACGCGCAACCTGCGCCGCGACCCCCGGGCCAGCTACATGGTCACCTCGCCCGACCTGCGCTCCTACGCCGTGGGTGAGGGCACGGCGCAGCTCACCGCCCCCGCCGCCGACCCGCACGACGCCACGGTGGACGCCCTCGTCGTCCTGTACCAGGAGATCATCGGCGAGCACCCCGACTGGGACGAGTACCGCGCCGCCATGGTGGCCGACCAGCGGGTGGTGCTCACGCTGACGTTCGACCACGTCTACGGCTGGATCATGCCCGGCTGAGGACGATGATCGCGGTGGATCGCACCTCATCCCCCTGACGGGGTCGGATCGTGCGACACGTGGCGATCATGAGAGGCCTCGTGGGGCATGATCACGGCGCGGTGATCGTGCGCCCGGCCCCGTCCAGCAGCGCCGTCACCGCGCCGGGGTCGCCGACAGCCAGCAAGACCGCGCCGGGGCCGTCGAGGGCCGACCACGCCCAGCGGACGCCGGACCGCTCCCCCGCCCCGGCCGGTGTCTCGTCCGTCCCGGCGACCAGCAGCGTCCCGAGCGCCCGCGCCCCCGCCGTGCCGGCCGGGCCGATCAGCGCCGGGTCGGCGCCGTCGAGCACAGTGGTGTGGGCGAGCACGGGCCGCCCGTCGAGCGTGACGGCCAGGTGGCCGCGGTGGCGCCCGCCCGTGCGGGCGTGGCGGCCGAGCACCACGAGCTCGCGGACCACTGCCGTCGCACCCGCTTCCAGGGTGACCCGCAGGCTCGTCACGAACGAGGCCCCGTCGGTGACGACGATCGGCTCGGGCGCCCAGTCGAGGTGTCCTCCCTCCCCGACCGCGACGGTGGTGTCAGAGCGGACCGGGCTGCACCATCGTCGCGCCCGCGCTAGAGCACCGCGAGAACGTACCCGGAGCCACGTTTCCGGCGCGTGACGAAATCCCGGGGCATGCTGGGCCCGTGCTGATCGGGCTGCTCTCCGCGCTGCTCGCGATGGTGCTGAACAGCGGGGCCGGTCTGCTCCAGTCCGAGGCGACCCGGCGGGTGCGCCGGCGCCGTCCGCTGGTGCTGCAGCCGCGCTACCTCGCCGGGCTGGTCGTCGACGCGCTGGGCTGGGTGTGCACCGTCGTGGCGCTGCGCCACCTGCCGGTGTTCGCGGTGCAAGCGGTGCTGGGCGGGTCGATCGTGCTGACGGCCCTCGCGGCGCGGCGGTTGTTCGACTCGGTGCTGCGGCCGGTCGACCGGGTGGCGATCGGGGCCTGCGTCACCGGGCTCGCGCTGATCGCGGCCAGCGCGGGCGACGACCGGCCGTCGGCGGTGTCGGCGGTGGCGTACGTGGTGCTGTCGGTGGCGCTGGTGGGCCTGGCCGTGGCCGCCGTCCTGGTGTGGCGGGGCGAGCGCTCGTGGCCGCTCGCCGTCGTGGCCGGGCTCGGTTTCGGCGGCACGTCGCTGGCGGTGCGGGCGGTGCAGGACCCGGACGGCCCACTGGGCCTGCTCACCCAGCCCGCGCCCTATCTCGTCGTGCTGTTCGGCGCCGTCGGGCTGGCCTCCTACTCCCGCGCCCTGGTCGTGGGCTCGGTGTCGAACGTGACGGCGGTGTTCCTCGTGACCGAGGTGCTGGTCCCGGGACTGGTCGGGATCGCACTGCTCGGCGACGCGGTCCGCGCCGGCTGGCGGGTGCCGTTGACGGTCGGACTCGTGGTGGCCGTGGCGGGTGTGGTGGTCCTGGCCCGCTCCCCCGCGCAGGCCCCGCCGAAGCCCCGTCGGGTGCGCTGAAGGGACCATCGCCCCCGGGATCAGGACCTGCGGCCGTGGGCCGGCGGCGCCGTGCGCGTCATCGTCGGGGTACCCGACCCGAGGAGCCCCGTTGAGCACCGATGTCGCGAGCGCGCCGTGACCCGCACCGTCGAGGCGCCGGCGCCCGACGACGCCGGGTCCGCCGACCAGCGCGGTCCGCTCGCCGAGCTCTACCGTGACCTCCGCACGTCACCGGACGGACTGGCCGGGCGCGAGGCCGTGCGTCGGCTGGCCGTTCACGGGCCCAACACGCTGACCCGACGCGGCGGGCCGAGCTGGCCGCGGGAACTGCTGGCGCAGTTCACCCAGCCGCTCGTGCTGCTGCTGGCGGTGGCCGCCGTGCTGGCCTGGGTGGGCGGCACCCCTTCTCTGTCGCTCGCGGTCGTCGCGGTGATCGTCCTCAACGCCGCGTTCGCGTTCGTCCAGGAGCGGCAGGCCGAACGGGCCGTCGACGCGCTGGCGGCGTTCCTGCCGCCGACCGCCCGGGTGGTGCGCGACGGGGTGCGCGTCGAGATCGAGGCCGCCGCTCTCGTCCCCGGCGACGTGCTGGTGCTCACCGAGGGCGACCGCGTCTGCGCCGACGCCCGGATCATCGACGGCGCGCTCACGGTGGACCTGTCCGCGCTCACCGGGGAGTCCGTCCCGACGACCCGGTCGGCCGATCCGGCGCCCGTGACGGGGTCGCTGCTGGAGGCCCGGGACCTCGTGTTCAGCGGCACCACCTGCACGGGCGGCGAGGCGACCACCGTGGTCACCCGGACCGGCATGCACACGGAGCTGGGCCGGATCGCGACACTGTCGCAGCGGGGACGCGCGCGGCCCAGCCCACTGGAGCGCCAGGTCCGGCGGGTCACCTGGATCATCGCCGCCGTCGCGGTGCTGGTCGGGGTGGCGTTCGTGCCCGTCGGGATCGCGGCCGGGCTCGGCTGGGCCGCGGCGATCACGTTCTCGATCGGGTTGATCGTCGCCAACGTGCCCGAGGGCCTGCTACCGACCATCACCCTCGCCCTGGCCTCCGGGGTGCGGCAGCTCGCCCGCAGGGGCGCCGTCGTCAAGCGGCTCTCGGCCGTGGAGACGCTCGGCTCGGTCACCGTGATCTGCACGGACAAGACCGGGACGCTGACCGAGAACCGGATGCGCGTCACCACGCTGTGGCTCGCCGGTGGTGAGATGGACGCGACGGCGGCGCCCGACGACGAGGGAGCCCGCCTGCTGACCACCGCCGCGGCCGCGTGCACGACGGCCGAGGCCCCGGCGATCGGCGACCCCACCGAGCTGGCGCTGCTGCGCCTGGCCACCGACCTCGGCGTCGGCGTGACCCCGGCGGAGCGGGCGGCCGCGCGTCGAACCGTGTTCCACTTCGACGCCCACCTCAAGCGCATGTCCACGTTGGATCACGGTGTGCTGCACACGAAGGGCGCACCCGAGGCCGTGCTCCCCTGCTGCACGAGCATCCACCGGACGGACGGCCCGGTCCCGCTCGACGACGCGACGTGCGGCGAGGTCGCGCGGACGCTGGACCGCTACGCCGCGAGCGGGCTCCGGGTGCTCGCCGTGGCCCGCCGCGCGGTCGACGCCGTCCCGCCCGACCGGACCGACGCCGAACGCGACCTGGAGCTGCTCGGCCTGGTGGCGATGGTCGACCCGCCCCGTGCCGCCGTGCCCGACGCCGTGGCCCGGGCCCACCGTGCGGGCATCCGCGTCCACGTCGTCACCGGCGACTACGGCCCGACGGCGGTGGAGATCGGCCGCCGGGTCGGGATCGGGAGCGGCCGGGTCGTCACCGGCGAGGAGCTGGACCGCCTCGGTGACGCCGAGCTCGACGCCCTCCTGGCTCGGGACGAGGAGATCGTCTTCGCCCGCACCTCCCCGGAGTCGAAGCTGCGGATCTGCGAGGCGCTGCAGGCCGGCGGCGCGATCGTCGCGATGACCGGTGACGGCGTCAACGACGCGCCCGCGCTGCGGCACGCCGACATCGGGGTGGCCATGGGCCGCTCCGGCACCGACGTGGCCCGGGAGGCCGCGACGATGGTGCTCACCGACGACGACTTCGCCACCATCGTGGCCGCGGTCAGCTCCGGCCGGCAGGTGTTCGACAACGTCCGCAAGTTCGTGCTCTACATCTTCGCCCACGCCGTGCCCGAGGTCGTGCCGTTCCTGGTCTTCGCGCTGACCGGCGGCGCGGTTCCGCTGCCGCTGACGGTGCTGCAGATCCTGGCGATCGACCTCGGCACCGAGACGCTGCCCGCTCTGGCGCTGGGCCGCGAACCCGCCGAACCGGGCGCGATGGAACGACCGCCCCGGCCCCGCTCGGCGGGCGTGGTCGACCGGGCCCTGCTGGTGCGGGCCTGGTTGCTGCTGGGCACCGTGTCGGCGGCACTCGTCATGGGCGGCTTCCTGCTCACCCTGGTGCGCGCCGGCTGGCAGCCCGGCGACGCGACCGGAGCGGGCAACCCGCTGCACGGGGCCTACCTGCAGGCCACCACGATCACGTTCGTCGGCATCGTCGCCTGCCAGATCGGCACGGCGTTCGCGGCGCGCACCGACCGCGCGTCGCTGTTCTCGATCGGGCTGGGGTCCAATCCGCTGCTGTTGTGGGGCATCGCGTTCGAGCTGGTGTTCAGCGCGGCGGTGGTCTACGTGCCGTGGCTGCAGGACGTGTTCGGCACCGCCGCGCTCGACCCGTCGCAGCTCGCCGTCGTCGTGCCGTTCCCGTTCGTCGTATGGGGTGCGGACGAGATCGTCCGGTGGGCCCGGCGGCGTTCCGGCCCGTCCGTTCGGGGCCTTGTGCACTGATGCCGGACCCCAGGGCATGATCGATTACCGGCTGGCGCAGCCGCTGCCCGACGCCGGCCTCACGCGCCCGGTGCTCACCGTGATCACCCAGGTCGTGGTGGAAGGCCGGCCCCACCATCACCTGGCACCTGCCGGAGCCGGGGTGAGGGACGCGGGCGCGTCCGTCCGGAAGAGGGGCCGGTAGAGGAACCAGGCGAACACCGACCCGGCAGCCGAGATCGCGGTCATGACCACCGCCTGCACCACCGACCCGTCCGGATCGCCGCTGACCAGCATCGTCCACGCCATGCCGGCCACCGACCACCCCAGCAGCACGTAGCCGCCGAGGATCGCCGACGCGGGCGTCCGCGCACCGATCCGGCGTCGCAGCAGACCGATGCCGACGACCAGCGCCCCGGGCACCACGAGGCCGAGGTCGTAGAACTTCACCACCCAGAACGCGGTCGGCGCGTCCCGGTAGGCGGCGCCGTTCCCGCTCATGGCGGCGACGAGCGTCGGCAGGTGCAGGCCCAGCGCCACGACCGCCGCGATGACCACGAGCAGCACACCGCAGCCCCGCTCGAGGCGGCGCGACCACGGCGGGGCCGGGGTGGCCCGCACCAACCCGACGCTGCGCACCGTCAACGCCGCGGCCAGCCAGAACATCACCAGCAGCAGGGGGAAGAACAGCTCGACGTTGCCCGGGATGCGCAGGTACTCGTTGGCCAGCACGAGCTGCGAGTAGGTGTACATCGCGAAGATCGCCGGGGCCGGTGCCAGTACCGGCGCCGCGGGGTGCCCGCGCCAGGCCAGCGCGCCGACCGCCGCGCACACGGGCGCGACCACGGCCAGCGCGGCCAGGTCCCCGCCCCGGATCTGGTCGAGCCCCGACGCCGAGGTCCGGAAGTGGATCACGTCCAGCACCAGCGGCCCGAGCACCGCGTAGCCGACGATCAACGTGGCCAGCGCGAACAACCCGGCACCGAGCAGGTGGTGGGACCTCATGGTCCCGGTCTACGCGGGGCCCGTCCGGGACGGCAGAGGCGAACGACCGGGATGGGTCGGGACGCCACGTCGGGGCCGACGCCACGCCCGGCGGGCCGGACGGCCCTTCCGGCCCCGTCCCGGCCGGTGCACGGTCGCAGGTATGGCCCTCCCGCTGCGCACCGTCGCCGTCCCGCTCGCCGTGCTCGTCACCGTCAAGGCGATCGGGTGGCGGTGGATGGCCCACTGGGGCGCCACGACCGACGAGATCGCCGCCGAACTGCCCGGCGACGAGCTGGTCGAGGCCTCCGATCTCACCACGACCCGCGCGGTCACGGTGTACGCGCGCGCCGCGGAGGTATGGCCGTGGATCGCCCAGCTCGGACAGGGCCGCGGCGGCTTCTACAGCTACGACGCGCTGGAGAACCTGGTCGGCTGCGACATCCACAGCGCGCAGGAGATCGTGCCCGCCTGGCAGGACGTGGTGGTGGGGGGCGAGGTCAAGCTCGCACCCGAGGTGGCCATGACCGTCGTGTCGGTGGAGCCGGGCCGCTCGCTGGTGCTGCGCGGCGGGATCCCGCTGGGCCGCTCCGCGCCGTTCGACATGACCTGGGCGTTCGTGCTGCGCGAGGAGCCGGACGGCACCACCCGGCTGATCACCCGGGAACGCTACGAGCACCTGCGGTGGTGGGCGCCGCTGGTGGTGGTGCCGACGTCGGCGGTCAGCTTCGTGATGAGCCGGCGGATGCTGCACGGCATCGCCGAGCGTGCGGAGATCGCGGCCCGCGCCGTGGTCTCCGCAGCGGTGTGAGCCCGCCCGCGCCGGTCAGTACAGGTGCGCCACGTCGAGATCGGACGGTCGGGCGTCGGTCTCCCAGGTGAGCCGGTCGACCACCTCCACCACACCGTCGAGACGCTCGACGAACTGCGCGGCGAGCACCGCGTCGGTCCGGGTGTCGAGCTGCCCGGTGAGGGTGACCACGCCGTCGGTGACCTCGACCGCGACGCGCGCGGGATCGACCAGGAGCATCCCGGCCAGCACGCCGTCGACGACCTCGGCCCGGATGGTGGCGTCGTCGCGCAGGAACACCGCGAGCAGGTCCGAGCGGCCGAGCACGCCGACCATCCGCCCGTCCTCGTCCGTCACCGGCAGCCAGCTCAGCGACCGCTCGCGCATCGTCCGTGCCGCCACGGCGACCGTCGCGGTGGGGGCGATCGTGACGGCGGGCGCGCTCATGAGCTCGGCCGCGGTGGTGCCGTGCCGGTGGTGCGGGCCCGGACGGCCGGTGTGGCGCGGGCGGTGGCGCCAGCCCGTGGGCTCGGGCTGCTCGGCGCCGGCCAGCAGATCCGCCTCGGAGATCACACCCAGCAGCCGCTGCTCGGTGTCGAGGACCGGGACCGCGCGCACCGCCCCCGCGAACAGGGTGGTGGCGACCTCGCGGAAGGACGTGTCCGGCCCGACCGACAGCACGGCCGTCGTCATCACGTCGCCGACCGTCATGCGATGCACGTGCTTCACCGTTCGGCGTCCGGCCGGACGATCGCGACCGGGCACGGCGAGCGGTGCAGCAGCGCGTGGCCGACCGAGCCGAGCACGAGCGACGAGAACCCGCCCCGTCCGCGCGAGCCGACCACCACGAGCTGGGCCTGCGCCGCCTGCTCGAGCAGCCCGTGGGCCGGGTGGTCGCGGACGGCGTGGCGTTCGACGAAGACCTCGGGGTACTTCGCGGTCCACTCGGCCAGCCGCTGCTCGAGCAGCTCGGCCTCGGAGGCCTGGATGGCGTCCCAGTCGAAGATCATGGACGAGAGGGCCGGGTCGAACACCGGCTCCCACCAGCTGTGCACCGCGACGAGGGACACCCGCAGCGCCGCGGCCGTCTCGAACGCGAACGCGACGGCGGCGTCGCTCGTGGCCGAGGCGTCCACGCCGACGACCACCGGCAGGGCCGCGATGTCGGCCGGGTCCCGCTCGGACCCGCGCACCACCACGACCGGGCACGCCGCGTGCGCCCCCAGCGCCGCGGCGACCGAGCCCAGCAGCAGCCCCTGGAGCCGGCCGAGGCCCCGGTCGCCGAGCACGAGCACCTGCGCACGGCGGCTCTCGTCGCCGAGCACGGCCATGGGCGCGCCCACCACCAGCTGCTCCTCGACGTCGACGCCCGGCGTCCGCTCCTCGGCCACCTGGGCCGCGCGGTGGAGCTGGTCGCGGGCGTGGGCCAGCAGGGTGTCGCGGTAGCGATGTCCCAGTTCGGGGTGTCCGACCACGTCGCTCTGGCCCCATCCGAAGGCGTGCACCAGGCGGAGCGGGATGTGGCGCCGCCCGGCCTCGGCCGCGCCCCAGCGGACCGCCCGCAGGGAGTCCTCCGAGCCGTCGACCCCGACGACCACCGTGCGCCTGATGTCGTGCGCGTCCATCGCGTTCCCCTTCGTCGGTGCCGGACCCCCACGCTGCGCGCTCACGACGGCCCGCGGCAGCGGCTCAGGTCCCTCTCCCGGGGGCCACAAGACCCGGACCGCCGGTCGGCCCGGGCCACGACGGGCCACTCAGCCCGGTTTGCCGGGTCGTCGGCCACTGCCGGTGCACCGGGGACGGCGACGACGGTGGGTGGCCGACACCCCAGGGGGAGCCATGACGTCCACCGTCGACAGTCCGGCCAGCGCCGGTCCTCTTCACCCCGGTCCGGACCGCACCGGTCCCGTCCGCGTCACCGCACGACTCGACGAGCCGCTCAGCCGCGGTCTGTGGCTGGTCAAGTGGCTGCTCGTCGTCCCCCACCTGATCGTGCTGGCGCTGTTGTGGGCCGCCTTCGCCGTGCTGACGGTCGTCGCGTTCGTCGCGATCCTGATCACCGGCCACTACCCGCGTTCGATCTTCGAGTTCAACCTGGGCGTCCTGCGCTGGAGCTGGCGCGTGGCCTACTACAGCTACGGCGCGCTCGGCACCGACCGGTATCCCCCGTTCACCCTCGGCCCGGCGCCGGACTACCCGGCCGGCCTCGACATCACCTATCCCGCCCACCTCACGCGCGGCATGGTGCTGGTCAAGTGGCTGCTGGCCCTGCCGCACTACGTGGTCATCGCGTTCTTCGTCGGGAGCGGCAGCTACGCCGTCTACTCCGCGGACACGAACGGCAGCTGGGCCTCCGGCGGGCTGATCGGCCTGCTCGTCCTCGTCGTCGGGGTCGCGCTGCTGTTCACCGGCCGCTACCCGCGCGGGCTGTTCGACCTGCTGATCGGCATGCACCGCTGGGTGCTGCGCGTGACGGCCTACACCGCGCTGATGACCGACGCGTACCCGGCGTTCCGGCTCGACCAGGGGGGCTCCGAGCCCGCCGAGCCCGCCGAGCCCGCTCCGTCCGGTGCGGTCGCCCTGTCCACCCCGCCGGCCGGGCACCCGACGTGGTCGACGGGTCGGGTCGTCGCCGTCGTCGCCGGGTCCCTGCTGTTGCTCGGCGGCATCGGGGCGGCCATCGGCGGCACCGCCGTCCTGACGGCCGACCGCGCGGGCCGCGACACGTCCGGGTTCCTGAACACCCCCACCCGGACCTTCACCGGCAACGGCTACGCCCTGGTCTTCGACCCGCTCGAGCTGAGCAACACCACCACCAGCAACAACGTCGACGCGCTGGTGGGCGACATCCGGGTGAACGCCGCCGCCCGGGGCGGCAGCGTGTTCGTCGGGATCGGCCCCGCCGACGCCGTGGACGGTTACCTCGCCGCCGTCCAGCGCGACCGGGTTCTCGGATTCCGCCCGGACACCGGTGCCATCCAGCAGCAGCAGGTCGGCAGCGGCGCGCCCGCGACACCGCCTGCGCAGCAGCCGTTCTGGGTCGCCTCCGCCACCGGACCCGGCCCGCAGCAGCTCACCTGGAGGGTCGCCGAGGGCCGCTGGGCCGCCGTGGTGATGAACGCCGACGGCAGCCGGCCGGTCGTCGCCGAGCTGTCCGCGGGCGCCCAGGCCCCCGGGCTGCGCTGGGTCTGGATCGGCCAGTACATCGGCGCCGGCATCGGCCTGGTCGTCGGGGCCCTGCTGGTGGGGCTCTCCGTCCGCCGCCGGCGGACCCCCTGACGGCACGGTCGCGGCCTCGGCTCCGCCGTGTCGGCCCGCCTGGCGCTCGACCCGGTGATGGTCGTGCCGACGGTGGGCACCCGGCAGGTCGACGACGTGCTGATCGCGGCCCGGTTAGTGCTGCGCGGGGCCCTGAGCAACATCGCCCGGCACGCGAACGCCCGGCACGCGGCCGTCGACATCAGCGTGCACGACGGGCTCACCCGCCCGGGCCGGACGGCACCGATCGAGGGCCCTCCGACCCTGCCGCCCGGCGCGGCGCCGCGGCAGTGTCGACGGGACGGCGACGATCGGAGAGCACATGACCACCACGACACCCGTCCCCGGCGCACGCCCGACCGGAACGCGCCCGGCGTGACCCTCTGCACCGGGCCCGACAGCCTCACCCGGGCCGACTGCCTGCACCTGCTCGGCGCGGGCGCGCTCGGACGGGTCGTGTTCACCGCCTCGGCGATGCCCGCCGTGCAGCCGGTCCGCTACGTCCTCGACGGCGACGACGTCGTCTTCCACATCACCGACGGGGGCCTGCTGTCGACGGTCACCCGGCACGCGGTGGTCGGCTTCCAGGCCGACGACATCGACCCGGTCACCCACGCGGGCTGGACCGTCCTCGGGGTGGGCCCGGCCTGCGAGATCACCGCCGTGGACCGGCGCTGGGTCGCGGGCACCGTATCCGAGACCCACGCCGTGGTCGTGGCGCTGCGGCAGCTCTCCGGGCACCGGGTCCGGCTCGACACCCCCGGCCCCCGGCCCGAGCAGGACTCGCGCACGATCCGCTCCTGAGGGCGATCCGGCGCGGCACGGGACCTTCGGCCCTGCCGGGACCCGACCACGCTCGGCGGCGACCGGGTCCCGGTCCCACCCCACGATCGTGGCGATGTCGCCGCGGTCGCTCCCGCCCGGGCCGGGAGGCGATCACGCCGGCGCCTTCCGGTCCGGCACCTCCTACAGCCCGCCGGCCCGCCCCGCCGCGTGCAGGTCGCGCAGGAGGTCCGCGAGCCCGCCGCTCGCCCGCCCGCAGGTGCGTGAGCTGGTCCGCACCCGCAGCCCCGACGGCCGGCGCAACGGGTATCCCGCGGCGCCCAGGGCCTGCCACAGGCCGTGGTCCTCCCCGGCCCCGTCGACGGGGAAGCCGCCCACGGCGAGGTGGGCGTCGGCCCGGACCCCGAGGTTGGCGCCGTAGACGTGGTGATGCGCGTCGCCATCGGTACCGGCCACCACCAGCTGCTCGTGGCGCCGTGCGGCCCAGGACGACAGGCCGTCGGTCAGCTCGACCGTGCCCGCGACGCCGGCGGCCCCGGCGGCGGCCAGCTCGACGTGGGCCGTCGCCCAGTTCGGCGGGACGGTCGTGTCCGCGTCGGTGTGCAGCAGCCACACCGCCCCGGGCGGCAGGTGCCGCAGGCGGTCGAGCGCGTCGCGGACGCCGAGGTCGCGCAGCGCGCCCACGCCCGATCCGCCCACGATGTGGGCCGGTCCGCTCCCGTCCCCGAGCCCGGCGACCCGGCGCTCCCCCGCACCGAGCACCCGCAGCGACGCCGCCCCCGGCCAGTCCGCGGTGAGGGCGTCCACCAGGGCCGGGGTGTCGTCCACGCAGCGGTCGAGCACCACGGTCAGGACCGTCTCGACCGTCGGCGGCAGGTGCCGCAGCGACTCCCGGACGCTGAGCAGGCAGGCCTCGATCGCATCCTCCTCGTCCCGGGCCGGGATCACGACGGCCACCGCGTGCGGAGCGGTCACCGGCGGCCCTGCCCGCGGAGCGGTCACCGGCGGCCCTTCCCGCGGAGCGGTCACCGGCGGCCCTTCCCGCGGAGCGGTCACCGGCGACGCAGCACGTGCAGCAGGAAGTCCTCGTCCGTGTGCTCGACGAGGATGTCGAGCTCCGGACGGGCGGTCAGCAGCCGGTGGGTGGCCGCGGCGTCGCGCGGGGCCTCGGCGGGCCAGCCGCGCCAGTGCACCGCGACGACGTCGGCGCCGGGGGCCGTCGCAGCCAGGACGCGGTCGAGCGTGGTCGCGACGGTCGCGTCGTCGAGGTAGTAGAGGACCTCGCTGAACACGACGAGGTCGAGCGGCCCGTCCGGCACGCCGTCGGGCAGCCCGGCCACCTGCACGCGCGCCCCCGGGCGCGCGGCGCGGGCCCGCTCCACCGCCTCGGGCACCGGGTCGGACGAGTCGAGCACGGCGCAGCGCCCGGCGAGACCCGCGCTGAGCTCGCCGGCGCCGCAGCCGGGCTCGAACCCGTGCCGGTAGCCCGCCCGGGGCAGCGAGGCGAGCACGACGGCCCGCTTGCGCTGCTCGTACCAGGATCCGGTGTCCCAGGGGTCGCCCTCCGCGTACAGGGACGCGAACCGTTCGACGGGCGCCGACGTGGCCCGCGGCTCCCGGAACAGCAGGTCGACGGGGCGGTCGACGTGGTCGAGCAGCCCCGCGGCGAGGACGGCGGGCGAGCCGTCCGGGCCGGGGCGCACCTGCGAGGTGAAGCACTCCACCCCGGCGCGCCGGGCCGCGCGGGCGGCGTCGTCGAGGAGCACGGCGCGGGCGCGGTCCCACGGGACAACCGGGTCGTCGGCGGCGAGCCAGGCCCACATCCAGATCGGGTAGGACCAGCCGTGCGCGGTCACCGGGGCGGCCGCCGCCGCGGCGAGCCCGGCCGCCCGGTGGTCGGGGTGCGGGTCGCCGGACCAGGGGGCCAGCCAGGCGTCGGCCCCGGCCAGCACCGGGACCAGCGCGTCGCGCAGGTCGTCACCGCACGCGTCGAGGCCCGAGTCGGGCAGGCCCAGCCAGGTCACGGGCACGCCGGCCAGGCCCTGGGCGGCCAGCGCTTCGCCCATCTCGACGCGGCGGGCCCGGCCGAGCCCGGCCCGCGCCGCCGTGTCCAGACCGGGGTAGGCGGCCTCGCCGTCGGTGGCCACCACGAGCGAGAGGTCCGCCCCGGCCGCGTGCAGCGCCCGGACGGCGCCGCCCGCCCCGAGCGTCTCGTCGTCGGGGTGGGCGGCCACGACCACCACCCGCCGGTGGGCCGTCGGGTCGAAGGCCGGCGGCCGGTGCCGGTCGAGGGCGTCGGCCCAGTCACCCGGTTTCGTCACGACGCGCCCCCCGCCGCGAGCACGGCCGCGCCGAGGGCCGCGTGGTCGCGCTCGCCGTGGTGCTGGCGCACGTAGATGCCCAGGTCGGCGAGGGTCCGGGCCAGCTCGGCGTCCCCGCTCAGCGGGCCGGCCCCGAGCATCCGCGGCACCCGGTCGAGCGTCTCGCGCACCACCCGCTCGACGGCGCACCGCGCCCGGGCCACCCCCAGCGCGTGGTCGCCGAAGGGGTCGGCGTCGACGTCGGCCGCCAGCCAGTCCAGCTGGGCGTCCGTCGCGGAGAGCAGCGCGTCGAGCTCGCCGAGATGGGCGAGCTGGTGGGCGTCCGGCGCGGCGGGCAGGTGGGTGACGGCCCGGTGCAGCAGACCGGCCGCCCCGCCCTGCCACACGGCGGCGACCCCGCCCCCGCCGACGGCGAACCCGGGCCGCGCGGTGTACCAGCCCGGTCCCCCGACGACGTCGTCGCGGCCGACCGGTACCCGGTCGAACCACACGTCGAGGGTGTCCGCGGCCGCCATCGCCGGGGTGTTCCAGGAGTCGGGGTCGGGCCGGGCGCCCGGTGGCTCGACCGGCACGTCCACCAGCACGCGGCCGTCGGGGCCACCGGCGACCACCAGGGCGCGGTCGACGAGGTGCGCCCCGGAGCAGAAGCGGACGGTGCCGTGCAGCACCGTCTCCCCCCCGCGCGGGCCGTGCAGGTCGGCGCCCGTCCCTCCGGGCCGCGCCGCCCACACCCCGTAGAGCGTGCCGGGCTCGGCGGGCCGCCCCGCCTCGGCCAGGATCGCCACCGCGTCCGTGTGCCCCTCCGCGAGCCGGGCGAGGGCGAGGTCGGCGCGACCGAGCGCGGCGAGCTCCTGCCAGCGGCGCGTCGTCTGCCCGGCCCCCGGCAGCGGCAGGTCCAGACGCCCCGCCGCCAGCAGCGTCCGGAGCCGGGAGTCGACGGGGACGTCGGTGGACAGGTGGTCGGGCGGGGTCATCGGCACACCGCCGGGATGCCCCGTGGTGGCCGGCTCAACCACCGGTGGTTGAGCCGGGCCGCGCCGGGTACCCGACCGTCATGGGTGAGTACGAGCACAGCACGACCGTCACGACCGGACCGGACGCGCTCTTCGCGTACCTGTCGGACGTGGGGAACCTGCCGCACTACTTCTCGGCGATGAAGTCCGCCGAACCCGCCGACGGCGACGCGGTGCACACCGTCGCCGACGTCGGCGGCCGCGAGGTCGAGGGCGAGGCCTGGTTCACCACCGACGCGGACGCGCGCAGCATCCGGTGGGGGTCCGAGGGGCCGAACCACTACAGCGGAGAGCTGCGGGTCGAGGGCGCCGACGACGGCTCGCGCGTGACGGTGACGCTGCACACCGAGCACGCCGACGGTCCGGGCATCGACCGCGGTCTGGAGGACACCCTGAACCAGATCCGGACCAACGTGCAGGCCGCCGGATAGCGACGGTGCGCAGGCCCGCGCGCACGGGGTTACAGTCGGAGTCGGTTGAACCCACAGCCGCGCAGATCTCCCATCTCGGATGCGGTACCCGTAGGCCGTCCGGCCGCGTGATCGTCGCGTCCGACTGTCCGCGACGGGTGTGACCCTGTGACCAGCGCTTCGACCATCGTTGCCCCGCGTACGTCGGGCCGCGACAGCTACGACCACCTGGCTCCGGTGCTCGCCGAGTACGCCGCTCTCGACCGCTCCGACCCGCGGCGGCGGGTGCTGCGCGACGAGCTGGCCACGGCCTACCTGCCCGTCGTGCACCACATCGCCCGGCGCTACAGCGGCCGTGGGGAGCCGACCAACGACCTGGAGCAGGTCGGGGCGGTCGCCCTGCTCGGGGCGCTCGAGCGGTTCGACCCGGAACGGGGCGCCGAGTTCCTCAGCTTCGCGATCCCGACGATCACGGGCGAGGTGCGCAAGCACTTCCGCGACCGGACGTGGTCGATGCGGGTCCCCCGCCGGCTCAAGGATCTGCAGGGGCCGATCGGCGAGGCCGTCACCACGCTGTCGGCCACGCTCAACCGGGCGCCGCGTCCCAGCGAGATCGCCGACCACCTCGACGTGCCCGTCGGCGAGGTCGTGGACGCGCTGGGCGCCCAGCGCGCCTACTCCGCGGACTCCCTCGACGCCCTCACCCACTCCGGCGACACCTCGCTGCTCGACCTGCTGGGCCGGGCGGACGCGGAGCTGGTCAAGGCGGAGTACCGCGACGAGCTGCGCCGGGCGCTGGCCGACCTCCCCGACCGCGAACGGACGATCGTCATCCTCCGGTTCTTCGGCGACCTCACCCAGACCGAGATCGCCGCCAAGGTCGGCCTGTCGCAGATGCACGTCTCCCGGCTGCTGGCGAGCACGCTCGCGACGCTGCGGGCGCGCATCGACGTCAGCTGAGCCGGCCCGGGCTCTCTACACTCCCACCCGTGCCCCCTGAAACCCTCGTACCGGGCGCGGTCGCCACGGAGTTCGTCGAGCTCGCCCGCGCGCTCCTCGACGCCACCACCGTGTCCGAGGTCCTGGACCGCATCGTCCAGGCCGCTCGCGCCGTGGTGCGCGGCGCCGACATGGTCAGCGTCACCGTCCGCGCCCCGGACGGCCGGTTCCACACCCCGGTGGAGACCGACGAGCTCGCCACGCGGCTCGACGGCCTGCAGTACGACCTCGACGAGGGCCCGTGCGTGGAGGCCACCCGCACCCCGGGCCCCGGCCTCGTCGGCTCCTCCGACCTGGCGCGGGGCGCCGAGTTCCCCGAGTGGGGCCCGAAGGCCGCCGAGGCCGGGGTGCGCAGCGTGTTCGCCGTGGGCATGTTCCCCGACGGCGCCGAGCCGCGCCTGGGTGCGCTGAACTTCTACTCCTTCTCCGTGGCCGGCCTCGACGGCATCGACCGTGACACCGCGATGCTGCTGGCGGCCCACGCCTCCACGGCGCTGGCGGCCACCGAGGCCCACAGCGCGCACGCCATCAAGGCGGCCCAGCTGCAGGAGGCCCTGCGCAGCCGGGACGTGATCGGGCAGGCCAAGGGCATCCTCATGGAGCGTCGCGGCATCACCGAGGACGAGGCCTTCGACGTGCTGCGCGTGGCGTCGCAGTCGCTCAACGTCAAGCTGGCCCTGGTCGCGGAGACCCTCGCCTCCCGCCGCGCGGATCTGTAGGCGCCACGCACTGCGCGGATCGCCCGGCTGCGCGACCCTCGTCGCATGACCGACGCGCAGACACCGCCCAGCTCGGGTCCGGCGTTGCGGGCGGGCCTCGCGCTGACCGATCTCGACCTCGGCCAGCTGTGGACCGCCTACGTCGGGCTCGGCGGCAGCCTGACCGCCGAGCAGCTCGGTGACGCCCTCGCGTCCCGCCGGGCGCTCTCCGGTCTCGAGCACGACATGGTGGCCCACGCCCTCAACGAGTACTTCCTCGCGCTCGGCCGCGACCATCCCGTGGCCTACGCCGAGGAGCTCGACGCCCGGGAGCCGATCGTGCACGACGCACGCCTGCCCTGACCTCATCACGGCCCTGTCCCGACCACGGCCCTGTCACGGTCCTGTCCCGATCACGGCCGGGCGAGCCGGGCGAAGTAGCCGTCGAGGCCCCCGGACGTCCGGGGCGCCGGACCGGCGTCGACCACGGCGCACCCGAAGGACCCGCGCACGACGTCCGCGGGCAGCCGATGGGCCCACCGGCGGATCCGCCCCCGCGCACGGGTGGACTCGATCTCGGCGACCGGGTCGCCCCCGCACGCGATGACGACCCGGGCCAGGTCGTCGTCCACGAGCGCGCCCATCGCCGTGGTCAGCGCCCCCGCGGGGAGCGGGGCCCGGGCCGTCAGCACCGCCCGTGCCCGCCGGCGCTGGTCCGCGCTCCACGCGTCCTGCTGGACGGCGCTCCCGTAGAGCTGCACCAGCAGCGGATCGACCGGGCCGGGCAGCCGGACCCGCAGGTCGCGGTGGTCCTGCGCGAGCAGCGCGTGCACGGTGCGCACGGTCGCGGGCACCCCGTCGCACGCGAGGTCCACCAGCACGTCGGGCAACCCGCCCGGCAGCGCCACGCCCCGGGTGACCGGCTCAGGGACCAGCGCCGCGAGCCGCACCGACTCCAGATCCTTGGCCCCGCCGTCGCGGCCGGCCCAGTCGGGGCCGTCGTGCCAGGCCACGGCGTCGGGCTCGTGCACGAGCACCGCGCCGGCGTTCCAGGCGCGGTAGGCCAGGTCCCAGTCCTCGCCGCCGTAGCCGACGAACCGCTCGTCGAACCCCCCGAGGTCGTCGAACAGGCTGCGCCGGCACGCCAGCACGGCGCTGATGACGAACCGGAAGCTGCGCCCGTCGGCGTCGAGGAGGTCACGGCTCGCGGTGTAGGCGTCCCGGAGCCACGCCGGGTCCGGCAGCGGCGGGGCGGCGGCGGGGTCGCTCCCGACGGGCGTGGCGGCGAGGTCCGCGTGCCGGCGGCGGCCGACGGCCAGCACGTCCGGGCACACCGCCACCCGGCGGGTCATCGCCTCGACGAACCCCGGCCCCGGGACGGTGTCGGCGTCGAGGAAGACCAGGACCTCGCCGCGGGCGGTCCGGGCTCCGGCGTTGCGGGCCGCGGCCGCGCGGAACCCGAGGTCGGGCTGGGTGACGACCCGGACCGGCGGTCCGCCGGCGGGCGCCCGCGGCGGCTCGGCCGAACCGTCGTCGGTGATCACGACCTCGGCCGGGGGCAGCGTCTGGGCGCACAGCGCGGCCCAGGTCCGGGCGAGCTGGTCGGGCTGCTCGTAGTGGGTGACCACCACGCTCACCTGCGGCCGGGGCACGGGGTACGGGGCGAGCAGGTCCCAGCGGTTGCCCGGCACGAACACCTCGGTCAGCACGCGAGCACCCGTCGGTAGAGGGCGGCGTGGGCTGCGCCCACGTCCGGGCCCACGTCCGGGCCGGCACCGGGTTCTGCCCGCGTCCACGACGGGTCGGCCTGGCATGCTGCCACGGCGGCGTCCAGCTCGGCGTCGGTGTCGTAGAGCCACAGGCCGTCAGGATGACGGGCGGCGAGCTCGGCCGTGTACGGGCCCCGCGCCGCGACCGGACGACGACCGCAGCCGATCCACGTCGCCAGCGACCCGCTCGCGCTGACCCGGCGGGCGGGGGCGAGGGGCACGGTGGCCGCGGCGGCCGCGGCGGCGAGGTCGGCGTCGGTCAGCGATCCGGTGACGAGCAGGTCCACCCCACGGTCCGCGGCGCGTTCCCGCAGTTCCCGGTGCAGCTCGGCGTGCCCGTCCGCGACGGCCCCGAGCGCGGCGACCAGCGGGATCCCGCTGCGGGCGGCCGCGTCGATCGCGTCGGCGTGGCCCTTGCCGGGGTAGACGAAGCCGAGCACCGCGAGCGTGGGCCGCCCCGCCCACGCCGGTGGCGCACTCCCGGTCGGCAGCGTCTCCACCGGCAGCGGGATCACCGCCGCGGAGCGCCCCGTCGAGCGTTCCAGGTTCGCGGCCTCGTGCTCCGACGACACCACCACGGCATCGGCGACGGCCGCGACGCGCGCGTACCCGCGGCCGCGGCGGGCGTCCCGGGCCGGGTCGGGATCGGCCCCGGGCACGTCGTGCAGCGTCACGACCAGCGGTCGCGGGACCATCGCGGCCCACACCTCGAACGCCGTGGCGGCCGCGGCGACGTCCGGGCCGAACAGCGCGTCGGTGAACTGCACGTGGGTGAGGTCGGCCGCGCCCACGGCGGAACGCGCGCCGTGCGCCTCCGCCAGCCGCGCCACCAGCCACGCGTGCCGCACGACTCCGTGCCGGGGCGGTCCGGGGGCGTGCACCAGCACCCTCATCCGAGCACCTCCCGGTAGATCGCCGCGTGGGCCGCCGCGACCGCGCACCGCTGGGCGGCCCGCTCCTCCACGGTGGTCCGCGGGCCCGCGCCGCGACGGTGGGCCTCGTGCACCCCGGCGGCCAGCGACGCGGCGTCGGGTCCGGAGGGTCCGCGGTGGTAGATCAGGCACGGGGCCTGCTGGTCGTAGAAGCCGCAGTCGGGGGCCAGCACCGCGGTGCCGAGGTCGTGGCAGGCCTCCAGCCAGCCGGAATGGGTGCCGAAGCGGTAGGGCAGCACCGACAGGTCGAGGCCCGAGAGGTGGTCCCAGAGCTGGTCGTCGGTGAGCCGGGGTCCCGGCCGCACGTCGACGGCGGGCAGGTCGCGGAGCCCGGAGGCGAGCTCCCGGCCCGGCCCGTCGTCACGCACCACGACCTCGACGCGGCCACCCGGGATCGCCGCGACCACCGGGGCCAGCGCCCGCACCACCGCCGGCGCGTCGCTGTTGGCCCGGTCCGCCTTGGCGTGCACCCCGACGACGAACCCGTCGTGCCCCGGGCGGGGCCGGGCCGCCCGGTCGGCCTCCACGACGTGCGGGTGCGGCACCACCACCGCGCCTCTCCCCCACCGCGCCGCGATCTCGGCCGCCGCGCCGGGCGTCAGCGTCAGCAGCGCGTCGGCCGAGGGCACCAGCACGTCGAGCGCGGCCGCGTGCGCCGCGGGGTCGGCGTGGTGCGGGTTGCGCAGGTCGTGCACGGTGAGCACCAGGGGCCGGCCCGCCGCCCGCAGCGCGGCGACCAGCGCGCCGAGCTGCTGCGGGCTGCGGTCGTCGAACCCGAAGTGCAGGTGGAACACGTCGAACGCGTCGGCGTTGCCCCGCACCCACTCCGGGTCGAGCATCACCGGCGGCCACCACTGCCCGTCGGGAGCACCCGGCACCGGCGGGTCGGGCAGCCGCACGACACCGTCCCCGGGGACCGACAGGTGCCGGACGTAGACGTGGCCCTCGGGGACGGAGGCGACCCTGACGGGATCGACACAGGCGGCAGAACGGAGAGGCGTGACCGGCACCGTCACCGGGTGCCCCGGTCCGGGCCGCTTCAACCCCGGCGGAACGGGCACCCTGCCGGTATGGACCCCGCCCGACGTCGCCACTACCGCGACTTCTACGACGGAGCACCGGGCACCGGCCCTGTCACGGTCGTGCTCGGCAACTGCCAGGCCGAGTCGCTGCGCGTGCTGCTGTCCGGCTCGGCCGACCGCAGCGCGCCCGCCGTCCGCATCCCGCCGGTCCACGAGCTGACCGCCGGCGACCTCCCGCCCCTGCACCGGCTGCTCGCCCGCACCGCCGTCCTGCTGAGCCAGCCCGTCCGCGACGACTACCGCGACCTGCCGGTCGGCACGCGGCAGCTGGCCGCGGCGCTGCCCCGCGGCGCCCGGGTGCTGCGCTGGCCCGTGGTGCGCCACACCGGGCTGCACCCCTACTCGGCGATCGTGCGCCACCCGTCGGACCGGGCGGCGGTGCCGCCGGTGGTGGCCTACCACGACCTGCGCACCCTCGCGGTCGCCGCCGGGGGGACGGGGATGCCCGACCACGGTCCCGGTGCGCTGCGCGAGGTCGCGCGGCTCTCCGTGGCCGAGCTCGCCCGCCGCGAGTCCCGCGACTGCGACGTCGGGGTCTCCGACGTCCTCGACGGGGTTGGGCTGCGGGCGGCCCACACCCTCAACCACCCCGGCAACGCGGTCCTGGTCATGCTGGCGCACCGGGTGCAGGAGGCCCTCGGCCGCGACGCCGACGCCGCCGATCCCGGCCGGGAGCTGCTGGGCGGGGTGCGGGCACCGCTGGAGCCCGCGGTGCTCGACGCCCTCGGGCTCGACGCCGGAGCCGCCCGGGCCGACTGGACCGTGGACGGCACGGCGGTGCCCGACGCCACGGTCCGCGCCACCCAGCTGGACTGGTACGCGACGCACCCGCAGTGGGTCGACGCGGGATGCCACCGCCACGCCGACCGCCTCGCACTGCTGGGGCTGGGGGGTAAACCGTGACGATGCGGACAGTCGCCCGAGTGGCGGGCCACACCGGTCGTGACCGATGCTGGTCGCGCGTCCGGGTTGAACACCCAGCTCGAGCGGCGTCGTCCATCGCCGGTCCACGCCCGGTCCCCGACCGGCTCGACCGGCAACGCCCGAGCGGAGCGCGCTTCCCGATGATCATCCCCACCCGGCCGCCTGCTGCCCGGGAACGACCGTGAGCCCGTTGCGCGTCGCGCTCGTCGCGTCGGCCCGCTTCCCCCTGCGCCAGCCGTTCCCCGGCGGCCTGGAGGCCCACACCTGGCAGCTCGCCACGCAACTGCGCGAGCGCGGGCACCACGTGACGGTGTTCGGCGGACGCGGCTCGGACCCGGCGCTGGGTGTGCGGGAGCTGCCCGGCCTGCCGACGCTCTCCGCGCACGCCCGCGCCGACGTCAGCATGCCGGCCGAGTGGTTCCTCGCCGAGCACCACGCCTACCTGTCGCTGATGCTCGACCTCGCGCGCACCGGCCGCGACTACGACGTGGTGCACAACAACTCGCTGCACTACCTGCCCGTCGCCATGGCCGACACCCTGCCCGTCCGCCTGCTGACCACCCTGCACACGCCCCCGACGCCGTGGCTGGAGTCGGCCGTGGCGCTGGCCCCCGGGACCTCCTCCTTCGCCGCGGTCAGCCGCGCCACCGCCCGCCAGTGGCGGGGCACCGTGGAGGCCCCGGTGGTGCCCAACGGCGTCGACACCGCGTTCTGGACGCCCGGCCCGGGCGGCGGCGTGCCGGTGTGGTCGGGGCGGATCGTGCCGGAGAAGGGGCCCGTCGAGGCGATCCTGGCCGCGCGCCGGGCCGGCACGGGGCTGCGCCTGGCCGGGCCCACCCCGGACGCGCGGTTCTTCCGCGAGCAGGTCGCACCCCTGCTCGGGGACGGGATCGAGCACGTCGGGCACCTCGACCACACCGACCTCGTGCGCCTGGTCGGCTCGGCGTCGGTGGCCGTGATCTCCCCCTGCTGGGACGAGCCGTACGGGCTGGTCGTGGCGGAGGCACTGGCCTGCGGCACGCCGGTGGCCGGGTTCGACCGCGGCGCGCTGCCGGAGCTGCTCGACGACACGTGCGGCGTGCTCGCCCGGCCCGGTGACGTCGACGGCCTCGCCGCGGCCATCACCGCCGCCGCCCGCCTCGACCGCGCCGCGGCCCGGCGCCGCGCCGTGGGGACCTGCTCCGTCGAGACCATGGTCGACGGCTACGAGCGCCGCTACCGGGAGCTCGCGTGATCGGCTGGTACGTCCACCACCACGGCCGCGGCCACGTCCACCGGGCCGCGACGATCGCGGCGCGGCTGCGGACACCGGTCGTCGGGCTCTCGACGCTGCCCGCCCCGGACGGCTGGCCGGGCGAGTGGGTGCCGCTCCCGCCGGACGTCGACGGGTCCGTTCCCCGGGACCCGACCGCCCGCGGCGTCCTGCACTGGGCTCCGCTGGGGCATCCGGGCCTGCGCGACCGCACAGCGCTGATCTCCCGCGTGCTCGCCCGGCCGGAGCTGCGGCTGGTCGTCGTCGACGTGTCCGTGGAGGTCACGCTGCTGGCCCGGCTGTCCGGGCTGCCGGTCGCGGTGATGGCCCAGCCCGGCGACCGCACCGACCGGCCCCACCGCACCGCCTACGACCTCGCCGAGACGCTGCTCGCCCCCTGGTCGTCCGCAGGCCCGCCGCTGCCGGCCCGGGGCGTGCACGTCGGGGCGATCTCCCGCTTCGACGGCCGCGAGCCGCCGCCGCCGCCCGGCCGGCGTCGCGTGCTCGTCCTGTGGGGCGCCGGCGGCATCGACGTCACCCCCGACGACCTGCGCGCCGCGGCCGCCGCCACCCCGGACTGGGCGTGGGAGGTCGTCGGCCCCGCGCAGGAGAGCGCCGGGCCGGCGAACCTGCGGTGGCGCGGCTGGTGCGACGACGTCTGGGCGGCCCTGTGCGACGCCGACGTCGTCGTCACCCACGGGGGCCAGAACGCGGTGGCCGAGGTGGCCGCCGCCCGCCGGGCCGCCGTCGTGGTGAGCCAGGTCCGGCCCCACGGCGAGCAGCACGCCACCGCCCTGGCCCTGCACCGGGCGGGCATCGCCGTCGGCCGCTCCCGCTGGCCCGCGGCCGGGAGGTGGCCGTCCGTGCTGGACGACGCCGTCGCCCGCGGCGGCGAGGGCTGGACGCAGTGGTCGTCCGGCGACGGCGCCGCCCGCGCCGCCGCCGTCCTGGACGACCTGGCGGCCCGGTGAGGACCGCCGTGGTCGTCGTGACGCACGGCCGCGACGACCACCTGCACCGCCAGCGCGCCGGGCTGGCGCTCGGCCCGTCGGATGTTCACGTCGTCGTCGGGATGGGCGAGCAGCCCCGGCTCGCGCAGATCCCCGGCGCTCCCCCGGTGACCCGCGTGCACGTTCCCGTCCCCGCCACCGGGCTGCCGCTGGCCGCGGCGCGCAACGCCGGGGCCGCCGCAGCGATCGCGGCCGGCGCCGAGCTGCTCGTCCTGCTCGACGTCGACTGCATCCCGGGCCCGAACCTGGTGCGGCGCTACGCGGGCGCCGCCGGCGACGAGCTCGCCCTGCTGTGCGGGCCCGTCGCCTACCTGCCGCCCCCGCCGCCCGGCGGCTACCCCGCCACCGGGCTCGGCGGGCTCGCCGACCCCCATCCCGCCCGCCCGGCACCGCCCGACGGGCAGCTGGAGCGCACCGGCGACTTCACCCTGTTCTGGTCGCTGTCGTTCGCCGTCACCGCCGCCACGTGGACGCGGCTCGGCGGCTTCTGCGAGGACTACACCGGCTACGGCGGGGAGGACACCGACTTCGCCGTCACCGCCGAGGCGGCCGGGGCGCAGCTCGTCTGGGTCGGCGGCGCGGAGGCCCACCACCAGCACCATCCGCCCGCCCGCACCGATCCCCGCCGCGTCGGGGAGATCGTGCGCAACGCGACGCTGTTCCACCGCAGGCACGGCTGGTGGCCGATGGGCGGCTGGCTGACCGAGCTGGCCGCGGCGGGGGCCGTCGAGTTCGATCCCTCCCGCGACGTCCTGCGGATGGTGGGAGAGGCCGGTACGACACGGCCCTGCGGAGTATCGTACCTCCGCAGGGCCGGCGGGGACGTGCGTGTCGCAGCGGGTGGCGAACGCACGGGGTTCCGGTCAACAGCCGAGTTACCCACGCGCAGACCCGCCAAACGGCGGTACGGAGAAGCGGTTGGCCCACACGTTCCGGGGTACCCGCACCCCGTGAACCACTCCGAATGGACCACCACAGTCGCGCTCGAGCTCGGCCTGGAGACCGCGGCCGAGGACGACTCGAGCGCCACGACGATCTCCGAGCTCACCTCCCGCGTCACCGACGGGGTCGACGCCGGCGCGGCCCCGATGACCGCGTTCCTGATCGGGGTGGCCGCGGGTCGCGCCGACGACCCCGCCGTGGCCGCCCGCGACTACACCGAGAAGATCGCTCACCTGGCCGACGGCTGGGGCGCCGACGAGGAGCGCGGCGTGCCGGCGAACGACCAGTCGGCGCGCGCCTGAGTCAGCGCGCCCGGGTCAGATCGGCACCACCAACCGGGCCTTCCCCTGCTCGGCGGCGTAGTTGAGCGTGTACCAGGTGCCCCCACCTGCGGACTCGTCGCCGCGCGGGAACCCGATCACCAGCCCGGCGTGGTCCACCATCCACCGGTTGCGCGCGTGGTAGGCGGCCTTCCCGAGCAGGGTGGCCCCCATCTCGACCACCCCGGCGAGCCGGTCCGCGGCACGCAGCCGGTCGATGACCTCGACGGACCCGGCCGGCTGGTCGAGGACCCGGCAGGGCACGACGACGGTCAGCGCCGCCTCGGAGTGGGTGGCGAGCCACGCCAGGGCGGCGGTGTCGACGCCGGACGCCCCGCCGACGGAGAAGTGGGTGTCGGGACCGGAGAACGGCCCGAGGTAGGCCTCGAACACCGCCGCCAGCTTCTCGTCGGGGGCATCGCCGATGCTGCGGGTGCCGGTGATCGCCACGCTGCGTTCCACTCGGGCGCGCTCCTGGGGTGAGGTGGGGTGTGCCGTCGGACCTTCCCGGCGAACCTACCGCCCCGGGTCCGTCAGAAGAGGAAGTAGCGCTGCGCCATCGGGAGCTCGGTGGCCGGCGCCGCCTCCACCACCTCCCCGTCGATCCGGACGGTGAACGTGTGGGGTTCCACCTCGATGCGGGGCAGGGCGTGGTGTTCGGCATGTCGCCTGCGAGTCCGAGCCGATCATGGAGATCGCGCCCACGTCGTGCAGCAGGTCCTCCGCCGCGATCGTCGACGGCCGGATGCGGCTCTCGGCGAACGCGAGGTCCTCGGGCACGCGCAGGTCGAGGTGGTGGCCGACCTTCAGCATGTCGAGGTGCGCGTCGACGGTGGTGACGGTGTGCGGGCGCGTCGGGTTCGTGGACGACGGCAGCACGTGCGGCTGCCCGGCCACGGTGATGATGTCCGGGCGCGTGGCCTCCCCCGGCCCCGGCTCGAACCGCACCGCGGTGCCGGCGGGCACGGTGAGCCGCTTGCCCTCGGCGGCGGCGCGGTCGAACAGCAGCGCCGGGTTGGTGGCGGCGAAGTGGTAGTGCGACCCGACCTGGACCGGCCGGTCGCCGGAGTTGACGACCTCGATGCCGGTGCGCTCGCGGTCGACCTCGATCGCGCCCTCGGCCAGCAGGTACTCGCCCGGGATCACTGGATGGGCCCGTGCACGGTGACGAGCTTCGTGCCGTCGGGGGCCTCCTCGAGCACCCACGCGCTGATCAGCGCGACGCTCTCGGGGTAGTTGAGCTTCAGCCCGCGGTCGCGGCGCTGCTGCGCCAGACCGGCGGCGACGTGCAGCAGCAACCGCTCCTGCTCGTGGAGGGACGACGGCACCGCGGGACCTCCTCGGAAGGGATGCGACGAACCTGGGGTGTGTCACGGATCCATGCCGAGCGAGCGGCGGCCAGGTGGGTGCATCGCAAGGCGGAGGAGTCGCCGATCCCGGGGTTGGATCGGTGGCGACGACAACGCCGCGAGGTGCCCGCCTGGGCGTCGCGCAGCCGGCTGGGGATCCGTCCGACGCACCCAGGTGCCGGGAGGTGTCACACACGTTACGGAGGGCAGGATGAGACGGTGACCCGCCCCGTCCGGATCCCCACCCGGATCTCCGCCGACGTCGACCACGGCCACGCCGAGCTCGTGGGCGACCCCGACCGCCCCCAGGCCTGGACGTTGCTGGTGGACGGCACCGCGCAGTCCCACGTCGACCTCGACGACCCCACCCACCTGGAGTTCGAGTACGTCCGGCGCCTCGGGCACGTCGTCGACCTGATCGCCCCGCCGACGCGGCCGCTGCGGGTGCTGCACCTCGGCGGCGGCGGGTGGACGCTGGCCCGCTACGTCGCGGTGACGCGGCCGGGCTCGCCGCAGACGGTGGTCGAGATCGACGCGGGGCTGGCCGACCTGGTCGGCTCGCGGCTGCCGGCCGACGGCCTGGGCATCGACGTGCTCGTCGCCGACGCCCGGGCCGCCCTGACGCAGGTGGCGGCGGCGTCGGTGGACCTGCTGGTGCTCGACGTCTTCGCCGGGGCACGCACGCCGTCGCACCTGACGTCGCGGGAGTTCGTGGCGGCGGCGGCGCGCACGCTGGCCCCCGGCGGCGTGTACGCGGCCAACGTCGCCGACGGCGGCGAGCTCGCCTTCGCCCGAACGCAGGTGGCGGCCGCCGCCGGGGTGTTCGCCGAGCTGGCGGTGATCGCGGCGCCGGAGATCCTGTCCGGGCGCCGGTTCGGCAACCTCGTGCTCGTCGGCAGCGACGCCGGGCTCCCGGTCGCCGGCCTGACACGCCGGGCGAGCGCCGACCCGTTCCGCGCGACGGTCCTCGACGACGGCGGCGCCCGCCGCTTCGCCCGGGGGGCCGTCGCTCCCGAGGATCGCGCGGCCACCCCGTCCCCGATCCCACCACCCGGCTTCTTCGGGCAGTAGGTCAGAAGACGCCGTTCTTCTGGGCGAGCGCGACGTTGGCCGAGTGCTCCGCGAAGGTCACGGCGAAGCAGCTGGTGCCGTCCTTCTTGCACGGCACGAAGAACAGCCACGGCCCGGAGGCCGGCGTGAGCGCGGCCGCGACGGCGTCGCTGCCGGGGGTGGAGATCGGCGTGGGCGGCAGGCCGGGCGTCAGGTAGGTGTTGTACGGGCCGGGGATGGCCCGGTTCTGCGGGCTCGTGAGCAGCGACTGCACGTCGAGCGGGTAGTTGATCGTGGTGTCGAGCTCGAGGCGCTGCCCCGACCCGAGGCGGTTGTAGATCACCCGGGCCACCTTGGGCATGTCCGCGATGATCGCTTCCT
Source organism: Pseudonocardia sp. 73-21 (assembly GCF_001899645.1). Classification (GTDB taxonomy): domain Bacteria; phylum Actinomycetota; class Actinomycetes; order Mycobacteriales; family Pseudonocardiaceae; genus Pseudonocardia. The sequence continues at coordinate 48,325 of NZ_MKVV01000098.1, read as the reverse complement.
TCTCGACCATCGACGCGATGACCAGCACCTGGTACGGGGAGCTGCCGATGCTCTGCGCGCCCGACACGAGCCCCGTCGCCTCGATGCGCGCCGTCGAGATCGCCATGATCGACTGCAGCACCTCCAGCGGGGTGGCCCCGGGCTGGACGTTGTAGCGCCCCGGGGCGATGAGCCCCTCCAGGCGCCGCTTGGGGTCGGCCTTCGCGACCGCGTCCAGCGCCCACGCGGGCACGCCGAGCGTGGCGGGGTCGGTGGTCGCCATCGTGGAGCGCAGCTCGTCGGCCGACACGCACTTCCGGTCGGCGCCCTCGCCCACGCACGTGGCGGCCGAGATCAGGCTCAGCACGCCGGGCGACTCGGCCCCGTTCGGCGCCTTCGTGTCGTCGAGCTGCACGCCGCTGCGGATCTCCAGCTGCCCGACGCGGGCCGCGGGATCCAGCAGGAGCGCGACGGCGGACGCGCCCGACATCCGCAGCTTCAGCTGGTAGAAGCCGGGTTGCACCGAGCGGACCTTGGCGTTGTCGGCGGCCGCCTCCTTGAAGGCGGCGGCGCTCTCCACGACGCCCTTCTGGGTCAGCTCGGTGGCGATCTGGGAGGTGGTGTCGCCGTCCTCCACCTGCACGAGCACGCTGCCCTCGCCGGTGCCGTCGAAGTCGGGCGTGGCGAAGAAGGAGGTGTAGACGTAGTAGCCGCCGCCGGCCACGGTCCCGAGCAGGAGCAGCACGGCGAGGGCGAGCACGCCGAACCGCTTGCGCCGGCCCTGCCGGCGCCGGGCCCGGCGCGCGTCGCCCCGGTTCCCCACCGCCTTCAGCCGGACCGTCGGATCGCTCACCATCGAGGCGTGGTCCCGTCCGTCCGACTGCACAGTGTCGCAGCGTAACGATGATGTGTCGGGCGCGTCGGCACCACCCCTGACCTGGACCTCAGCGCCGGCTGTCCAGCCACCCCTGGAGGATCGCGACGGCCGCCGCCTGGTCCACCACCGAGCGCTGCTTGCGGCCCTTCACCCCGCGGGCGCGCAGCTGCCGGGTGGCGACGACCGTGGTCAGGCGCTCGTCGGAGTAGACGACAGGCACCGTGAGCCCCGCGGTGAGGGCATCGCCGAACATGCGTGCCGCCTCCGCGGCCGGGCCCTCGCGGTTGGCGAGGGTCCGCGGCAGGCCCAGGACGATCTCCACGATCTCGTGCTCGGCGACCAGTTCGGCGATGGCCCGGACGTCCGAGCCGCCGTCGAGATCGCGCGGAAGGGTGACGAGCGGCGTGGCCAGCACGCCGTCGGGGTCACTCAGAGCGACGCCCACGCGCACGGACCCGACGTCGAGCCCGAGCCGCCGCCCGCGGCGGGTCACCGGCCGGCCATGATCAGCAGTTCGGCGCGGAAA
>NZ_MKVV01000098.1:0-46925 GCF_001899645.1 Pseudonocardia sp. 73-21 | reverse complement strand
CCGCCGATCATGGGGGTTCATGCCGAGGCGAGCCGGCGCCGGAGCGCGTCGATCGCCGCCGGGATGCCCGACGGGTCGGTGCCGCCGCCCTGCGCGAGGTCGGGCTTGCCGCCGCCCCGGCCACCCACGGCCGCGGCGAACGAGGGTACGAGCTTGCCCGCGGCCAGCCCGGCGTCGCGGGCGGCCGAGGTGGTGGCCACCACGAACGAGAGCTTGTCGCCGTCGGCGGAGAACAGCGCGACCACACCCGGCCGCGCCCCCAGCCGGCCGCGCACGTCCGACGCGAGCGCGCGCAGGTCGTTGCCGCCGATGCCGTCCGGCGCGGCGACGGCGACGAGCGCGGTGCCGGCGACGTCCTCCGCGGAGTCGGCGAGCGCACCGGCCGAGGACAGCACGGCGTCGGCGCGCACCTTCTCCAGCTCGCGCTCGGCCACCCGCAGCCGCTCGACGACGCCGCCGATGCGCTCGGGCAGCTCCTCGGGCTTGGCCTTGAACTGCTCGGCCAGCTGGGAGACGAGCACGTGCTCCTTGGCGAGGAACCGGAACGCGTCCAGCCCGACCAGTGCCTCGACCCGTCGCACGCCCGAGCCGATGGAGGCCTCCGACAGCAGCTTGACCAGGCCCAGCTGCCCGGAGCGGTGCACGTGCGTGCCACCGCAGAGCTCGCGGGAGTAGTCGCCGATCTCGACGACGCGCACCCGGTCGCCGTACTTCTCGCCGAACAGAGCCATGGCGCCGATGCGGCGGGCCTCGTCCTGCGTGGTGACGAACGCGCGCACCTCGTGGTCGTTGAGCAGGACGTCGTTCACCTCGTCCTCGACGTCGGCCAGCACGGAGGCGGGCACGGCGCCGGCGGGCGAGGTGAAGTCGAACCGCAGCCGGCCCGGCGCGTTGAGCGAGCCGGCCTGCGCGGCGGCGTCGCCCAGCGCCTTGCGCATGCCGGCGTGCACGAGGTGGGTGGCCGAGTGGGCGCGCGAGATGGCCTGGCGCCGGGTGACGTCGACCTCGGCCTGGACGGGCGCGTCGATCGTCACCTCGCCGTCGGTGACGGTGCCGCGGTGGACCGACAGCCCCGCCACCGGCGACTGGACGTCGGTGACCTCGACGCTGAAGCCGTCCCCGCGGATCCAGCCGGTGTCGGCCTGCTGGCCGCCACCCTCGGCGTAGAACGGGGTGCGGTCGAGCACGACCTCGACGGCCGTGCCCTTCCCGGCCGCGGGCACCCCCACGCCGTCGACGATGAGGCCGACGACCCGCGACTCGCCGGTGACGTCGGTGTAGCCGAGGAACTCGGTGCCCCCGGCGGCGTCGAGCACGGCGCGGTAGGCGGTGCCGTCGCTGTGGCCGGTCTTGTGCGCCTTCGCGTCGGCCTTGGCGCGGTCGCGCTGCTCGGCCATGAGCGTGCGGAAGCCCGGCTCGTCGACGGTGAGCCCGGCCTCGGCCGCCATTTCGAGGGTGAGCTCGATCGGGAAGCCGTACGTGTCGTGCAGCTTGAACGCCTGGTCGCCGGGCAGTCGGGTGCTGCCCGCCGCCTTCACGGTGGTGACGGCCGTGTCGAAGATCCGCGAGCCGGCCGTGAGCGTCTGGAGGAAGGACTCCTCCTCGTTGCGGACGACGGCGGAGATGCGCTCGAAGTCGGTGGCGAGCTCCGGGTAGGAGGGCGCCATCGCGTCGCGGACGACCTCGGCGAAGGAGTTCAGCACCGGCTCCTGCACCCCGAGCAGGCGAGCGGAGCGGACGATGCGGCGCAGCAGGCGGCGCAGCACGTAGCCGCGGCCCTCGTTGGACGGCGTGACGCCGTCACCGATGATCATCACACCGGAGCGCGCGTGGTCGGCGATGACGCGGAACCGGACGTCGTCCTCGACGTTCGCGCCGTAGCGGCGGCCGGAGAACTCCTCGGCGCGGCTGATCACCGGGCGCACGAGGTCGGTCTCGTAGACGTTCTCGACGCCCTGGAGCAGCGTGGCCACGCGCTCCACGCCCATGCCGGTGTCGATGTTCTTCTTGGGCAGCGTGCCGATCGGCGGGTGCTCCTCCTTGGGGCTCAGGTCCCCGCGGATGTCCTGCATGAAGACGAGGTTCCAGATCTCGAGGTAGCGGTCCTCGTCGGCCTCGGGTCCCCCACTCGTGTCGACACCGTCACGGCCGTGCTCGGGGCCGCGGTCGAAGTAGATCTCCGAGCAGGGCCCGCCGGGGCCGGGCACGCCCATGTCCCAGTAGTTGTCCTTGCCGCCGCGGCGCTGGATGCGCGACTCCGGCAGGAACTTCCGCCACAGCTCGAGCGCCTCGTCGTCGGTGCGGTAGACGGTGGCCCAGAGCTTGTCCGGGTCGATGCCGAAGCCCGCCCCGGAGGTGATCAGCTCCCAGGCGTGCTCGATCGCGCCGGCCTTGAAGTAGTCGCCGAAGGAGAAGTTGCCGGCCATCTGGAAGAAGGTGTTGTGCCGCGTGGTGCGGCCGACCTCCTCGATGTCGCCGGTGCGCACGCACTTCTGGATGGACGTGGCGCGCGGGTAGGGCGCGGGCGCGTCGCCGAGGAAGTAGGGCTTGAACTGCACCATGCCGGCGTTGACGAACAGCAGCGTGGGGTCGTCGAGGATCAGCGACGCGCTGGGCACGCGGGTGTGCCCGGTGGAGACGAAGTGGTCGGTGAAACGGCGGATGATCTCGTGGGTCTGCACGGGAATGGCCTTCGGATGCTGGGGTCGAGTGGGAGACGGGGACGGCAGGAGCCGGGAGAGATCAGGCCCCTGCCCGTGGCGCTCGCGCCCGCTTCTCGGGCGCCAGCGCCTCGGAGTAGGTCGGAACGTGGTCGCCCGTGCGCCGCTCCACCAGCTGCGTGAGCTCCTGCTCGCGCTCGCTCATCCCGGCGCGCACCTCGGCACCGAACGCGCCGAGGCCGGCCCCGAGCTCGCGCAGGCCGTCGGCGATGTTGGCGCCGATGCCCGCGGGCGTCAGGGCCTGCGCGGCGGCGGTGGCGCGGCGGGAGGCGTACACGCCGGCGGCCACTCCCACGCCCAGCCAGAAGAGCCGCTTCACTTCTTCTTCCCCCGACGCAGACGCCCGGGACGCGAGCGCAGCGAGTGCTGGCCGGCGTCCTTCCCGGCCCGGCGGGCCTTCACGGCCTTGTTCAGGCCGTAGGAGAACGCGGCGGCGCGCACGAGCGGGCCACCCATCGTGGCCGTGAACAGCGACGTCAGCACCGAGACGTTGCTCGTGACGGTGCGGGCGCTGGAGGTGATGCCGTCGACGCGCTCCAGCTGGGTGTTGACCTGGTGCAGCGTGGTCTGGGCGTTGTCGAGCAGCGGCGCGCTGCCCTCGTGGGCCTTGCGGATCGCGATCGTGGCCTCGTCGAGCGTCCTCCCCAGCTTGAGCAGGGGTACGGCCAGCAGCACCACGAGGACGACGAAGGCCCCCGCGGCCACCAACGCAGCGATCTGGCCAGCCGACACGAAGCTCTCCTCACCTACCGCACTCGACACCTCACCGACCGGGAGATGATCGCCGATCAGGCTACTCCCCGGACGGTGCGGCGCCGGACGGGGTCACACCTCGGGGACCACCGTGAGCGGCACGTAGTCGGCGGGGTCGACCTCGTCGTCGTCCGGGCCGCCGATGACGCCGCGCAGCCGGTTGAGCGCACGGTGCTGCGTGACCCGGACCGCACCCGGGGTGGATCCGACCATCCTGGCCGTCTCCTCCGCCGAGAGCCCGACCGCGATGCGCAGGACGAGGACGTCGCGTTGACGGGGGGTGAGGCAGTGCAGCAGGCCGCCCAGCCGCTCGACGCGCTCGGCGGCCAGGAGGCGCTGCTCGGGCCCGTCGAGGACGAGCTGGGTGTCGGGCAGCTCGGCCACCGGCTCCGACTTGTTGCGACCGATGGCCCGGAACGCGTCGGTGACCTTGTGGGCGGCGATGCCGTAGACGAACGCACGGAACGACAGGCCCTTGATGGTGTAGCTCGGCAGCGCACCGACCACGGCGAGGCATACCTCCTGCGCGACGTCGTCGGCCGAGCCGATCGCGGTCTCCTGGCGCCCGAGCCGGCCGCGGCAGTAGCGCAGGACGAGCGGCTGGATCTCGGCCAGCAGGCGATCGCGTGCCCCGCGATCACCCGCCACGGCGTCGGCCACGAGGCTCTCCAGCAGCGCGGGCGTCCCGGTGGTCGCCCCGGCGATCTCCGCGATCTCCGCGATCTCCGCGACGAACTGGACGTCGCCGACCGGGTCGACGAGCTCGATCGGCCCGACCGCTTCCTTCACCGGCTGGGACTCGGGGTAGGCGAGAGCGCTCATCGGGCGGTGCCGTACGAGGCGGTGCTGGTGCTGGTGGCGATCGTCTCGCCGGAGTACGCGGACATCATGGGTTCCCCTCCCCTACGCCGGCGACTACCGCCGGCGTGACACGGATGCGTGTCACCCGACCGGTTTTCTGGGGCCGGGTTCCACATGGCGCAGCCGTACCGTCGTACGCACCGAGGAGAGAGCGCAGGACCTGCTGGATACCTGCGATGTCCCCCGACTGCAGGTGCCCTGCTGTTCCCTCGGCGCCGCCGCGCAATCACCGTGCCCTGTGACTGTCCGACGTCGTTCTACCTTCAAGTAAGCATTTTGGGTGACACCCCAGTTGGAGTCAAGAGAAGTTTGGCTTCGGATTGGTTACTCTGCGCGCGATGCCTGCCTCCGACGAGTCCCACGAGGACGACCCCAGGGCCCGCGCCGCACGCACGAAGCGTGACCGCACCCGACGCGCTCTGCTCGACGCCGCCGACTCGGCCTTCGGCTCCCGGGGGTGGGCCCGCACGCGCATGGAGGACATCGCGCAGTCGGCCGGGGTCAGCGCCGCCACGGCCTACAACCACTTCCCCACCAAGCACGCCCTGCTCGGGCACGTCTACCAGCCGCTCGTCCGGCCGCTGATCGTCCAGGCCCACAACGACATCGCCGCGGGCCGGTCGATGCTGGACGCGATAGACGACCAGGTCAGGGCCCTGTGCCGGGTGACGGATCGGAACCACGAGCTCACGGCGGCGCTCTGGTCGGCCGTGCAGGAGTACACGATCCGCGTCGGCGGCGCTGCGGACCCGGACGACCAGGACGACCCGCGGACGCTCGTCCCGATCCCGGAGGCCCTGCTGCTGCTGATCGCCCACGGGCAGGAGACCGGCGAGCTCCGCCCGTACCCGTCGGCCCTGGAGATGAGCACCCTGGTGGTCAACCTGCTCCTGCTGCGCAGCGTCAACCGGCCCGGCGAGACGCCGCAGACCACGGCCGAGCTGCTACTCACCGTCATCTTCGGATCACTGCGCCCCGACCTCATTCTGATCACCGACAGCGACGAGCGGCCGTTCCGACGCGCCCAATAACGTAGGACGCCCTACTACTGACCGTGTACGGCCACCCCCCGAACGGGCGAACGGCCACCGTTGCTCCGTGCGCGAGTCGACGGTCTCCCGTGCGCGAGTCGGCGGTCTCCCGCCCGCGAGTCGGCGGTTCTCCGCCCGCGAGTCGGCGGTTCTCCGCCCGCGAGTCGGCGGTTCTCCGCCCGCGAGTCGGCGCGTTCCGGTCCGCGGGTCGCCGGGTCAGGGCGAACGGGTCGACCTCCGGAAACCGCCGACTCGCGCTCCGGAAACTGCCGACTCGCGCACGGAGAACCGCCGACTCGCGGGTCAGGGCAGGTCGGACAACGCGCCGGTCAGGGCGTCGACCGCCTCGTGCAGCTCCCGCTCGGTGATCACCAGCGGCGGGGACAGGCGGATCGTCGAGCCGTGGGTGTCCTTGACGAGCACGCCCCGACGCATCATCGCCTCGCTGACATCGCGACCGGTACCCAGCCGCGGGTCGACGTCGACCCCGGCCCACAGCCCGGTCCCCCGCACCGCGACGACGCCGTGACCGACGAGCGCGGCCAGCCGCCCGTGCAGCACGTCGCCCAGACGCCGGGCGCGGGCGAGCATGCCGGCTGGTCCCTCGTCGGCGAGCAGGGTGATGACCGCGCGGCCGACGGCGCAGGCCAGCGGGTTCCCGCCGAACGTCGAGCCGTGCTGGCCGGGGTGCAGCACGCCGAGCACGTCGGCGTCGGCGACCACGGCCGAGAGCGGCATGATCCCGCCGCCGAGCGCCTTCCCGAGCAGGTAGACGTCGGCGTCCACGCCGGTGGCGCGGGTGGCCAGCAGGTGCCCGGTGCGCCCGAGGCCGGACTGCACCTCGTCGGCGACGAACAGCACGCGCGCCGCGTCGCAGACCGCCCGGACGGCCGGCAGGTAGCCCGCGGGGGGGACGACCACGCCGGCCTCCCCCTGGATCGGCTCGACCAGCACGGCCACGGTGTCGGGGGTGATCGCGGCCTCGAGCGCCGCGGCGTCGCCGTAGGGCACCACGACGAACCCCGGCGTGAACGGGCCGAAACCGCCGCGGGCGTCGGGGTCGGTGGAGAAGCCGACGATGGTGGTGGTGCGGCCGTGGAAGCCCCCGGCCGTCACGACGATCTGCGCGCGGTCCACCGGCACGCCCTTGACCTCGTAGCCCCACTTGCGGGCCACCTTGATCCCCGACTCCACCGCCTCGGCGCCGGTGTTCATCGGGAGGACCGTCAACCTGCCCGACCAGGACTCGCGGTAGGACCCAGGGGCCGGCGGTCCGGAGTTCTCCGCATGCCTGCCGAGGAGCCCCGACAGCTCCGCGCAGAACGGCCCCAGCTGGTCGCTGCCGAACGCGCGGCTCGTCAGCGTCACGCGGTCGAGCTGGCGGTGTGCGGCGGCGAGCAGGTCCGGGTGGCCGTGGCCGAAGTTCAGGGCGGAGTATCCGGCGAGGCAGTCGAGGAACTCGCGGCCCTCGACGTCGGTGACCCGCGAGCCGTGCGCCTGCGCCACGACGACCGGCAGCGGGTGGTAGTTGTGCGCCGAGTACTGCTCGACGAGGTGCTCGTGGTGCTCGGTCGCGGTCTCCGTCGTGGTCATGCCCGAACCTCCAGGGTGCAGCACTTGGGTCCGCCACCGCCCTTGAGCAGCTCGGACAGGTCGATCGGGACGGGGGTGAAGCCGCGCTCGGCGATCGCGGCGGCCAGACCGCCCGCGGCGACGGGGAGGACGACGTTCCGCCCGTCGCTCACGGCGTTGAGCCCGAGCACGTCGGCGTCGGCCGGTCCGGCCTCGAACGCGTCGGGGAACCGCATCCGCAGCACGGCCTGCGACGCCGGGGAGAACGCCGCGGGGAGCCAGGCGATCGTCGAGTCGTCCAGCACGGCGATCGCGGTGTCGAGGTGGTAGAAGCGCGGGTCGACGAGCTCCAGAGGCACGATCTCGCGGCCGAGCACTCGCGCGGCCTCGACGTGGGCGAGCGGGTCGGTGCGGAACCCGGTGCCGGCGAGCACGAGATCGCCGACGGCGAGCAGGTCGCCCTCCCCCTCGTTGACGAACTCCGGATCGACGACGCGCGCGAACCCGTGGCCCCGGAACCAGGCCAGGTGCGACGCGGCCTCGGCCGCCCGCTCGGCGTGGCGGAACCGGGCGCCGAGCACCACCCCGCCGACGACGGTGGCGCCGTTGGCCGTGTAGACCATGTCGGGCAGCCCGGCGACGGGGTCGAGCAGGTCGACGCGGTGGCCGAGGTCGACGTAGGTCGCGCGGAGGTTCTCCCACTGGCGGACGGCGAGGTCGCGGTCGACGGGGACGGTGACGTCCATCCACGGGTTGATCGCGTAGGTGACGTCGAAGTGCTCGGGCCGGCACATGACGTAGTGCCGGCGGGTGGCGGTGCGCCGGGTGGACGGGGCGGGAAGAACGCTGGTCACGGGCTCGCTCCACGGTTGAAGGCGGGGTGGGCCGCGGCCTCGATGCCGGGGTGGCTCAACGGTAGGAAGCGCGCCATCGGCGGACAATCAGCGGATGTTGTCCCTGGGCGACCGATCGTTGCGTGTTCTCCGGGAGTGACGACGGATCGTTGCGTCAGCTCGCCGGGCGGTGCGGCGCGGCCGGGCGGCGGAGCAGCGGGCTCAGGACGAGCACCGATTTCGTCCGCGAGACGAACGACGCCGCGCTGATCTTCTCCAGCACCTGCTCGAAGTGGCGCATGTCGACGGCGAGGATGCGCAGCACGGCGTCGGCCTCGCCCGAGACCGTGCTGGCCTCCACCACCTCCGGGAACCGCTTGACCGCGGCGCGGATCGTCTCCGGCGCGGTGCGGGCGCGGCAGTACAGCTCGACGTAGCCCTCCACCGACCAGCCCAGCGCGCCCGGGTCCAGCCGCACCGTGAAGCCGGTGATGGCGCCGCCCGCCCGCAGCCGGTCGACCCGCCGCTTCACCGCCGACGCGCTCAGCCCGACCTCCGCGCCCAGGTCGGCGTAGCTGCGCCGCGCGTCGTCCACGAGGAGGGCGACGATCTGCTCGTCCAGGCCGTCGAGATTCACGGCAGTATCTTGCCCATGTACCGAGTCGACTCCGAGGTCGGACAGCTCCGTCAGGTGATCCTGCACCGGCCGGGCCTGGAGCTGAAGCGCCTCACCCCGGGCAACAAGGACCGCCTCCTGTTCGACGACGTGCTGTGGGTGCACCGCGCGCAGGAGGAGCACGACCGGTTCGCCGAGGTGCTGCGCGAGCGCGGCGTCACCGTGCACCTGTTCGGTGAGCTGCTGCGCCGGACCGTCGCGCTGCCCGAGGCCAAGAAGTACGTGCTCGACAGCATCTTCGACGAGCGCGTGTACGGCCCGATGGCGATCGACGCGCTGCGCAACTGTTTCGACGCCATGGACGACGACACGCTCACCGAGCACCTGATCGGGGGCATCACCAAGCGTGAGGTGCGCGACCGCATCCCGGAGCCGCGCTCGGTGGCGTTCCACGTGCTCGATCCCGACGACTTCGTGCTCGAACCCCTGCCCAACCACCTCTACACGCGCGACACGTCGGCCTGGATCCATGGCGGTGTCTCGATCAACAGCATGCGCAAGCTCGCCCGGATGCGCGAGACCGTGCACTACGAGGCCGTCTACCGCTGGCACCCGCTCTTCGCCGACGGCGACTTCGAGGTGTGGTCCGAGGGCGCCGTCAACGGGCCGGCCACCACCGAGGGCGGCGACATGCTCGTGCTCGGCGGCGGCGCCGTGCTGATCGGGATGAGCGAGCGGACCACGGCGGCGGGCGTCGAGCGGCTGGCGCGGCGGCTGTTCGCGGGCGGCGAGGTGGACCGGATCGTCGCACTGCGGATGCCCGAGACCCGCGCGCTGATGCACCTCGACACCGTGATGACGATGGTCGACCCGGAGACGTTCACGAAGTACGCCGGGCTCGGGATGCTCCCGGCGTACACGGTGCGGCCGGGTGACAACGACAAGGAGCTCGACGTCACCGACCACGAGCCCCGGGACATGCACGCCGCCATCGCCAAGGCGCTGCACCTGCCGGAGATCCGCGTGCTGACCGCCGAGCAGGACGTGCACGCCGCCGAACGCGAGCAGTGGGACGACGGCTGCAACACCCTCGCCGTCGCGCCCGGCGTGGTGATCACCTACGAGCGCAACGTCACCACCAACGCGTTCCTGCGCGGCCACGGGATCGAGGTGCTGGACATCCCGGGAGGCGAGCTGGGTCGGGGCCGGGGCGGCCCCCGCTGCATGAGCTGCCCGGTGCAGCGGGACGCGGTGTGAGGGCTTGCCGGAGTGCCAGTAAAGCCACTTTGCTGGCACCAGATGACAGGAAAGCCACTTTGCTGGCACCGGGGGGCGCTCCGTGAAGCTCGCGTCCAAGGTCCGCGATCTCACCGGGCCCGGCCACACCGACCGCTTCGACATCGGGGGCACCGACCTCGGCGCCACCGTCACCGCCCCGGACGGGCGGCTGGTCTCGGTCTTCGGTGACACGTTCGCCCGGGCCGGCGTGGGCGGGCGCGGCTGGCGGGCGCCCGTCGTGCTCTTCGGCGACCCCGCCACCGCTACCACCGGCATCGAGTGGACCGGCTCCGCGGGCCGGGGCGAGCGGGCGCGGCAGGTGGTGCGCTACGTCCACAGGACCGTCCGGCGGTGGGGGCGTCGGGTCCGGCGTGTCACCACCGTGCTCCCCACCGACCTCATCACGATCGGTGACACCATCTACCTGCACGTGATGGTGTGCCGCGAGCTGGGCAACGTCCGCTGGACGGAGCTGCACCGCTCACGCGACAACGGCGCCAGCTGGCGCCCGACGGGCGTGCGCTGGGCCGCCGGCCACCACGACGGCTTCTTCCAGATGCTCACCTGGGAACGCGGCGACGACGGGTTCGTCTACGTGCTGTCCACCGGTTTCCAGCGCGACAAGGGCCTGATCCTGCAGCGGGTGCCCGAGGACCAGCTCGCCGACAGGGACGCCTGGGAGGGCTGGGGGCTCACCGACGCCGACGGCTGGGGCTGGGGCCGGCCACCGACCGTCGCCCTGACCGGGCGGTTCGGGGAGCTGTCGCTGCGCCGCGTCGAGGGCCGCTGGATGCTCGCGTTCTTCGACCAGGAGCACTACGCGATGGACGTCATGGCGCTCGGCTCCCCCACCGCCGACCTGTACACCGCCCCCCGCGCGACGGTGCTGCGCGGCTGCAACTGGGAGGACGAGGACCACGCCGCCGGCCGGGTGGCCCAGCTCTACGGCGGCTACATCGTGCCCGGGAGCACGCTCGCCGACCTGCACCTCGTCGTGAGCCAGTGGAACACCGCGACGAACTGGCCGTACCGGGCGATGCAGTTCCACGTCGACGCCAGCGGGCTGGTGGCCACTTCCCCGTAGGTGGCCGTGGCCCCCGTGCCCGTCGCGCCGCCTACTGGACACATGATCAGCACCGCCTCGGCCGTCGGCATCGCGCTGGTGGCGCTCGGCCTCGTCCTCACGCCCGGCCCGAACATGATCTACCTGGTCTCGCGGTCGATCACGCAGGGCCGACGGGCCGGGCTGGTGTCGCTGGTGGGGGTGGCGATCGGGTTCGGGGTCTACCTCGCCGCCGCGACGGCCGGGGTGGCGTCGGTCTTCGCGACGGTTCCGGTGGCGTACGAGGTGCTCAAGGTCGCCGGTGCCGGGTACCTTCTGTTCCTGGCGTGGCAGGCGGTGCGGCCGGGCGGCACCGCCGTGTTCGCGCCGAAGGAGCTCCCCGTCGACACCCCGCGCCGGCTGCTGGTGATGGGCCTGGTCACGAACCTGCTCAACCCCAAGATCGCCGTGCTGTACGTGGCGCTGCTGCCCCAGTTCGTCGACCCCGCCCGCGGTTCCGTGGCGGCGCAGAGCCTGGTGCTGGGGTCGATCCAGATCGCGGTCGCGCTGACCGTCAACGCACTGATCGTGCTGAGCGCCGGCGCCCTGGCCGCGTTCCTGGGTGGACGCCCCGCCTGGCTCCGCACCCAGCGCTGGGTGATGGGCGGGGTCCTGGGCGCCCTGGCGGTGCGCCTGCTCGCGGACCGCACCCGGGCGGCGCCCTGATCCATGCCCGTTCGATCAGCGGCCGCGGATCGCGCGCCTCAGCTTCTCCAGCCTCTCGCGCAGCGTGCGTTCGCCGCCGTGGGGGGTGGGGCGGTAGTAGTCCTTGCCCACCAACGCATCCGGCGGGTACTGCTGCGTGACCACCCCGGCGGGGTCGCTGTGCGGGTAGCGGTAGCCCACCGCGTTGCCGAGCTTCTCCGCACCCGCGTAGTGGCCGTCGCGCAGGTGCGGGGGCACCGCCCCGGTCGCCCCGGCCCGGACGTCGGACATGGCCTCGTCGATCCCGACGATCACGGCGTTCGACTTCGGGGCCGTCGCGAGATGCAGCGTGGCCTGGGCCAGCGCGATCCGGCACTCCGGCAACCCGACGAGCTGCACGACCTGCGCGGCGGCCGTAGCGGCCTGCAGCGCGGTCGGGTCGGCCAGGCCGATGTCCTCGCTCGCGTGCACCATCAACCTCCGCGCGATGAACCGCGGGTCCTCCCCCGCCACGAGCATGCGGGCGAGGTAGTGCAGCGCGGCGTCGGGGTCGGAGCCGCGGATGGACTTGATGAACGCGCTGATGACGTCGTAGTGCTGGTCGCCCTGGCGGTCGTAGCGGACGGTGGCCTCGGTGACGGCCCGCTCGACCCCGACGACGTCGATCACGGTCTCGCCCGTGCCGACCACGCCGTCCGCGGCGGCCTCCAGGGCGGTCAACGCCCGGCGCCCGTCCCCGCCGGCCAGCCGCACGATCGCGTCCTCGGCGTCCTGGTCCAGGGTGACCGTGCCGTTGAGGCCCCGCTGATCGGTGACGGCCCGGCGCAGCAGTTCACGCACGTCGTCCTCGGTGAGCGACTGCAGCTGCAGCACCAGCGACCGCGACAGCAGCGGCGACACCACCGAGAACGACGGGTTCTCCGTGGTCGCGGCCACGAGCAGCACGAGCCGGTCCTCGACGGCGCCGAGCAGGGCGTCCTGCTGGGTCTTGGAGAAGCGGTGGACCTCGTCGATGAACAGGACGGTCTGCTGGTCGTGGTGGTCGCGGCGGCGACGCGCGTCGGTGATCACCTCGCGCAGCTCCTTCACCCCCGAGGACAGTGCCGACAGGGCGACGAAGTGCCGCGAGCCGACCTGCGACAGCAGCCGCGCGATCGTGGTCTTGCCGGTGCCGGGCGGGCCGTAGAGCAGCACGGACGCCGCCGCGCCGCCCTCCACGAGCCGGCGCAGCGGCGCGCCGGGGCGGAGCAGATGCTCCTGGCCGACCACCTCGTCGAGAGTCCGGGGGCGCATGCGGGCGGCCAGGGGCGCTGTGACTTTCCGCGCCTCCGGCGCCGCGACTTTCCGCGCCTCCGGCGCCGCGACTTTCCGCGCCTCCGGCGCCGCGACTTTCCGTGCCTCCGGCGCCGCGACCCTTCGCGCCTCCGGCGCCGCGACCCTTCGCGCCTCCGGCACGGTGGCCCCGACCCGGTCGACGGCCGGAGACGGCTCTGGCTCGTCGATGTCGAACAACCCTTCGCCGGTCACCACTCCACCCTGCCACCGGCCGCCGACATCGTCGGAGGTGCCCATGCCGGTCGGGGCCCGGTGGGAACGTCCGAGGCGTCGGAGGGAGAGACGAACCCGGCCCGGTTCGCGGCAGCAGACATCCTCGTCGACGTGGAGATCCTGTCCGCCACCGTCACTCCCGACCCGGACGCCCGCACCACCCGATTCTCCCATATATCGGGAATCGAGTTCCGATCTGCGGGACCGCCCGGCATCATCGACGGCAGGCCCCACCGCGGCCCGCGCCCACCCGCCCTGTCGATCCAGGACGTGACCACCCCGTCCGATCGACCGTGAGGTTCCCGTGATCACGCTCTCCACCAGGCTCGATGCCGTCCGCGGCTCCGCCATCCGCGACCTGCTCACCCTCACCGCCCGCCCGGAGGTCCTGAGCCTCGCCGGCGGCCTTCCCGCCGCCGACCTGCTGCCCCGCGAGCGCATCGCCGAGGCCGCCGCGGCGGCACTCCACGACCCCGCCTCCGTCCAGTACGGCGAGACGGCCGGCCTCGCCCGCCTGCGCGAGGTGCTGGCCGAGCACGAGTCGCGCCGCTGCGGGAGGCCCGTGTCCGACGTCGTCGTCACCACCGGCTCCCAGCAGGCCCTCGACCTGCTCGCCCGCGTCCTGCTCGACCCCGGCGACACCGTGGTCGTCGAGGACCCCGTCTACGTCGGGGCGCTGCAGGTGTTCCAGGCCGCCGGCGCCGCGCTGCACACCGTGCCGCTGGACGGCGACGGCATGCAGGTCGACGTGCTGGCCCAGCGTCTCGCGGCCGGCCTGCGGCCGAGGCTGGTGCACACGGTCAGCAGCTTCCACAACCCGCGCGGCGTCACCATGAGCCCGGAACGCCGCCGCGAGCTGGCCGCGCTCGCCGACCGCCACGGCTTCCTCGTCGTCGAGGACGACCCGTACGGGCTGCTCGCCTTCGACGGCACCCCGCCCGTCCCGGTCGCGGCGCACGGCGAGCGGATCGTGCGGCTGGGCAGCGCGTCGAAGATCCTCGCCCCCGCCCTGCGCGTCGGGTGGATCACCGGTCCGGCCCCGGTCTGCGCGGCCGTCGAACGCCTCAAGCAGTGCACCGACCTGTGCACGTCGTCACTCACCCAGGCGATCGCGGCCGACCTGCTCGCCGACACGGCCTGGTTCGGCGCGCACCTGGAGCGCGTCCGCACCGTGACCGCGGCCCGCGCCCGGGCGTTCTGCGGCGCCGTCGCCGAGCTGTTGCCCCAGGCCGGCTGCACGGTGCCGACCGGAGGCATGTTCTGCTGGCTCACCTTCCCGGACGGCACCGACACCGCCGCACTGCTGCCCAGGGCGCTGGAGCACGGTGTCGCGTTCGTTCCCGGCAGCGCGTTCGCCGTGGACGCGACCCTGCCGTCGTCGATGCGCTGCTGCTTCGCGTCCCTCCCGGCGGGTGACCTCCGCGAGGCGGTGGGGCGGCTCGCGGCGAGTGCGACGTAGGGTCGGTCCGTGCGGCAGATCCTCGAACTCCTGGAGCGCGACGCCCAGCTCTCCCCCGACACCATCGCGACGATGCTGGACCTCCCGGTCGAGCAGGTGCGCGAGGCGATCTCCGGATGGGAGGCCTCGGGCGCGATCCGCCGCTACAAGGCCGTGGTCGACTGGGACGCCGTCGACGAGGACCCCACACGCGAGACCGTCACCGCCTTCATCGACGTCTCCCTGGCCCCCGCCCGCGGCGTCGGGTTCGACGACGTGGCCGCCCGCATCGCGCGGTTCCCCGAGGTGCGCAGCGTCTACCTCGTCTCGGGCAGCCAGGACCTGCGCTGCACCGTGGACGGCGCCACGATCCGCGCGGTCTCGGACTTCGTGTCGCAGAAGCTCTCCACCATCGACCGCGTGCGCTCCACGGCCACGCACTTCGTCCTCAAGACCTACAAGCGCGACGGCGACGACTTCGCCAAGGCCGAGCCCGACCACCGTCTGCCGGTCACGCCGTGAAGCCGCTGAACTCGGTCATCGCCGCCTGCCCGCCGTCGGGCATCCGGCGGTTCTTCGACATCGCCGCCGATATGGACGACGTGATCAGCCTCGGCGTCGGTGAGCCCGACTTCGTCACGCCGTGGCGCGTGCGCGAGGCCGGCATCTACGCCCTGGAGCACGGCTACACCACCTACACCTCCAACGCGGGCCTGCCCAAGCTCCGCGAGCTGATCTGCGCCGATCTCGCCTCCCGCTACGGCGCCACCTACGACCCCGGTGCCGAGTGCCTGATCACCACCGGCGTCTCCGAGGGCCTCGACCTCGTGTTGCGGGTGCTGCTCAACCCCGGTGACGAGGTGATCGTCCCGGAGCCCTGCTACGTCGCCTACGAGCCCTGTGTGGCGTTCGCCGGTGGCACCCCGGTGCGCGTGCCCACGCGCGCCGACGACGGCTTCGCGATCGACGCCGACGTGGTGGCCACCGCGATCACGCCGAACACGAAGGCCATCCTCATCGGCTCGCCGGCCAACCCGACGGGCGCCGTGCAGCCCCGGGCGGCGCTGGAGGCCCTGGTCCGCCTGGCCGAGGAGCACGACC
This sequence comes from Pseudonocardia sp. 73-21, assembly GCF_001899645.1. Lineage (GTDB taxonomy): Bacteria > Actinomycetota > Actinomycetes > Mycobacteriales > Pseudonocardiaceae > Pseudonocardia. Next base: position 31,427 of record NZ_MKVV01000098.1, on the reverse strand, counting down.
TCTACCTGATCTCCGACGAGATCTACGACCGGCTCACCTACACCGGCGCGCACACGTGCCTGGGCACGCTGCCCGGCGCGCGCGAGCGCACGGTACTGCTGGGCGGGTTCTCCAAGGCCCACGCCATGACGGGCTGGCGGGTGGGCTGGATCTGCGCGCCCGCCGCCGTCGCGGAGCTGTGTGTGCGGGTGCACCAGTACACGATGCTGTGCGCTCCGCACGTCTCCCAGCTCGCCGCCGTCGAGGCGCTGTCCGGGTCCGACGACGACGTCGAGGCGATGGTCGCCGACTACGACCGGCGCCGGCGCGTGTTCGTGAAGGGGCTGCGCGAGATCGGGCTCGACTGCCCCGAGCCCGGTGGCGCCTTCTATGCGTTCCCGTCGATCCGCGCCTCGGGCCTGGACTCCGAGACGTTCGCGGAGAAGCTCCTGCAGGCCGAGCACGTGGCCGTGGTGCCCGGCGGGGTCTTCGGGCCGTCGGGCGAGGGCCACGTGCGGTGCTCCTACGCGACGGCGCTCCCCCAGCTGGAAGAGGCCCTGGTCAGGATCGACCGGTTCCTGCGAGCCCTGTGACGTCCGGTAGTCGGACGTCAACGCACCGCACCCTTCGCACGCCGTTCACAGCACCGCAAAGTGCGGCCGCCACTCTTCGGTGGCATGGAGACCCACACATGCCCTCTCTGCGCCCTCGCCCGCACCACCGCTGATGCCGCCGGGCTCAGCTGGAGCAGCCAGCACGAGCGCGACCGTACCGTCACCTGGATCTGCCCCACCTGCACCCGCGCGCAGCTGTGGCTGATCGAGGCCGGCCTGCCCGTCACCGGCGACTTCACCGCACGCGAGCTCGACCAGGCCGCCTGACCAGCTCCGACACCAACCCCTGTACGACCACCGGGCCGAGGTCGCGGCTGCGGTGGACCAGCCACGGCACACCCTTGGCGACCAGCCAGGCCACGCGGTGCGCGGCCGTCACCTCCCGCCCACCCGCGCACTCCAGACCCACCGGACGCGGCACGGCGAACCCCGCCCCGGCCAGCAGCGCCGCGAAGCCGGCCGCGAGCATCCGGTGCCCCTGCTCCGAGGGGTGCAGCCGGTCCACCGCCCACGCGGACCGCTCGTAGGCGCCCGGCAGGTCGCCGACGTCCAGCACGTCCACCCCCGGCCCGGCCATCCCGTCGACGACGCCGTTGAGGGCCTCGATCCGGCGGCCCAGCGCCCGCCGCAGCGGGGCGGGCAGCCGGAACACCCGCGTGTGGTCGTGGTAGCGCACCAGCAGGACGTGGGCGCGGGCGTCATGCAGCTCGCGCACGATCGCGGCGGCGTCGGACCGCATCGCCGCGGGGTCGAAGTCCGACCGCAGCGTGTCGTTCATCCCGACGAACAGCACCACGACGTCCGGGGCCGCGGCCAGCGCCACCGGGAGCTGCTCGCGCCGCACGTCGGCCATCCGGGCGCCGGTGCGCGACGGGTTGACCAGCACCGACGCGCCCAGGGCGTCGCGGAGCAGGACGGGGAAACCGCGCCAGCCACCACCCGGAGCCGGGTCGCCGAGGCCGACGGAGGTGGAGTCGCCGAGCGTCACGAGGGTGCGCGCGACGCGCAGCACCGGGAGGGGCGGAGTGATCCATGCCGGCACGGCCGACACGATCACCGACGTGGGCTCACCGGCGGTGTGCGCAGGGTGACGCGTCGGCGTCGGATCGGGGAACTTACGCGGCGGTGCGGAAGGCCGGGTAGACCGGCAGCGCGTTGGGCGAGTCGGGGAACCGCTTGCCCAGCGCCTCGGCCACCATCGTGCCGAGCTCGGCCGTGGCCGGGCGGTCCGCCGACTCCGCGGCCACGGCGAGCTGGCGCCAGTAGTGGGCGAGCGCCGTGCTGATCCGCGGGGAACGGGTGGCGTCGGGGCCGACCGGCAGGTCCTTCACCCGGATCCGCGGCAGCATCCACCAGGTGCACAGCCACACCCACAGCAGGTGGGCGTCGAGCAGCCGCTGCTCGAGCACGCCCGGCACGTCCAGGTCGGGCCACACGGCGGCGACCTCGTTGCGCCAGGCCTCCAGCATCGTCTCGGCCATGCCGTCGGGCAGTGCGAAGCTGGCCTCGCAGCCCGGGAACGGCACGCGGAAGTAGGCGGCGTCGAGGGAGATGTCGCGGAAGCAGCCCCATTCGAAGTCGACGAACCGCACGCCCTTGCTGGTGACGAGGTTGTTGTCCGGGCAGGTGTCGGACGGGCTGAACGCGCGGTAGCGGGTGCCGCCCAGCAGCCGGGCGGTGTCGTAGGCCTCCCGCGTGGCGGCGGGCGGCACGTGCACCCCCAGCTCCTGGGCGAGCAGCCCGGCCACGCCGGCGAACGCGGCGCGGGCGTCGTCGGCCATCGGATCGCGCCACGTGCGTTCCCCGAGGCGGCGCAGCAGGGCCCCGAAGTCGTCCTCCCGGCCGGCCGTTGCCGCCTGCATCCGGCCCAGCCCGCGCGCCCAGCTCAGCAGGCAGCGCTGCGCGGCGGCGGGATCGGGGCCGAAGAGCTTGTCGGCGAGCGTGGAGCTGCGGCCGAGGTCCTCCAGCACGAGCAGCCGCGCCTGGGGGTCGTGGGCGATGAGGATGGGGCTGGGGCGGGCGTCGGCGGGCAGCGCCGTGAACAGCTGGCAGCTGGCCACCTCGTAGCGGAAGGGATCGGGACGCCCCGGCGTGGGCTCGTCGAGGTAGTGCTTGACGACGAGCGTGCGGGGCAGCGAGAAGGGGTTGCGGGCCACGCGGGCCCGGGCGACGACCGACCGGTCGCTGCCGCCGAGGTCCTCCGGATCGGCCAGCACGACGCCGGCCCCGGCCCTGCGGGTGAGCAACCGCTCCGCCGCGGCCAGCGCCGCGAGCACCGGCCTGGGGAACCTGCCCAGGTCGTCGTCCATTGCCTGCGACCCTACCCCGCCGACAGCCGCCGCCGTCCCCGCCCACGCATGCCGGGACGGCGCGCGAGCATCAGGACCAGCACGGCCGCGACGACGATCCCCACCACGTTGACGACCAGCTGCAGCGCCGACCCCAGGGCCTCGGCGTAGCGGCCCTCGACCAGCGCGACCGAGGCGAACGCGGCCGCCGGCACGGTGGTGACCGAGATGAACACCCCCACCAGCGACGCCGACTTCGCCGAGGTCAGCGCGAGCATCCCGGCCGCGCCCGCGAGCAGGGCGACGATGAAGGAGAACGGCCCGACCTTGTAGATGAAGTCCACCTGGTCGAGGTTGTCCAGGGCGGAGGTCGACAGGAACCCGACCGCGTCGAACAGCAGGGTGGCCAGCGCCGTGACGACCATGGCCAGCGGGAAGCCCGCCGTGAGGGCGATCACACCGCGCCGCACGAGATCGCCGCGCCGCAGCACGAGGCCGACGGCCACCGCGGCGAGCGGCCCGAACTCCGGGCCCAGCACCATCGCGCCCACGACCGTGACCGACGAGTCGGTGATCGCCCCGATCGCGGCCAGCAGGCACGCGATCGTCAGGAACGCCTGGTAGCCGATCGACAGCCGCGAGTCCTCGCCGGTGCGGGCCACCAGCTCGTCCCAGATGACCGCGTCGTTGGGGTCGCCGGGCACCGCCTCCTCGGCGGCGTCGGCGTGGTCGGACAGGGTGGTGTCGATGATCTCCAGCGTGACGCCGCCGCTGTGGTCGACACCGAGGTCGCGAAGGCCGGCGAGCACGTCGTCGACGGCCTCCCGGGTGACGTCGGCCTCGACCAGGTCCCCCGCCGGCTCCACCGCCACGCCCGGCTGCACCGTGACGTGGGTGGCGCCGGGCTCGGCGATCAGGAGGTCGCGGACCGCGTCCGTCCGGTCGGACGGCGCGATCACCCGAAGATGTTGCACAGCCTGCGATCAGGCCTGCTTCGGCGGGGCCGGCTTGGCGTCGACCCCGGCCTCCTTGCGCTGTTCGGGCGTGATCGGCGCGGGCGCGGAGGTCAGGGGGTCGAAGCCGCCGCCCGACTTCGGGAACGCGATGACGTCACGCAGCGAGTCGGCGCCGGTGAGCAGCATGCAGATGCGGTCCCACCCGAACGCGATGCCGCCGTGCGGGGGCGGGCCGTAGGCGAACGCGTCGAGCAGGAAGCCGAACTTCTCCCGCTGCTCGGCCTCGTCCATGCCCAGCAGCGCGAACACGCGCTCCTGGACGTCGGAGCGGTGGATACGGATGGACCCACCGCCGATCTCGTTGCCGTTGCAGACGATGTCGTAGGCGAACGCCAGTGCCTCCGACGGGTCCTCCTCGAACCGGTCCATCCAGTCGCCGTTGGGCGAGGTGAACGGGTGGTGCACGGCGGTCCAGCCCAGCTCGTTGCCCTTGTCGTCGCGGATGCGCTCGAACATCGGCGCGTCGACGATCCAGACGAACGACCACGCGCTCTCGTCGACCAGCCCGCAGCGCTGCGCGATCTCGCCGCGCGCCGCCCCGAGCAGGGCGCGGGCGTCCGACGGGTGCCCGGCGGCGAAGAAGATGCAGTCACCGGGGGCGGCGCCGACGGCCTTGGCCAGCCCGTCGCGCTCGGCCTCGGACAGGTTCTTGACGACCGGCCCGCGCTCGTCGACCGTGCCGTCCTCGCCGATGAGCACGTAAGCGAGCCCGCGGGCGCCGCGCTGCTTGGCCCATTCCTGCCAGCCGTCGAGCGTGCGCCGGGCCTGCGACGCCCCGCCCGGCATGACGACGGCGCCGACGTAGGGATTCTGGAACACCCGGAACTGGGTGTCGGCGAAGTACTCCGTCATGTCGGTGAGCTCGATGGCGAAGCGCAGGTCGGGCTTGTCGGAGCCGTAGCGGGCCATCGACTCGGCGTAGGTGAGCCGCGCGATCGGCCGCGGGATCTCGTAGCCGAGGAGCTCCCTCCACAGCGCCGCGGTGATGGTCTCGCCGAGCTCGATGACGTCGTCCTGCTCGACGAAGCTCATCTCGATGTCGAGCTGGGTGAACTCCGGCTGGCGGTCGGCGCGGAAGTCCTCGTCGCGGTAGCAGCGCGCGATCTGGTAGTAGCGCTCGGTGCCGGCCACCATCAGGAGCTGCTTGAACAGCTGCGGGCTCTGCGGCAGCGCGTACCAGGAGCCGGGCTTGAGCCGGGCGGGCACGAGGAAGTCGCGGGCACCCTCGGGCGTGGAACGGGTGAGCGTGGGCGTCTCGACCTCGACGAAGTCGCGGTCGTGCAGCACCGTGCGCGCCACCCGGTTGGCCTCGCTGCGCAGGCGCAGGGCCGCAGCGGGGCCGCTGCGGCGCAGGTCCAGGTAGCGGTGCTTGAGCCGGATCTCCTCACCGACCTCGCTGTAGCCGTCGATCGGGAACGGCAGCGGCGCCGACTCCGACAGCACGGTGAGCGCGGTGACGGTGACCTCGATGGCGCCGGTGGGCAGCTCGGGGTTGTCGTTGCCGTCCGGGCGCAGCACGACCTCGCCGGTGACCTGCACGCAGAACTCGGAGCGCAGGCGGTGGGCCCGCTCGGCCATCTCGCCCTCGCGGAACACGACCTGGGCCGATCCGGAGGCGTCGCGGAGGTCGATGAAGATCACGCCGCCGTGATCACGGCGGCGGGCCACCCACCCGGCGAGGGTCACGGACTGTCCGGCGTTCTCGGCACGCAGGCTGCCGGCGGGGTGGGTACGCATCACGGTGCGAGGTTATCCGGGCACCCCCGGCACCCGGCCACCAGGTTTGCCGCACCGCCCACCGCGACCGGCCCAGCGCTCGGCACGTGATGTCACGATGAGCTCGTCGACTCCTTAGCGTGACGTCTACCCCTCTGATTACTACGGAGAGTGCTCGACATGCGCCGAGGGGTAGCAGGGTCCGCGGGTCCCTGGCCGGGCTTCCCCTCCGCGCGGAGTCGGCCGCCCGGAGGCTCGGAGGACGCCACGCGGCGACGCTCCGGCCGCGGCGGCGGCGCGTCGCGTTCGCCCTCGCCGCCCCGGTCGTGATGCTCGCGGCCGGTGGATGGTCCTAGAGCAGGCTCAGCTGCTCCCCCTCGTCGGTCGGTGGATCGGCGACCACCGCGCCCACCCCGCGGAGCACCGGGAAGCTCCCGGCCAGCCCGTGACGGCGCAGCAGCGGCGTGACCCGCTCCCCCAGCGCACGCCGGTACTCCGGGTCGACGTAGGCCCCGCGCCGGTAGAGCCGCGCGTACCGCTCGACGAGGCCGGGGTGCTCGCGCGCCAGCCAGGCCAGGAACCACTCACGGGTGCCCGGGCGCAGGTGCAGGGCCATCACGCTGGCCCCCGTGGCGCCCGCGGCCGCGATCGGCCCGAGCAGGGCGTCGAGGGCCTCGGCGGAATCGGTGAGCAGCGGCAGCACCGGGGCCACCATCACCCCGCACGGCAGCCCGGCGTCGGTGATCCGGCGGACGAGGTCGAGCCGCGCCGCCGGGGACGGCGTGCCGGGTTCGAGGCGGCTCTGCAGACCGCGGTCGACCAGCGCGATCGACACCCCCAGCCCGACCGGCACGTCGGCGGCCGCGGCCGTCAGCTCGGGGAGGTCACGGGCCAGGACGGTGCCCTTGGTCAGGACCGAGAACGGGGTGCCCCACCGGGCCAGCGCGCCGATGACGCCCGGCATCAGCCGGTAGCGGCCCTCCGCGCGCTGGTAGGGGTCGGTGTTGGTGCCCATCGCCACGGCCTCGCGCTCCCACGACGGCCGTTTGAGCTGCCGTTCCAGCACGCGCGCGACGTTGACCTTGACGACGATCTGGCTGTCGAAGTCGGCCCCGGCGTCCATGTCGAGGTAGGTGTGGGTGTTGCGCGCGAAGCAGTTGTGGCTGACCACGCCCTCGGCCACGAAGTCGCCCGTGCCGGTGGTGATGTCGTACATGGTCATCGTCAGTCCCAGCGGGCGGACGTCGACGACCTCGAGCTCGGGCCCGCCGGTGACCGGCACCCCACCCACCGGGTGCCGGTGGCGCCCCACGGCCGGGTCGGCCACCTGCACCAGCCGCGTCAGCGACGCGGGCCCGCCGACCACCCGCACCACCCGCTCGCCGCCGCGGCGTCCGACGGCGAAGCGGAACCCGAGCCGGTGCAGGGCACCGGCGGCGGACCCGACGAGCTCGTCGTCGACCCCCGCCCCGACCACCAGCTCCCCGGCCTCGACCCGGCCGCGGGCGTCGATCAGCCCGCCCAGGAACCCGGCGCACCACTCCGAGCCGGGACGCTCCGGAGCGCGCACGACGTCGGCCAGCACCGGTCGGGGACGCGGTCGCAGCGCGACCCGGCCCGGTTCCGGCGCCCCGACCGCGACGGGGCCGTGGCGCGCGGGTGACCCGGCCGCGAGGAAGTGGTGGGCGCGGCCCAGTGCCTCGAGCTCGACCTGCGCCGAGGGGAAGCCGTTCCCGTCGTCGTGCACGCCGTCGCCGCGCACCAGTCCGGCCAGGTAGCCCTGGCGGTAGGCCGGCGTGTGCGGCCGGGGCCCCGCGACCTGACCGGGCCCCAGCAGCGCGCTCCCCGGTTCCAGCCGCGGCCGCCGCCCGGACCGGCACCAGCCCGCCGCGACGTGCCGCCAGCCCCGGTCGGTGAGGAACCGGTGCTCGCCGCTCGCGACGATCTCGGTGCCGCCCGCCAGCCGCACGCGGTGCGCGGGCTTGGTGGTGGACCAGTGGGCGAGCACGGTGGTGGGCACGTAGGTGCGCCGGCCGTCGACCTTCGTGGTGCCCATGACCGCGTCGCCCACCCTCAGCTCCGCGATGGGGCGGGTGCCGCCGTCCGCGAGGAGCACGCGGGTGGGGCCCGCCAGGCAGTAGACGCAGGCGTGGGAGCAGCCGCGGTAGGGGTTGACCGTCCACCGGAACGGCATCGGTGACGGCCCCGGCACCCGGTTGAGCACCGACCGCGCCTCCACCTCGTGGAACACCGTGCCGGCGAACTCCGGCGTGCGCACCGTGCGCAGCAGGCCACGCATCCCCGGCAGGGCATCGTCGGACCCGACGCCGTCCTCGAGAACCTGCTGCCCGCTCCACCGCATGACTCTAGTCGAACACACGTTCGAGTCGAACGCAACGGTTCACTGTCCGTCGCCGACGGCCCGGTGCGGACCCCCCGATCGTGTGACCCGCATCCAGGCGGATCCCCGAGCGCGACGCACAGCGGGGTTGGCAGGATGGGTCGATGCCGACCGCCCGGGGGGTCTCCCCGACGCCCGACGACGCCGGCCGGCACCGCCACGGCCGCCCGGGCACGGTCCCGCTGACCCCGCCCCGGGGCATGCCCCCGCAGCCCCCGCGCAACGTCGCGGCGCGCCACTCCGAGGCCCGCACCGAGCCCGTTCCGGTCGTGCCTCCCGACGAGCTGTGGTCCAGGCCCGCGGGGCTCCGCAAGCAGGAGGAGCCGGCACCCGATCACGATCATGGCCACGGCCACGGCCACACCCCCGCGGCCCCGGCTGGACGCCGCGTACGGCTGTTCATCGCCGCGCTGCTCGTGCCGTGCGCGATCGCCACGCTCGTCGGGCTCGCCGTGCTGTGGCCCACCGCCGCGGCCCCGGCCGCCAACTCGGGCACGCCGGTGCACGGCCGGATCACGGCCACCAAGGTCTCGGAGTGCTCCCCGGGCAGCGGCGACAACGGTTGCCTGGCGCTCGTCGTCCACATGACCGACGGGCCACTGCCCGGTCGCGACCTCGCCCAGCTGGTCCCGGTCGAGCCCAGCACGCCCCGGTACGCGGTGGGCGACGAGATCGTGTTGAGCTTCTCCGGCGGCAACCCCGACGACCCCGGCTCGTACTCGGTCGTCGACTTCGAGCGCGGCGCCTCGCTCTGGTGGCTCGCGGGCCTCTTCGCCGCCGCCGTGCTGGTGCTGGGCCGCTGGCGCGGGCTCGCGGCGCTCGTGGCCCTGGGCCTGAGCTTCGTGGTGCTGATCGTGTTCGTGCTCCCGGCGATCCTGCAGGGCCACAACCCGCTCGCCGTCGCGATCGTCGGCGCCTGCCTGATCATGTTCGTGGTGCTGTATCTGACCCACGGCCCGTCCGCCCGGACGTCGACGGCCGTGCTGGGCACCCTGGTGTCACTGGCGCTGATCGGGGCGCTGAGCTACGGCTTCTCCGTGGCCTCGGAGCTCACCGGGCTCGACGAGCAGACGAGCACGCTGATCCAGTCGCTCGGCACCGCCGTGGACGCGCGCGGCCTGCTGCTCGCCGGGATGGTCATCGGCGCGCTGGGCGTGCTCGACGACGTCACCGTCACGCAGACCAGCGCCGTGTGGGAGCTGCGGCGGGCCGACCCCACCATGAGCGCCCGGGGCCTGTTCGCCTCGGCGATGCGGATCGGCCGCGACCACGTCTCGTCGGCGGTGAACACGCTCGTGCTGGCCTACGCGGGCGCGTCGTTGCCCCTGCTGCTGCTGTTCACGCTGTCCGGGCGCGGCCTCGGCGACGTGATCACGAGCCAGGACGTGGCCACCGAGGTGGTCCGCACGCTGGTGGGCAGCATCGGGCTGGTGGCCTCGGTGCCGATCACCACGGCCCTGGCGGCCCTGGTGGCGAGCCGGGAACGCCACTGACCGCGTCATGGCCGACCGGGTGTGCTGCTCGCAGGGGTTACGGGGCCCGCGCGGAGGATGCGGGGTCTGCGCGGACGGCCCGGGCCACGATGTGGGCCTCGCCGTCGACCTCGCGCTGGAGGAGGACGTCGAGGCCGGCGAAGGCCCCCTCCAGTTCGCCGGCCGGGGCGCGGAAGGGGCCGGGCTCGTCGTCGACCTCCGAGAGCACGGTGACCACCAGCAGGCCACCGGGCGCGAGCCGCTCGACGAAGGTCGGGTAGAGCGCGGGGTCGCGGAACCGCTGGCAGACGACGACGTCGTAGGGCCCCGCGCAGACCGGGGGAAGCCCGAGATCGAGGTCGGCGCGGACGGCCCGCACACCCTCGACCTCGGCGACGGTGGCGAGCGCCACCGGGGACACGTCCACCGCGTCGACGACGAACCCGCGCTCGGCGAGCCACCGCGACACCGCCCCACGCCCGCACGCGACATCCAGCGCGAGCCCGCCGGACGGCAGCAGGTCGAGGCGCCCCCGCAGCGCGTCGGGCGGCAGCGGACCCACCGCGTCGACGGCGCCGTGCCGCGCGTCCCACCGCCGGGCGTCCTCGTCGCTCACCGTGCGGCTCCCACGTGATCGCCACGGACCGCACACCGACGCCCTGACGAGGACGTCAGCGTGCGGCGCGCCGCGATCACCGGCCGGCCGCTCACCCGATGATCGCCGCCGTCGATCAGCGCGCCCGCCCCTGCGCCGCCGCACCCGTTGCGCGTCGTGCGGGATCGGGAGGCGCCCCGACGTCGCAGCCCGCCGCGCACGTCGCAGCCCGCCGGCGTGCTGCGACGACACCCCACGGGCTGCGAGGTGCTCACGCGAGGCGGGTGAGCAGGTCCGCCACCACCGCGTCCAGGGCCACCGACTCCTGGGAGCCCGCCACCAGGTCCTTCACCCCGACCGTGCCCGACTCCAGGTCGCGATCGCCCAGCACCAGCGCGAACCGGGCGCCGGAGCGGTCGGCGGACTTCATCGCGCCCTTGAGGCCGCGGCCGCCGTAGGACAGGTCGACGCGCACCCCGGCCGTGCGCAGCTCCCCCGCCAGCACGACGAGCCGCTGCTGGGCCGCGTCGCCCAGCGGCACCCCGAACACCTCGCAGCGGGCCTCCGACCAGGGCGCGAGCCCCTCGGCGCGGCACGCCAGCAGGGTGCGGTCGACGCCGATACCGTAGCCGATGCCCGACAGCTCCTGGCCGCCGAGCGTGGCCATCAGCCCGTCGTAGCGACCGCCGCCGCCGATGCCCGACTGCGCGCCGAGCCCGTCGTGGACGAACTCGAAGGTGGTCTTGGTGTAGTAGTCCAGGCCGCGCACCATCCGCGGGTTCTCGACGTACGCGACGCCCAGGGCGTCGAGGTGCTTGAGCACGGCGGCGTGGTGCTCGGCCGAGACGGGCGAGAGGTGGTCGAGCAGCAGCGGCGCGTCGGCCATCAGCGCCTTCACCTCGGGGCGCTTGTCGTCCAGCACCCGCAGCGGGTTGAGCGCGGCGCGGGCGCGGGTGGGCTCGTCGAGGTCGAGGCCGGCGAGGAACTCCTGCAGCAGCTCCCGGTAGGCGGGACGGCAGTCGGCGTCGCCCAGCGAGGTGAGCTCCAGCCGGTAGCCGGTGAGACCCAGCGCGCGGAAACCCTCGTCGGCGATCGCGATGACCTCGGCGTCGAGCGCGGGGTCGTCCACCCCGATGGCCTCGACGCCCACCTGCTGCAGCTGCCGGTAGCGGCCGGCCTGCGGGCGTTCGTAGCGGAAGAAGGGTCCGGCGTAGCGCAGCTTGACGGGCAGCCCGGCGCGGTCGAGGCCGTGCTCGATCACCGACCGGACGACGCCCGCCGTGCCCTCGGGCCGCAGCGTGACCGAACGCTCGCCGCGGTCGGCGAAGGTGTACATCTCCTTGGACACGACGTCGGTGGACTCCCCGACCCCCCGCGCGTAGAGCCCGGTGTCCTCGAACACGGGCAGCTCGATGAGCCCGTAGCCCGCCCGGTCGGCCGCGGTGAGCAGGGTGGAGCGGACGTGCTCGAACCCGGCCGAGGACGGCGGGTAGTACTCCGGGATGCCCTTGGGGGCGGCGAAGGTGCTCACATCCCACGTCCGGGAGCCGGCGTGCCGAGGTCCTGCAGGTACGGGTTGGACGCCCGCTCGCGACCGATCGTGGTGGTGGGCCCGTGGCCCGGCAGGACGACGCCCGAGTCGTCGAGGGTGAGGATCTTGTCGCGCAGGCTGGCCTGCATCTTCGCGAAGTCGCCGCCGGGCAGGTCGGTGCGCCCGATGGAGCCCGCGAACAGCGTGTCGCCCGCGATGATCACCTCGACCCCCTCCTCGGTGGGCGTCGTGAAGATCACCGAGCCCTCGGTGTGGCCGGGCGTGTGGGCGACGCCGAGGGTGAGCCCGGCCAGCTCCAGCGAGCCACCGTCGGCGAGCGTGCGGACCTCCTTCGGCTCCCGCAGCTCGATCCTGCCGCCGAAGAACGCGGACGCCTGGGTGGACATGCCCTTCATCGGGTCGGCGAGCATGTCCTTGTCGTCCGGGTGGATCCAGGCGGGCACGTCGTGGCCGTCGCAGACCGGGGCGACGGAGAAGGTGTGATCGAAGTGGCCGTGGGTGAGCAGTACCGCCACCGGCGTCAACCGGTGCTCGGCGAGCAGCGCCTCGAGGGGCTCGACGGCGTCCTGGCCGGGGTCGACCACCACGCACGCCTCCCCCGCGGCGGACGCCACCACGTAGCAGTTGGTCTGGAACGACCCGGCCGGAAAACCTGCGACAAGCACAGCCCAACCCTAGACAGCGAGGGCCACGGGGTTCTCTCAGGATGGCTGGTTATCCTGCGCGCGATCGGGCGAGCGAGGGAGATGTGTCGGTGGCGACGAACCAGATGCGGCGTGAGGCGGCGAAGCGCAAGCTCGCCCGGCAGCAGGAACGGCGCGTGCAGCAGGCGAAGCGACGCCGGCAGATCGCCGTGATCACCTCCGTCGCGGTGGTCGTCGTCGTGGTGGTGGGCGTGGTGCTGCTCACCACGCTGCCCAGGAGCAGCGACACCGCGGCCGCCCCCTCCGACGCCGCCACCCCCACGTCGCAGGCCGCGGCCGCCCTGCCGCCCGGCAGCTGCGCCTACCCGCCCGAGGGCTCGGCCGCCAAGGCCAACAACCCGCCCACGACCAAGGACGTGCCCACCACCGGCACCAGCACCGTCGCGCTCACCACGTCGGCCGGCCCGATCCGGCTCACCCTCAACGCCGCCGAGGCCCCCTGCACCGTCAACAGCTTCCTGAGCCTGGCGCGCCAGAAGTACTTCGACGGCACGACGTGCCACCGCCTCACCACCGGGGCCGGCCTCAAGGTGCTGCAGTGCGGGGACCCGACCGGCACCGGCTCGGGCGGACCGGGTTACACGATCACCGACGAGGCACCCAAGGGGCTGGCCCCCGCCGCGAACGGCACGGTCACCTACCCGCGCGGCACGGTGGCGATGGCCAAGACGTCGGCGCCCAACTCCGGCGGCAGCCAGTTCTTCCTCGTCTACGCCGACTCGACGCTGCCCCCCGACTACACGGTGTTCGGCACCATCGACGCCCCCGGCCTGGCGACGCTGGACAAGATCGCCAAGGCGGGCGAGGACGACTCGAACGGTGCCGGCGACGGCAAGCCGAAGGTGCCCGTCACGATCACGTCCGCGGTGGTGGGCTGACGCGCTCCTCGGCGGGGCCATGACGATCCGCCCGGCGCCCGGGCCGGCGGCGGCACGCCGGTCGAGCCGGTCGCCGTCCCGACCACGACGGGGAGCCGTGCGTCGCCGGGTGTCGACCGCGATCGGCCTGTCGTTCCTGGCGGCCTGCTCGGCGCCCGGTCCCGTCGCCCCTCCGCTCGGCCCCGCCGTCACCGTCGAGCAGGGCGCGGTCACGGGCCTGGCCGACGGTGACGTCCTGCGCTACCGCGGCCTGCCCTACGCCGCCCCGCCCGTCGGTCCGCTGCGCTGGGCCCCGCCGCAGCCCGCGTCGGGGTGGACCGGCACCCGGGACCACACGCGACCCGGTCCCCGCTGCCCCCAGCTCGCCGCCGCTCCCGGCACCCCGCACCCTGACGGCGGCGAGCACGGACGAGGACTGCCTGACCGTCGACGTCACGGTCCCGGCGGGCACCACCGCGGCGTCGACGCTGCCCGTGCTGGTGTTCCTGCACGGCGGCGCGTTCAGCGCAGGGTCGGGCGGCGACGTCGATCCCCGACGCCTGGCCACGGCCGGGCCGATGGTCGTGGTCACCGCGAACTACCGGCTCGGGATGCTCGGCTACCTGGGTCTGCCCGGGCTCGACGGCTCCGGCGACTTCGGGCTGCTCGACCAGCAGGCGGCGCTGCGGTGGGTGCAGCGCAACGTCGCCGCGTTCGGCGGCGACCCGGCCGCGGTGACGCTGGCCGGGGAGTCCGCGGGCGCCGACAGCGTGTGCGCGCAGAGGGCCTCGCCGACCGCGGCGGACCTGTTCCGCCAGGCGGTCGTCCAGAGCGGCGAGTGCGGCACGGCCGACCTCTACCGCGTGGTCGTCCCCGCCGCCGGCCCGGCGAGCGCCACCTGGAAGCCGGTGGACCAGGTGGTCCGCAACGGGCTGGCCGCGGCCGCGCGGCTGGGCTGCCCCGACCCCGCGACGGCCCTGGCCTGCCTGCGGGCGCAGCCCGTCGCGCGTCTCGTCCACGGGACGGGGGTGTACTGGAGCCCCGCGGTCGGCACGCCGACCCTGCCCGCCCGGCCGGAGGACCCCCGCCCGATGCCGACGCTCATGGGCACCGACCAGGACGAGGGCACGCTGTTCACCGCCGCGTTCTTCGACAACGCCGGCGCCCCGCTCACCGTCGACCGCTTCCGGTCCATGCTCGCCGCCGTCGCCCCGGACCCCGCCGCGGCCGGCGGCGCCTACCCCGCCCTCGGCCGCTCCCCCGGCCGGGCCTGGGCCGACGTCGTCACCGACCGGGCGTACGCCTGCCCCGCGCTGGCGGCCTACGGGAAGGCGCAGGCCCCGCTCTACGCCTACGAGTTCGCCGACCCGACCGCGCCGTCGACGTTCATCGGGCTGCCGCCGACGCTGGCCGGCGGCGCCACGCACGGCGCCGAGATGGCCTACCTGTTCGACCTCGTGCCCGGGCAGCCGGCGTTCACCCCGGCCCAGCGGACGCAGGCCGACCGGATGGTGGCGGCCTGGGCACGGTTCGTGGTCGCGGGCGACCCGAGCGGTGACGCCCGCACCTGGCCCCGCTGGAGCGGCGCCGGCCAGGTGCTCTCCATCGGCGCGACCACCATGGCCGCCCGCCCGGCCGCGGACGTGGCCGCCGAGCACCACTGCGGCCTGTGGGGCGGCTGAGCCCGGCGCCGTCCGACCAGGACCACACCCGCGACCACGCCCACGGCGGGATCACGGTGCGATCTTCGGCCGGCCTCGCGGCGCGCCTGGCTCCCCGCTCGCGCCGCGGCCCCCCGGTCACGACGGCCCGGCCACGTCGGGTGCCCTGCCGCGGCCCGATTCTCGACGTGCAGCTCACCCGGCGTTCCGTCAGCTCGCGCTCGTCACCCGGTACACGTCGTAGACGCCCTCCACGTTGCGCACGGCCCCGAGCACGTGGCCGAGGTGCTTGGGGTCGCCCATCTCGAAGCTGAAGCGCGAGACCGCGACCCGGTCGCGCGACGTGGTGACCGACGCCGACAGGATGTTGACCTTCTCGTCGGCCAGCACCTTCGTGATGTCGGAGAGCAGCCGGTGGCGGTCGAGCGCCTCGGCCTGGATCGCGACGAGGAACACCGAGCCCGGCGACACCGACCACGCCACGTCGACGATCCGCTCGGCGCGGCTCTGCAGCTCCTGGGCGTTGGTGCAGTCGGTGCGGTGCACGGAGATGCCACCGCCGCGGGTGACGAAGCCGAGGATGTCGTCGCCGGGCACGGGCGTGCAGCAGCGGGCGAGCTTCGTGTAGAGCTCGCCGATGTCGGCCTCGCCGTCGCGGACGACGACGCCGGCCTCCCCCGCGGCCCGGCGCAGCCGCACGGTGGACGGGGTGGCGCGCTCGGCGAGGTCCTCCTCCGCCTGCTCCTCGCCCCCGAGCAGGGCGACGAGCCGCTGCACGACGTGGCGGGCGCTCGCGTGGCCCTCACCGACGGCGGCGTAGAGCCCGGAGAGGTCCGGGAAGTGCAGCTCGTGCGAGAGCGCGGCCATGGCGTCGGCGGAGACCAGCCGCTGCAGCGGCATCGACGTGCGGCGCGCCTCGCGGGTGATGGCCTCCTTGCCCGCCTCGATGGCCTCCTCGCGACGCTCCTTCGCGAACCACTGCTTGATCTTCGTCTTGGCCCGCGGGGACGCGGCGAACGCCAGCCAGTCGCGGCTGGGGCCCGCCCCCTCCGCCTTGGACGTGAAGATCTCCACGACGTCGCCGGACTCGAGCTTGCGCTCCAGCGCCACGAGCCGGCCGTTGACGCGGGAGCCGATGCAGCGGTTGCCGACCTCGGTGTGGACGGCGAACGCCAGGTCGACGGGCGTGGAGCCGGACGGCAGCGTGATCACGTCGCCCTTGGGCGTGAAGACGAAGATCTCCTTGGTGCCCAGGTCGAAACGCAGCGACTCCAGGAAGTCGCCCGGGTCGGCGGCCTCCCGCTGCCAGTCGAGCAGCTGGCGCATCCACGACATGTCGTCGAGCTCGACGCCGCTGCCGCCCGACTGCCCCCGCGCGATCTCCTTGTAGCGCCAGTGCGCGGCGATGCCGTACTCGGCGGTGTGGTGCATCTCGTGCGTGCGGATCTGCACTTCCAGGGGCTTGCCGTCCGGCCCGATGACGGTGGTGTGCAGCGACTGGTAGACCCCGAACCGCGGCTGGGCGATGTAGTCCTTGAACCGGCCCGGCATCGGCTGCCACAGCGCGTGGACCATGCCCATGGCGGCGTAGCAGTCGCGCACCTCGTCGACGAGCACGCGGACGCCGACCAGGTCGTGGATGTCGTCGAAGTCCTTACCCTTGACGATCATCTTCTGGTAGATCGAGTAGTAGTGCTTGGGGCGGCCCTCGACCTTCGCGTTGATCCGCGCGCCGTCGAGCTGCGTGGAGACCTCGCTGATCACCTGCTTGAGGTAGGTGTCGCGCGAGGGCGCGCGGGTGGCCACGAGCCGCACGATCTCCGAGTACTTCTTCGGGTGCAGGATCGCGAACGACAGGTCCTCGAGCTCCCACTTCACCGTGGCCATGCCCAGCCGGTGCGCCAGCGGGGCGAGCACCTCGAGGGTCTCGCGGGCCTTCTTGGCCTGCTTCTCCGGCGGTAGGAACCGCATGGTGCGCATGTTGTGCAGCCGGTCCGACAACTTGATCACCAGGACGCGGGGGTCCTGCGCCATGGCGACCACCATCTTGCGGATGGTCTCGGCCTCCGCCGCGCTGCCCAGCTCGACCTTGTCGAGCTTCGTGACGCCGTCGACGAGGTGGGCGACCTCCTCGCCGAACTCGTCGCGCAGCCGGTCGAGCGAGTAGTCGGTGTCCTCCACCGTGTCGTGCAGCAGCGCCGCCACCAGCGTGGTGGTGTCCATGCCCAGCTCGGCCAGGATCGTGGAGACGGCCAGCGGGTGGGTGATGTAGGGGTCGCCGGACTTGCGCTTCTGCCCCTCGTGCTTCTCCTCGGCCACGTCGTAGGCGCGCTGCAGCAGCGCCAGATCGGCCTTGGGGTGCATGGCGCGGTGGACGCTGGCCAGCGGTTCCAGGACCGGGGCGACGGGCCCCACCCGCTGTGGCGTCATCCGTCGTGCGATGCGGGCGCGGACGCGCCGGGTGGCCGAGGGCCGCGAGCTCACCCCGTCGGCCTCGGCTTCGGACACCGGGGCGGCGGGCTGAACATCGGTCACCCTGGGAAGGATAGTCCCGGACCGGTCAGACGGTGAGCAGGGCGTGCACCGGGATCGGGGCCAGCGCGTCGCGGCCGCCCAGCGCCGTGAGCTCCAGCAGCACCCCGAAGCCGACCACGTCGACGCCGGCGCCGGCCAGCAGCGCCGAGGCCGCGGCCGCGGTGCCGCCGGTGGCCAGGACGTCGTCGACGACGAACGCGCGTGCCCCGGGGGCGATGACGTCCGCCGGCAGCTCCAGGGTGGCCGTGCCGTACTCGAGCTCGTAGGTGCGCGACCCCGCGACGCGCGGCAGCTTGCCCGCCTTGCGCACGGGCACGATGCCGGTGCCCGCCACCAGCGCGACGGCGGCGCCGAGCAGGAACCCCCGCGCCTCCACCCCGACCACGACATCGGCCTCCCCCACCAGCGACGCCAGCTCGGTGGCGATGGTGGCGAAGGCCTCGGCGTCGGCCAGCACGGGCGTGACGTCGCGGAAGAGCACTCCCGGCTGCGGATGGTCGGGAACGTCGCGGACCAGCCCGAGGACGTGGGCGAGCTCCAGCACCGAGTCGTCCGGGACGGTCTCGGCGCTCAACGGCTGCGCTTCCCCGTCGGACGCGACGCCTTGCCGGACGGCCGGGCCGCGCGCGAACCCGACTTGCCGGGCCGCGCCGGCGCGCTCGACGCCGCCGCCATCGCCCGCTCGCGCCGCAGCTCGGTGGCGAGCACGGCGTCGTCGGCGAGGTCCGGCTCGTCGCCGTCCGCGTCGGTGGCCTGCGCCGACGCCCGCGCGCGCCGGGCCGCGACCCGCTTGGCCTGCTGCTGGTAGCGCGGGTCGCGCATCTTGAGGTCGACGAGCAGCGGCGTGGCCAGCATCAGCGACGACAGCGCACCGGCCACGATGCCGACCATCTGCACCAGCGCCAGGTCGGCCAGCGTCCCGACCCCGAGCACGCCGACACCGACGATCATCAGGCCGATGACCGGCAGCACCGCGATGAGCGAGGTGTTGATCGAGCGCATGAGCGTCTGGTTGAGCGCCAGGTTGGCGGCCTCGCCGTAGGTGCGGCGGGTGAGGCCGAGCAGGCCGCGGCCGTTCTCCTTGACCTTGTCGAACACCACGACCGTGTCGTAGAGGGAGAAGCCCAGGATGGTGAGCAGGCCGATCACCGTGGACGGGGTGACCTCGAACCCGACGATCGAGTAGATGCCCGCGGTGACGACGACGTCGTGGATCAGCGCCACGAGCGCGGCCACGGCCATCGCGCGTTCGAAGTAGAACGCCAGGAACAGCGTGACCAGCACGAGGAACACCGCCAGCGCGATGATCGCCTGCTGGGTGATCTGACCGCCCCAGCTCCCGCTCACCGCGCTGTCGCTGATGACCTGCTGGGACGGTGTGCCGTCCGTGCCGCGGGGCTTGAACGAGTCGAACAGCGCCTGCTTGAGTGCGACCGTCTGGGCGGGCGTGAGCGAGTTGGTGCGGATGAGGACCGACTGCGACGCCCCGGTACCCGCGGTCTGGATCGACTCCGCGGGCTCGCCGATCGCCTTCTCGACCACCGGGCCCACCGTCTCGGTGGTGGCCGGCGCCGACGTGCCCGACGCGGGGAACTGCACCTGGGTGCCGCCGGTGAAGTCGATGCCGAGGTTGAAGCCGCGGAACACGATCGACACCAGGCAGATGACCACGAGCAGGCCGAACGCGACGTACCAGGTCTTCCGCTTCCCGACGATGTCGAACGCGCCGGTGCCGGTGTAGAGCCGGGAGAGGACCCCTGACGTGGCCATGTCAGGCCCCCTTCGAGATGGATACGGACTTCGCCGCGGTGGCGGCGGCCTTCTTGCGGTCGGCCCCGATGCGCGCGACCGCGCCCAGCCCCGACAGCGTCGGGCTGGAGAACACCCGCGAGTTGGACGCGAGCGCCACCAGCGGGTGCGTCACGAGGAAGACGACCACGAGGTCGAGCACCGTGGAGAGGCCGAGCGTGAACGCGAAGCCCTTCACCTGGCCGACGGCGAGGATGTAGAGCACGGCGGAGGCGAGGAAGCTGACCGCGTCGGCGGAGAGGATCGTGCGGCGCGCCCGCACCCAGCCCCGCGGCACGGCGGAGCGGAACGATCTGCCCTCCCGCATCTCGTCCTTCAACCGTTCGAAGAAGATCACGAACGAGTCGGCCGTGATGCCGATGGCCACGATGAACCCGGCGACGCCGGCGAGGTCGAGGGTGAACCCGATCCAGCGGCCCAGCAGCACCAGCACGGCGAAGACGATGGCGCCCGACAGCACCAGCGACAGGATCGTCAGCAGGCCGAGGACGCGGTAGTAGAACAGGCAGTAGACGAAGACGAGCAGCAGCCCCACGCCACCGGCGATGAGGCCGGCCTCCAGCGAGGCGAGGCCGAGCGTGGCCGACACCGTCTGGGCCTCGGACGACTCGAACGACAGCGGCAGCGAGCCGTAGCGCAGCACCCCGGCCAGGTTGTTGGCCGACGCCTGGTTGAACTGCCCGGAGATCTCGGTCTGGCCGTAGATGGCGCTGTTGATGGTCGGGGCCGACACGACCTCGCCGTCGAGGGTGAACGCCACCTGCTTGCCGATGTTCTTCGACGTGTAGTCACCCCAGATGGCCTGGCCCTCGCTCTTGAAGGTCAGGTTGATGATGTAGCCGGCGCCCTGCGGGTTCGGGGAGGCCGCGGCCGTCGCGATCTGCGTGCCCTCGAGGAACGACGGGCCGAGCACGTACTTCTCGGTGCCGTCCTGGTTGCAGGCGACGAGCGGCTTCGTCGGGTCGTCGTAACCGCGCAGCGGGTCCTTGGCCGAGCAGTCCAGGGCGGCGAGCGCCGCCTGCTGGGTGGCGGGATCGCTGCTCTGCCGAAGCTTCCGGGCGGCCTCGATCGCGGCGGCGACCTGCGGGTCGGCCGGATCGGCCTGCGTGCCGGCACCGGGCGTGGTCGGCGCCGGGGTGGGGGTGGGCGACTGCAGCGGATGGGAGAACGCGACCGGCGCGACGGCGCGCTGCACGGGCGCGGACGGGTCCGCGGCCCCCTGCGGCTGGTTCGGGGCCGGTGCGGCCGGGGCCGGGGTGGCCGCGGGAGCCCCGCCGGCCGGGGTTCCGGTGGTGGGCGTGCCCGCGGTGGGGGCAGCGGCGGGCGCGGCCGGGACCGGCTGCCCGATGACCTCGCGGAAGCGCAGCTGGGCGGTCTGCCCCAGCGATCGGGCCTGCTCCCCCGCGTCGCCGGGGACGGTGATCGTCAGGTTGTTGCCGTCGAGCACGACCTCGGCGCCGCTGACCCCGAGCCCGTTGACGCGCTGCTCGATGATCTGCTGGGCCTGCACGAGCTGGTCGCGCGGCGGAACGGCCCCGGACTCGGTGCGCGCCACCAGCGTGACGCGGGTGCCGCCCTGCAGGTCGATGCCCAGCTTGGGAGCGGGCTTGCCGTCGCCGGTGAAGAACACCAGCGCGTAGAGCACGACCACGACGCCGGCGAAGGCCGCGAGGTAGCGCGCGGGGCGGATCTGCCCCGGGGTGGTTGCCACTGCAGAGGTTCTCTTCCTGACGTCACCGCGACCCCGGTGCGGGTCGGCGGCGGAGGGGGTGGGTCAGCTGCGCGCGGTGCCGTTGCCGGTGTCCTCGACCGCGGGGGCCTTGTCGAGAGAGGGGGCCTTCTCCAGCGACGGGGACAGCTCGACCGGCGCGTCCGTGGAGTCGGCGGCGTCGTCGGCGGTGTAGTGATGCCCGTCGATGGCGTCGTCGAGGGCGACCTTGTCCTTCACGGCGGCACGCACCCAGGTGGTGACGACGCCGTCGGCGATCTCCAGGTCGATGGTGTCCTCGTAGGAGGCGTCGACCACGGTGCCCCGGAGCCCAGACGTGGTGGTGACCACGTCACCGGGCTCCAGCGAGGCCTGCAGCGCCTGCATCTCCGCCACCAAGCGCTTCTGCTTCCGGCCGGACAGGAAGATCGGGATGAACAGCAGCAGGATGATGAAGGGGAAGATCAGCGAGAGGTCCATGGTCTCCGTAACTCCGCAAGTCGAGGGCCACCCGAGTCTGCCAGCCCCCGCTTCAGAACAACGCCGAGGGGCCGCCCGGGGTGACGTCGGGCGGCGCGGCGATACCCAGATGGGCCCAGGCCGCCGCAGTGGCCACCCGGCCCCGGGGCGTGCGCGCCAGCATTCCGGCGCGTACGAGGTAGGGCTCGCAGACCTCCTCGACGGTACCCGCTTCCTCCCCCACGGCCACGGCCAGCGTGGACACCCCCACCGGCCCGCCCCCGAACGACCGCACCAGCGCGCTCAGCACGGCGCGGTCGAGACGGTCGAGGCCGAGCTCGTCCACGTCGTAGACGGCGAGGGCGTCGCGGGCGACCTGCCGGGTGACGGCGCCGTCCGCGCGCACCTCGGCGAAGTCGCGCACCCGGCGCAGCAGGCGGTTCGCGATGCGGGGCGTGCCCCGGGAGCGCCCGGCGATCTCCTCGGCCCCGTCGCGGCGCAGGTCGACGCCCAGGATCGGGGCCGCGCGGCGCAGCACCAGCTCCAGCTCGTCGGGCTCGTAGAACTCCATGTGCGCGGTGAACCCGAAGCGGTCGCGCAGCGGACCGGTCAGCGAGCCGGACCGCGTGGTGGCCCCCACCAGCGTGAACGGGTTGATGTCGAGCGGGATCGACGTGGCGCCCGGGCCCTTGCCCACCATGACGTCGACGCGGAAGTCCTCCATCGCGAGGTAGAGCAGCTCCTCGGCGGGGCGGGCGATGCGGTGGATCTCGTCGATGAACAGGACCTCGCCGGGCATGAGCGTGGTGAGGATGGACGCGAGGTCGCCGGCGCGCTCCAGCGCGGGGCCCGACGTCATCCGGATCGCCGCTCCCATCTCGGTGGCGACGATCAGCGACAGGCTCGTCTTGCCCAGCCCGGGCGGGCCCGAGAGCAGGATGTGGTCGGGCGGGTCCCCGCGCCGCCGCGCCCCCTCCAGCACGAGCTCCAGCTGCTCCCGCACCCGCGCCTGCCCGATGAACTCGCGCAGGTTCCGCGGCCGCAGCGTGGCCTCGACGAGCAGGTCGTCAGCCTCGGGCTCGGGCCTCAGCTCACCCACGGCCGGGCCCACAAGACCACACCACACGAGCCACCTGGTCACCGACGGCCGTCAGAACGGGCCCGCGAACCGCCATGAGTGACCACGGGACGGGGACGGGGGCGGGGGCGGGGGCGGGGGCGGTCACGAACGGCCCAGGGCGGCCAGGGCCGTGCGGAGCAGGACGGCCGCGTCGGCGTCGGCGTCGCCCGCCAGGGCCTTGTCCACCGCGGTCTCGGCCGGCTTGGCGGTGAAGCCCAGGCCGACCAGCGCCTCCACGACCTGGTCACGACGGGGATTGCCGCTCGCCGTCACCGGGAGCTGCGACGGGGGGGCCGCCGGGGGCGCGACCTTGTCCTTGAGTTCCAGCACCATCCGCTGCGCGACCTTCGGGCCGATCCCGGGCACGCGGGTGAGCGTCTTGACGTCGCCCTCGGTGAGCGCGCGGCTCAGGTCGTCGGGGGCGAGGACGGCGAGGGTGGCCAGCGCCATCCGCGGCCCGATCCCCGCCACGGACTGCAGGAGCCCGAACACGTCGCGCTGCTCGTCGTCGGCGAAGCCGAAGAGGGTGAGCGAGTCCTCGCGCACCACGAGCGACGTGGCGAGCCGGCCCTGCTCCCCGCGCCGGAGCCCGGCGAGGGTGTTCGGCGTGGCGAACACCGCCAGACCGACCCCGCCGACCTCGACGACGGCGTGGTCGAGCCCGATCTGCAGCACCTCACCGCGCACCGAGGAGATCATCGGCCCGCCACCTCCCTCGCCGCCGCGGCCACCCGCGCCTTGTGGATCTTCGCCAGTTCGTCGGCGCGGGCCTTCGCCTCCGCCATCCGGTCCATCATCGGGGCCCGCCAGCAGTGGCAGATCGCCAGGGCCAGCGCGTCGGCGGCGTCGGCGGGCCGCGGGGCCTCCGCCAGCCGCAGCACGCGGGTGACCATGGTGGTGACCTGCTCCTTGCCCGCCCGGCCCTCGCCGGTGACGGCCGCCTTCACCTCGCTCGGGGTGTGGAACGCGACCGGCAGGCCCGCGCGGGCGGCGAGCAGCGCCACCACCCCGCTGGCCTGGGCGGTACCCATCACGGTGCGCACGTTGTGCTGGCTGAACACCCGCTCGATGGCCACCACGTCGGGCCGGTGCAGCGCGATCCAGCGCTCCACCTCCGCGCCGAGCGCGAGCAGCCGCCGTTCCAGCGAGGCGTCGGCCGGGGTGCGCACGACATCGACGGCGACGCACCGCACCTGACGCCCGCCCGGGGAGTCGACCACACCGAGCCCGCACCGGGTCAACCCCGGGTCGACGCCGAGCACCCGCACACGCACTCCCCTCCGCGAACAGCCGTTCGAGGGGGAAGGCTACCGGTGGGCCCCGGACACCCCGCGAGGACGCGCCGACGGCTCACCCCGCCGCGACCGGACCCTCGAGCCAGGCCGCGACCTCCCGGCGGTTGCGCAGGCGGACGACCGGCGGCCCGTCCGGCATCGCCAGCACCTTCCGGACCCGCATCCCGGTCTTCGGATGCACGCGCCACGCCCAGCGCAGGAGGTGGTCGCGGTCGGTGACCACCGTCCACAGCGGGGGTTCGACGTTGCCGTTCCACAGCTCGGTGCGGCGCAGGCGACGCACCACCGTGCGCGCAACGAGCTGGCGGGCGACCTGCCGGCGGGTGAGGTCCAGCCAGACCAGCAGGTCGGCGCGGGCCAGCAGCAACGGCCGGACGGCGCCGTACTGCCACTCGCACACCCACGCGTCGGTCGCGGCGAACGCGGCCACGTCCGCGGCGAACTCCGGGCGCGGCACCCAGTTCGGTCCGTGGTGCAGGGCGTCGAGCTCGTGGTACGGCACGCCGAGCCGGGTCGCGAGAGCGGCGGAGAGGGTGGACTTGCCCGAGCCGGCGTTCCCCGTGACGAGCACGCGGCGCGGGCGGGTCGGCAACGGGTCGGTGGCTCCGAACAGCGGCACGGCGGCATCATCCCCTGCCGTGGCGTCGGCAAGTACCGTCTGCCCGGTGGACGTGGTGATCGAGGCGCTGCTGGTCTCCGCGATCCACGCCTACGAGGGCCGGCCCGCGGACGGTCCCCGCCCCGACCCGGTCCCGGTGCTGCGCGAGCGGGTGGAGGTCCGGGCCGGGCTCGGCCTGGTCGGCGACCGCTACTTCGCCCACCCGGCCCACCGCCGTGCCGCGGTCACGGTGTTCGCGGCCGAGTCGCTCGACCCCCTCGCCACCGACCTCGGCCTGCCCGGCGTCCCCGACGCCGCGCTGGCCCGGCGCAACATCGTGCTGCGGGGCGCCCGCGTCGACGACCTCGTGGGCCGCGAGTTCAGCCTCGACAGCGGCGAGGGGCCCGTGCGGTTCCGGGGCCACCGCCCGGCGCAGCCCTGCCGCTGGATGGACGTGGTGATCGGCCCAGGGGCGTGGAAGGCGCTGCGGGGCCGGGGAGGGGTGCGCTGCGAGCCCGTGGACGACGGGTGGCTGCGGCTCGGCCCGGCGACGCTGCAGGTCCTCGGGCCGTCGCCGTAGTCAGGCGGCTCCGTTGTGCGGAGCGGGATCGCGGACCACCTCGGCCGGACCGGCCAGCCGGACCTGGTTGCGCCCGGCGCGCTTGGCCACGAAGAGGGCGGCGTCGGCCGCGTGGATCAGCGCCGAGACCTGGGTGAGCGGGCCGGGACCGACGACCGACACCCCCACCGACGCCGACACCGTGCTGACCGTGAGCGGCCCGTCCGGCGTGGCGATCTCCACCCGCAGGTCCCCGATCCGCCGGCGGATGCGCTCGGCCACGTCCACGGCGTCGGCGACGGGCCCGGCCCGGTCGTCGGCGGTGAGCAGCACGACGAACTCCTCGCCGCCGAACCGCCCCACCAGGTCGTCGCTCCGGACCTCCGCACCGACCGCGTGGGCGGCGGCGGTGAGCACGTGGTCACCGGCCAGGTGCCCGTAGGTGTCGTTGATCGACTTGAAGTGGTCGAGGTCCACGACCAGGACCGCGGTGGGCCGGGGCCCCCGGCCGGCCCCCCGACGGAAGATCGCCTCCACGCTCCGGTACCAGGCCGCGATCGTGAGCAGCCCGGTCTTGGCGTCGGTGTTCGCGGCCTTCTCCAGCTGACGGACCAGAGCGGCCCGGTGCAGCACCACCAGCGGCGGCACCACCCCCAGGGCCAGGAGCGGGTTGATCAGCAGCGCGGCTCCGGTCAAGGCGCCCAGGCAGAGGGTCGCGAGCTCGAGCATGTTCTCGTCCCAGGAGGCGAACATCGTGGAGACGCTGGCCTCACGGCTGCTCAGCGCGATGGCCCCGGCGACCAGGCAGGTGTTCACACACGTGTAGACGACGATGGCGAGCAGTACACCGGGCAGGACGACGGCCGGCGCCGCGTCGATCAGCGACCCCGGGCCGATCACGTAGTGCAGGACCGCACTGCCGGCGAAGCACGCCAGCACCACCGTCGACATGCTGAACAGCTGGCGGTAGAGCCGCGTGCGCAGTCGCCAGGCGCGGACCCAGAAGTAGCCGTAGACCAGCGCCGCGACCAGCCCGGCGTCGAAGGCCGGGAGCACGATGACGGCGGCGAAGGTCCAGATCGAGCTGAGATCGACGATGTTGCCGTGCGCGATGCGCCGCCGAGCCCGTTCCACCCCGAGCGCGATCTCGGCGTGGGCGACCCCGGCCAGCACCAGCACGACGGCGGCCACCACCTCGGCGAGGGCGGGGCGGGGCTGCCTGGCGAGCAGCACGCCGCCGAGCACGACGGCGGTCAGCTCGACCATCAGCACCGGGTAGAGGGTGCGCGCCGGCTCCTGCCACACAGGCCACCGGCGCACGGCTCCGGTCCACGGGTTGCTGCTGCTCGAAGCCCCGTTCCCGGTTCCCATTCGTACCCTCTCCGTGTCAGCGGCTGCTTGCAGATAGTACGGACCACCCGGTCCGGTTGCGCCAGTCGCGGCAGCACGACCTTCACGTCCATCACGTCCACCGGGCGACCGGTGCCGAGAAGGAGGAGACGCGGACATGCGCAACCACGGCTGGAGCTGATCACGACCCCTTTCGGGAACCCACGACCACGGGAGGAGGTGCGGACATGCGCAACCACGGCTGGAGCTGATCACCACCCGCCGGGGACCCACGACCAGCAGAGGAGGTGCGGCATGCGGAACCACGGATGGAGCTGACCACGGCAGACGCCCGACGTTCGAGGTCGGGCGCCGGCAGCAGCATGTGGATGCTGCCGGCGCCCGACCGTCGGCGGGGCGTCACCCGGCCGGTTCGTCGGCGAAGCAGCGCAGGACCAGGCCGGTGCGCGGCTTGGGCACGAACAGCGTGGACTTGCGTGGCATCAGCACCCCCCGCGCCGCGAGGTCGAGCACCACGGCGGCCGGGGTCGGACGCACCAGCGCGGCCACGCCCTGCGTCTGCCGGGCGGTGGCCAGCGCGGACGCGACCGAGTGCCGCAGCAGCACCGACCCGGCCCCGTGCCACCGGGCCTCCACCAGGCCCGCGTCCACCAGCGCGACGTCGAGATCGTGCCAACCGGGCGGCGCCTCGCGCAGCAACAGGTCGCGGTCGGGCTCGGTGAGCCGTACCCAGCGCGCGCCGTCGGTGAGCAGCACGAGGGTGTCGTGCGCCGACACGAGCAGGGTCCACGGGTCGGCCTGCGGGTCGAGCGGCTCGGCCCGGAACGCGTCCGAGGCCGCCGCGACCGCCCGGTCGAGGGCCAGGCCGGGCACGACGCGGTGGATGGACTCCACCCGCGGCCCGTGCGGGACGGTGGGCACGAGCAGCGCGAGGCCCCGGTCCCAGGGCCCCGGCCCGGCCTGGGCGGCCTGGTCCTGCCGGGCGCTCGCCCACCGGTGGTGGCCGTCGGCGATCACGGCCCGCCGGCCGGCGAAGTCCGCGCGGACCACGGCGATCGGCGCGGGATCGGCCACCCGCCAGAGCCGGTGCCGCACGCCGCCGTCGTCGGTGAGGTCCAGCAGCGGCTGCTCCTGCGCGACGACCCGGTGGGCCAGCTCGTCGGCGGCCCCCGGCTCGCCGTCGTGGGTGAGCACGACCGGTTCGAGATCGGCCCGGGTCGCCTCCCGCAACGCGAGCCGGTCGGCGACGGCGGCCGCCACCGTGGCCTCGTGCGGGGACACGACCCCGTTGGCCGGCAGCCCGACCGCCGCCAGCCACCCGCGCGTGGAGACCGTCTCCTCCTCGGCCAGGTCGTAGACGTAGAGCGCGGGCCGGTCGTCGACGACGAGCGTGCCGTCGCGGCGCCAGAGCGCGAGCCGCCGCGCGGCGTCGGCGGCCCCGAACGTGGGCAGCGTCAGGTGCACGATGCTGTGCTCGTCGGCCTCCGCCAGGCGCTCCCGCTCGTCGGGCGGGATCAGGTCGTAGGCGGGCGACGTCAGGTGCGGCAGCTGCGCCGGGTCGCGGTAGCGGGTGGCGACGAACGGCTGGACGTCGAGCCCGGCGGGTGATCGGTCCGTGGCCATCGGCGGAGGTTAACCGCCGGCGGGTACGGCCCCGCCCCGTGATCGCCGCCGGCCGCACGCCGCCGTCCCGGGCAGGGCGCTGACGTGCGACGGGCGCCGATCATCGGAGAGCCGGACCACGCTTGATCGCGACGCGCCGCACGCTGCGGCCCTGGCCGGGGCGCTGCGGTGCGACCGCGTCCGATCATGTGGCCGCGGCCCGGCGGCACGCTGCGCCCCGCCCCGGGCAACTGCTCCGCGAGCTCCGCCCCGCCCCGACGACCGCTCCGCGAGCTCCGCCCCGCCCCGACGACCGCTCCGCGAGCTCCGCTCAGTGGGCCGCGTCGTCCCAGCTGCGCCCGTACCCGACCGAGACCTCCAGGGGCACGCTCAGCTCCGCCGCCGCCGCCATCTCCCGGCGCACCAGCGTCTCGACCTGCTCGCGTTCGCCCTCGGCCACCTCGAGCACCAGCTCGTCGTGCACCTGCAGGAGCATGCGGCTGCGCAGCTTCTCGTCGGCCAGCGCGCGGTGCACGCCGAGCATGGCGACCTTGATGATGTCGGCGGCGCTGCCCTGGATGGGGGCGTTGAGCGCCATCCGCTCGGCCATCTCGCGGCGCTGCCGGTTGTCGCTGGTGAGATCGGGCAGGTAGCGGCGGCGGCCCATGATGGTGGCGGTGTAGCCGTCCTTGCGGGCCTGGTCGACCACGCCCCCGAGGTAGTCGCGCACCCCGCCGAAGCCCTCGAAGTAGTCGTCCATGAGGCCGCGGGCCTCCTCGGTGGGGATGCGCAGCTGGTTGGACAGCCCGAACGCGGAGAGGCCGTAGGCCAGCCCGTAGTTCATCGCCTTGATCTTGGCGCGCTGGGCCGCCGTGACCTCCGTCGGCTCGACCCCGAACACCCGCGCCGCGGTCTCGGCGTGGAAGTCGTGCTGCGAGCGGAACGCCTCGATCAGCGCGGTGTCCTCCGACAGGTGCGCCATGATCCGCATCTCGATCTGGCTGTAGTCGGCGGTCATCAGCTCCGAGTAACCCGCGCCGACCACGAACGTCTCGCGGATGCGGCGCCCGGCCGCGGTGCGGATGGGCACGTTCTGCAGGTTCGGCTCGGTGGAGCTCAGGCGCCCGGTGGCCGCGATGGTCTGGCTGTAGGTGGTGTGGATGCGCCCGTCCTCGGCGACGGACTTGAGCAGCCCCTCGACCGTGACCCGCAGCCGCATCGCGTCGCGGTGCAGCAGCAGGTGGGACAGGAACTCGTGGCCGGTCTGCTCGAAGAGCGTCTGCAGCGCGTCGGCGTCGGTGGTGTAGCCGGTCTTGGTGCGCTTGGTCTTCGGCATGTTCAGCTCGTCGAACAGCACCACCTGCAGCTGCTTGGGCGAGCCGAGGTTGATCTCCTTGCCGATCACCTTGTAGGCGTCCTGCGCGGCCTGCTGCACCTGGGCGCCGAACTCCGACTCCAGGCCCGAGAGCAGCTCGCCGTCGACCGCGATGCCCGCGGCCTCCAGATCGGCCAGCACGTACTCCAGCGGCAGCTCCAGATCGGCCAGCAGCCCGCCGGCGGCCTTCTCGGCCAGCTCGACGTCGAGCGCGTCGGCCAGCTCGGCGATCGCCGACGCCGACACCATCTGCGCGTTGGCGACCTGGGCGTCGGCCTCCTCTTCACCACCGAGCAGCGACAGCTGCCCGGTCTCCTCGGCGCCGTCGACCCGCAGCTCGCGGCGCAGGTGGCGCAGGGCGAGATCGGCGAGGTCGAACGTGCGCTGCCCGGGCCGCGAGAGGTAGGCGGCGAGCGCGGTGTCGCTGGTGAGCCCGGCGAGCGTCCAGCCGCGCGCGCGCAGCGCGTGCAGGGCGGCCTTGGCGTCGTGGGCGGCCTTCGGCACGGTCGCATCCGCCAGCCACTCCCCCAGCGCCTTCTCGTCGTCGGGGGTGAGCGTGGTGACGTCGAGGTAGGCGGCCTGCGGCACCCCGGCCGAGGCCCCGGCGGCCCGCGCCTCGACGGTGGGCTCGCCCGCGGCCAGCCCGATGCCGACGAGGTCGCTGCCGGTGGCCAGCCCGGTGAGGCCGTGGAACGAGAGCCCGACCCGGCGCCCGTCGCTCGCGTTGGCCTCCAGCCAGGCCCGGACGCTGCCGGGCTCCAGCGCACCGCCCTGCACCTCGATGCCGCCCTCGGCCTCGGGCTCGGCGCTCTGCAGCGTGGCGAACAGCCGCTCGCGCAGGACGCGGAACTCCAGCTCGTCGAACAGCCGGTGCACCGCGTCGCGGTCCCACGGCCGCACCTCGAGCTGAGACGGCACGGCGTCGAGCGGCACGTCGCGGACCAGCTCGGTGAGCTGGCGGTTGAGCAGCACCCCGGCGAGGTGGGCGCGCAGGGCGTCGCCCGCCTTGCCCTTGACCTCGTCGACGCGGTCGACCAGATCCCCCAGCGAGCCGAACTCACGCACCCACTTGGCCGCGGTCTTCTCCCCGACTCCGGGGATGTTGGGCAGGTTGTCGCTGGGGTCGCCGCGCAGCGCCGCGAAATCCGGGTACTGCGCCGGGGTGAGCCCGTAGCGCTCCATGACCTCGGCGGGGTCGATGCGGCCCAGATCCGACACCCCGCGCTTGGGGTAGAGCACCATGACGTTGTCGCTGACCAGCTGGAACGCGTCGCGGTCGCCCGTGGTGATGAGCACCTCGAAGCCGTCGGCCTCGGCCTGGGTGGCGAGCGTCGCGATGACGTCGTCGGCCTCGAAGTTCTCGACGGCGAAGAACGGGATGGCCAGCGCGGTGAGGACCTCCTTGATGAGGTCGACCTGGCCCCTGAAGTCGTCGGGGGTCGTGGTCCTGTTGGCCTTGTACTCGGTGAACCGCTCGGACCGGAACGTCTTCCGTGAGACGTCGAACGCCACGGCGAGGTGGGTGGGCACCTCGTCGCGCAGCAGGTTGATGAGCATGGACGTGAAGCCGTAGACCGCGTTGGTGGTCTGCCCCGTGCCCGTGCGGAAGTTCTCCGCGGGCAGCGCGAAGAACGCCCGGTAGGCCAGCGAATGGCCGTCGAGAAGGAGCAGCCGTTTGCCCGTGGACGAGGGGGCGGCGGGCTTCGGGGCGCCAGGGCTTCTGGACACGGGGGTACGGGCTGCGGGGCTCATCGACGGCGAGTCTAGGACCGGCCACCGACAGTTCCTTCACGTGTCCGGGAACGCACGGGCATACTCGCCCGTTCACACCGCGAGTGCCCGTCCGATTCCTCCCGTTAGGCTCGGCCGGGCCAGCTCGAATCCGGGGGGAACGAGCCCCCCACAACAGATGTGGAGCTACTACGTTGAGCGTCAGCCTCAGCAAGGGTGGAAACGTCAGCCTCACCAAGGAGGCGCCCGGCCTCACCAACGTGATCGTCGGTCTGGGCTGGGACGTCCGCACCACCACGGGCACCGAGTTCGACCTCGACGCCTCCGCCATCGTGCTCAGCGCCGAGGGCAAGGCCGTCTCCGACAAGCACTTCATCTTCTTCAACAACCTCACCAGCCCCGACGGCACCGTCGAGCACACCGGCGACAAC
>NZ_MKVV01000097.1 GCF_001899645.1 Pseudonocardia sp. 73-21 | reverse complement strand
CACACCCTGCCGTCCCGGGCGTCCGGAACCTCCCGTCCCGAACATCAACAACCTTACGGAGGCCACCATGACCGCACGACGTGCACGCACCGCCGACACACAGCCCACAACCGCTCAGCCGCAGGCGCGGCTGATCACCTCGGCATCGGTGGTGACCCAGGTGGTCGTCCGAGCCGCCGGACTCGTCCCGGCGCGCCTTGACCTCACCCACGCGGCCACGCCCGAGCAGCAGCTGGGAATCGTCCTCGGAAATGTGCTCGTATACCTCCGCAGTGGGATCACCGCACGGGCCGTCGCGGAGGGGTGGGCGGATGCGGCCGTGCACGCGCGCGGGCTTACTCCGGCGGTGACCGGGCGCCGCCCGCTGCTGATCGGGCCGTCCACCGTGTCGGCGATGGTGCATCTCGTCGGTACCCCGCAGGTGACCGCGGGGCTGGAGCCCGCGCGCGCCGACGGCGCCGTTCCGGCGGTGCTGCGGATCAAGGTCGGCCCGATCACGTGGCTGGTCCACGACGCCACGGCGTTCGCCTCGATGCACCGCACGTGGCGGCAGGCCGCGCGGCTGCTCGGCGACAACCCCACCGACGACGAGTAGCAGGCGGACAACTGTGGACAACTCGGGGCGGTCGCCGACGCGGCCGCCCCGAGTGCGTCACCATCGCGGGCATGGACGTGAAGTGGTGGGTTGGGGTGCTCCCGAGCGGGGTAGAGAACGTGCAGACGGTCGCGTCCGGGCACGAGGCGACGCACGCGGCTGCGGCCGGGGCGGCTGTCGACGCTCTGGTGGTGGTCGCGGCAGATCGCGGCCGGCAGGAGTACCGGCTCAGGGTGGCCGGCGCCGAGCTGATGGTGCTTCCCGGACTGACCGAGGAGGGAGACGTCGATCTCGACGCGCTGGCCGGGACGTGGCACCACATGTGGCACGAAACGTAGGCGGACGCCGTGCTCAGACGCTGTCCATGAGGCCAGGACGACGACTTTTATCGCAGGTAGAGGCCCTGGAAGTCGCGGAACGAGCGTCTTGTAAGCGGTAGGCCGAGGGTTCGATCCCCTCCTCCGGCTCGGAGTCTTGACCTGCATATATAAGACACAGAAGATCCGATAGTGATCAACTGTGGCCTATCGAGACGGTTGGTCGCCGCCACTCCGGTGGCTGTACCGCACCCCGTGGTTGCGCACTTACCCTGCACTGTAGTGCGGCTACCCAGGGGCCGCGTGTGGCGCAGCGTCGCAATGACCATGAGCAGTGGGCCCGTCAGCAGGTTCGCGAGCAGGAGCGCCAGGAACGCGCGGCGCTGGCGGCTGAGAAGGCATCCGAGCGGGAGCAGACCATCACCATGGCAGGCACGGTCCTGGGGGTCTACCGTGACCTGGACGTGCCCGAACACGAGTTGCGTCTCGGTCCGGGGGATGCGCTCGTGCTCTACACCGACGGCGTGATCGATGCCCGCGGTAGCGACGGCTTCTACGGAACCGATCGCCTCCGGACGTTGCTGAGCTCCTGCGCGGGGACCCAGCTCGACGAGATCGCGGACACCCTGCTCGCCGACGTCCTGGCCTTCCAGGACGGCCACGCCCGAGACGACATCGCACTCATGCTGCTGCGAGCCCGACCATGACCACCTCATTTAGGGGACTGCTGAAAATCGTGGACCGACACCCACGTGAAGGGTCGTTCTGATCCGCAGCGTGAGCTGTTGGATGTCGAGTCGCTGGCCGGTCATCTGTTGCCCGAGGGCGGGGTGTTCGCGTTCCCGGCCTCACACCGCCACGATCTGTTCGGTGCCGAGCTGTTCGCGGACCTGTTCGCCACAGGCCGCGGCCGTCCGTCGGTTCCGGTCGAGGTGGTCGCCTCGGTGATCGTGTTGCAGACCCTGCACGGGCTCTCGGACAGGGAAGCGACCGAGGCGCTGACCTTCGATCTGCGCTGGAAGGCCGCGTGCGGGCTCGCGGTCACCGACCCGGGGTTTCACCCGACGACGTTGACCTACTGGCGCCGCGGGCTCTCCCGTAGTGAGCGCCCGAACCGGATCTTCGAGGCGGTCAGGACCGTGGTCGCCGAGACGGGGGTACTCACCGGGAAGACCCGCCGAGCGCTGGACTCCACGGTGCTGGACGACGCGGTCGCGACCCAGGACACCGTCACCCAGCTGATCGCCGCGGTCCGCCGGGTCGCCCGCGAGGTCCCCGGCGCCGCCGCGGTGATCGCCGAGCACACGACGGCTCACGACTACGGCGATCCGGGGAAACCGCGGATCGCCTGGGACGACGCCGCTGCCCGGGCTGAACTGGTGGATGGCCTGGTCGGTGACGCGCACCGGGTTCTCGGGCACCTGCCCGACCAGGAACTCGACGCGAAAGCCGGCGAGGCGGTGGCGTTGATGGCACTGGGGACCCGAAGTTGTAGCGGCTGATCATGTAGCAGACCTCGGCGGCGATGGTCGCCGGAACGAGGAGCGGTCCGGGCAGGGTCTCGAGGAGCCGTGAGCATTGCTCGTGCCAGACATCGGTGTCGTCGAAGCCGGCGATGAGGGGGCCGGCGTCGACGAGGATCTCACTCAGCTCGGCGGCCCATTCCGTTGCGGACGTCGTCCTTGAGGCGCTCGCTCAGGGTGTGTTCGCCGGTGCTGACGCTGCCCAGCCAGTCGAGCTTGCGGCGTCGCGGGGTGGTGTCGTGGTCTCCGTTGATGACCTCGAAGCGGACGTGGTCGCCGGCGTGCATCCGGCGGCTCGGTCGCTGGATTCCGGTTGCGGGCGCGCGTGCTATCGGCCCCTGATCGTGTCGATGATATGGAGGTAGGGGCCGGGGTCGATCCGCGCGTCGACCAGCAGCGGCCCGTGCGGCACCGACTCCAGTGTGCGGCGCAGTTCGTCGACGTTTCCGGCGACGACACCGGGCACGCCCATCGCGCCGGCGACCGCGGCAAAGTCCGTCGGCGCGTAGGTGACGGCTGGGGTGCCGCCCTGAGCGTCGCGCTGCTTGAGCGCGATGAGGGTGAGCGCCGCGTCGTTGAACACGATGATGGTGACGTCGAGGGCCAGGCGGGCGAGCGTCTCGATCTCGGAGATGGCCATGCCGAGCCCGCCGTCACCCGTCAGACAGGCGACCCGGCGTCCCGGGCGCGCCAGCGCGACTCCGATCGCCGCGGGTAGGGCGAACCCCATGGTGGACAGGCCGTTGGAGATCAGGACGGGGTCCGGACCGTCCGTGGCCCACAGCGGCATCGTGGCGAGCATGTGCGCGCCGGCGTCGACGGTGAGCAGGACGTCGCCGAGCGCCGCACGGGTTGTGCGCACCAGGTCGAGCGGGGTGAGGGTGCCGGGCCCGGCGGGGGGATGAGCGCCGAGCCGGTCGAAGACGCTGTCGTGGATGCGGCGCCCCGCGCCGGGCGGCCAGTCCGGTGCGACATCCTCCAGGACGGCGGGCAGAAGAGTGGTGTAAGGGCCGACGAGCAACAAGGGATCGCCGAAGTAGGCGGTCGCGGCGGGGTGCGAGTGGACGAGGACGACCGCGGCCCGGGCCGACCACGGCCCCGGAATTGCCTCGACCGTGTCCAGCCCGATCCCGACGACCAGGTCCGCTTCCGCGAGCAGCGGCTGTTCGACGGCGGCGCCGGTGAACAGTCCGGCGAAGGTCGGCCAGGATTCGGGCACCACGCCCTTCGCCGCGTAGGTGACCAGCACCGGGCACTCGAGACCCGCCAGGGCTCGGCGGACGGCGGCCCCGTCGGGGATCGCGTCGACCCCCACGAGGACGACCGGACGCCGCGCGGCGGCCACCAGGCTGCGTGCGTCCGTCATGTGCTCC
This sequence comes from Pseudonocardia sp. 73-21, assembly GCF_001899645.1. Classification (GTDB taxonomy): domain Bacteria; phylum Actinomycetota; class Actinomycetes; order Mycobacteriales; family Pseudonocardiaceae; genus Pseudonocardia. Next base: position 33,798 of record NZ_MKVV01000097.1, on the reverse strand, counting down.
GGATCGACGACGGGAGGGGCCGTCGGTTCCGGCGGAAGGTCACCGGCGGTCGTCGGGTCGAACGCCAGGTGCACGGCCCCAGCCGGGGAGCGCAGGGTCAGCCGGGCCGCTGCCTCGGCCACCGCCGCCGCCCCGCCGTAGCCGAGCGTGCCGCTCCACTTCGTCAGCGGTGCCGCGGCGGCGACCTGGTCCAGTCGCTGGTGCGCGGTGCGGTCCGCCGTGGACGCCGGGACGGTGTCGCTGACCAGGAGCAGCGGGGCCCGGTCGAGGGTTGCCTGAGCGAGACCGTTGGCCGCGCTGGTCAGGCCGGGTCCCCGGGTCACGAGCGCGGTGCCGGGTGTCCCGGTCAGCCGGCCGTAGGTCGATGCGGCGATGCAGGCGGCCGTCTCGCCGTGGGTGAGGACGAAGCCGATGCCGCGCTCGGCCGCGGCGCCGATCACGTCGAGGTTGGGTCCCCCGCCGGGGACCCCGAAGATGCGTCGGACGCCCGCGGCGAGCAGCCCGTCGGCGAGTGCGGCGGCCAGCCCGCGGGTCGTGGTCGGCTCCACGTCTCCACCTCAAGTGTTGACACTTAGCGAATGGTCTCACCGTAGCGTTGGAGAATGCTCTGTTCACAGCCTGGACATGTCGTTCGCGCGCGCCTAGCTTCTGCCGAAGTGTCAGCAGTTCGTGTGTCGATCTGAGGGAGCCAACGATGGCGATCACAGTGGCCAAGTTCCGGGACGTCTCCGAGGGCACCCAGCCGGGCCAGTTCGAGGTCGGCGACCGGGCCTCGGTCTCGAGCCTCGGCGACCTCGACCCGATCTACAAACAGCTGATCGACGATCCGGTCACGGCGGTCGTGTCCGTCACCGGGGGCACCGGCCGGTCGAACCTGACGCCGGTCTGGTTCGACTACGAGGGCGACACCGTGCTGCTCAACCTGGCCACGCACCGCAGGAAGGTCGACTGGCTGCGCAAGGCCCCGGAGGCCACGTTCCTGCTGATGAACCCGGCCAACGCCTACCACTGGATCAGCATCAAGGCCACGGTCAGCCGGGAGATCTCCGAGGACGACCCGGTGGAGGGGCAGCGCGTCACGGCCCAGCTCGACCGGATCTGGCACAAGTACACCGGCGACCCGGGCGCCTACGCTCTGCGCGACCCGGGCCGCGAGGAGCGCCGGGTGCTGTTCGAGCTCACCGTCGACTCGATCGCCACCTTCGGCCGTCCTTGAGCGCGACGACGGCGGCGGCCATGCCCGCCGTCGCGGTCGTCGGGGGCTCGCTGGGCGGGCTCACCGCCGCGCTGCTGCTGCGCGACATCGGCTGCGACGTCACGGTGTACGAGCGATCGCGGGAGACGCTGCAGGCGCGCGGCGCGGGCATCGCCGTGCTGCCCGAGACCCTGCGCTACCCAGTGGAACGCCTGGGGATCCCGGTCGGGCGGATCACCTCCAGCACCGACTGGATCCGCTTCCTCGAGCGCGACGGTTCGGTCCGGCACTCCCAGCGCCACCTGTACCGCTTCTCCTCCTGGAACACGATCTACCGGACCCTGCTCGACGCGATCGGCACCGAGCGGTACCGGCTGGGCCGGGACGTGACGTCCTTCGCCACGGACGGCACGGGCGTGCAGGTGTGCTTCGCCGACGGCGGTGCCGTACGGGCCGACCTGCTCGTCTGCGCCGACGGGATCGGTTCGGTCGGACGGTCGACGTTGCTGCCCGAGGTCGAGGCGCGCTACGCGGGCTACGTCGCGTGGCGGGGGACGGTGCCCGAGCGGGAACTCGACGGACCGACGTTCGACGCGGTGCACGACGCGCTGACCTACCAGGTCCTGTCCGACAGCCACGTCCTGGTCTACCCGATACCCGGGCCCGACGGGGCGGTCGACGTCGGGGAACGCCTGGTCAACATGGTCTGGTACCGCAACGTGGCAGAGCCCGACCTGGCCGCCTTCCTCACCGACCGCGACGGGCAGCCGCGGCCGGTGTCGCTGCCCCCGGGCTCGGTGCGCGACGAGCTGGTCGACGAGCTGCGGTGCTCGGCGGCGGCGCTGCTCGCACCCCCGATCGCGGAGGTCGTTGCGCGCATCGGGGAGCCGTTCGTCCAGGCCGTGTTCGACATCGGCGTGCCGCGCATGGTGTTCGACCGGGCCTGCCTGATCGGCGACGCCGCGTTCGCCGTCCGCCCGCACGCCGCGGCCGGCACGGCGAAGGCGGTCGAGGACGGGTGGGTCCTCGCCGCCGCGCTCGAGGCCGCGGGCGGCGACGTGCCCGCGGCCCTCGCCGCGTGGGAGGCCGCGCAGCTCACGCTCGGTTCCCGGCTGCTCGAGCGCAACCGGGATATCGGTGACAGCTCCCAGTTCACCGGCACCTTCCGGCCGGGCGACCCACGGTTGATCTTCGGCCTGTACGGTCCCGGGCGATGACGCGCGTCGTGGCGTCCGGGATGATCAGTCCGGTGCACGAGGAGTCGGTGACCCGGCCGCTGGTCGTCCCGGGTGGCCGCGACGCCACCGACGTCATCCACGCGGACCTGCGCGGGCGCATTCTCTCCGGTGACATCGCCCCCGGCGCGGACCTCTCGCAGGCCCGGATCGCGAAGGAGCGCCTGGTCAGCCGGGGGCCCGTGCGCGAGGCCTTCCGGCTGCTGCAGCGCGAGGGCCTGATCGAGGTGGAGGTCAACCAGCGGGCCCGAGCCACCGACCTGTCCGTGGACGAGGTCGAGCACCTCTACGCGCTGCGCGTGTCCACCGAGACGCTGGCCCTCGGGCTGAGCGTGCCGCGCTTCAGCGCCGCCGACCTCGACGAGCTCGACCGGCTCGTCGACGCGGTGGCCGCGGCGGAGGGCCGGGGTTTCGACGTGTGGGAGGGCCTGCACCACCGGTTCCACATGGGACTGGTGGCCCATGCCGGGCCGCGGATGCTGAGCTCGATGGCCCTGTGGGCCGAGCACACCGGCCGGTACCGCAAGGTCTACGTCGGCCGGGAGGGCAGCGGCTGGACCCTCGGGGCCCGCGAGCACGGCGAGCTCGCCCGGCTGTGCCGCGAGGGCGACGCTCCGGCCGCGGCCACGCTGCTGGCCCGGCACCTGTCGCGGGCCGGGCTCGCCCTGATCGCCTCGATGGACCCCACCCACGAGCCGGCGCTGCTGCGCGCCGCGATCCGTCAAGCGCTCGCCGCCGCCGAGAGGGGCATGGCATGACCACGACACCCGCTCCGCTCGCCGTCGCGACGCGCATGGCCGTCGCCGCCCGGGCCTGGTTGGACGTGCTCGACCCGGATCAGCGCGTGCTCGCCCACTGGCCGGCCCCCGGCGCCGACCCGGAGACCGACGCCGAACGCCTGCGCTGGTTCTACACCCCGACCGACCACGGCGGCGTCCCCGTCGGTGCGCAGCGCCCCGCCCAGCAGAGCAGGGCCATGCAGCTCGTCGCGGCCGGGACGTCCACCGCGGGGTACGGCACCGTGGCCACGATCATGGGCCTGGAGAACGTCCTGGACCACGTCGAGGACTTCGCCGTCGACTGGGGGCGGGAGCGGGGCCGGGACCCCGGCCTCTACTACCTGCGGGTCTTCGGGGAGCCGGGCCCGGCCGGGGCGTGGGGCTGGCGGTTCGGCGGCCACCACGTCTCGCTCAACGTCCTCGTGATCGACGGGGCCGTCCGCTCCACCACGCCGTGCTTCCTCGGGGCCGACCCCGCGTCGTCGCCGCTGGTCGGGGACGGGCTGCTGCGGCCGCTGGGCCGGGTGGAGGACCTGGCGCGTGAGCTGGTGCGGTCGCTGTCGCCCGAGGCCGCCGCCCGCGCCGTGCTGCTCGACCGTGCCCCGAGCGACATCGTCGGCGGCAACCGCACCCGCATCTCCGACGGCGACGAGATGATCCTGCTGCCCGACATCTGGCGCACGCACTTCACCGAGCAGCGGCTGCACGAGCGGATCACCGGGATGAGCCGGGCGGCGGAGGAGGCGTCCGGCTTCGACGCCGACGACCACCGGCGACTGGCGCTGACCGCCGGGCCGAAGGGGATCCCGGCCACCGCGCTGGACACCGGCCAGCGCGAGATCCTGCGCGCCCTGCTGGCCGCCTACCTGGGCCGCGTGCCGGACGGCCTCGCCCCGCCGCTCGACGAGGACGCGGTGCACTTCGCCTGGGCCGGGCCGACCGGGCCCGGGGCGCCGCACTACTACCGTCTGCAGGCTCCGCGGCTGCTGCTGGAGTGGGACGACACCGCGCGCGGTGCCAACCACGCCCACTCCGTCTGGCGCGACCCCGAGGCCGACTTCGGGCTCGACGCGCTCGCCGCGCACCGGGCCGCGCACCACGGCTGATGGCCGGCGTCGCGGAAGAAGGCGTTCGGCCCCTTGCGGCTCCGGCACCGCCGCGTCACGGTGCTGGGGTGGGCTCACCGGAGGCGCCGTCGACCCTGCGCTCGTGGATGAGCGCGGTGGGGGAGATCGCGCGGGCCGTCAACGCCGCCGAGCCGCTGGACGGCGTGCTGGCCCGGGTCGCCGAGCAGGCCTGTGCGCTGATCGGGTTCGAGTACTGCGCCGTGATGCTGGCCGAGCCCGGCGAGGAGCACCTGCGGGTCGCCGGCTCGTGGGGGCTCTCGCGCGACTACGTCGCCCTCGTCAGCGACACCGGGTCGCTGCTCATCCACCCGGCCGGCCCGAACCTGGACTCGCCCGCCGCCGAGGCCTACCGGGCGGGCCGGACCGTCGCCGTGTCCGACGTCGGGAACGCGGTGAGGTACGGGCGGCTGCGGCACCTCGCGCCCAAGCAGGGGTACCGGGCGCTGATCGCGGCGCCGCTGCACGCCCCCGCCGCCGGGACCCTCGGGGTGGTCGTCGCCTACTCCGTGGCCGCCCGGGAGTTCGGTGCCCCGGAGGTGGAGCTCGTCGAGCTGCTGGCCGACCAGGCCGCGCTGGCGTGCGAGGCCGCGCGGCTGCGCAACGACCAGCAGAACGTGATCACCGAGCTCTCGCGGACCAACGCCGAGCTGCAGCGCAGCCGCGCGGTCACCGACTGGGCGGAACGGCAGCACCGCGCGCTCATGCGGCTGGTGCTCGACGAGGTCGGCCTGGCCGGGCTGGTCGCCGCGCTGGCCGACACGCTCGGCGCGTCCGTGACCGTCGAGGACCGCCACAGCCGGGTGCTCGCCCGCGCGCCCGCCACCGGCTACCGCGCTCCTCCGGACGAGGCCGCGCGTCGGCGCCGGCCGGTCCGGGCGGCGCTGGACACGCTCGCCCGCCACAACGAGGTGGTGGAGGTGCGCTTCGACCGCTCGGGCCGCCCCGGCGCGTCGGCCGTCGGCCATCCCGTCGGGCGCGCCCACGGCGTCTGGGTGGCGCCGGTGGTGGTCGGCGGCGAGCTGGCCGCGCGGCTGTGGGTGACCAACCCGCGCGCGGCGCCGGCCCCGGTGGAGCGCCGGGTGATCGAGCGGTTCGCGCTGGTCGTGGCGCTGGAGGTGCTCAAGCACCAGCACCTGGTGGACGTCGAGGAGCGGCTGTCGGGCGACCTGATCGGCGACCTGCTGCACCCGGGCGGGCCGCAGCACCCGCAGGGCGTGCTGGACCGGGCGGCGGCGCTGGGCCACGATCTCGACCGCCCCCACGTCGTCGCGGTGCTCGCGCTCGACCCGCCCGGGCCCACGCCCCGGCTGGCCGAGGTCGTGCGCGCGGCCGCGCGGCAGGCCACGCCGCCACTGGTCGGGCCGCACGAGGACGTCCACGTCCTGCTGTTCCCCGACGGTCCCGGTCTCGACGACGTGCTGCGCGGCGTCCTCGCGCAGGTCGAGCTGGCCCTGCCCGAGCGCACCGCGACCATCGCGATCGGGCCGGTGGCCGACGGCCTCGCCGACCACGGGTCGGCCTACCGCGTGGCCCGGGGAGCGGTGCGGCTGCGGCGCACGGCCCGTCCCGGGGGGCTCGTCGACGTCCGGGATCTCGGCCTGGCGGCGTTCCTGCTGGAGGAGGGCGCGCCCGACACGCTGCGCCGGTTCGCGCGGAACCTGCTGCGCCCCGTCGTGGCCCACGACGGCCAGCGCGGCGGCGACCTGCTCCCCACCCTGCGGGCGTGGCTCGCCGCAGGCTGCTCCACCTCGGCCACGGCACGGGCGCTCGTGGTGCACCCCAACACGGTGGGTTACCGGATCGCCAGCATCGAGAAGCTCACCGGCCGCAGCCTCCGGCGCAGCGACACCCGGCTGGATCTCCAGCTCGCGCTGACGGTGCGCGACATCGTGCAGGTCGAGGCTCCCTAGTTCCCGCCCGGGTCTGTGGGCCTGCCCAGCACATCCGCGGTTGTTCTGGGTGACCACACATGGTCCGCCGGTGAGCGGACTCGTCACGATCGACACCGCGCCCGCGGCTGCACGTCCCGGCCGCGGCGCGGACGACAAGGAGGTCGCCGTGAAACCGCCCCCGTTCCAGTACGCCGCGCCGACGAGCGTGGCGGAGGCCGTCGAGCTGCTGGGCGCGCACGCCGACGACGACGCCCGGGCCCTCGCCGGCGGGCAGAGCCTGGTGCCGCTGATGAACTTCCGGCTCGCCCAGCCCGCCTACCTGATCGACCTGCGCCGCATCGAGGAGCTGACGCGGATCCGGACCGAGGGCGACACGCTGGTGATCGGCGCGATGGTGCGCCAGTCGCACGCCGAGCACGCGCCCGAGATCGCGGTCGGCGCGCCGCTGCTGGCGGAGGCGCTCGGCTACGTCGCGCACCCGCCCATCCGCAACAGTGGCACGGTCGGGGGCAGCATCGCCCACGCCGACCCGGCCGCCGAGCTGCCCGCCGTCGTGCTCGCCCTGGACGCCGAGCTCGTCCTGGCCGGCCTGGGCGGCACGCGCACGGTCGCGGCCGCCGACTTCTTCACCGGCCCGTTCTCGACCGCGATCGGGTCCGGCGAGATCCTCACCGAGGTGCGCATCCCGCGTCGCGCGGGGGGCCACGCCTTCGTGGAGTTCGCGCGCACGCACGGCAACTTCGCCCTCGTCGGCGTCGCGGCGGTCGTCGAGCTGGACGGCGGCACGGTGGCGCGGGCGTCGATCGCGCTGAGCGGGGTCGCCCCCGTCCCGGTGCGGGCCACCGCGGCCGAGGAGGCGCTGACCGGCACCGTGCCGGACGACGCCTCGATCCGGGCGGCGGTGGACGCCGCCGTCGCCGGGCTCTCGCCGGCCGGTGACGTGCACGGCGGCCGCGAGACCCGCACCGACATCGCGCGCAGCTACCTGCGCCGTGGCATCGAGCTGGCGCTCTCCCGCGCCGGGGACCGGAGGTGAGCGGCATGGATCGCCACGACGTCACCCTGACCGTCAACGGCCGCACGTCCACCGTGTCGGTGGAGCCCCGCAAGCTGCTCGTCGACGTGCTGCGCGAGGACCTCGGGCTCACCGGCACCCACGTCGGCTGCGAGCACGGCGTCTGCGGCACCTGCACGGTGCTGCGCGACGGCGAGAGCATCCGCTCCTGCACCACGTTCGCGGTGCAGGTCGACGGCGCGGAGATCCGCACCGTCGAGGGGCTGGCCAAGGGCGCGGAGCTGCACCCGCTGCAGGACGAGTTCTGGGACAAGCAGGGTCTGCAGTGCGGCTACTGCACACCCGGGATGCTCATGCGCGCCTGCGAGATCATCGAGGGGAACCCCGACGTGACGCACGACCAGGTGCGCGAGGGCATCGCGAGCAACCTCTGCCGGTGCACCGGCTACCAGTTCATCACCGAGGCCGTCTGCGCCGCCGCGGCGCGGATGAAGGCCGACTCTGCCGAGACGACCGGAGCCCAGGCATGACCACGATGGACCGCCCGGACGCACCGCCCGTCCGCACGCACAAGGAGAACCGCAAGTGGGTCGGGCAGTCGATCCGCCGCGTCGAGGACCCCAAGTTCCTGCGCGGGCGCGGCGGCTACATCGGTGACATGACGGTGCCCGGCATGCTGCACGCCGCCGTGCTGCGCAGCCCGCACGCCCACGCCCGGATCACCGGCATCGACGCCGCCGAGGCGCTCGCCGCCCCGGGTGTGCACGCCGTGATCACGGGTGCACAGGCCGCGCAGCTGTGCGACCCGCTGCCCGACTTCGGGCCCGACCCGGCCAAACACACCTGGCGCTGCCTCGCCGTGGACAAGGTGCGCTACGTCGGCGAGGGCGTCGCCGTGGTGGTGGCCGACAGCCGCTACCTGGCCGAGGATGCGCTCGCGCTGATCGACGTGGAGTACGAGCCGCTGCCCGCCGTCGTCGACCCGGAACGGGCGCTGGCGGACGGGGCGCCGCTCGTCCACGACGACCTGGGCTCCAACTGCGCCTACGAGCGCACGTTCGACTTCGGGGACGTGGAAAGGGACTTCGCCGAGGCCGATGTGATCGTCACCGACCGGCTGCGCTGGCACCGCTCGGGCGGCCAGCCGCTGGAGACCGTCGGCGCGCTCGCCGACTTCGACCACGCCACCGGCGAGCTCACCGTGCACACCAACTCGCTGAGCTTCACCAGCTACCTGTTCATGGTGGCCGGCACGATGAAGATCCCGGCCAACAAGCTCGACATCCGCCCCGTCCCGGCCGGCGGCAGCTTCGGCTCGAAGCTGTTCGCCACCAAGCCCGCGGTGATCGCCGGGATGTGCTCGCGCGAGGTCGGGCATCCCGTGCAGTACCTCGAGGACCGCGTCGACAACATCTCCAACTGCGACCACCACGGCTCCGACCGCGTGTACGACGTGCGCCTGGCCATGATGCGCGACGGCACCATCCGCGGCATCGACATCGACACCGTCGAGGACTACGGCGCCTACATCCAGTTCGGCGTCGGCCACCACGGCAACGCCCTCGCCCAGGTCGTCGGCCCGTACGCGATGACGAGCGTGCGCTACCGGGTGCGTGCGGCGATGACGAACAAGAACCAGCAGGGCGCCTACCGCGGCTTCGGCTCCGAGGTGAACAACTGGATGCTCGAGCAGATGGTGGACAAGGCCGCCCGCGAGCTCGACCTCGACCCGGTCGCGATCCGGCGTCAGAACTTCATCCGCGAGTTCCCGCACTTCATCCCCACCGGCAACGTCTACGACTCCGGTGACTACGACGGCGTCCTGGACAAGGCGCTGGAGCTCTCGGACTACAAGCACTGGCGCGCCGAGCAGGCGAAGGCCCGCGAGGAGGGCCGCTGCATCGGCATCGGGCTGATCACCGCGCAGGAGCGCTCGGTGTTCTCCGCGACCGAGTTCTGGTTCTGGTTCGACGAGCCCGGTGCGCCGGTGACGTCGATGCCGGAGAGCGTGACGCTCAAGGTCGACGCCACCGGCGGCATCACCGCCACGCTGTACTCCTGCGCGTTCTGGGGCAACTCCCCGGAGACGATGGTGGCGCAGCTCGTCGCGGAGGAGTTCGACTGCGACCCGCACGACGTCGCGATCGTCTACCAGGGCAGCAAGAACGGCCTGCCCGCCACGGGTCCGGGCGGCTCGCGCACCACGGTGATGCTCGCCGGTGCCGTCGAGGGCGCCACCGCGAAGATCAAGGCGAAGGCGCTGCGCGCGGCCGCGCACCTGCTGGAGGCCAACCCCGACGACATGGAGTGGGTGGACGGCGGCTTCCAGGTCAAGGGCGTGCCCGAGCAGCGCAAGAGCCTCGCCGACATCGCGGTGATGCTGCACCTGTTCAAGCACAGCTTCCCCGAGGACATGGAGAGCGGGCTCGAGGACTCCAAGGTCTTCGACCACCCGTACACGACGATGCCCTCGGCCGACCGCAAGGACCTCGGCGTCTTCTACCCGTTCATGGGCCACGCCTGCCACGTGCCCGTGGTGGAGGTGGACCTCGAGACCGGCAGCGTCTCGTTCCTCGCCTACGCCGCCGTGCACGACTGCGGCACCCTGGTGAACCCGCGCTCGCTGGCCGGCCACATCGTCGGCGGTACCGCGCAGGGTATAGGCACGGCGCTCTACGAGGAGTTCGTCTACGACGACGACGGGCAGCTGCTCACCTCCAGCTACCTCGACTACCTCATCCCGTCGGCGATGGAGGTGCCGGAGCTGAAGATCGGCCACCACGAGACGCCGTCGCCGTACACGCTGCACGGCATCAAGGGTGGTGGCGAGGGCGGCCGGATGATGGCGCCCGCGGCGATCAACGTGGCGGTCAACGACGCACTGGCGCACCTCGGGGTCCGCGTGACGGAGCTGCCGATCACCCCGGACCGCCTGCGCGCGGCCATCCGCGCCGCGAAGTCCCGCGAGTCGGGGTGACGATGCGCGCGAGTCGGGGTCTGCGTGCGGGGGTGTCGCGGTGAGCGTGCGCGTCGCCGTCGTCACCGGGGCCAACCGTGGCATCGGGCGCGCCATCGCCGTCGCGCTCGGTGCCGCGGGGTTCGCCGTGGCCGTCACGGCACGCGACCCCGCGACGCTGAAGGAGACCGTCGACGACGTCGAGGCCGGCGGGGGCACCGCGCTCGCGCTGGCGTGCGACGTCCGCGACGAGGCGTCGGTGGCGGACATGGCCGCCGCCGCGATGGAGCTCGGGACGGTGCACACCGTCGTCGCCAACGCCGGGATCGCCGGGCCGACTGCGCCGCTGCACGAGATCGCGCTCGCCGACTGGCGCGACTGCGTCGCCACCGACCTCGACGGGGTGTTCCTCACCTTCCGCGCGTTCGCCCCGGCGCTGATCGCGGCGGGGGAGGGCAGCATGATCGGCGTCTCGTCGATGACGGGCAAGCGCCCGCTGCACGGCCGCACGCCCTACGCGGCCGCGAAGATGGGCGTGATCGGCCTGGTCCGGACGCTCGCAGTGGAGCTGGGCCCGCACGGCATCCGCGTCAACGCGGTCTGCCCGGGCGCGGTGGCCGGCCCCCGCATCGACGACGTGATCGCCCGCCAGGCTGCCGCGCGCGGCATCAGCGCGGCCGAGGCGCTCGCCGCCTTCACCGGGGCGTCGCCGCTCGGGCGGCTCGTCGTGGCGGGGGAGGTGGCGGCGGCGTGCGCCTACCTCGCCTCCGACGCCGCGGCGTCGATCACCGGCGAGGACATGAACGTGACCGCAGGCGTCGTGATGTATTGAGGAGCCGACCATGCAGCTGATCGACCTGTCCCAGGACATCTACGAGGGCATGAAGGTCTACCCGGGCCACCTGAAGACCGTGCAGTTCGACCACGCCACGCACGAGGAGACCGCCCCGCGCTTCGACAGCGGGTTCTCCTTCCAGACCACCGGGTTCATGCTCAACGACAACGGGCCCACCCACGTCGACTCCTTCTCCCACCTCGACCCGGACCCGTCCGCCGAGACCATCGAGAAGATGTCGCTGGACCTGTTCTACGGCACCGCCGTGTGCCTCGACGTCACCGAGTTCAAGCCCCAGACCGACATCACCGCCGAGGACCTCGACCGGATCGTCGCCGACTCGCCGGTGGACGTGCGGCGCGGCGACATCGTGCTCTTCCACACCGCGACCTGGAACCGGTACAACGGCGACAAACGCTACCTCAGCGAGTTCGCGGGGCTCGGCGCGTCGGCCAGCGAATGGATCGTGGAGAAGGGGATCAAGACGTTCGGCGTCGACAGCCCGACGCCCGACAACCCCGCGAGCACCAGCTACCCGTGCCACATGATGTGCCGCCGTGAGCACATCACCCACTACGAGAACCTGGCGAACCTCGACAAGATTGTGAACACCCGGTTCACCTTCGTCGGCTTCCCGCTCAAGCTCCAGGGAGCTCACGGCGGTCCGACCCGAGCCGTGGCGCTGGTGGGCTGAGCGAGGTGGTACTGGACTGGCTGATAGCCGTCCTCTGCCTGCTGGCGTTGCTGGCTGCGACCAGTAATGTCGACCTCCAGCTCCGTTTCGATCCTTGCTCGGCTACGGCAGGATGTCGACCTCGATGTGTTCGGGGTGGACCACGCTGAAGTGGCGGCGGTCGGTGGTAAGGATCGTGGTGATGGGGCGGCGACGGCGATGGCGTCGGAGCCGCGGAGTGGAAGTCGGCTCGCGCAGCGGGCGCTGGCACTGGGCACAGGTTCCGGCCGGTCCGCCGCCTGCTCGACCGGGAACCGGTGCTTCTGATGCTCGGGCCGGATCTGCGCCGCGATGCCATGCGTCGCGCGCGGGTGGCCGAGGATGAGATCCGCCAGCTGCTGCGCCTGGGCGGCATCGGCGACCGGGCCGACGTCGGGTGCGTTGTGCTGGAACGCACCGGGCAGATCAGCGTCGTGCGGGCGGGGATCGACGAGTCGCTCCTCGTGGATGTCCTGCGGACCCCGAGGTGACGCCGAGCAGTCCACTCGGCGGACCGATCGGCTGACCGCCGCCGCGGCGGCCCCGACGCTGAGCGCATGTCACTCACCGAAGAGGATGTCCGACGGCTCGCCGCGGAACTCCGCGAGGCCGAGCTGCGCGCGGCCCCGATCCGCCCGATCAGCGACCGGCACCCGGACGCCGACATCGCCGACGCCTACCGCATCCAGCTCGAGGTGACGCGGTTGCGCGTCGCGGAGGGCGACGCGGTGCGCGGACACAAGGTCGGCCTGACCGCGCGGGTGATGCAGCAGCAGTTCGGTGTGGACCAGCCCGACTTCGGCCACCTCTTCGGGTCGATGTTCCACCCCGAGGGGACCCCGTTGCCCGTCGACGCCCTGATCGCGCCGCGGGTCGAGCCGGAGCTGGCGTTCGTCCTGGACCGGCCCCTGCAGGGCCCCGGGGTGACCGTGGCCGACGTGCTGGCCGCCACCGCGTTCGTACTCCCCGCACTGGAGATCATCGACTCCCGGATCACCGACTGGCGGATCGGGATCGTCGACACCGTGGCTGACAACGCCTCCTCGGCCAGGGTGGTGCTCGGCGGCACTCGAACCCCCATCGCCGGACTCGACCCGCGCCTCATGGGTGTCGTGTTGCGGCGCAACGGGGAGATCGTCGAGACCGGCGCCGGCGGCGCGGTGCTCGGCAACCCGGCACAGGCGGTCGCCTGGCTGGCCACCACCATCGCCGGCAGCGGTGGGAGCCTGCGCGCCGGTGACCTGATCATGCCGGGGACCTGCACGCGCGCTGTAGACATGCAGCCGGGCGACACCGTCCGCGCCGACTTCGAGCACCTCGGCCACGTCGGGGTCGCGTTCAGCGCCGGTCGGGAGCGGGCGGCATGAGCGACGTGCGAACCTGGGCCGGCCGGCTCGACGACGCGGCGACGCGCTGCACGCCGGTCGCGCCGTTGACCGGCGACGGCCTCGCCGACACCGCGACCGCCTACCGCGTGCAGAGCGCGCTGGTTGACCTTCGGCTCGGCCGGGGCGAGCGGCTCGTCGGCGGCAAGCTCGGCCTCACCAGCCGTGCCAAGCAGCTCGCGATGGGCGTCGACACGCCGCTGTACGGGCTCGTCACCAGCGGGATGGTGCGCCGGTCGGGCACCCGACTGTCGCTGAAGGAGATGATCCATCCCCGGGTGGAGCCGGAGATCGCGTTCGTCCTCGGCGAGCCGCTGGAGGGCCCCGGGGTGACCGTCGCCGACGTCCTCGCCGCCACCCGCTACGTCTGCCCGGCGCTCGACGTGATCGACAGCCGGTACGAGGGGTTCCGGTTCACCCACCTCGACGCGGTGGCCGACAACGCGTCCTCGGCCGCGTTCGCGCTGGGGGACGACCTCGTCGCGCCGACCGGCGACCTCGCGCTCGCCGGCTGCGTGCTGGAGGTCGACGGCCGGGTCGTCGAGTCCGCCGCCGGGGCGGCCGTGATGGGTCATCCCGCCGCCGCCGTCGCGTTCATGGCCGACCGGCTCGTCGAGGTCGGCCGCCGGCTCGAGGCCGGCTGGGTCGTCCTGTCCGGGGGCCTGACCGCCCCCGTCCCGCTCACGCCGGGCAGCACCGTCACCGCGACTCTCAGCGGTCTCGGCAGCGTCACCCTCGGCGCCGATCACTAGGAGCGCACCATGCCGTTCATCCAGGTCAACCTGGGCGCGGGCCGGACCACCGACCAGAAGGACGCCCTGATCCGCGCGGTCTCCGCCGCTGCGGCCGACGCGCTCGCCGTGCCCGAGGCGTCGGTGCGGGTGTGGATCGTCGAGGTGCCGGTCACCGAGGTGCTCGTCGGCGGCCAGACCCTCGCCGAGAAGCAGGCGGCGCAGGGACAGGGCGCGTCGCGATGACCCACGTCGTGCTGGTGCACGGCGGCTGGCACGGTCCGTGGTGCTGGGCGGACCAGATCGCCGCGCTGGAGCGCCGCGGGCACAGGGCCACCGCCGTGACCCTGCCCTCGGACGAGCTCGACGCCGGCGCCGACCGCTACGCCGATGTGATCGCGGCGGCGGTGCGCGAACCGGGTCGCGACGTCGTCGTCGGGCACTCGCTGGCCGGGCTGGCCATCCCGCTCGTACCGGAGCGGGTGCCGGTGGCGGCGCTGGTGTTCCTCGCCGCGCTGCTCCCCGACCCCGGCCGGTCGTGGAAGCAGCAGCTCGGCGCCGGCCGCCCGATGGCCGAGTGGTTCTACACCGAGGCGCTGCCGAAGCAGGGCCGCGACGAGCACGGCCGGTCCGTCTGGCCGGTCGACGTGGCGGCCGAGCTCTTCTACCACGACTGCGTGCCGTCGACGGCGGAGTGGGCGGCCGCGCAGCTGCGCCCGCAGTCGCCCGCCCCGATCGCCGAGACCACTCCCCTGACCACCTACCCGGACGTGCCGATGCACTACGTCGGTTGCCGCGCCGATCGCGCCGTCTCCGCGGCGTGGGCGGCGGAGACAGCGCGCGCCCGGCTCGGCCGCGAGCCGACCTGGATCGACGGCTCGCACAGCCCGTTCCTCGCCGACCCGGACGGGTTGGCCGAGGTGTTGCTGACCACCGTGACGGAGCAGGAGGACCGATGACCGGCGCGCTCGCGAAACCCACGACGGCCGAGCTGGTGCACGAGGCGGAGCAGTTCCTCTACCTCGAGGCCGCCCTGCTCGACGACTGGCGGCTCGACGACTGGTTCGCCCTCATGCACCCCGAGGTGATCTACCGGGTGCCCGCCCCCGGCTCGGACCACCTGGACCCACGGCACACCCTGCAGGTCATCCACGACGACCACCTGCGCCTCGGCGGCCGCGTCACCCGCCTCAAGAGCAAGCACGCGCATGCCGAGAGCCCGCACTCGCGGACCCGCAGGCTGGTGTCGAACGTGCGTGCCGAGCAGGACGGGCCGCACGTCGTGGTGCATGCCAACTTCCACGTGATGCGCACCCGGCTGGGCCAGCTCGACCACTTCCTCGGCGCCTACCGCTACGTCCTCGCGCGCGACGGGGACGGCTTCCTGGTGCGGGAACGCGTGGCGACCCTCGACCACGGGATCGTCGAGGCGGGCGGCACCGTCTCGATCATCCTCTGAGTCGCCGTGCTCGACCTGCACACCCACGTCGTCCCGCCGCGGACACCGTTCCTCGACCGGCTGGTGGCGTCCGATGCGCGCTGGGCTCGGCTCGAACCCGCCGGGGCCACCGGCGACGTCCTCGTCGCTGGGAAGGTCTTCCGCACCGTGCGTCGGGTCGCGTGGGACCTCGCCGCCCGCCGGGTGGACGCCGCGGCCGCGGGGGCGACGGGGCAGCTGCTCTCGGCGATGCCCGAGCTGTTCGCGGGCTGGGCCTCGGCCGGCGACGGCCTCGCCTACGCCCGCGCCTTCAACGACTGGCTCGCCGAGGAGATCGGGCCGCACGACGGCTTCTACACCGGTCTGGGAGTGGTGCCGCTGCGCGATCCCGACGGTGCTGCGGCGCTGCTCGCCGACATCGCGGCGGCCGGGCTGGTCGGGGTCGAGGTGCCTGCGCAGCCGCCGACCGCCGCGCTGCACGCCCCCGTGTGGGCCGGGTTCCTCGACGAGGCCGCCCGGTTGGGCCTGCTCGTGTTCGTGCACGCCGTCGGGGGTGCCGCTGCGGCGGACTACCCGCACCCGATGGCGGCCAACGGCGCCCTGTTCCCGGCCAGCATCGGCACGGCGATCGGCGGCCTCATCGCGACCGGTGCGATCGCGGCCCGCCCCGGGCTGCGGCTGCTGGCCAGTCACGGTGGCGGCTCGCTGATCACCGAGCTGCCCCGCATCGACTTCCTGCGCGACTCCACGCCGGCGCTGCGCGAGCTGATGCCCGAGCCGGCCGCCCGGTCGGCTCGCCGGCTCTGGTACGACCCGCTGCTGTTCGATCCCGCGCTGGTCCGGCACCTCGCCGACGTGGTGGGCGCCGACCGGGTCGTGCTGGGGACCGACCACCCGTTCATGCCGGCCGACCCGGTCGCCTTCCTCGACGGCCCGGGGCTGCCGGAGGGCTTCGCCGCGGCCGTCCGCACGCACAACCCGGCAGCCCTGCTGGAGCTGCTGACGTCCTAGCGAAGGAGCTGGAGACATGACCGAACTGCTCGAACCCGCCACCACGGCCACCGCCACCGCGGGGATGGTCGACGACCGGCCCGATGACGGCTGCTTCCGTGTCGACCGGGCCGCACTCGTCGACGACGCGGTGTTCGCCGAGGAACAGCGGACGATCTTCGACAAGTGCTGGCTCTACGTCGGGCACGTCTCCGAGGTCGGTGACCCCGGCGACTTCCGCGCCCGCACCGTCGCCGGCCGGCCGCTGGTGCTGTGGCGGGGCAGCGACGGTGAGGTCCGGGTCTTCCTCAACGCGTGCCGCCATCGGGGTGCGCAGCTCTGCCGGGTGCCGCAGGGCAACGCGCGCGGGATGTCGTGCTTCTACCACGCCTGGACCTACGCCAGCGACGGGCGGCTGACCGGGCTGCCCGACGCCGACGGGTACGGCCCGGCGTTCGACCGCTCCCGCTTCGGGCTGAACGCGCCGCCACGCGTCGAGGTCTACCGCGGGTTCGTCTTCTGCTGCTTCGACCCCGACGCCGTCGGGCTGCCCGAGTACCTGGGGCAGGCGCGGGAGTACCTCGACCTGGTCGCCGACCAGTCCCCGGAGATGGAGGTGGTCGAGGGGGTGCACGAGTACTCGATGGAGGCGAACTGGAAGCTCTTCGTCGAGAACAGCCTCGACGGCTACCACCTGATCCCGCTGCACCGCACCTACTTCGACTACCTCAAGTCGACCGAGGACTCCTACCTCGATCCGCGCAAGCCCACCGAGGCCCGCGACCTTGGCAACGGCCACGCCGTGATCACCGTCGAGGGGCCGTGGGCGCGGCCGGTGGCGCGCTGGACGCCGGCGATGGGGGAGGAGAACCGGGAGTACGTCGAGGCGCGCCGCGCCGAGTTGGAGAGCCGGTTCGATGCGGAACGGGCCCAGCGGATCGCGACGACCGACCGGAACCTGCTGGTCTTCCCGAACCTCGTCGTCAACGACATCATGGGCGTGGTGGTCCGCACCATCACGCCGACGTCCGCGGGGCGGACCGTCATCGCGCAGTGGACGCTGGCCACCAAGGGCGAGCCCGAGTCCGTCCGGGCCCGCCGGCTCGACTCGTACGTGACCTTCCAGGGGCCGGGCGGGCTGGCCACCCCCGACGACATGGAGGCCTGCGAGAGCTGCCAGCAGGGGTTCGCGACCGCCGCCGAGTCGCCGTGGTCGGACATCTCGCGCGGCATCCACAAGGAGGCCGCGGGCGGTCCGTTCACCGCGGCGGACGAGATCCAGCAGCGCGCGTTCTGGCGCAGGTGGCGGGACATGGTCGGCGCCGGGTGACACCGGGCCGCGACGCGAGGTGGCGCGATGCGCATCAGCACGGACGAGGCGGGGGAGCAGCGCTCGGTCGGTGACCGGCTGCTGCTCATCCTCGACACGGTGGCCGGCGCACCGGGCGAGATCGGGCTCAGCGAGCTCGCCCGCCAGACCGGTCTGAAGAAGGCCACTGTGCATCGCCTGGCCACCGATCTGGTGGCGCACCGGATGCTGGAGCGCGGCGGCTACGGGTACCGGCTCGGGCTGCACCTGTTCGAGCTGGGCCAGCACGTCCCCGCCTCGCGGCGGCTGCGCGCCACCGCCCTTCCCCACATGTCCGACCTGCTGATCGCGACCGGCGAGATGGTCCAGCTCGGGGTGCTCGACGGCGCCGAGATCGTCTACGTCGAGAAGCTGACCGGGCGGCACAGCATCCCCGCGCCGTCCGCCGTCGGGTCGCGGCTGCCGGCCTACTGCACCGGTCTCGGCAAGGCGATGCTGGCGTTCAGCGAGGACTCCGCGGTCGAGCGGGTGCTGGCGGCGCCCATGCCGGCGCGCACCGGGACCACGATCACCGACCCCGCACGGTTCCGCCGGGAGCTGGACCGCATCCGGGAGACCGGGGTCGCCTACGACCGGGAGGAAGGCACGCGCGGCATCGTCTGCGTGGCGTCAGCGATCGTGGTCGAGAGCTACGTCGGCCGGGACGGCAACCGCGCCGTCGCGGGCCTGTCCATCACCGGGCCCGCCCAGCGCCTCCAGCCGGTGCGGCTGGAGGCGGCCGTGCGCACCGCGGCGCTGGCCATCAGCCGCAGCCTCGGCTTCCCGTCGCTGGCGCGCTGACGGGATCTTCGAACCTCGCCGTCACCAGATCCGCGATTCGCCGTCATGGTTTCCGCGACTCGCGGCCAGTCACGGGCCGGCGCACCCGGCGTCGGTCTCCCCGGCCGGGCGGTGCACCGTCACCGTGGTCGCGCCGTCGAACCACGCGGAGAGCGCGTGCCCCGGGCGCAGCGGTGTCGCCGCGGTGAGGCCACCGGTGATGATCAGCTCCCCGGCCTGCAGCCCTCGGCCGCGCGCGGCCAGCTCACCGGCCAGCCAGGCCACCCCGTGCAGCGGGTGCCCGCCCGCGGCCGCGGACGTCGCGGTCGCCAGCGTGGCGCCGTCCTCGGTCAGCTCGACGGCGATCCGGTGGCAGCGCAGCGGATCGACCTCGAGCGCCGGGCCGAGCACGACGCCGGCCGCCGACGAGCCGTCGGCGGTGTTCTGCGCGGCCGTGAAGCGGTAGCCGTGCCAGATCGAGTCGACGACCTCCAGGCAGGCCCGCACCTCGGCGACCGCGTCGGCGACCGCGTCGAGCAGGAGCCCGGCGCCTGACAGGTCGCGGGCCAGGACGATCCCGATCTCCGGTTCGACCCGCGGATGGAGGAAGCCGACGGCGTCGGCGCCGTCGCGCAGCACCATGTCGTCGAGCAGCGGGCCGTAGTTCGGTGCCGACACACCCATCTGCTGCCGCATCACCGCCGAGGTGTAGCCGAGCTTCCAGCCGATGTGGCAGCGGCTTTCGCGCAGCCGCAGCGCCGTCAGCCGGTCCTGCACCTGGTAGGCCTCGTCGAGCAAGAGCTCCGTCGCCTCCCGCGCGGCGTCGAGCAGCGTGTGGCCGCTCCGCGCGCGGTGCAGGAGCGCGGCCAGGCGGTCGACGTCGGCGGCGTGGTTCTCGATCACGTCGGTCACCCCTCGATCGTGCGGTCCGCGGCCCACGCACGGAACCCCACCGGTCCACTGGCCGGTCCGTGGCGTGGCCGCCCGCATCCACCGTTCCGAGACTCGGCAGCACCACCCGCTCGACGACGAGGAGGAGCACGATGGCCGAGGTCCTGGGGCTCGGGGTCACCCACTACCCGCCGCTCAGCGGCACGGACGACAACCTCACGAGGGTCTTCCGGGGTGCGCTCGCTGATCCGAAGCTGCCCGCGGAACTGCGTGATCCTGCGAACTGGCCCGAACAGGCCCGCCGCGAGTGGGCCGACGACGAGGGCGTCACCGCCGGCCGGGCGCACCGCGCCGAGCTGCTCGACGGGTTCCGCCGCACCCGCGCCGCGCTCGACGAGTTCCGCCCCGACGTCGTGCTGATCTGGGGCGACGACCAGTACGAGAACTTCCGCGAGGACCTCGTCCCGCCGTACGCCGTGCTGGCCTACGAGGACAAGGTCGTGCACCCGTGGCGGCACGCCGACGAGTCCTCGAACATGAAGGGCAAGCCGAACGTCTGGGGCGAGGACGAGGCCACCGCGCGCACCATCCGCGGCCACCGGCCCTTCGCCCGCCACCTCGTCGAGGCGCTGATGGCGCGCGGCGTGGACGTGCCCTACGCCTACGAGCCGCTGCACCACCCCGGGTTCGCGCACGCCTTCCTCAACACCGTGCTCTACCTGGACTACGACCGCACAGGCTTCGACTACCCGGTCGTCGCCTTCCCGCTGAACTGCTACGGCCGCAAGGTGATCAGCTACCAGGGCGACATCACCCCGCTCGGCGTCGAGCGGGAGCTCGACCCGCCATCGCCCAGCCCGTCCCGGATCATGGACGTCGGCGCGGCCGTCGCCCGGATCTGCGCGGACAGCCCGTACCGGGTCGCACTGGTCGCGAGCTCCAGCTGGTCGCACAGCTTCCTCGTCGACTCCACGTTCCGGCTCTTCCCCGACTCGGCCGCCGACGAGCGCATGTACGCGGCGCTCGTCGCCGGCGACCACGCGGTGTGGCAGCACACCACGCTGGAGGACGCGGAGAAGGCCGGGCAGCAGGAGCTGCTCAACTGGTGGGCGCTCGTGGGCGCCATGCGCGAGTTGGGCGTGGCGCCGAGCTGGACGAGCTTCGCCGCCTCGAACATCTTCGTGTCGAACAAGGTCTTCGCGATCTACGACGGGGCGGTGCGGTGAACCGCCCGGTCGACGTGGCGGTGATCGGGGCGGGCCCGACCGGCCTGTTCGCGGCCTTCTATGCGGGCATGCGCGGCCTGTCGGTGGCGCTGGTCGACGCCCTGCCCGAGCCGGGTGGCCAGATCAGCGCCCTCTATCCGGAGAAGATCATCCGCGACGTGGCGGGGTTCCCGGCCGTCAAGGGCCGTGACCTCGTCGGAGCGCTCGTGGAGCAGGCCCGCTCGGCCGACCCCGAGATGCTCCTCGGGCGACAGGCCACCGACCTCGACGACCTGCCCGGCGGACGGTTCCGGCTCGGTTTCGCCGACGGCGGCTGTGTCGAGGCGGGCGCGGTGGTCGTGACCGGAGGCATCGGGACCTTCACCCCGCGCGCCCTCCCGTGCGGCGAGGAGTTCCTCGGCCGCGGCCTGAGCTACTTCGTGCCCGACCCGGCCGAGCTCGCCGGCCGGCGGGTCCTCGTCGTCGGCGGCGGCGACTCCGCCTTCGACTGGGCCGATGCGTTGCAGCACACGGCCCAGGTCACCGTCGTGCACCGCCGCGACACCTTCCGCGCCCACCGGCACACCGTGGATCAGGTGCTGGCCGGACCCGCGGTGGTCCGCACCGCCGCGGTGGTCGAACGCCTCCGCGGCGACCACCGCGTCCGCGCGGCGGCCCTGCGCGACACGACCACCGACGAGATCGTCGAGATCGAGTGCGACCACGTCGTGGCCGCGCTGGGCTTCGTCGCGAACCCCGGGCCGCTGCTGCGCTGGGGCCTCGACGTGACGGATCGGAAGATCGTCGTCGACCCCGCGATGCGGACCTCGCGGCCCGGAGTCTTCGCCGCGGGTGACGTCTGCACCTACCCCGGCCGCGTGCCGCTGATCGCCGTCGGTTTCGGCGAGGCGGCCACCGCGGTCAACCACGCCGCGGTCCGGCTCGACCCGACCGCGTCGACCTTCCCCGGCCATTCGACGGACGCCGCGGCCCAACCGGTCGCGCTGTCCGCCTGAGCAGACAGGAGCACACCGTGACCTTCGTCGTGACCGACGCCTGCGTCGACGTCCTCGACCGGTCCTGCCTGGAGGAGTGCCCGGTCGACTGCATCTACGAGGGCGACCGCAAGATGTACGTCAACCCCGTCGAGTGCATCGACTGCGGCGCCTGCGAGCAGGCCTGCCCCACCGCGGCGGCCGTCGCCGACCGCGCCATCGCCGGTACCGCGGCCGCCTGGAACACCGTCGACAACGCCGCCTTCTTCGACGTCGTCCTACCCGGCCGGGACACCCCGCTCGGAACACCCGGCGGGGCGACGCACCTCGGCCCGGTCGGCACCGACACCGCAGCCGTCGCGGCACTGCCCCCGCGCTGAACCCCCTGGAGGACCCGTGACCACCACCGAGAACCGGCCCGTCGCCGGCACCGATCCCCGCACCGGACAGGAGCTGCCGACCGGGATCGTCGAGAGCACCCCGGACGAGGTCCGCGCGACCACCGCGGCCGCGCTCGCCGTCGCGCCCGCGCTGGCCGCCCTCGACCGCACCCGCCGCGCCGGTCTGCTGCGCTCGCAGGCCGACGCGCTGGAATCCGCCCGCGGCCGGATCGTCGAAGTCGCCGACGCCGAGACCGCGCTCGGCGCCGCCCGGCTGAACGGCGAGCTGACCCGCACGGCGTTCCAGTTCCGCTTCTTCGCCGACGTCGTCGACGACGGCGGCTTCCTGGAAGCCGCGATCGACCACGCCGGGCCGACGCCGATGGGTCCGCGGCCGGACCTGCGCCGGATGCTGGTGCCGATCGGTCCGGTGGCGGTGTTCGGTGCGAGCAACTTCCCGCTGGCCTTCTCCGTGCCCGGCGGCGACACCGCGTCCGCGCTGGCCGCGGGCAACCCCGTCGTCGTCAAGGCGCACAACTCGCATCCGGCGACCGCGCAGCTCGTCCACGAGGTCCTGACCGCGGCGCTCCCGGCGGGCGCCCTCGGGCTGGTGTTCGGCCGGGAGGCCGGCCGGCAGCTCGTGGCCGACCCGGCGATCCGGGCGGTGGGCTTCACCGGTTCGCTCTCCGGCGGGCGTGCCCTGCTCGACATCATCGACGCGCGGCCCGATCCCGTCCCGTTCTACGGGGAGCTGTCCAGCCTCAACGCGCTGGTCGTCACGGAGGCGGCGGCCCGCGAACGCGGGGCCGAGATCGGGGCCGCGCTGGTCGGGTCCGTGACCGGATCGGCCGGGCAGCTGTGCACCAAACCGGGGCTGGTGCTGGTCCCGACCGGGCCGGCCGGGGACGCGGTGGTCGACGCCGCGGCCACGGCACTGCGCGCCGCCGAGGTGGTGCCGCTGCTCAACGAGCGGATCCACCACTCCTACCTGGCCGACACCGAGCAGCTCCGCTCTGCTCCCGGGGTGCAGACCATCGCGACGGGCCGGCCGACGGCAGCCGGGTTCGGGGTCGCGCCGCTGCTGGTCGGCGCCGCCGCGGACGCCGTGCCGGCCGAGGCGTTCGCCGAGTACTTCGGCCCGGCGGTGGTCGTCGTGCGCTACGCCGAGCCGGCCGAGCTGGGATCGGTGATCGCGCAGCTGCCCGCGTCGCTCACGGCGACCCTGCACGTGGGCGCCGGGGAGCGGGTACCCGACCTGGTCGCCGCGCTCGGCCGCACGGCCGGGCGCATCGTCTTCGACGGCTTCCCGACCGGTGTGGCGGTGAGCTGGGCCCAGCACCACGGTGGCCCGTGGCCGGCCACCAACAGCCTGCACACCTCCGTCGGGGCGACCGCGGTCCGGCGCTTCCTGCGCCCGCTGACCTGGCAGGACGCGCCGGAGCACGCACTGCCGCCCGAACTGCGCGACACCCCGGAGCCGACGCTCCCGCGCCGCGTCGACGGGCGGCTGGAGCCGGCGGTCGAGCGGTCCTGAGCTGCGGTCCACTGCCCGGACCGAGCGGCCCCGTCGATGAACGTCGGCGAGGGCTTCGACATCCTCGTGATGGCCTTCGCGGCGTCCGGGGTCGCGGCGGAGTGGGGGCTGGGCGCCGCGCAGATCGGCGTGCTGCTCAGCAGCGGCCTGATCGGGATGGCGCTGGGCTCCGCGCTCGTCGCCCCGCTCGGCGACCGCATCGGGCGTCGACCAATGACGCTCGCGTGCCTCGCGATCGCCACGGTCGGGATGGGGTTCTCGGCGCTCACCACCGGGTTCGCCTCGGCCGCCGTCGCCTGGGCGCTGAGCACGGCCACGCAGGTGCCGGCCAGCGACACCCCGAGCACACCGATCCGGAGCGCGGCCCACCCGAGGAACAGCACCACCGCGTAGCGCAGCGCGGAGACCTGTGCCCACAGCGCCGTCGCTGGCACGGCGGAGATCAGCACCCGCAGCGCCACCGTCTCGGCCCGACGCGTGCGGGCCGCGCCACGCGACCGCGCGTTCTCCCGCTGGCTCGACGACGTCGAGAAGGTCGTGTTCTCGACGACCCTCACGGACCTGCCGTGGCGCAACTCGCGACTCGCGGACGGTGACCCCGTGGCGACGGTCGAGCAGTTGCGGGAGCAGGGGGGCGGCGACATCGTCGTGCTCGCCAGCGGCAGCGTCATCAAGGCCCTGCTGGCGGCCGACGAGCTCGACCGGCTGAGCATCACCCAGTGCCCGGAGATCGCCGGCGGCGGCGTGCGCCTGTTCGACGACGGGCTGCCGGGCGGGTCGTGGACCCTGACCCACTCGGCCCCGACGGAGTCCGGCGCACTCCGCCTGCTCTACGACCGCATCCGCGGCTGAGCGGGATGGAAACGGCCCCGCGGCGATCCGCCGCGGGGCCGCGTGTCAGTGGTAGGGCTTGTGCGGGATGGCCGCGTCGTTGAGCTGCTGGTCCATGTCCACCCAGATGGCGTCGTCCTCGATCTTGCACGCGTAGACCGGGATCGGGGCCACGGCCGGCACGCCCTTCGGCTCACCCGTGCGCAGGTCGAAGCAGGAGTTGTGGGCGGGGCAGATCAGCGTGTCGTCCTCCTGCAGGTAGCCCTCGTTGAGGGGCTGCTGCTGGTGGGTGCAGGTGTTGTGCACCGCCGCGACCTCGTCCTCGTAGAGCCGGACGAGACAGACGGGCTCGCCGGCGAGCTGGACGAGCATCATGTCGCCCTCCTCGAGCTGGTCGAGATCGGCAACCGCTTCCCATGCCATGTGTCCTCCTAGGTGCGTTGCCGGGGCTTGGGCAGTGAGCCCCGGATCTCGATCCAGCCGTTCTTGACCCGAGTCGGGAGCACAGGCTGGGGCGTGTGGGCGGGGCCGCGGACGATGTGGCCGTCGCGCAGGTCGAACCGGGCCCCGTGCAACGGGCACTCGACGATGCAGCCGTCGACCTCGCCGCGGCTGAGCACCCCACCGGCGTGGCTGCAGACGTTCTCGATGGCGTACAGCTGATCGCCGGAGCGGTGGAGCAGGACGTGGCGGCCCTCGACCTCGACGCCCGTGGGCACGCCGTCGGGCAGCTCCTCGTCGGCCACGGCCCGGACCCACCGGTTGGGTCCCGACGACGTCGCCACCCGGTTGACCATGACGGCACGGCCCTGCACGAGGTGCCCGCCGACGTAACCGGCCGCCCCCGTGACGCCCATGCTGGCCGCGCCGAGCACGCGGGCGGTGCCGCGGTGCCCGGACAGGCGGGCGGCCAGCGACGCGCCCTGGAGCGCGCAGCCGGCGAGGTTCAGCACGCCGTGGAACAGCCCGACGCGGCGGTCCTCGTCGTCGCTCACGGTCCAGTCGGTGACCCCGGTGGCGACGGTGGCCGCGGCGGCCAGGAGACCGGCCGCACTCAGCGCCGCCGCGGGGTCCAGCCGCCCGTCGTCGGGAGGGCCGTCCCGGTCGAGCACGTCCAGCACGAGCGAACTCGACCAGAACCCGATCGGGAGGTCGCTCAGCGCGGCGTGCAGCGAGTGCCCGGCCCAGCGGCCGCCGTGCATCAGCTCGACGACGATGTTGTCGCGGTGCCGGTCGTAGAGCGGCTGCACCACGCCGGTGACGCCGTCGTTGAGGGTG
Source organism: Pseudonocardia sp. 73-21 (assembly GCF_001899645.1). Lineage (GTDB taxonomy): Bacteria > Actinomycetota > Actinomycetes > Mycobacteriales > Pseudonocardiaceae > Pseudonocardia. The sequence goes on along the minus strand of NZ_MKVV01000097.1, from coordinate 8,266 downwards.
TGCAGCCACTTCCACTTGCCGACGGCGGCGAGGGCGTCCTGGTGCCAGGTCGTCAGGATCGACATCGACGGTTTCCGCTCCTCGCTGTCGGGGTGATCAGCGGACGGTCCCACCTCTGCCGAGTGACGGCCGTCTCATCGTGCGACTCCCGGGGGTCACCTTCCCGGAGAGCGCCTGTGCCGTGACGGCGGCCAGGCCCGTCGGGATCGTGGTGCGCGCACCCGCGCCGGCGCGGACCACGCCGTTGCGACCGCCCTCCACCACGGCCGCGGCGGTCGGTGCGTCGACGGTGACCCACAAGATCACTGCTCTCCCCTCCGGGGCGTGTGGTGTACGCCGTCACCTGGTCGGTGTGCGGATCGTCCCGGGATGATGAAACGGTGACCACCGAGGAGCTCGTCGTCGAGTTCGCTCTGACGCGCCTCGACAACCCCGGCCTCGACCTCGAGGAGACCGCCGCGCTGGTGGTCCGCAGGCTGGGCCCGGAGGGGATGATGCAGTTCGCGTCGCAGAACCTGGCCGTGCGCGACGAGCTGCGGGGCGGGGCGTTCGAGTCGGCGGTGGAGTACGTGGTGCGGACGGTCCTGAAACTGCGCGACGGCGACGACTGAGGCCGCGTGCGCGGGCGCGGGTGGGTCCTGTGGAAGAACCTGATCACGATCGCGGGAGCCGATGCGCCCCCGGGCGACGTGCTGGTGGACCGCCGGGTGCTGGGCGAGTTCCTCGCCGGGTGACCGGGATCTCGATCCCAGGACCGTGAGTACCGGGTACCCCGCGGTGTCCAACCGTTGACAGGTGAAGCAGCACCCCAGGAGGAAACTCGCATGTCCGACCGCCACGTGGTGCCCGCCGAAGATGGCTGGCAGATCGAGAAGGACGGCGCGAAGCGCGCAAGCGCCAAGGCCCCGACCCAGGCCGAGGCGATCAAGCGTGCCCTGGAGATCGTCTCCAACGACGGCGGCGGCCAGGTCGTCGTCCACGGCTCCGACGGGGCCGTCCGCGAGACCCGCACCGTCGCCGCCGGGGCGGAGGACACCACGGCCCAGGCCGCGGCGACCGCCGTGTCGTCGGCCGCCCAGGGGGCGAAGGCCACCGCCGGCAAGGCGGCCGGGACCGTGCCCGGTCCCGCGAAGGCCACCGCCGACGACGCCCGCGGCACCGCGAAGAAGAGCGCGGGCAAGGTCGAGCGTGCCGCCGACAAGGCCGCCGACGACGCCCGCGGCGGCGTCGCCGACATCGCCGACGAGGTCTCGGCCGCCGCCGACCGCAGGAAGAAGGGGCGCGCCGCCGCCGCGGACGCCGCCACCTCCGCCAAGGCCGCCGCCACGACGATCGGCGACACCGTGGCCGACACGGGTCGCGAGGTGACCGACGACGTCGCCGCCGCGGGCCGCCGCGCCGGGGCGCGGGCGGAGAAGGTCGCCGACGAGGCCGGCGACGCGCTCGTCGCGGGTGCGGACCGGACCGCCGAGGTGGGCGCGGGCGTGGGTGACCAGCTCGAGGGCGCCTCGCAGCGCGCGGGCCGCTACATCCACTCCTTCACCGAGCAGGCCGCGCGTCCGATCGACGCCGCCTCGCAGGCGCTCAACCCGGTGCGGATCGCCGGGCGCACCGTCGGGGTCGTGGTCGCGGGGGCACTGCACGTCGGGGCCGTCATCACCAGCCGTGGCACCCGCCGGGCCCGTCGCTCGGCGCGTTCGCTCACCGGTCGGCGCTGAGCTCGCTCATCTGACCCAGCTGCACGGCGTGGGTCATGCGCAGGGTGGTGGCCAGCCACAGCAGGATGTCGTGCAGGCGCAGCCGGGTCGGCCGGGCGTCCCCGAGCAGGGACGCCACGGTCGACTCGAGCTCGCCCAGCACCTCGGCGTTGGCCTGCAGCTCGCGCCGGACCACGGCCTCGACGCCGCTGTCACCCTCCTCGACGTGGGGCAGCAGCGCCCGGCGCGTGGAGCGCGTGAGGTGCGGGACCAGGTCGGGGTGGCGGTGGTGCAGGGCCGCGAGGACGTGGCCGGGATGCTCCCCGGCGGCCCGGCCGATCCCGCGCAGCGCCGCGCCGACGGTGCCGGGCTCGCCGAGCACCGACAGCTCGTCGTCGGGCAGCTCCCAGAGCGCGCGCCCGTCCGCGCGGGCGACCGCGGCCTCGACGAGTGGGCGGACGCGCACGAGCGCGTCGTGGACGTCGACCCAGCCGGCGCGGTCCAGGCGGCCGTGCAGCAACTCGCCCACGAGGACGTCGAGGTCGCCGGGCGGGCCCACCGGGCGTGCGTCGAACCGCGCCCAGCCGAACGCCGGAACCTGCACCCACCGGCCCCGGGGCGAGTCCGGGGACCGGAACCGCATGGGCCGCCGCCCCCGGGCGTACCCGAGGACGGCGGCGAGTGCGGTGTCGAAGGCCCACGCGTCGGGTCCGGTGCTGGGCAGCAGCAACGGCGCATCGATCACGGGGCCATCCTGCCGGACGGGCCGGCAGTTCGGCGATCAGGCGAAGGTGATCAGGCGAAGGTGATCAGCGGCTTGATGATCCCGTCGTCCTTGCTCGTCATCATCGAGAACGCCTCGGGCACGTCGTCGAAGGCGAAGGTGTGGGTGGTCATCGGCGTCGGGTCGATGCGGCCCGACGTCATCAGGCGGAACAGGCGGTTCATCCGCTCGTTCCCCCCGGGACAGAGCCCGGTGTGGATGGACTTGTCGTTCATGCCGAGCCCGAACGCGTCGAGCGGCAACTGGAGCGGGTTCGGGTTCTCGCCGTGGTAACCGATGTTCGACACGCGCCCGCCCGCTTTCGTGACGCGTAGACAGGCCTCGAACGTCTGCGGGAATCCGAACGCCTCGATCGCGGCGTCGACGCCCACGCCGCCGGTCATGTCCATGATCTGTTCGACGGGGTCGCCCTGGGTGAAGTCGACGATGTCGTCGGCGCCGAACCGCTTCGCCAGCGCCTGACGCTCCGGGCGGGACTCCACCGCGATGATGCGGCCGGCGCCCATCAGGTTGGCGCCCATCGTGGCGCAGAGCCCGACGGGGCCCTGGGCGAACACGGCCACCGTCTCGCCGAACTGCAGGTAGGCGTGCTCGGCACCCATGAACCCGGTGGTCAGCATGTCGCAGGTGTAGACGGCCTGGGCGTCGGTGAGGTCGTCGGGGATCGGCGTCAGGTTGGCCTGGGCCGCCGGCACGACGAAGTACTCGGCCATGTTGCCGTCCATCTGGACGGTGTACTTGTAGCCGCCGAGCGGGCCGCCGCACTGGCTGGTGAAGCCGCGCTGGCAGTAGCTGCAGCGGTAGCAGGGCGTCACGGCGCAGACCGCGACGCGCTGGCCCTCCTCGAACCCGGTGACCGCGGACCCCAGCTTGTGGATCACCCCGACCGACTCGTGGCCCAGCGTGCGCCCGTCCGGGACGGGCAGCGCGCCCTTGACGGTGTGGACGTCGGAGGTGCAGATCAACGCGGCCGTGGTGCGGACGATCGCCTCCTCCGGCCCGGGCTCCGGAATCGGCTTCTCCACCACACCGGTCTCGCCGACCTTTTTGATCACGAACGCGCGCATCGTTCCGGGCATGAAACGGCTCCTTTGCCGGTGGGTGGATTCTCAGTATGGAGAGGAACGGATCACCGACCCCCCGTATGACCGGGTGATTCCCGATCGGAGTAGAACCACCCACATGCCACGTGCCGCTGTCACCATTCACACCGCCGACGGTGAATGCGCCGCCACCCTGCACACGCCGAACGGCGCAGGCCCCTGGCCCGCCGTGATCCTCTTTCCCGATGCGGGCGGCGTGCGCGACACGTTCCTCGGCATGGCCGACCGGCTCGCGGGCCTCGGCTACGCCACGCTGCTGCCCGACGTCTACTACCGGTACGGCGGTTTCGAGCCCTTCGACATGGCCACCGTCTTCTCCGACGAGGACCAGCGCAACCGGCTGATGGAGATGGTCGGCAGCCTCACCAACGACATGATCGTCGCCGACGCCGGCGCGTTCCTCGACTTCCTCGCGGGACGCCCCGAGGTGACCGGTGGCGCCGTCGGCACCACGGGGTACTGCATGGGTGGGCGGGTGTCGATGCTCGTCGCCGGCAGCCACCCCGAGCGGGTGGCGGCCGCCGCGTCGTTCCACGGCGGGCGCATCGCCGTCGAGGACGACCCGACCAGCCCGCACCTGCTCGCCGACCGCATCCGCGCAACCGTCTACGTGGCGGGTGCGGAGAACGACGGCTCGTTCACCCCGGAGCAGTCCACGTTGCTCGACGACGCCCTCACCGCGGCGGGGGTGGACCACACGGTGGAGTTCTACCCGGCCGCGCACGGCTTCGCGGTACCCGACAACCCCACCTACGACGTCGTGGCCGAGCAGCGGCACTGGGAGGCGCTGGAGCGGTTGTACGGGGCGGCGCTCGCCTGAGCTACGCCGCCCGGGTGGTGCGGGGGAGGCGGTCCAGCTTCGCGTAGGCGTCGGTCACCCGGGCCCGTGCCAGCGCCGAGCGGAGCCGCCTGCGGACCTCCACGGGGTCGTAGGGCTGGAAGCAGCGGCAGCGGTCGTCGCCGACGGTGACGTCGCCGCAGCGGTCGCAGATCGTGACGCTCACGACGACCAGCTCACGAGGGCCGAGCGTTCGGCCTCCGAGAGCCCGCCCCACACCCCGTAGGGCTCCCGGGTGGCGAGCGAGTAGCGACGGCACTCCTCGATGACCGGGCAGGTCTCGCAGATCTCCTTGGCGCGGCGCACCCGCGCCCGCCGCGACGGGCCGCGTTCGCGGGTGGGGTGGAAGAAGACCGCGCTGTCGAGATCGCGGCAGGCGCCGCGCATCTGCCAGTCCCAGTTGTCGGTGATCGGGGCCGGGAGGCGCCCGACGTCGGTCATGACGCCGCCGTCGCGGCGCGGGCCGCGGACACCGTCGGAAAGACGGCGACGCCGTTCGCGGCGGTGGAGTACAGGGCGCGCAGGACGCCCCGCGTGTCGGCCACCACGGAGAACCGCAGGTGGCACCGGTCGGCGCGCTCCCGCGCCTCCCCCAGGGATCCGCCCGCGCGGGCCCCGAGGAACAGCACCCCGCACAGGTCCACGATCAGCGTGCGGCAGCCCGGGAGGTCGAGACCGTCGGCGAGGCACGCGTCGAACGCCGGTGCGGAGCTCAGGTCGATGTCCCCGATGGCAGTGATGACGACCTCGCCACCCGCAGCGGTCGTGGTCACCAACGTGAGCAGCCCGCTCTCGTCGACCAGTTCGAGACTTCCGGCGACGGACACGGTCACCAACTCCTCGGGCTCTCCACGGAAGGACGTGGGTGCCGCCGAGGACCGGAGCGGGACGCTGACTCGTCGCAGAAATCTCTGCGACTGTGACGACCATCGCACACCCGTGGCGCGCTGGCAACGGGTCGTCAGATACCGGTGATCCGGTCCGCCTCGATGGTGAGCAGCAGCCGGACCTGGTCGCGCCCGCCGAACCACGGGTAGGGCGTGCCGAGGTAGCGCTGGGCGAGGGTCTCGATGTGCTCGGCGGCGCCGTCGGTGGTCACGTCGACGACGCGCCCGCGCACCGCGGAGTACCGGGCCGGCGTGGCCGGGTCGGAGACGGCGAGCGCCACCCGCGGGTCGCGCTCGATGTTGCGCGCCTTCTGGTGCCCGCGCACGGTGTTGATCAGGATGTTCGTGCCGTCGGTGTCCACCCAGGTCAGCGTGATCTGCGGGGATCCGTCGGGCATCAGGGTGGTGAGGAAGCAGGAGCTCGGCTGCCGAAGCAGGCCCAGCAGCGCGTCAGGCAGGTTCATGGTGTCTTCTCTCATCGGATTGTCGATCCGGCGGGGAGCCGTTCGTGTGGAAGGTGACCAGCCGTACCCAGAGAGGCCGTGTTCGATGAGCCAGTACCTGCTCAGCATCTACCAGCCCGACGGCGACATCCCGCCGCCCGCGGTCCTGGACCCGATCATGCGTGACGTCGACGCGGTGGCGCGGGACGCGAAGGCGGCGGGGGTGTGGGTCTTCTCGGCAGGCCTGTTCCCGTCGAGCACCGCCACCGTGCTGCGACCCGAGGGGGCCGACGTGCTGGTCACCGACGGCCCGTTCACCGAGGGCAAGGAGCACCTGGGTGGGATCACCGTCATCGACGTGCCCGATCTCGACGCCGCCCTGGAGTGGAGCCGCCGGTTCGCCGTGGCCCTGACCCTGCCGGTCGAGGTGCGGCCCGTGAGCGGCTCCGGCTGATGGACGTCGCCCGCGTCTTCCGGGCCGAGCACGGGCGGGCGGTGGCGGTGCTCGTGCGGGCCCTCGGCGACATCGACCTCGCCGAGGACGCCGTGCAGGAGGCCTTCGTCGCGGCCGCGGCCCGCTGGCCGTGCGAGGGCCTGCCGCCCAGCCCCGCCGGCTGGATCATCACCACCGCCCGCAACCGGGCGATCGACCGGCTGCGCCGCGAGGCCACCCGTGACGACCGCCACGCGCAGGCCGCGCTGCTGCACGCGCGCGACGTGCCCGTCGAGGAGGAGCCCGTGCGCGACGACCGCCTGCGCCTGATCTTCACGTGCTGCCACCCGGCGCTCGCGCCCGCTGCGCGCGTCGCCCTCACACTGCGGCTGCTCGGCGGGCTGTCCACACCGGAGATCGCCCGCGCCTTCCTCGTGCCCGAGCCGACGATGGCGCAGCGGATCGTGCGGGCCAAGGGCAAGATCCGCGACGCCCGCATTCCCTACCGGGTGCCCACCGAGGCCGAGCTGCCGGACCGCCTGGCCGCGGTGCTCGCCGTCGTCTACCTGGTCTTCAACGAGGGCTACACGGCGAGCTCGGGCGACCGGCTGGTCCGGGCGGAGCTGTGCGCCGAGGCCGTCCGGCTCGGGCGGCTGCTCGCCGAGCTGATGCCCGACGAGCCCGAGGTCCTCGGCCTGCTGGCGCTGATGCTGCTGATCGAGTCGCGTCGCCCCGCCCGCACCACTCCCGAGGGCGCGCTCGTGCTGCTCGCCGACCAGGACCGGTCCCGCTGGGACGCCCGGCTCGTCGCGGAGGGGCAGGCGCTGGTGCGGGAGTGCGTGCGGCGCAACCGGCCCGGGCCCTACCAGATCCAGGCCGCGATCAACGCCGTCCACAGCGACGGGCCCGGTGCGGCGGCCACGGACTGGCGCCAGATCCTCGCCCTCTACGACCAGCTCCTCGCAGTGGCCCCGAGCCCGGTGGTGGCGCTGCACCGGGCCGTCGCGGTGGCCGAGGTCGACGGACCGCAGGTGGCGCTCGCCGTGGTCGACGCGCTGCCCCCGGTGGCCGGCCACCTCCGGCACGCCGTGCGCGCGGACCTGCTGCGGCGGCTCGACCGGGCCGCCGAGGCCGTCGCCGCCTACGACGCCGCCATCGAGCTCACCGGCAACGAGGTGGAGCGGGCGTTCCTCCGGGCCCGGCGTTCCCCGTTGGTGTGATCGTTGTTGCGAATTCGTGATCTGTCGTCGACCGGGGGCTCCGGCGACCCGTCAGGCGGTTCCGAGAATCACCGATGAGCTGCGTGAACACCGCGGTAACCGATTCCCGACCCCGGCAAACGTCATTGTGATAGCCGTCACGCGACCGTGCGGGAAAGGCGTCGGGGAGTTCCGTCGTCAGGTGTCGTCGTGAATCTTCGCTGTTACCTTCCCATGACATGCCCGCTCCTCCCGTACTGCCCGACGACCGCGACCAGCTCCGCCCCCCGGTGGTGATCGGTCGTCCGTCGCCGGGCGATGCGGGAGCGTGCCACGAGCTCGTGAAGGCCACGGGAGTGCTCGACGTCAACTCGCGCTACGCCTACGCGATCTGGTTCCGGGACTTCTCCACCACGTCCGTCATCGCCCGGATCGAGAGCGACCTCGCGGGTTTCGTCACCGGTTACCGGCGCCCCGACGAGCCGTCGACGCTGGTCGTCTGGCAGGTGGCCGTCGACGCCTCCGCCCGCGGCCGGGGCGTCGCCGGCGCGATGCTCGACACGCTGTTCGACGGTGTGCCCGACGTCGACCACATGGAAACCACGATCACGCCCGACAACGACGGTTCGATCGCCCTGTTCAGCCGCTTCGCGCAACGGCGGTCCGCCGATGTCGTGCACAGCGAACTGTTCGGCTCGGAGGTGCTCGGGGCCGAGCACCTGCCCGAGATTCTCTTCCGGATCGGCCCGATTACCTGAGGATGATGTTGACATGACCGTGTTCGATGACCTGGAGTCCCAGGTTCGCAGCTACTGCCGTTCCTGGCCTGTTGTCTTCGACACCGCCGTCGGGTCGCGTCTGACCGATGTCGACGGCAATTCC
>NZ_MKVV01000096.1:37996-72078 GCF_001899645.1 Pseudonocardia sp. 73-21 | reverse complement strand
CCCAGCCCCGACCGTCCCGGCCAGGACCGACACGACCGGCTTTTTCAGGAGCGTCCTAGGGAGCCCCCCATGACGACACCGAGGTCGGAGTGGCTGCCCGAGACCGACGTGCCGCTGGTGGAGGGCACGGTCGGCGGGCTGCTGGTGGAGCAGGCGAAACACCACCCCGACGTCGTCGCGCTCATCGGCACCTCCCACGCCGGCGAGGACCGCCGCTGGACCTACGCCGAGCTGCTCGACGCGGCCCGGCACGCGGCCGGGAGCCTGCTGACGGTGGCCGATCCCGGTGACCACGTGGCCCTGTGGGCGCCGAACGTGGCCGAGTGGCCGATCGTGCAGTACGCGGCGGCGCTCGCGGGCGTCACGCTCGTGGCGCTGAACCCGGCGCTGCGCCCGGCCGAGCTGGAGTACTGCCTGCGGCTCTCGCAGGCGTCGGTGCTGGTCCACGCCGACCGCGCGCGCACCTACGACATGGCCGCGGTCGTGGCCGAGGTGGCGCCGACGATCCCGGACCGGCTCGAGGTGATCAGCCTGTCCGACGCCGGGCGGCTCCACGGCAGCCCCGTGCAGCCGGAGGAGCTCAGCTCCCCGGAGTCGCCCGCGATGATCCAGTTCACCTCCGGCACCACCGGCCACCCCAAGGCGGTGCTGCTGTCGCACCGGTCGCTGGTGAACAACGCGCGGCTGACGATGCTCACGGCCGAGGTCGAGCCGGGGGCGGTCGCCATCGCGCCGCTGCCGAGCTTCCACACCGCGGGCTGCGTGATCTCGCACCTCGGGCCGGCGGTCCTGGGCGGGACGATGGTGCTCATCTCGACGTTCGACCCCTCGGCGGTGCTACGGGCCATGACGGAGCACGGCGCATCCGTGCTGTTCGGCGTGCCCACCGTGCTCGCCGCCGTTCTGCAGGCGGCCCGCGCTTCCAGCAACCCGGTGCCCCAGCTGGCCACCGTGCTGGTCGGGGCGTCCACCGTGCCGGGCAGCATGATCGAGGCCGTCGAGCAGACGTTCGGCGCGTCCGTGCACAACCTCTACGGCCAGACCGAGCTCTCCCCCGTCATGTGCCTGACGCGCCGCTCCGACACGCGCGAGGACCTCGTCACCAGCGTCGGCCGGCCGCTGCCGCACACCGGCGCGCGCATCGTCGACCCCGTGACGGGCGCGGTGCAGCCGCTGGGCGTGGCCGGCGAGGTCTGCGCCCGCGGCTACAACCAGATGATCAGCTACTTCGACGACCCGGAGGCCACCGCCGCCACCGTCGACGCCGAGGGCTGGCTGCACACCGGCGACCTCGGGTCCATGGACGCCCGCGGCCTCATCACGCTCTCGGGCCGGCTCAAGGAGCTGATCATCCGGGGCGGGGAGAACATCTCCCCCGCCGAGATCGAGATCGCACTCGCCGCCCACCCGGCCGTCGCCGAGTCCGCGGTGGTCGGGCTGCCCGACGAGACGTGGGGCGAGATCGTGGCCGCGGTCGTCACCACGCACGGGCCCGCCGCTCCCGACCTGGAGCGGCAGCTCACCGAGCACTGCCTGTCCCGCCTCACCCCGTTCAAGGTGCCGGTGCGGTGGTTCTTCCGCGACGAGCTGCCGCACACCGCGTCGGGCAAGGTCCAGAAGTTCGTGCTGCGCGACGAGCTGACCGCCAGGTCTTCGTAGACTCCGATCATGGCGGCGACCGTGTCCAAGTCCGCGCGCACCCGCGAACGCATCCTCGACGCGGCCGCCGAGGTGTTGAACCGCAAGGGCTACGCGGGCACGCGGCTGTCCGACATCGCCGAGGTGGCACAGCTGCAGGCCCCCGCCATCTACTACTACTTCCCGTCCCGCGACGACGTGATCCAGGAGGTCGTCCAGGTCGGGCTGCGGCGCACGATGGCCCACGTCGAGGCGTCGCTGGCCGCGCTCCCGTCCGGCGTCGCGAGGATGGAGCGCATCCTCGTCGCCGTCGCCGCGCATCTCGAGGTGGTGCTGCAGGACTCGGCGTACTCGTCGGCGGCCATCCGCAACGCCGCGCAGCTCCCGCAGGCCATCCGCGACGTGCAGCTGCTCGACGAACGTCGCTACGGCGCGCTGTGGCGCACCCTCATCGACGACGCGGTGGCGGCGGGCGAGGTCAACCCCGACCTGGACCCCCGCGCCGCACGGATGCTGGTGATCGGCGCGCTGAACTGGGCGCCGGAGTGGTGGGACGCCGGGCGCGGCACCCTGGCCGACACGGTGCGGACGGCCCAGCTGATCGTGCGCAACGGCCTGAAGATGGAAGAGTCGGCCCCATGAAGTTCGACATGATGAAGGGCCCCTCGTCCTGGACCCACTCCGCCGGCATCGCCCGCGCGGTCGGCGAGGCCGGGCTCTCGGGCATGGTGTTCACCGAGACCAGCCAGACGCCGTGGATGTCGCTGGCCGCCGCCGCGATGGCCGCGCCCGAGCTGGAGCTCTCCACCGGCATCGCCGTGGCGTTCCCCCGCAGCCCGATGGTCAGCGCCGCGATCGCCTGGGAGCTCGCCGGCAACACCCGGGGCCGTTTCCGGCTCGGCCTGGGCACGCAGGTCCGCGCGCACGTCGAGCGCCGCTACTCGGCGGAGTTCGAGCACCCCGGGCCGCGGCTGCGCGACTACGTGCTGGCCGTCCGCGCGTGCTTCGACGCCTTCGCCGGCCGGGGGAAGCTCGCGCACGAGGGCGAGTTCTACAACCTGTCGCTGCTGCCCGCGGCCTGGGTGCCGCCGTCGCACGACTTCCCCGACATCAAGATCGACATCTCGGCCGTGGGCGACTGGATGTGCCGGATGGCCGGCGAGGTGGCCGACGGCATCCACGTGCACCCGCTGCACTCCGTGCACTACCTCACCGAGCGGCTGCGCCCCGCGGTGGCCGAGGGCTGCGCGCGGGCCGGCCGGCAGGTGTCCGACGTCGACCTGATCGTGCCGGTGTTCGTCGTCGCCGGCGACACCGCCGAGGAGCGCGCCCCGCTGCTGCGTCGCGCGAAGGAGCAGATCGCCTTCTACGGCTCCACGAAGAACTACAGCTTCCAGTTCGACGACCTCGGCTTCACGGGCCTGTCGTCGCGCCTCAACGACCTGCTCAAGGCCGGCGACCTCGACGGCATGCGCGACGCGATCACCGACGACATCGTGGAGCAGTTCGCGGTGGTCGGGCGCTGGGACGACATCCCCGCCGTCCTGACCAGCCGCTACGACGGGGTCGCCGCGCGGCTGGTCACCTACCTCGCCGAGGAGACGATCGACGCCGACCCGAAGGCCGCCGCCCGCTGGGGCGAGATCGCCCGCGCGATCACCCGTACTGCTTCCTGAGCTCGCCCTTGACGAGCTTCCCCGTCTCGGTGCGGGGCAGCTCGTCGACGAACCGCACGCTGCGCGGCGCCTTGTAGGAGGCGATCTTCGACTTCACGAACGCGATGATCTCCGCGCCGAGCTCGTCGCTGGGGTCCACCCCGGCGGCGAGCTGCACGAACGCGGCCACCGACTCCCCCATCTCGGGGTCGGGCAGACCGATCACGGCCACGTCGTGGATGGCCGGGTGCAGCGCGAGGACGTTCTCGGTCTCCTGCGGGTAGATGTTCACCCCACCCGAGATGATCATGAAGGACTTGCGGTCGGTGAGGAACAGGAAACCGTCCTCGTCGAGGTAACCGACATCGCCGAGGCTGGCCCAGTTCGGGTGTTCGGGGTGCTGGCCGGCGGCGGTCTTCTCGGGGTCGTTGTGGTAGGTGAACGGGACGGTCTCGCGCTCGTAGTAGACGGTCCCCACCTCGCCCGCGGGCAGCACGACGCCGGCGTCGTCGCAGATCCGGACGGTGCCCATCACCGCCCGGCCGACCGTGCCGGGCTTCGTCAGCCACGTCCTCGAGTCGATCATCGTCATGCCGTTGCCCTCGGTGCCGGCGTAGTACTCGACGAGGACCGGACCCCACCAGTCGATCATCTTCTGCTTGACCTCGACCGGGCACGGCGCCGCCGCGTGGATGGCGACCTTCAGGCTGGAGACGTCGTAGCGGGTGCGGTCGTCGTCGGGCAGCTGGAGCATGCGCACGAACATGGTGGGCACGAACTGCCCGTGGGTGACCGACCGCTCCTCGATGGTGCGCAGCGCCGTCTCGGCGTCGAACCGGCGCATCATCACCACCGTGCCGCCGTGGGCCTGCACGGCGCCGCTCCAGCGCAACGGCGCGGCGTGGTAGATCGGGGCCGGGCTGAGGTAGACGGCATCCGGGTTCACCCCGAAGAACTGGCCCGCCAGCCCGACGAGCGAGTCGCCCGGGTCGTCCACCTGCGCCCCGGACAGCATGGGCCGCACCCCTTTGGGCCGGCCGGTGGTGCCCGACGAGTACAGCATCGTGGCACCGTAGGGCTGGTCGTCGAACGGCACGTCGGACGCCGCGGCCAGCGCGTCGTCGTAGGAGCCGTAGCCGTCGACCGGGCCGTCGAAGGCCAGCTTCAGCCCGGCGGCGCCCGCGACCTGCGTGGCGAGCTCCGCCTTGCCCGCCGAGACGATCAGGGCCTTCGCGCCCGAGTCGTCGACGATGTAGCCGACCTCACCGGGGGCGAGGTGGTGGTTGACCGCGGTGACGTAGAGCCCGGAGCGCAGCGCCGCCCAGTACACCTCGAAGGCGTGCAGGTTGTTCTCGGTGAGCAGCGCGACGACGTCCCCGGGCCGCAGGCCCGCGTCGTGCAGGACGTGGGCGAGGCGGACCGAACGCTCCTCCAGCTCGCCGTAGGTGAGCGTCTCACCGGTCTCGACGAGGACGGCGGCGATCTTGTCGGGACTCTGCGCGGCATGGGTTCCGGGGAACATCTACAGCCTCTCGATGATCGTCACGTTGGCCTGGCCGCCACCCTCGCACATGGTCCGGAGGCCGTAGCGGCCGCCGGTGCGCTCCAGCTCGTGCGGCATCGTGGTCATCGACCGCGCGCCGGTGGCGCCGAGCGGACGGCATAGCGCGATCGCGCCGCCGTCGGGGTCGACGATGTAGGCCTCGCCCATGATGCCTCCCGTTTTGAAGTGAGACTAAACTCCGGGGGACGCCTGTCAAGGAGGGCCCGTGTCCGACATCCGCTACGCCGTCACCGACAGTGTCGGCCACATCGAGCTGCACCGGCCCGAGGCCCTCAACGCCTGGACCCCGGCGATGGGACGCGAGCTGCTGGACGTCGTGCGGGCGGCATCGGCCGACCAGGCGGTGCGGGCGATCCTGGTAACCGGGGCGGGCCGGGCGTTCTGCGCGGGCGCCGACGTGAAGGACGCGCGCGAGCTCACCCCCGACGGCGTCCCGGACCTCTCGACGCGCCTGCGCGAGATCTACAACCCGGTCATCCTGGCGCTGCGGGCCGCCCCGAAACCGTGCGTCGCCGCCGTGCACGGGGCGTGCGCAGGCCTGGGGGTGTCGCTGGCGCTGGCGTGCGACGTCGTGATCGCCGCCGACGACGCCTACCTCCTGCTGGCGTTCGTCCGGATCGGCGTGATGCCGGACGCGGGTGCGACGGCGTTCCTCGCCGAGCGCGTCGGGCTGGCCCGCGCCGCACAGCTGTGCATGCTGGGTGAGAAGCTCCCGGCGTCGACGGCACTCGACTGGGGACTGATCAACGCCGTGCACCCGGCCGCGGAGCTGCCCGCGGCGGCGCGCGCCCTGGCCGGGCGGCTCGCGGCCGGGCCGACGGTCGCGCTGGCGGGCGCGAAACGGGCGTTGCACGCCGTCGCGCAACGACACCTGGCCGAGCAGCTCGAGCTGGAGGCCACCCTGCAGCAGGAGAACGGCGGCACCCACGACTACGCCGAGGGCCGGGCCGCGTTCGCGGAGAAGCGCGCGGCGCGATTCCTGGGCCGATGACTCATATATCTATCGGCCAACACCTATGATTCCGAGGTGACCACCGACCTCGCCCCGCCGACCTCCCTGGCCGAGCAGGCGTACACGGCGATCCAGGACCGGCTGATCATGCTCGACATCCCGCCGCTGGCCGCGATCGACGACGTCGCGCTCGTGGCGTCGCTGGGGATCGGGCGCACGCCGGTCCGCGAGGCGCTCAAACGGCTGGAGAGCGACCGGCTGGTGGTGTCGTACCCGCGGCGCGGCACGTTCGCCACGGGCGTGGACATCACCGACCTCGCCCACATCTCCGACATCCGCGTGCAGCTCGAACCGCTGGCCGCGCGGCGGGCGGCGGAGGGGGCGACCGGGGCGGTGCGTGCGGAGCTCGCCGAGCTGGCCGACCGCACCGAGACCCTCGACGTCCGCGGGATGGGCCGCACCGAGCTGATGCGCTGGGACCTGCGCGTGCACCGCACGATCTACCTCGCGGCCGGCAACCCCCACCTCGCCGACACCCTGGTGCGCTACGACAACCTGGCCACCCGCATCTTCTGCCTGTTCCTGGACCGGATGACCGACTTCGACAAGCACGTCGGCGAGCACGCGGGGCTCCTGCGGGCGGTGGCCGCGGGCGACGCCGCGGTGGCCGAACAGCTCTCCCGCGACCACGTCGTCGGCTTCGAGAAGGCCATCCGCGCGCTGCTGTAGGCCATGATCACCGTCGGCCGGACCCGGTGTGCGGCACCCGGTCCCCGGACGACGATCACGAGGTGGGGCGGGCGGCGTGATCGCCGGTTGGGGACAGCGCCCCTGCCCGGCACCGCTCCGCGTCCCGCAACGGCGTCCCGGAACGGCGGTCGGGCGCGGGACACCCCGGCCGGTCACCGGCGGATGCGGGCCATCTCCGGGTCCACCAGCACGTCGGGCGCGACCGTGCCCGCGATCCTCCGGTCGAAGTACGCGATCTCCACCGGTGTGCCGGGCACCGCGGCGGCGGGGAGCCAGGCGTAGGCGATCGGGCGGCCCACCGTGTGGCCGAACGCCGCACTCGTCACGTAACCGGCCGGTGCGCCGTCGAGGTACACCGGCTCGTGGCCCAGCACCACCGACGTCCCGTCGTCGACCGTCAGGGTGCTCAGCCGGCGCGTCACCGTCTCGTCGGAGATGCCGGCGAGGGCCGCGCTGCCCGTGTACTCCCCCGGCCGCACCGCGAAGCCGAGGCCGGCCTCGTAGGGGTTGTGCTCGGTGGTCATGTCGTGGCCCCAGGAGCGGTAGCCCTTCTCGATGCGCAGGCTGTTGAACGCCGCGCGCCCGGCCGCGATCACGCCCAGCGGCTGCCCGGCCGCCCAGAGCACATCCCAGAGCCGTTGCCCGTACTCGGCGCTGGTGTAGATCTCCCAGCCGAGCTCGCCGACATAGGACAGTCGCAGCGCGGTGACCGGAACCCCGCTGATGTGGGCGGAGCGGCCGCGGAAGTACTTCAGCCCCTCGTGGGAGAAGTCGTCGCTGGTCAGCGGCTGGACGAGGTCGCGGGCCAGCGGGCCCCAGACGCCGATGCAGCAGGTGCCGCCGGTGCTGTCGCGCACCTGCACGTCGTCCCCTGCCTCCCGCTGGAAGTGGTCCAGGTCCAGGTTGCCGTTGGCGCCCACCTGGAACCGGTCGACACCGAGGCGGGCCACCGTCAGGTCGCTGCGGACGCCACCGGCGTCGTCGAGGGCGAGGGTGTAGGTCACCGAGCCCACCGACTTGTCCATCTTCCCCGTGGTGAGGCGGTCGAGCAGGCCGACCGCGCCCGGGCCGGTGATCTCCAGGCGCTTGAGCGGCGTCATGTCGTAGAGGGCCACGCCCTCGCGGGTGCGCCAGGCCTCGGCGGCGGCGATCGGCGAGTGGAACTTCGCCGACCAGGCGTCGCGGGCCGGGGGCCGCCACGCGTCGGGCAGCTGGTCCACCAGCGGAGCGTTGGCCTCGTACCAGTGCGGCCGCTCCCAGCCCGCGGCCTCCAGGAACACCGCACCGAGCTCTTTCTGCCGGGCGTGGAAGGGGCTGACGCGCAGGTCGCGCGGGGAGAGCTTGGGGTCGAGCGGGTGGAGGATGTCGTAGACCTCGACGAAGTTCTGCTGCGCCGTCTCGTGGACGTACCCGGGCGCGAGCTGCACCTCCTCGAAGCGGTGCACGTCGCAGCCGTGGAGGTCGATCTCGCTGCGCCCGTCCACCAGCAGCTGCGCGACGGCGCGGGCGACGCCGGCGGAGTGCGTGACCCAGACGGCCTCGGCGATCCAGAACCCGGCGACGTCGGGCGACTCGCCGATCAGCGGGCCGCCGTCGGGAGTGAAGGAGAAGACGCCGTTGAACCCGGTGTCGATCTTCGCGGTGCGCAGCGACGGCAGCAGCAGCCGGCTCTGCTCCCAGGCCGGGGCGAAGTCCTCCTCGGTGAACGGGAGCATCGACGGCATGGCCGCGGCGGTGATCTCACCGTCCTCGTCCAGACCGGAGAGCGAGACGGGCATGGGCCGGTGCGAGTACGAGCCGATGCCGAGCCGGTCGGCGTGCTCGCGGTAGTAGAGGTCCTGGTCCTGGTGGCGCAGGATCGGCAACCGCGCCTCGACCGCCTCGTCGGCGCCGCCGGCCAACGCGGCGACCTGCCCGGTGCGCACGTACTGGTGCGCCAGCGGCAGCAACGGCACGGCCATCCCGACCATCTCCCCCACCGCCGGGCCCCAGAACCCCGCGCACGAGACGACGACGTCGGCGGGGATCTCGCCCTGGTCGGTCTGCACGCCGGTGACCCGGCCGCCGGCCTGCGCGATGCCCGTGACACGTGTCGAGCCCCGGAACACGGCGCCGCGCGACTGCGCCCGCCGCGCCAGCGCCACCACCGCGCGGGCGGCCCTGGCCAGCCCGTCGGTGGGCGTGTGGAGGCCACCGAGGACCTGCTCGGCGTCCAGCAGCGGGTGCAGCCGCACGCACTCCTCGGGGGAGACCACCTCGCCCGGGATCCCCCAGGACGTGGCCCAGCCCTGCCGTCGGTGCAGGTCGGCGAGCCGTTCCGGCGTGGTGGCGACCTCCAGGCCGCCGACCTGGTTGAAGCACCACGCGCCGTCGACGTCGAGGTCCAGGAACTTCTCCACGGTGTAGCGGGCGAACTCCGCCATCGTCTTGGACGGGTTGGTCTGGAACACGAGACCGGGCGCGTGCGAGCTGGAACCGCCGGTGAGCGGGAGCGGGCCCTGGTCGAGGACGGTGACCTGGTCCCAGCCGCGGGCGGTGAGCTCGTCGGCGAGGTTGGTGCCGACGATCCCGGCTCCGATGATGACGACGCGGGGGGAGGTCATTGCTGCTCCTCGGGGGTGAACTCGATGGCCGCGTCGAGCAGCCAGGCGGCGAGGTGGCCGGCGAACGACGGCCGGACCAGGAGGTGGAAGGCGTCGTCGGTATCGGCACGGGCGGCGGCGAGGACCACGCCGACCTGACCGACGGTGGTCTGCGCACAGGCGCCGGGCGGGAACACCGAGGGGTGCAGGTCGAGCGAGCAGCCCAGGGCCAGCAGCTCCCGGACCAGTGGCCCGGCCAGCCGCAGCCCGGTGCGCTGGGCGGAGACGTCCACCGCGGCGCCCCCGGCCGGGGCGACGATCCCGCGCAGCCGCGACTCCAGCTCCGTCGGCGTGTGGGCGTCGCTGTGGACCAGCCACTCGTCAGGTCCCAGCCAGATGATCCGGCCGGTCGGCGTCGCCACCCACGTGTTCGGGACCGTCGGCACGGCGGCACCGAGCACGTCGGTGACCGCCTCCACCGCTGCGCGGCCGAGGCGCAGGTCCATGGCCGCGACCAGCGGTTCCGCGGTGATCTCCAGGCCGTCCGGCAGCGCCGCGAAGGCCTCCCGCCAGGCGTGCAGCGGGTGGACCGGGCTCAGCGTGTCAGCCATCGCGGCGGGTTCCTTCCGGGTCCACGAGCACGGATCCGGCGACCTCGACGGGCACCAGCGTGCCGTCGACCGGCACGTGCACGACGTCGCCGATGCGGGCGCGTCCCGCCTTCATCAGGGCCAGCGCGAAGGGTCGGCCGAGCTCGGCGCTGTGGTAGCTCGACGTGACGTGCCCCAGCATCGGCACGGGCGGCGGAGGCAGGACAGCGTCCTCGACGATCTGCGAGCCCTCGGGCAGCTTCGTGGCGGCGTCCACCGGGAGCAACCCGACGAGCTGCTTGCGCAGCGGATCGAGGTTCGACGGGCGGGTGAAGGAGCGCTTTCCGACGAAGTCGGGTTTCTTCTTCGACACCGCCCAGCCCAGGCCGAGGTCGTGCGGGGTGACGGTGCCGTCGGTGTCCTGCCCGATGATCGGGTAGCCCTTCTCGGCACGCAGCACGTGCATGGTCTCGGTGCCGTAGGGCGTGATCCCGTGCGGCTCGCCGGCCGCGAGCAGCCGCCGCCACACCGCGTCGGCGTACCAGGAGCTGACGTTGACCTCGAACGCCAGCTCGCCGGAGAAGCTGATCCGCGCCACCCGGACGGGGACGCCGTCGAGGACCGTGTCGCGCCAGGCCATGAACGGGAACGCCTCCGCCGAGGCGTCGAGGTCCGGGAAGACGGCGCCCACGACGTCGCGCGAGCGCGGCCCGACCACCGGGATCACCGCCCACTGCTCGGTGACCGACGCGAGGTGCACACGCAGGTCGGGCCACTCGGTCTGGTGCCACTCCTCCATCCAGTCGAGGATCGTCGCGGCGCCGCCCGTGGTGGTGACCACGAGGAAGCGGTCGTCGGCGATGCGCAGCACGGTGCCGTCGTCGATCACCATGCCGTCGGCGCCGCACATCACGCCGTAGCGCGCGCGGCCGACCGCCAGGTTGCTGATCATGTTGGTGTACAGGCGGTCCAGCAGCACACCCGCGTCGGGACCCTGGACGTCGATCTTGCCCAGGGTCGAGCCGTCGAGGATGCCGACGCCGGTGCGCACGGCCGCGCACTCGCGCAGCACGGCGTCGTCCATGGACTCCCCCGGGCGCGGGTAGTAGCGCGGCCGCTTCCATTGCCCGACGTCCTCGAACACCGCCCCGGCCTCGACGTGCCAGGGGTGCAGGGCCGTCGTGCGCTCGGGATCGAAGAGCCTCCCGCGCTCGCGCCCGGCCAGCGCCGCGAACGCGACGGGGGTGTACGGCGGGCGGAACGTCGTGGTGCCCAGCAACGCGACCGGCACGCCCAGCAGCTCCGCCGCGACGCCGACGGCGACGATGCCGGAGGTCTTGCCCTGGTCGTGCGCGGTGCCGATGGTGGTGTAGCGCTTGATGTGCTCCACCGAGCGCATCCCGGCGCCGACGGAGCGGGCGATGTCGGCGACGGTGGCGTCGCGGGCGATGTCGACGAACTGTGTCGTCTGGTCGCCCGGGGTGCGCCAGAGCACCAGCCGGTTCGGCGCCGGTTCCCCGGCGGCCGCGCCGACGACCGTCACGTTCTCCAGCGGCTCGCCCGGCACGAACGCGCCGAGCGCCTCGTCGTAGCGGAGGGGCCCGCGGCCGTGGCTGAACAGGTGGGCGGTGGGGTTCCAGCCGCCGCTGACCAGCAGCAGGTCGCACGGGAGGCGCTCACCGTCGGCGAGGACGGCGTGGGTGACGTGCTCGACACCCTCCGTCCCGACGACGACGGCTCCGGGCCTCACGTCGACGCTGTGCTCTGCACACAGATGAGCACCGGGCTCTGCACACAGATGAGCACCGGGCTCTGCACACAGATGAGCACCGGGGTTCGGTGGACGCGTATCCGTGTGCAGAGCCTGCGCGGGGCGGGCGTCGAGCAGGGTGACCCTCGCGCCTGCGGCGGCGAGGTCGGCCGCGGCGTCGTAGGCGGCGTCGTCACTGGTGAAGACCACGATCCGCTGCCCGGCCAGCACGCCGTAGCGGTGCAGCATCTCGCGGGCGGCCCCGGCGAGCATGATCCCCGGGCGGTCGTTGTCGCAGAACACGATCGGCCGCTCGTGGGCGCCGGTCGCGACCACCACGTGCTTCGCGCGGATCCGGTGGACGCGCTGGCGCGACTGGTGCCGGGCGCCGTTGCGACGTTCCAGCGCGAGTACGAAGCCGTCGTCGTAGAGGCCGAAGGCGGTGGTGCGCTGCAGGTGCAGCACATCGGGGGTGGCGGCCAGCTCCGCGACGACCCCGGCCGCCCAGTCGAGCGCGGGTCGGCCCTCGATCTCCTCGGTGCCCCGCAGCGCGCCCCCGGCGTCCGGTCGGTCGTCGACCAGCACCACGCGTTCCCCCCGCCGCGCCGCCTCCCGCGCGGCGAGCAGCCCCGCCGGGCCGGCGCCGACCACCACGGTGTCGCAGTGGGCGTGCCGGCGGTCGTAGCGGGCGGTGTCGGGCACCTCGGCCAGCCGTCCGCGGCCGGGGATGCCGCGCGCGACCAGTCCGTCCGTCAGCTCGATGGTGGTGGCGAGCAGCATCGGCTCCGGGAACGGCTCCTCGACCTGCACGAGCCCGGCCGGGTCGTCGCTCCACGCCGCGACGACGCCCCGCGGGCGGCCGAGGTTGACGCTCGTGCCGATCCGGTGCACGCCGTTGGCCAGCAGCGCGGAGGCGAGGGTGTCCCCGGGGTGCCCGGTGTAGCCGACCCCGTCGAAGGTGAAGTGCAGCGTGACGGAGCGGTCGATGCGACCGCCGGTGGGGAGCCTCATCGCGCGAACCGGTAGGTCGCGGTGTCACGGACGGCGGTGAACCAGCGCCGGCAGCCCGCGCTGTGGCTCCACCGCTCCGTGAACGAGCCCTTGGGGTTGGCGCGGAAGAACACGTAGCGGGCCCAGTCCTCATCGGACAGTGCGGCGGGCTCGTCGGGGTATGCGACGCCGGCCTGCCCGCCGTAGTGGAACTCGACCTCCTCGCGGGGGCCGCACCAGGGGCACTCGATCAGCTGCACGGGAGATCTCCTAGTGGGCCACGGCGGCGGCGCCGTGCTCGTCCACGAGCGCGCCGGTGACGAAACGGTCGAGGCCGAACGGGGCGATGTACGGGTGCGGTTCGCCGTGGGCGATGGTGTCGGCCAGGCACCAGCCGACGCCCGGCGTCGCCTTGAACCCGCCGGTGCCCCAGCCGCAGTTGAGGTAGACGTTCTCGTAGGGGGTGCGGCCCACCACCGGCGACGCGTCCGGCGTGACGTCGACGATCCCGGCCCACGTCCGCAGCAGGTGGGCGCGGGCGAACACCGGGAACAGCTCCACCGCCGCGGCCATCTGTCGCTCGATGATGTGGAACGCGCCGCGCTGGCCGTAGCCGTTGTAGGAGTCGACCCCGGCGCCCATCACCAGCTCACCCTTGTGCGCCTGGGAGACGTAGACGTGCACGGCGTTGGACATCACGATCGTCGGGTGCACCGGCTCCAGCAGCTCGGACACCAGGGCCTGCAACGGGTGGCTCTGGATCGGCACGCCGATGCCGAGCATGTCGGTGAGCGTCGAGGTGTGGCCGGCCGCGCAGAGGGCGACGGTGCCGCAGGAGATGTCACCCCGCGTGGTGCGCACCCCCGTCACGCGGCCACCGTTCTCTGGGCTGCCGTCGGTGGTGAAGCCGGTGACCTCGCAGTCCTGGATGAGGTCGATCCCGGCCTCGTCGGCGCGGCGGGCGAGGCCCCAGGCCACGTAGTCGTGCTTCGCGATGCCCGCCCGGGGCTGGTAGGTGGCGCCGTGCACGGGGTAGCGGATGTCGGCCGAGACGTTGACGATCGGGCAGATCTTGACGACCTCGTCGGGGCCGAGCCACTCGGCGTCGACGCCGTTGAGCTTGTTGGCCTCCACGCGCCGGACGCTGTCGCGCACGTCCTGCTCGGTGTGGGCGAGGTTGAGCACGCCGCGCTGGCTGAACAGGATCGGGTAGCCGAGGTCGTCCTCCAGTCCCTCCCACAGCTTCAGCGCGTGCTCGTAGATCGCCGCGCTCTCGTCCCAGAGGTAGTTGGAGCGGATCAGCGTGGTGTTGCGGGCCATGTTGCCGCCCGCGAGCCAGCCCTTCTCCAGCACCGCCACGTTGGTGATGCCGTGGTTGCGCGCCAGGTAGTGGGCGGTGGCCAGCCCGTGCCCTCCCCCGCCGACGATCACGACGTCGTAGGCGGGTTTCGGGTCCGGCGTCCGCCACAGGAAGGCAGGGTGCTCCGGTGGCTGTTCCACGCGTTGACCTCCGACACAACTGATATACCAGTTGTGCAGCAGGCTAGCCGTAGCGACCGGGCGCGGTCAATGCGCTCAGAAGCTGAACGTCGTGGCGTCCTCGTCGCCGATCCAGTTCCACAGCACGACGGTCCCGCCGGCCTCGGCGCCGTCGATCAGGGCACCGGCGTCGAGCTTCTTCGCCTGGACGCAGATCGGGCAGACCAGGTAGCGGCCACCCGCCGCCTGGTAGCGGTCGAGCAGCTCCGTCAACGGCGGGCATCCCTCGCACGCGGTGGCCACCGCCACGCCCGGCGTCGCGAGCCGGACGGCCTCCTTGGACAGGAACATCATCGTGGGCCGGCCCTGCTCGGCGGCCCCCACCGCCATCAGGAACGCGACCGTGACGCGCTCCGCGTCCTCCAGCCCGCTCGCCAGGCTGACCACCGCCTTGTTGCCCATCACCGCTCCCCCTTTTCCGGCAGCGACCGGTGGCCGGTGCACAGCAGGTGCATCCAGGTGATCCCGGCGTCGCCGACGTCGTAGTAGGCCTGCTGCTCGAAGACGAACCGGTCGCCGGCCGCGTCGTGCCAGCGCACCCGGTAGGAGACCCGGTGCCGGTCGAGGACGGTGCCGGACCCGACCTCCTCCAGCTCCTCGACCCCGCCCGGGGGGAACCAGCCGGCGAGCAGGTCCAGGACGCGCTCGCGGTCGTCGAGCTCGACGACGAGCGGCGGTAGCAGCGCACGGAAGACGAGGTCGGGGGCGAGCAGCCCGCGGGCGGCGTCCCGGTCGGCGCCCGCGAGGGCGTGGATCAGTGCGGCACCGGGCGACGGATCGGCGAGGGTCGGGTTCATGACCACGACGCTAGGGACGCCACCGACCCGGGACATGAGGAGTTCTCCTCAGGGTTCGACGGGCTCCAGGCTGCCCAGCAGACCGTGCTGCATCGCGAACAGGGCGGCCGCGGCCCGGGTGTTGACCCCGATCTTGAGGTAGATCCGCTCGATGTGGTTGCCGGCCGTCTTCGGGGTGATGCCCAGCCGGCGCGCGATCTGGCGCGTCGAGGCCGCCCGGGCCAGCAGCGCCAGTACCTCGATCTCGCGCGGGGTCAGCCCGGCCGGCCCGCCCGCCGCGCGACGGGGGCGGTGTCCCGCGCTGCCCAGCACGGCCTCGACGGCCCCGGCGTCCAGCCGTCCGGCGCGCCCCTCGGCCCGCAGCTCGCGGGCGGCCTCGTCCGGGGTGCGGGCCGGGCGGTGCGGCCGAGGTTCGGTCATCGCGTGGTAGCAGCAGGCGGCTGCGAGCAACCGGGCCGTGGCCGGCAGGGCGGTACCGGCGACGCCGCGGTGGTAGCCCGACCCGTCGAGCCGCTCGTGGGCCAGGGCCGCGACCGCTCCGACGTCGGCCAGGGCCGGGACCCGGCGCAGCATCCGGTCGGTGTAGTAGGCGTGCAGCTCCACGCGCTCGCGCTCCAGCGCGGTGAGCGGGCCGGGCTTGTCCCAGATCGTGTTGGGCACGCCGGACCGGCCCAGGTCGTGCACCAGCCCGGCCCGACGCAGGGTGCGCACCTCCGGCTCGGGATGCCCGGCCCGGCGGGCGGCCGCCGCGGCCAGGTCGGCGACGCCACGGGAGTGCCCGGCGAAGTACGGCGACTTGAGGTCGACGAAGTCGGCGAGCGCCTCCAGAGCCCCGTCCAGCCCCTCCCCGGTCAGGGCGCGCGGCGTCGGATCGGCCGCCATCAGCTCGGCCCAGCTCGACTCGGGCGGCAGCCCGTCGAGCAGCACGGGACCGTGCCGCACGAGCTCCGCGACCACCGCAGGGTCGAAGGGGCCACCGGCCCGGCGGCGCGCGACGTCCAGCGCGGCGGCGACGCCGCCGTGGCGGTGGTGCACCTCGACCACGTCCGCGAGCTGCACCAGCCGGGTGGGCAGCGCGATCTGCTCCCCCTGCATCGGCGGCGTGCCGCGGCCGTCCCAGCGGGTGAAGGTCTGCTCGAGGCACCCGCACACCCGCTCGCCCAGCCCGAGCCGGGCGGCCAGCTGGCCCGTGACCTGGCAGTGCGTGGCCATCAGCGGCCGGACACCGCTGCCGCCGGTGGCCAGCAGCCGGGCGGGCACCGTCGCCCGGTGCAGCAGGGACCCGTGCCCCGCGGCCCGGCGCAGGAGGTAGGCCAGCATCGCCGGGCTGCCGATCTCGACGTCGTACACGCCGGCCCGCGTCTCCAGGTCGTCACCGAAGAGCGCGGCCGACTCGTGGGAGTCGGCCGTGCACCCCACGAACGCCAGGAGACCCAGGTAGTAGGTGTCCCCCCGGTCGTCGGCGGACAGCCCCATGAGCTCGGCGAGGCGGACGGCGATCAGACAGGCCCGGGCGACGTGCTCCATCGGCTGCCCGAGACCGAGGTCGGCCGACAGCGACAACGTGCCCACGAGCTCCGCGACCGACACCGTCCCGGTGTCGTGCCGGGCGAGATCCACGGCCCGGGAGCATACGCCTCAGCAGGCGAGGAGCTCCGCACCGCGCGAGGTCGGCGCCCCTCCGCGCGGCCAGCGCGTAGGAGGCCAGCCTGCGCCCCGGACGGTAGCGCGACGCGCCGCGGTGGCCGATCACGAGGGGCCGGCGCCGAGGGGCGGTCAGGGCCTCGTTCCCGGGGGCACCGGTGAACGGGGCTGCGGCGCGTCAGTCGCCGACCACGAACCGGAACCGGTCGCGCTTCGTGTGCAGGTCCCACAGGTGTCCGGCGAGCACGTCGGGGTCCTTCTCGGCGTCACCCGCGATGATCCGGCCCGGGATGATCAGCTGTGACACCTGGATGCCCTCCTCGCCCAGCACCTCGTGGAGCAGCTGCGCGTAGGCGGCCTGGCCGGCGAAGGCGACCGACGTGCCGGTGACGTTCCTGCCGGGCGTCACGGCCGACCCGCCGTTGACGAACAGCACCGTGCCCCGCCCCTCGCCCAGGAACCGCATGCCCGGCAGCACCTGGTGCACCGCGGCGACCGGGCCGTAGATCGAGAACTCGACCGGTCCGACCAGGTCGGCGGGCGTCGTCTCCAGCACCGGGCGCATGAAGTCCTTCTGCGGCAACGGGCTGTACTGCAGCACCTCGATCGGGCCGAGCGTCTCCGTGACGCGCTCGAGCGCGGCCGCGAGCGACGCCGGGTCGCGGACGTCGGCCGTGAAGCCCTGCGCCCGCACGCCGTCCTTCGCGAGGTCCTCGGCCAGGACGTCGAGGCGTTCCTGGTTGCGGGAGACCAGGCCGACCGTGAAGCCCTCCGCGCCGAACCGCCGTGCGACGGCCGCGCCCAGTCCCGCTCCTGCCCCGATGATCGCGATGGAAGTCATGTCCTGTCCAAGGCGGGCGGGCGCGGCGGTGTACCGATCACCGGTCGCGCAGGACCGGGATCACCTCCTCGGCGAACAGCCGGGAGCTGCGCTCCCACGCGTCGGCGTCGCGCGGCGGCCCGAAGATCACCGTGTCGGCGCCGGCGTCCCGGAACTCGGCGAGCCGGGCCAGCACCTGGTCGGGCGTGCCGGTGAGCAGGTACTTGTCGGCCAGCGGCTCGAAGTCCTGGTCATAGGTGGCCCCGACCGCCTCGATCGCGTCCCGTCGGGCCCGGGCCGGGTCGGTGTCGACCGCACCCCAACAGAAGATGGCATTGCGCAACGGCCCGCGCCCGTGCTCCGCGGCCACCTCCGTGACGCGCGCGACGCTCGCCGCGAGTCGCTCGGGCGTGTACATGTACGGCATCCAGACGTCGCCGTGGCGCCCCGCGCGGCGCATCGCCCCGTCCTGGCGCCCACCGACCCAGACCGGCGGGCCCGGGCGCTGCACGGGCAGCGGGTCGAGCTCCAGGCCGGGTATCCGCGTGAACCGCCCGTCGAACTCGACCTTCCCGCCGGCGAACAGCCTGGACAGGACGCCGAGGGCCTCGTCGGTGCGCGGTCCGCGCTCGGTGACGGGCACCCCGACGGCCTCGAACTCGGGTGCGTACTCCCCGCCGATCCCGACGCCGAGGTCCAGTCGCCCACGGGAGACCTGGTCGAGCGTGGCGGCGAACTTCGCGGCCAGCACCGCGGGGTAGACCGGGAGGATCGTCAACGCCGTGAGCAGCCGGATCCGCTCCGTAGCCCCGGCGGCCGCGGCGAGCAGCACGAACGCGTTGGACGTGGCGCCGTGGAAGAACAGGTGCTCGCCGGAGGCGAGGTGGTCGAACCCGGCCGACTCGGCCCAGCGGGCCGTGTCGGCGACGTTCTGCTGGTCTCGCGTGAGGATCAGCCCGGTACGCACGTCCACCTCGCAGGAGTTCGATCACCGACGAACGGCACTCTCGTCAGAACCTAGGCGACGGGAGTGCCGTCCGTCGGACGTGGTCAGGACGTCGAGGTCGCGTTCCGCGTAGAGGCGGTGCTCCCATTCCTCGGTGAGGACGGTCAGCAGGCACTCCCGCACCGGGTAGGCGCGGGGCTCGGGCCACCCCGGGCCCTCCACCGGCACCGTGTTCCCCTCCAGCTGCTCGGTGGTCAGGGCGTCGAGCACCGACCGGACAGTGGCCTGGCGACCGGCGCAGCCGCAGCACCTCGTCCAGCGACGGCCGCGCGTCCCGGGTCCCACCACACGCCCGACGACTCGTCCAGCCCGTCGAAGGGCAGGTCGAGCGGGTCCCACGGAGCCGGGTCGCCCAGCATCACCCGGTTGACCCGGACGTCGGGGGCGTAGGCCAGGTGCCGCAGGGTCTGGACGAACGATCACTCCCCTCCCACCGACTCGTGCAGAAGGGGCGTTCGCCGTCGTGCAGCTTCCACGAGAACGAGTCCTGCTCGACGCGGGCGAGGTGGCGCAGCAGCCCGCCGAGCGTGATCACCGACGCGCCGACGGTGGTGGCCATCGCGGCGGCGTCGAGGCGGGGACGCGGTGCTCGCGGAGGTGCGGGCGCCGGCGGAGCGGCCGGCCCGAGCCGCTGGGCGTCAGGCCCTCCGGGCCACCGCGGCGTACACGGGGATGTCGGTGTCATTCAGCCCGCCGATCTCGACCGCGCCGGCCCGCCACCGCTGCGGGACGACGATCCCGGGCTCCAGGACGTCGAGCCCGCCGAGGAACAGCCGCTCCAGCTCGTCCCGGCTGCGCAGCCGGCCCCGGATCCCCGCCGACCGGTAGGCGGCCAGCGAGCCCGAGATCGCCTCCGGGGCGATGTCGGGGGTGGCGTGGGTGAGGATCAGGAAGCTGCCCGGCGCCAGGTGCTCGAGGATCCCGCGCACCATGCCCGCGGCCACCTCGTCGTCGTCGATGAAGTGCAGGATCGCGATGAGCGACAATGCCACCGGCTGGTCGAGGTCGAGCGTCGCCTGCACCTCGGGAGCGGCGAGCACGGCCCCGGGATCCTTCGCGTCGGCCTGGACGTAGGCGGTACGACCGCCGGGCACGCTCGTCATCAGCGCGGCGGCGTGGGCGAGCACGATCGGGTCGTTGTCGACGTAGACCACGCGGCAGGCCGGATCGATCCCCTGGGCCACCTGGTGCAGGTTCGGGCTGGTGGGGATGCCGGTGCCGATGTCGAGGAACTGCCGCACCCCCAGCTCCGTGACCGCCCGGACGGCGCGGTGCATGAACTCCCGGTTGGCCCGCGCGGCGGCCCGGGCGTTCGGGAAGACCCGGAGCGCGGCCTCCGCGGCGGCGCGGTCGGCCGCGTAGTTGTCCTTGCCGCCCAACAGGTAGTCGTACACACGGGCGCTGTGTGCCTGGCCGGTGTTCAGCTCGGGTACGTCCTCGCCACTCACGATGATCGACGTTACCGTGCCTCGAATGACCGACGTCGTCCTGTTCCATCACGCCCAGGGCCTCACCACCGGCATCCGCGCCTTCGCCGACCGGCTCGCCGCCGCCGGCCACCACGTCACCACCCCCGACCTCTACGACGGCGCCACCTTCGACACCCGCGACGCCGGGGTCGCCCACGCCGAGGAGCTCGGCTTCCGCACCGTCCTCGAGCGGGGCCGGGCGGCCGTCGAGGGGCTGCCCGGGGCGGCGTGCCGCTGCAGATGCACGCGATGGAGGCCGACGCGCTGATGCTGGCCGATGGCGACATGGCCGTGGCCCGCGAGCTCGCGGCGACGGTCCCCGGCGCGGATCTGCACCTCTACCCCGGCGACGGGCACCTGTTCGCCGACAGCACCCTGCCCGACTTCGACGCGGCCGCCACGGACCTGCTGGTCGCCCGCATGCTGGAGCTCCTCGGGTGACTAGACCACCGGCCCCGTGAACGTCGGCGCCCGCTTCTCGCGGTGGGCGGCCACACCCTCCTGCACGTCGGGCAGGCCGAAACCGTAGAACTCCAGCGCCAGTGACGCGTCGAACGCCGGACCGGCCGAGCGGTACCAGTGGTTGAGCGACTGCTTGGTCCAGGCGGTCGCGCTCGGCGACGCGACCACCAGCTTGCGGGCCACCTCCATCGCCTTCTCGTGCACCTGGTCGTCGTCGACGCAGAGCGACACCAGCCCGATCCGCTCGGCCTCCTCGCCGGTGAGCGCGTCGCAGGTGAGCAGGTAGTACTTGGCCTTCGCCATGCCGCACAGCAGCGGCCAGCTGATCACCGCGTGGTCGCCCGCCGCCACCCCGAGCCGGGTGTGGCCGTCCACGATCTTGGCCTTGCGCCCGGCGATCGAGATGTCGGCGAGCAGGCCCACCGCGAGCCCGGCGCCGACGGCGGGGCCGTGGATGGCCGACACGACCGGCTTCGAGCAGTTGATCACGTTGTAGACGAGGTCGCGGGCCTCGCGCAGCACGGTGGTGCGCACCACCGGGTCGGCGACCATCTCCTCGATCATGTCGAACGAGCCGCCCGCCGAGAACGCCTTGCCCGCGCCCTGGACGACGACCGCCCGCACGGACTCGTCGCGGTCGATCACGGGCCAGATGTCGGCCAGCTGCTGGTGCTCGGCGCGGCCGACCGCGTTGAGGTTCGGGCCGTCGAGGACGATGCGCAGCACGCCCTCCTCCGGCCGCTCGATGTGCACGGCGTCAAACGGTGCGTAGGGGTCGCTCATGTCCCCGACGCTAGCGGTACTCGCCGATGAGTTCCCGGTGGCGCGTGGCCCCGACGCCGCCCGCACCGTCCGACATCCGCAGCAGCGTCGATGTTGTCCCCCGGGTCTCGCGCGGTTCGCCGCCAACCCCGACCACCCGGGTCCCGGGGGCAGCGCACCCAGCAGCACCGGGGCGATCGTCGTGATCGCGAGGCCGGCCGGGCCGCTGGCCTGAGCTAACGCCCCTCGACCAGCGCGGCCAGGTTGGCCAGCGCCATGCGCGTCCCGGTCTCGTTGTCGGCGGCCGGGACGGCGTCGGGCAGCCCCTCGTGCTCGATCCGCACGTCGGTGCCGCCGCCGGCCGCGTCGGTGAGCGTGGTGGTCATGGTCATGACGCCCTGCAGGCCCGGGTCCGCCGTCTCGAACTCGAGGGTCTCCACGACCTGTTCGTCCAGCACGAGCCTGACGAAGGTGCCGTGGTAGGTGTCGGTGTGCGCGGCCGACTTGCCCGCGGCGCCGGGGGCGTCGTAGGTGAGCGAGATCCGGAACGCCCCGCCCTCCCGGACGTCGAAGGCGTGCACCTCGCTGCTCATGCCGTCCGGGACCCGCCAGCGCGCGACCGCGGCGGGGTCCAGCAGCGCCCGGTAGACGGACGCGCGCGGGGCGTCGACGTGCCCGCCGACCGAAGTGGAGTACACGCCGACCACAGTAGATCCCGCCGCCCGCGCCCGACCGCGATGGTCTCCTCGAGATCGTCGTCGTCGATCGACAGGACGTCGGACGTGTCGTTGAACCAGCGGGCGGCACCCCGCACCTCGCCCGCCGTGAAGGGTTGACGCCGGTGCCGACCTCGGTCAGACACTCATCGCGGCTCCGTCGCACCGCTCGACCGCACGTGGATGCGCTGGTCGGACGGTAGGAGCGGGGCCACGGGTGTGACCCAGTGCACTCAGGGGGACAGTGCCGGCAACGCCCTGTCCTGCACCACCTGCTTCATCACCAGCGTCGAGTTCAGTCGCTGGACGCCCGGCAGCGCGGCCAGCACATCGTCCTCGAGGCGCTGGTAGGCGCCGAGGTCGGCGGTGATCACCCGCAGCAGGTAGTCCGGGTCGCCGAAGAGCCGCTGGGCCTGCACGACGTCGGGCACGGCGGCGACGGCGGCCTCGAAGCCGAGCAGCGTGGCGCGGTCCTCCTGACGCATCGTGACGAAGACCAGCGCCTCGAAACCCAGGCCGAGCGCGGCGGGATCGACCAGGGCACGGTAGCCGAGGATGGCGCCGCTGCGCTCCAGCTCGCGCAGCCGGCGGTGACACGGCGAGACGCTCAACCCGATGCGGGCGGCCAGCTCCGTGATCGTCAGGCGGCCCTCCTCCTGCAGTACCGCAAGGATCTTCCGGTCGATGGTGTCCACGGGGTGGATTCTTCCATCAGGTCCCCATGGTTGGGGCGAAGTCGGGACCTTTTGCCCGGCTTCCCCGCCTAGCGTTGCCCCATGGCCACTGGCTCGGTCCTCGCGTTCTGGCTCGTCGCGGTGCTGCTCATCGCCGTGCCCGGTGCCGACTGGGCCTTCACGATCGGCGCCGGGCTGCGCAACCGGTCGATGCCGGCGGTGGGCGGGCTGGTGCTGGGCTACGCGGGGATCACCCTCGTCGTCGCGGCCGGGGTCGGCGCGCTCGTGGCCGGCTCCCCCGCGATCCTCACCGGGCTGACGGCCGTGGGCGGCGTGTACCTGATCGTGCACGGAGCGACGACGGCGGCACAGCCGGCAGCGCTGCCCACCGCCACCGACCGGCGCACCCGGTCCGCCTGGGGCACCGTCGCCCAGGGCATCGGGGTGAGCGGCCTCAACCCCAAGGGCCTGCTGGTCTTCCTGGCGCTGCTGCCCCAGTTCACCGACCCCCGGGGCACCTGGCCGATCGCGTGGCAGCTCGGGGTGCTCGGGCTGACGTTCGTGCTCACCTGTGCCGCCTTCTACCTGGCGCTCGGGCACCTGGCCCGCACGGTGCTGCTCGCCCGTCCCGCGGTGGCCAGGCTGACCGGCCGGGCGGCGGGGCTCGGGATGGTGGCGGTCGGCGCCGGGCTGCTCGTCGAGCGGTTCGGGTAGTCCGCCGACCCGGCCCCGCGTCGCAGGGTGCCCCGCCTACCCTTGCGGCAGGACGCAGTCGGACGGCCTGGAACCCCGGGTGAACGCGTTGGGGAACCAGGTCCGGGACCTGACCGGCCGCGTGCGGTCCACCGAACCCGGCTAGGGAGCCAGCCGTTCCGTCGCCTTGCTGCGCCCGGATCGCAGGCGGTCCAGGCCCTCGGCGATGCGGTGGGCGAAGAGGTCGCGTCCGAGCAGGTCGTGCGTGACGCGCAGCTCGTAGGCGGTGGCGCTGACGTGGTCCATCGCCGACGCGCGCAGGGCCACCTCCTTCAGCACCGCGGTCAGCTCCGCACCGTGCTCGGCGATCTCACCGGCCAGGCGCAGGGCGCTCTCCCGCAACGTCCCGACCGGCACGACCTCGTCGGCGAGGCCGCACCGCAGGGCCTCGTGGGCGTCGACCGGGTCGCCGGTGAAGAACATCCGGCGGGCGCGCTGGCTGTTCGTCTTGCGCAGCATGCCGTGGTAGAAGCCGTTCATCGCGTACTTGACCTGCGTCGATCCGAACGCGGCGTTCTCCGAGGCGATCGTGATGTCGCACATGTTGGCCAGGTCCATGCCGTAGCCGGGCGCGACCCCGGCCACGGCGGCGACGGTCGGCTTGCGGAAGTCGTAGAGCGTGATCATGAGCCGGTACGCGAGGTCGGTGAACCGCGTGCGCTCCTCGGGGGTGGTGCCCTGCAGCACGTCGAGCGCCCAGCCCGAGCAGAAGTACTGCTCGTTGCCGATCAGCAGCACGGCGGCGACCTCGTCGTCGTAGGCCCAGCCCTCCAGCGCCTCGACGATGCCGTGGTGCAGCTCCCAGCCCAGGGCGTTGCGCTTCTCCGGGTGATCGAGCTGCAGGATCCCGACGCCGTTCTCGACGGACAGGTTCAGGTACGGGGGCACGATGTGCGCTCCTTCATCGGGCCGGCCAGGGAGTCGGCCGTGCTGGACGGGTGGTCGGACCGGTCGTGGAAGCTCGTGACGGCGGCCCAGTCGACGGCGGCGGGGTCGGGACGCTCCAGCCGGGCACCGGCCGACCGCTCCCAGCGCAGCACCGACGCCCAGCCACCGCCGGTCTCCACGACCTCGCCGGTGAGCGGGCAGGAGCGGTGGACCAGCGCCAGGGCCACCGCGGAGACGCCTTCGGGGGTGAGCGCGGCGGTGAGGCGTTCGTCGAACACGTCGCGGGTCATGGCGGTGGCCGCCATCGGCGCGATCGCGTTGACGCGCACGCCCTTCCGGGCGCCCTCGACGGCCAGCGACTTCGCGAGGCCGATCACCCCGGCCTTGGCGGCGGCGTAGTTGGCCTGCCCGAAGTTCCCGTGCAGCCCG
This sequence comes from Pseudonocardia sp. 73-21, assembly GCF_001899645.1. Taxonomy (GTDB): domain Bacteria; phylum Actinomycetota; class Actinomycetes; order Mycobacteriales; family Pseudonocardiaceae; genus Pseudonocardia. The sequence goes on along the minus strand of NZ_MKVV01000096.1, from coordinate 47,648 downwards.
GCCCCGGACGTGGTGAGCAGGATCGACCCGCCGCGCTGCGCCATGAGGTGCGGCCACACCGCCGCGCAGCCGGCGTAGGCCGCGCCGAGGTGGACGTCGACGACCTCCGTCCAGTCCTCGGCCGTCATCTTCAGGAACGACCGGTCACGCACGGACCCCGCGTTGACGACGAGCGCGTCGACGCGCCCGAACTCGCCCAGCGCCACCTCGGCCAGCCGTGCGCCGTCGCGCGCGTCGGTGACCGCGGGCGTGGCCGTGCCGCCGCCCTCGCGGATCTCGGTGACGACGGCGTCGGCGGCGTCGCGCGTGCGGGCGTTGACCACCACCCGCGCGCCGGCCGCACCGAGATCCAGCGCGTAGCGGCGGCCGAGCCCCGCCCCCGCCCCGGTGACGATCACGACGTCACCCTCGAAGTGGAAGCTCACGTCCGACGGGCCAGCGACATGACGTAGCCGCTGCCGGTGCGATGCCCGCGCGGCGGCAGCGCACCCATCTGCTCCAGCATGCCGACGATGTCGTAGGCGCCCAGGTAGTGGGCCAGCTTCCCGTCGCAGAACGCCATGAAGATGTCGCAGCCCGGAGAGGAGAAGCGGCCCTCCCCGCCGAGCCTGGCCGGGGCGCTGCCGGTCTGCTCGAACAGGACGAGCCCGCGCGTGCGGTCGGGGTTGAAGAACCGCTCGGTCTCGGTCCAGACGACGTCGGGCATCGCCTCCCAGATCTTGTCCATGTACGCCCGCAGCGCCGGAAGGCCGTGGATCACCTCGGGCCAGAACACGCGGTCGTCCCAGACGATGTCGTCGTCGAGCAGCGCGAAGACCTGCTCGGTGTCGTGGGAGTTCCAGGCGGTGAGCCAGCGCCCGGGGAAGTCGTCGGGGCAGATGCTCACGAGTCCTTCCTCCGGATAGCGCCGTAGGCGTCGTTGATGCGCTGGACGACCTCGGGATGGCGGATGACCTCGCGGTAGGCGAGCGTCTCGTAGGTCAGGGCGCTGATCGGGTCCATCGCCGGGGAGCGGCGGGCCATCTCCTTGTTGTTCACCGCCGACGCCGTGGTGGTGGATGCGATCGAGCGAGCCAGCCGGGTGGCCTCGGCGACGACCCCGCCCGGCTCGCTCATCCGGTCGACCAGCCCGATGCGCAGCGCCTCGGCGGCGTCGATCCGCTCGCCGGAGAACGTCAGCAGCTTGGCCTGGCTCAGCCCGACGATCTTCCACAGCGGCGAGAAGTACGGCGTGAGGCCGAACCGGACCTGGGGGAAGCCGAAGACCGCGTTCGGTGCGGCGATGCGGATGTCGGCGAACACCGCGATGTCGCAGCCCCCGCCCAGCGCCGCCCCGCCGACCGCGGCGATGGTCGGCTTGCGGTAGTCGAGCAATGTGCCGTAGGCGCGCAGGCACACCTCGGAGTAGAGCTCCCGGATCTCGTCGGTGAAGCCCGACTGCAGGTCGAGATCCAGACCCGCGCAGAAGATCTCCTCGCCCCCGGTGATCACCACCGCGGCGACGGCGTCGTCGTGGGCCCAGGCGTCGAGGGCGTCGGCGAGCTCGGTGAACATCGCGACGCTCAGGGCGTTGCGGCGGTCGAACCGGTCGAAGGTGATCGTGGCGACGCCGTCCTGCACCGACGTGGTGGTGTTCACGAAACGGGCTTCCTCTCGGTGGTCCAGGTGTGGAGGTCGGGGAGCTGCTCGAGGCGGTGCTTCTGCACCTTGCCGCTGGCGGTGGCGGGGATCTCCGCGACCACGTGCCACCGGACGGGGATCTTCTGCCGGGCGAGGCCCCGCTCGTGCAGGTGGTTCACGAGGACATCGGCATCACCGATGCCGTCGTCGAGCACGATCCACGCCCCGACCGCCTCGCCGAGCCGCTCGTCCGGCACCGCCGTGACCGCGACACGCTGCACCCCGGGGTGCGAGGCGATCGCGATCTCGATGTCCATGGTGGAGAACTTCTCCCCGCCGCGGTTCACGATGTCCTTGGTGCGCCCGACCATCTGCACCCAGCCCTCGTCGTCGACGCGGCCGATGTCGCCCGGGTAGAACCAGCCGTCGCCGTCGATCTGCTCGGCGGTGAGCACGGGGTCGGTGTAACCGGTGAACAGCTGGGGGCCGCGGATGCGCAGGTGCCCGACGGTGCCGGGCTCCACCAGGCGCCGCTCGTCGTCGACGACCTGGATCTCCATCGCGCGCAGCAGGCGGCCGTCCCACTCGCGGCGCCGCGCCAACGGGTCACCCGCCCACGCGATCGCGCAGACCCCGGCGGTCTCGGTCATCCCGTAGGCGCGCACGACCTGCACCCCGACCTCGCCGGCGCGGTCCACCAGCTCCGGGGCGACGGCCGCCCCCGCGGCCGCGTAGACCTCCAGGCGGTGGGCCCCGGCGGGTGCCTTCTCGTAGCGCTCGACCAGGTCGGCGATGAACACCGTGGCGCCCATCATCAACGTGACGCCCTCACGCTCGATCAGCTCGACGGCCGCGTCGGGCCGCCAGCCGGGCATGACGACCGACCGCCCGCCCAGGAAGACCGGGAACACCACCGCCGCGACGAACCCGCCCAGGTGCGACAGCGGCGTCGCGGCCAGCGTGACGGTGTGCTCGCCCGCCTCCAGCGCGGCCCGGAAGTTGACCATGTGCGCGATGACGGCCCGGCTGCTCAGCAGCGCGCCCTTGGGTGCCGACGTCGTGCCGGAGGTGTAGAGCAGCAACATCGGCTCGTCGGCGGGCGGTGGCTCCGGCAGCTCCCCGGCCGCGGCGGCGTCGGGCTCGGGGAGCACCGACCAGCCCGGACGCTCGGCGCCGACGGCGAAGCGCACCACCGGGGAGAGGCCGAGCTCGTCGAGCAGCCCGTCGATCTCGGCCGTCGGGTCGCGGTCGCCCAGCGCCGTCACCGTGCACACCACGGCGGGACGGCAGTCGGCGAGGATCTGGCGCATCTCGTGCTGGCGGTAGATCGGCACCACGGGCACGTCCATCGCCCCCGCCCGGAACGCCGCGACCTGCACGACCAGCGCCTCCAGGCAGTTCGGCAGCTGGACGAGCACGCGGTCGCTGCGGCCCACGCCGCGCCGCACGAGGTCCAGGGCGACGGTGCGCGTCCACGTCGCGAACTCGCCGTAGCTCACCCGGCGGCCCTCGAACAGGAACAGCTCCCGGTCCGGGTGCCGCGCGGCGCGGTCGGGAACCAGCTCGGCCAGGGACTGCGGCGTCCACAGCCCGGTGGCGCGGTAACCGGCTTCGCGGTAGCGGATGGCCAGGGGCGTCGTCGTCGACATGGCCGGAACCGTATCTAGTGAATATTCACTAGGCAAGGGGTACGGTGCGTCGGTGACGACCAGGGCCGCGCGGCGACCGGCGGCCGAACGCCGCCGCGAGCTGGCGGAGGTCGCCGCCGCGCACTTCCACCGCCTCGGCTTCCACGGCGTCGCCCTCGCCGACGTGGCCGCTGAGGTCGGCGTCACCGCCCCGGCGGTGTACCGGCACTTCCGCAACAAGAACGCCCTGCTCGCCGGCGCGATCGCCACCGGCTTGGACCACGTCGAGGCGGCCCTCTCGCGAGCGGACTCGCTCGACGGGGCGCTCGAGCACCTCGCCGAGGCGGCCCTGCGGCGCCGGGACGTCTGGGTCCTGCTCCAGCGCGAGGTCCGCCATCTCGACGACCGCGACCGCGACGAGGCCTCGGCGCGGTTCCGGCGGCTCGTGCGGGAGTTCACCGCGCACGTCGCCGCGGCCCGGCCCGATCTCGACGACGGCCGGGTGCGGGTGCTGGCCACCGGCGCGTTCGCGGTGCTCGCGAGCCCGTCGACCCAGCCGCTGGACCTGCCGCACGAGGCCTACCGGGATGCGCTGCTCCGGGCCGCGACGGCCGTGGGCCAAGCGGAGCTGCCCCCGCCCGGGCCCCCTCCGGCGCCGGCCGCTGCGGGGCGCCCGGACCTGCCGCGGGCCGAGCAGGTGCTCGCCACGGCGATCGCGCTGTTCCACCGCCACGGCTACGCCGCGGTGAGCATGGACGACATCGGCGCGGCCGCGGGGATCGCCGGGCCGAGCATCTACCACCACTTCCCCACGAAGGCCCACCTGCTGATCGCGGCCCACGAGCGCGCCGCGGCCCAGGTGCCCGTGCCCCGTCCGGAGAAGCCGGTCCGGGACCTCGTCGAGCGCTACGCCGCCGTCGTCGTGCGGGAACGGGAGCTGTTCGGCGTCCACGTCACCGAGGGCATCCACCTGCCGGCCGGGGCCCGGCAGTCCGTCGCCGACGCCGCGGGGCAGGACGTCCGCCGGTGGGTGGCGGCGCTGCGGGCCGAGCGGCCCGAGCTCACCGCCGTCGACGCGGAACTGCTGGTGCACGCCGCGCGCAGCGCCGTGCACGACATCGCCCGGATCGGCCGCCTGCACAGCCGGCCCCGGATCACCGACGAGATCGTGGCCGTGGCGTCGGCGGTCCTGGGGAAGGGCCGGGGCACTCACGGTGTTGGCCCCGGCATGACCACACTGGCCGACCGCACCATCGCCGCACTGCGCACCATCCACGACGACCTCGCCGCCACCGTGCCCGGCCTCTCCGACGCGGAGCTCACCGGCCCGTCCGGGGCGGCGGAGTGGCCGCTCGCGCAGGTGCTCTCCCACCTGGGCAGCGGCGCCGAGATCGCGCTCGCCGGACTCACCGCCGCTCTCACCGGTACCCCGCCCGCGGAGTCCAACCAGGACGTCTGGGACCGCTGGAACGCGAAGGGCCCGCGCGCTCAGGCCACCGACTTCCTCGACAGCGACGCCGCCCTCGTCGCCGCGTACGAGGCCCTGACCGCCGAGCAGCGCGAGACCCTGGCCGTCGACCTGGGCTTCCTGCCGGCCCCGCTGGCGTTGGCGTCCGTGGCCGGCATGCGGCTGAACGAGGCGGCCCTGCACGCCTGGGACGTCCGGGTCGCGCTGGACCCCGCCGCCGCGCTCCCCGCCGAGGCGGCGCAGCTGCTCGCCGAGCACCTCTCGGGTGGTCTCGCCTTCATGGCCGGGTTCCTCGGCAGGGCCGACGTGCTGGCGAAGCCCGCGACGGTCGACGTCGCGGGTTCCGGGTTCGCCCTGACCATCGGGGACGGGGTCGCCGTCACTACGGCGGTGTCGGACCCGACCGCGACGTTCGCCGGGCCGCTGGAGTCGGCGATCCGGCTGATCGGCGGGCGCCTGACGGCCGGACACACGCCCAACGGCGTCACGGTCACCGGTGATGTGACGCTCGACGACCTCCGGAAGGTCTTCCCCGGCTTCTGACCGCACCCGGAGCTACGGTGGCAGGGTGCCGTCTGCCTCGTCGCCACTGCGCAAGCTCGGCTTCCTCACCATCGGCTCGTTCGACCGCGCCGATCCGCGCGCCGGCCACGAGACCACGCTGCAGGTCATCGAGCTCGGCGAACGGCTCGGGTTCGACGGGGCCTGGTTGCGCCACCGCCACCTGCAGTACGGCATATCCTCCCCGGTCGCCGTCATGGCCGCGGCCACCCAGCGCACGAGCCGCATCGAGCTGGGCACGGCCGTCACGCCGCTGGGCTGGGAGAACCCGCTGCGGCTGGCCGAGGACCTCGCCACCGTCGACGTCCTGTCGGGCGGGCGCATCAACCCCGGTGTGTCCGTCGGGCCGCCCCTGCGCTTCGGCGACGTCCGCGACGCGCTCTACCCCGACACCGCCGACGTCGAGGACTTCACCTACGAGCGGGTGAAGCGCCTGGTCGGGCTGATCCGCGGCGAGCCCGCCAGCCCCTTCCAGGGCACGGTGGGCATCGAGGAGTACTCCGACCAGGTGCAGCCGCACTCCCCCGGGCTCGCCGACCGCATCTGGTACGGCGCCGCGAGCCCCGGCTCCGCCGAGTGGGCGGGCAGGCAGGGCCTGTCTCTGCTCACCAGCAGCGTGCTGAAGGCCCCGGGCCCCGACGACACCACCGACTTCGCCACCCTGCAGCGCGCCCAGATCGAGACGTTCCGCGCCCACCACCCGGCCGGCGGGAAGGCCCGGGTCTCTCAGGGGCTCGTCGTCATCCCGACCGACACGGCCACGCCGCAGCAGCGGGCGAAGTACGCCGCCTACGTCGAGGCCCGCACCCCGCGGACCGCACGCCCGCAGGGCCCGGCCAACATGCTCTTCGCCCCCGACGTCCTGGGCCCGTCCGAGCAGGTCGCCGAGACCCTGTACGCCCACGCCGGGTTCCAGGCCGTCGACGAGGTGGTCTTCGCCCTGCCGTTCGGTTTCGAGGCCGCCGACTACGTGCAGATCCTCACCGACACGGCCACCCGGCTGGGCCCGGCGCTGGGCTGGTCACCCCGCACCGGGTAACGACCGCCCCCCGATGCCCGAGATCCTTGGAGGCCGGAGGTGGTGCGGATGAACGGTGTTCTCGACGGCCCGCACCCCGACGACGATCCGCGGGCGCGGGCGGCGGCGACCAAACGGACCCGCACCCGGGCCGCCCTCATCGCCGCCGCGGACACGGCGTTCGGGGCCCGGGGATGGGCCTCGACGAGGGTGGAGGACATCGCGGCCGAGGCCGGGGTGAGCGCGGCCACCGCGTACAACCATTTCCCCACGAAGCACGTGCTCATCGGCGTGGTGTTCGCCCCGCACGTCGCCACGCTGGTGGTGCAGGCCGACCAGGACATCGCGCGCGGCCGCCCGGTCCTCGACGCGCTGGAGGACCAGATCACGGCCCTGGCGCGGCTGAGCTACTACCACCGCGGGCTGACCGCCGCCTTCACCGCCGCGGTGCTCGAGTACGCGATCCGGACCGGCGACGTCCCGGACCCGGGCGACCAGCTCGACCCCCGCACCATCGTCCCCCTGCTCACGCCGCTGACCAGGCTGGTCCGGTACGGCCAGGAGTCCGGCGAGCTGCGCCCGGACCCGTCCCCCGACGACATCGGCAGCACGATCGTGAACATGGTTCTCGTGCGCAGCCTCAACCGCAAGAACGAACGCCCGGAGGTCCTGGCGGACCTGCTGCGCACGGTGCTGCTGCGCACCATGGTGCCGCCCGAGCAGGGTCCTTCGGCCCTGCCCTGACGACAGCCCGTCGGCGAAGATCAGGACATCGACCGACCGAAGGGAAACGCCATGAACACCACCGCCACCGCCACCGCCACCGTCCTGGACCGGCTGATCCAGTCCGGCATCACCGAGGAGCGCGCCCGGCACCACCTCGCGAGCGGGTGGGTGCGCATCGACGACACCGTCGTCACCGACCCGTCACGTCCCGCCGACCCGCCGGCCCACGTGGAGATCCGCATCATCGGCGAGTGACGTGTGCCTGCCCGACCGGTTTGCCACCTCCGCCGAGCGGGCACCCACCTCCCACACCACCACGTAAGGAGCGACCACCATGGCTATGGGTGACAAGATCGACAACAAGGCCGAGGAGCTCAAGGGCAAGACCAAGGAGGGCGTCGGCAAGGCGACCGACGACAAGAGTCTCGAGGCGGAGGGCCGGGGCGACCAGGCCTCCAGCAAGATCAAGCAGGCCGGCGAGAAGGTCAAGGACGCCGCCAAGGACGTCCTCGGCAAGTAGTCGGCTCGGCCGCCGTGATTGGGATCACCACCGAACGGGTAGTCCGCCACACTGCCGAACCCCCCGGCATCACCGTCACCCCTGGAGGAACGACGTGATCATTCTCGGTCTGATCCTGCTCATCGTCGGCTACGTCGCCGGCATCAGCATCCTGTACTACATCGGAGGCCTGCTCCTGATCGTGGGAATCGTCCTCCTGGTCCTCGGCCGGACGGGACGCGCGGTCGGCGGCCGCGCCAACTGGTTCTGACCACCGGCCGGCGGGCTCCCTGGGGGGTGGCCCGCCGGCCAGGGCCGGGTTGGTCCGCGCTCCCAGCGGGCACCCCGCTCCCATGACGAACCTCCAGTCCCCGACGACGCAGACCCCGACGACCGGTGACGAGCCCCGGCACTCCACGGTCGCCGACCATCTCGTCGACCGGCTGGCCTCCTGGGGCGTCCACCACTACTACGGCTACCCCGGTGACGGCATCAACGGTCTCACCTCCGCCCTGCAGCGCCGTGACGACGCCCGGTTCGTGCAGGTCCGCCACGAGGAAACCGCGGGGTTCGCCGCGACCGCGCACGTCAAGTACGGCGGCGGCGACATCGGGGCCGCGCTCGCGACGTCCGGGCCGGGGGCGATCCACCTCCTCAACGGCCTCTACGACGCGAAGCTCGACCACCAGCCCGTCGTCGCGCTCGTGGGCCAGACGGCGCTGTCGGCGCAGGGCGGCGGCTACTACCAGGAGGTCGACCTCCTGGCCCTCTACAAGGACGTCGCGGGCTTCCTCGCCCAGCTCGACGACCCGAGCCAGGTCCGCCACCTCGTCGACCGCGCGTGCCGCACCGCGCTGGCCCACCGCACGGTCGCGGTGCTGGTGGTGCCCAACGACATCCAGGACGCGAAGGCGGTGCTGGACCCGCCGCAGTCGCATGCCCACTACGCCACGTCGAACGCGCCGAGTTCACGCCCGACGATCCCGCCGGCCGCGGACCTGCAGGCGGCGGCCGACGTGCTGCGCGGCGGCGGACGCGTCGCGATGCTCGTCGGGCAGGGGGCCTACGGCGCCGAGGCCGAGGTGGCCGCGATCGCCGACCGGCTGGGCGCGGGGATCGCGACGGCGCTGCTGGCGATGCCGGTGGTGGACCAGCGCGAACCGTGGGTGACCGGCTCGATCGGGCTGCTCGGCACCACCCCGAGCTGGACGCTGATGCAGGAGTGCGACCGGCTGCTCATCGTCGGTTCGGCCATGCCCTACAGCGACTTCTACCCGCCGGAGGGCGTGCCCGCCGTCCAGATCGACATCGACGGCGCGCAGATGGGCCTGCGCTACCCCACCGAGGTCAACCTCACCGGCGACGCCGCACCCACCCTGCGTGCGCTCACCGAGCTGCTGGGTGACCACAACCCGTCGATCGCCTGGCGCGGCGAGGTGGCGCAGAACGTCGCGTCGTGGGAGACGGGGCAGCGGCAGGTCGCCCACCAGAAGGCGGATCCGGTCAACCCGCAGCTCGTGCTCACCGAGCTCGACGACCGGCTTCCCGACGACGCGATGCTGGCCGTCGACTGCGGCACGGTGACGGCGTGGTTCGCCCGCCACCTGCACGTGCGTCCCGGGATGCTCGCGAGCCTGTCCGGCACGCTGCTGTCGATGGGCGGCGGCCTGCCCTACGGCATCGCCGCGAAGTTCGCGCACCCCGACCGGCCGGTGTTCGCGCTGCTCGGCGACGGCGCGATGCAGATGAACGGCGTCAACGAGCTGATCACCGTGGCGAAGTACTGGCGCGAGTGGGCCGACCCCCGGTTCGCGCTGCTGGTGCTCAACAACCGCGACCTGTCGTTCGTCAGCTGGGAGCATCGCAGCACCGAGGGCACGCCGAAGTTCGACGAGAGCCAGCTCGTGCCCGACGTCGACTACTCGGCGTGGGCCCGGTCCCTGGGCCTGGACGGCGTGCGAGTGGACGACCCGGCGCAGGTCGGGGCGGCCTGGGACGCCGCGCTCGCCGCGGACCGGCCGTTCGTGATCGACGCGGTGGTCGATCCGGCCGAGCTGATGATCCCGCCGCACTTCACCCTGGAGCAGGCGAAGAACACAGCGTCGTCGATCGTGCGGGGCGACTCGGACTGG
>NZ_MKVV01000096.1:0-37971 GCF_001899645.1 Pseudonocardia sp. 73-21 | reverse complement strand
GACGTGGACCTTCGGTCCGGGTCCGGCGTCGGCGGGCCGCTCCCCCGCCAGCACGGCGCCGACCTGGTCGAGGCCGACGGTGGCGGCGACGAGCGGGCGGGGGTCGACGTCGCCGGCGGCGTAGGCGCGGATCGTGGCGGCGAGGCCGGGTGACGCCGAGAGGATCCCGACCGCGGTGACGTCCTTGAGCGCCAGGATCCGGGTGTCGATCGTGCTGGGGCTGCCGGCCAGCCCGATGTAGACGACGCGGCCGGACGGCTCCACCAGGTCCAGTGCGCGGGCCGGCAGCGTCGCGGCGTTGGAGGCGTCGACCACCGCGTCGAAGGGCACGTCGGGCAGGGTGTCCGCGGTCCAGGCGTTCGCGAACCCCAGCCCGCGGACGACGTCGAGGGCGAGGCCGAGCACGTGCACCTCCGCGCCGGCGGCCCGCACGAACATGGCCGTCAGGAGTCCGATCGTGCCGGGGCCGAGCACGAGCACCCGGCCCCCGGCCGCGCCTCGGCCGCCCGCGCCGCCCGTAACGCGTTGCCACCCGGCTCGACCAGCGCTCCGAGCACGGCGTCCACGGAGTCGGGCAGCGCGTGCAGCGACGTCGCCGGCACGGCGAGCCGCTCGGCGAGCGCGCCGTCGCGGCCGCCGCGGATGCCGACCTCCTGCCGCTGCCCGCACACGTGCTGGTGACCGCGCCGGCAGCGCCGGCAGGTGCCGTCGCCGAGCATCGTGTCGCCCGTGACGCGCCGCCCGACCCAGCCCGCGTCGACGCCCGCACCCACCGCGGAGACGGTGCCCGCCCACTCGTGGCCCAGGCGCATCGGGAAGTGCGCGTGTCCCTGGTGCAGGTAGGCCATCTCACCGGTGAAGAACTCGACGTCGGTGCCGCACACGCCCACCCGCTCGACGTCCACGACGACCTCGCCCGGCCCGGCGACGGGCACGGGCACCTCGGCCACGGCGCACTCGCCGGGCCCGACGAGGACCGCGGCCCGCATGGTGGTGGCGGAGGTGGGGCCCATGGGGCCATTGTGTCGAGGTGGAGCTCCGCAGCACTCACTGGTACGCAGGCGAGGACCGCAACGCCTACATCCACCGGGCCTGGATGCGCCGCGGCCTGCCCGGCGACGCGTTCACCGGACGTCCGCAGATCGCGATCGCCAACACCGCCTCGGACCTGACCCCGTGCAACGCGCACCTCACCGAGGTCGCCGCGTCGGTGCGCAACGGCGTCTACGAGGCGGGCGGCATCCCCCTCGAACTGCCCGTGGTGTCGCTCGGCGAGACCAACGTGCGCCCCACCGCGATGCTCTGGCGCAACATGGCCGCGATGGCCACCGAGGAGATGCTCCGGGCCAACCCGATCGACGCCGTCGTGCTGCTCGGTGGGTGCGACAAGACCATCCCGTCGCTGCTCATGGCGGCCGCCTCGGTCGACATCCCCGCCGTCGTGGTCCCGGGCGGGCCGATGCTCACCGGCACCTTCCGGGGCACCCCGCTGGGCTGCGGCACCGACGTGTGGCGGCTGTCGGAGGAGGTCCGGGCCGGCACCCTCACCCAGGAGGCGTTCTCCCGCTCCGAGTCGTCCATGATCCGCAGCCGCGGGCACTGCAACACCATGGGCACCGCCTCCACCATGGGCCTGGTCGCCGAGGCCCTGGGCACGGTGATCCCCGGCGTCGCCGGCACCCCCGCGCCCGACAGCCGGCTGCTCGAGGCCGCGCACGGCACCGGACGGCTGATCGTCGAGATGCTCGCCGCCGACCGGCGCCCCAGCACCTTCCTGACGAAGGCCTCCTTCCACAACGCGATCGTCGCGCTCGCCGCCATCGGCGGCTCCACCAACGCCGTGGTCCACCTGCTCGCGATCGCCGGACGCCTCGGGATCGAGCTGGGGGTGGACGACTTCGACCGGATCGGCTCCCGCGTGCCGGTGCTCGTGGACCTGCAGCCCGCGGGCCGGTTCCTCATGGAGGACCTGCACCGCGCGGGCGGGCTCCTCGCCGTGCTGCGCGAGGTCCGCGACCTCCTGGATCCGACCGCGCTGACCGTGACGGGGAAGCCCCTGGTCGACCACCTCGACGACACCCCGATCTTCGACACCGAGGTCATCCGGCCCCGCACCGCGCCGCTGGTGGCCGAGGGCGGCATCGCGGTCCTGCGCGGCAACCTCGCCCCCGACGGCGCCCTGATCAAGCCCGCGGCCGCGTCGCCGCACCTGCTGCAGCACCGCGGCCGGGCGATGGTCTTCGACTCCATCGAGGACTTCCACGCCCGCATCGACGACCCCGACCTCGACGTGGACGCCGACTCGGTGCTGGTGCTGCGCGGCTGCGGACCGAAGGGCTACCCCGGGATGCCCGAGGTGTCGAACATGCCGCTGCCCCGCAAGCTGCTGGAGCAGGGCGTGCGCGACATGGTGCGGGTCTGCGACGGCCGCATGAGCGGCACCGCCTACGGCACCGTCGTCCTGCACGTCGCCCCCGAGGCCGCCGCCGGTGGACCGCTGGCCCGCGTGCGCACCGGCGACGTCATCGTCCTCGACGTCGCCGCCCGCCGCATCGATGTCGAGACCGACGACCTCGACGCCCGCACGCCGAGCACCGCGGGCTTCGCGAACCCGCGCCGCGGCTGGGAACGGCTCTACGTCGACCACGTCCAGCAGGCCGACACCGGAGCCGACCTCGACTTCCTCGTCGGCTCCAGCGGGTCCGAGGTGGGCCGCGAATCACACTGAGCGGGCCCCGACCCGGGACCTTGGCCCGTAGCGGCGCCGCGACCCCTCCCCGGACGATGCGGCGGAGTCACCGTCCGGCCCGTTCCCGCGGCGCCGGCCCGCCCGCTGCCCGAGGAGCCCCGTGGCCCACCCCGTCCGCGCCCGTCCGGACCTGGCCCTGATCGACGCCTACTGGCGCGCGGCCAACTACCTGTCCGTCGGCCAGATCTACCTGCTCGACAACCCGCTGCTGCGCGAGCCGCTGCTCGCCGAGCACGTCAAGCCGCGGTTGCTGGGCCACTGGGGTACCACGCCCGGGCTGAACCTGCTCTACGCCCACATGAACCGGTGCATCGCCGAACGCGACCTGGACGCGATCTACGTGACCGGCCCCGGCCACGGCGGGCCCGGGCTGGTGGCCAACGCCTACCTGGAGGGCACCTACAGCGAGGTGTACGCCGCCATCGGCCGTGACGAGGACGGGATGCGCGCGCTGTTCCGGCAGTTCTCCTTCCCCGGTGGCATCCCCAGCCACGTCGCGCCGGAGACGCCGGGCTCCATCCACGAGGGCGGCGAGCTCGGCTACGCGCTGCTGCACGCCTACGGCGCCGTGCTCGACAACCCGGACCTGGTGGCGCTGTGCGTCGTCGGCGACGGGGAGGCCGAGACCGGTCCGATGGCGGCGAGCTGGCACTCCGACAAGTTCCTCAACCCGGCCACCGACGGCGTCGTGCTCCCGGTGCTGCACCTCAACGGCTGGAAGATCGCCAACCCGACGGTGCTCGCCCGCATCCCCGAGCCCGAACTCGTGCAGCTCATGCGCGGCTACGGCTACGCGCCGCACATCGTGGCGGGTGACGACCCGGCGGCCGTCCACGAGGACCTCGCCGCCACCCTGGACGCGGTGCTCGACGACATCGCGGAGATCCAGGCCGCCGCCCGCAGTGGCCGGAGCAGCGCCCGCCCGGCCTGGCCGATGATCGTGCTGCGCACCCCGAAGGGCTGGACCGGCCCGAGGACCGTCGACGGGCTGCCCGTCGAGGGGACCTGGCGCTCCCACCAGGTGCCACTGGCCGAGACCCGGACGAACGCCGGGCACCGCGCGCAGCTCGAGAAGTGGATGCGCAGCTACCGCCCCGAGGAGCTGTTCGACACGACCGGGCGCCTGGTCCCGGAGCTCGCGGCCCTGGCCCCGACGGGCCCGCGCCGGATGAGCGCCAACCCGCACACCAACGGCGGCCTGCTGCTGCGCGACCTCGCGATGCCCCCGTTCCGCGACCACGCCGTCACCGTGGAGCGGCCGGGGATCGCCTCCAGCAGCGCCACCGGCGTGCTCGGAGGCTTCCTGCGCGACGTCATCACCGCCAACCCCGACCGGTTCCGCCTGATGGGCCCCGACGAGACCGCGTCCAACCGGCTGCAGGCGGTGTTCGAGACCACCGAGCGGGCCTGGGAGGGCGAGATCCGGCCCGGCGACGACCACCTCGCCCCCGCCGGCCGCGTGATGGAGGTGCTCTCGGAGCACCTGTGCCAGGGCTGGCTGGAGGGCTACCTGCTCACCGGGCGCCACGGCCTGTTCACCAGCTACGAGGCGTTCATCCACATCGTCGACTCGATGGTCAACCAGCACGCCAAGTGGCTCAAGACCACCAACCACATCCCGTGGCGCGCCCCGATCGCCTCGCTGAACTACCTGCTCTCCAGCCACGTCTGGCGCCAGGACCACAACGGGCTGTCCCACCAGGACCCCGGCTTCATCGACCACGTCGTCAACAAGAAGGCCGCCGTGGTGCGCGTCTACCTGCCGCCGGACACCAACACGCTGCTCTCGGTGGCCGACCACTGCCTGCGCAGCCGGCAGTACATCAACGTGATCGTGGCCGGGAAGCAGCCCGCACTGACCTACCTGACGATGGACGAGGCGGTGGCCCACTGCACCCGCGGGCTGGGCATCTGGCCGTGGGCGGGCACGACCGACGGCGAGCCCGACGTCGTGCTGGCCTGCGCCGGTGACGTGCCCACCCTGGAGATCCTCGCCGCGGCCAGCCTGCTGCGGGAGCACCTGCCGGCCCTGAAGGTGCGCGTGGTGAACGTCGTGGACCTGATGCGGCTCGAACCCGAGAGCGAGCACCCGCACGGGCTGTCGGACCGCGACTTCGACGCCCTGTTCACCGCCGACAAGCCGGTGCTGTTCGCCTACCACGGCTACCCGACGCTGATCCACCGCCTGACCTACCGGCGTACCAACCACCACAACATCCACGTGCGCGGCTTCAAGGAGGAGGGCACCACCACGACCCCGTTCGACATGGTGATGATGAACGACCTCGACCGGTTCCACCTGGTCATGGACGTGATCGACCGCGTCCCGGCACTGGGCAGCAGCGCCGCGGTGCTGCGCCAGCAGATGGCCGACGCCCGGCTCTCCGCCCGCGCGTACACCCGCGAGCACGGCGAGGACGACCCCGGGATCGCCGGCTGGACCTGGACCGCATGACGACGGTGCTCGTGGTCAACGCCGGGTCGTCGAGCCTGAAGCTGCGGCTGCTCGACGGGGCCGACGCCCTGGTCCGCCACGCCGACCTGGCCCCGGACGACGACCTCGCCGCGCTGCTGGGCCACTGGCCGGTGCCCGACGTGGTGGGCCACCGGGTGGTGCACGGCGGCACGCGGTTCACCGGGCCCGTCGTCGTCGACGCGGGTGTGCGTGCCGAGCTGGAGGAGCTCACCGATCTGGCCCCGCTGCACCAGCCGAAGAGCCTCGCCGCGCTCGACGCCGTCACCGCGCTGCTGCCCGGGGTCCATGCGGTGGCGTGCTTCGACACCGCGTTCCACGCGACGATCCCGGCCGCCGCCTCGACGTACGCGGTGCCGCGGGAGTGGCGGGAGCGCTGGGCGATCCGCCGCTTCGGCTTCCACGGCCTGTCGCACGCCTGGTGCGCGGTGCGGGCGGCGGAGCTGGTGGGCCGGCCCGTCGAGGACCTGCGGATGGTCACCTGCCACCTGGGTGCCGGGGCGTCGCTGGCGGCGGTGCGGGGTGGGCGCAGCGTCGACACGACCATGGGGTTCACACCGCTGGACGGGCTGGTGATGGCCACGCGGTCGGGGTCGGTCGACCCGGGGCTGGTGCTGTGGCTCGAGGAGCACGAGCATCTCACCCCGCACGAGGTGGCGACGGCGCTGGAACGGCGCTCGGGCCTGCTGGCCCTGGCCGGCACCGCGGACATGCGCCAGGTGGAGACCCGCGACGACCCCGACTCCGTCCTCGCCCGCGCCGTCGTGCACCACCGGCTCGTGGGCGCCGTAGCGGCCATGGCGGCGGCCACCGGCGGGCTCGACGTGCTGGCGTTCACCGGCGGGGTCGGCGAGCACTCACCCGGCGTGCGCGGCCGGGCCGCGGCGGGACTCGGGTTCCTCGGGGTGTGCGTCGACGACGCGCGCAACGCGGGCGCGACGGGCGACACCGAGATCACCGCTCCGGGCGCCGCGGTGCGGACCGTCGTCGTCGAATCGCGGGAGGACCTGCAGATCGCGCGCCTCACCCGGCCGCTCGTAGGCTGAGGCCCATGGACAAGGCATCGTTGATCAGCGAGGACGAGCGGAAGACCCTGACCGAGGCCCGCGACCGGATCCGGGCCGAGTTCCTCTTCTCCCACGACCACCGCCCGCCCACCACCGGGCGCGGCATCCACCACACGGCGCTGATCTGCCGCGACGTGGAGACCACCGTGGAGTGGTACCAGAACGTCGCCGGTTTCCCGGTCACCGTGCTGTTCGAGAACCGGGACCTCGCGGGGTCCACGCACTTCTTCTTCGACGTCGGCAACGGCAACTGCCTGGCGTTCTTCGACCTGCCCGGCGTCGAGCCGCAGCCGTACGCGGAGGTGCTGGGCGGCCTGCACCACCTCGCGATCTCGGTGCCCGAGCAGCAGTGGCACGAGATCCGCGCCCGGCTCGACGATCGCAAGATCGAGTACTTCGTGCACTCCGAGGTGTCGATCTACACCCAGGACCCCGACGGCGCACGCATCGAGTTCATCCACGACCCGCTGGGCGAGATGTACGGCGAGCCGACGGTCTGATCGGCAGTCGAACTGCACCAGCGGCACAACCGGTGCTCGTCGTCGACGGGACGGTGGCCGGGGTGTGGGAGCAGGCCGAGACGCTCACGGTGCACCCCTCCGGACCACTGCCGGCCGCGGTCCGCCGCGCCGTCGAACGGGTCGCGCCTGCGACCAGCGCGCGGAACAGCCCGCGGCCCCGCCACTCGGGCAGCGTTCCGCCGCCCCACAGGCCGGCGAAGTCGGTGCCCGCGCAGAACTCCACGCGCCCGGCCGACACGGCACGGTCACCCGCCACCGCGACCACGGCCGCCACGGTCGAGCGCCTGGCGAGAACCGATCGGCCCACCACCGAGTGGTCGCCGCCGAACACCGCGTCGTGAACGGACACGAGCGCGGCGGCCCCGCGGGCGTCGACGACCTCCACCAGGTCGACGCCCGCGGGCGGCGGCACATCCAGCGCGAGATCGGCGATCTCGGCCACGAGCAGGGTCTCGGCGGGTTCCGGCCTGAACCCGGCGGCGACGAGCCGGTCGGGAAGGTCCGCCGGCTCGTCGTGGGAGTAGTGCTTCCACTCCCACGACCCCGTCCCGGCGAACCGGCGGACCTGTTCGGCGATGGCCGCGTCGGCGGTGTCGGCGGACAGGTCGCTCCAGGTCACCCCGCGCCACCCGTCCTCGACGGTCCCGCGCCGTACCTGCTCGTCGTAGGCCGCGAGCACCGCCTGCGGATCCACGGACGTCAGCCCGCGGAGACTCCCGCGCCCCGGACGGCCAGCGGCGCGCCTGCCAGGTCCTCCTCGTTGCAGAGCAGCTTGACCTCGTAGTACGGGGCACCGTCGCTGTCGTCGTAGTCGAGATGGACCGCGATCACGTCGAGCGGCTCACCCAGCCACGTCTGCGCCTCACGCAGCCAGGCGGCAGACCGTTCGAGCGCCGTGGGCAGGTCGTCGTCGCGGAACTGGACGGGGCGGTAGGGAACCTGCTGCACCTCGTCGCGGGTGTGCGAGGGCCGTGGGAGGTCCACGGCCAGCCCGGCGTCGTCGAGGCTCAGATGGACAGTCTCTTCACTCACCCGAACAGAGTGGCGTGGCCTCCCGGAGTGGGCAAGCCCGGCCCCTCGCCTCACCGCTATCGTTGGTCTTACGGCCGTAAGGTCAGACCGATTGCCGGGAGTGACGACCGACCCACGCCGCGCAGCCCGACGAGTTCACCGAGGTCGTCTACGAGGTCGAGAACGGCCTCGCGACCATCACGATCAACCGGCCGGACCGCTACAACGACTTCCGCGTCCGCACCGTCGACGAGCTCGTCCGGTCCTCCGCGTACGCCTGGGCCGACGACCAGATCGGCACGATCTGCCTCACTGGCGCCGGGGGAAGGCACGCCAATCGGCACGATGCGGCACGGCGTCCTCGGGCCGCGCTACGCCTACGACGGCCTGACGGACCCGGTCTTCCGGTCGCAGGTGGTCGCACTGCTCCGCGGCGAGGTGCTCCCGCAGGCGCAGTCGGCGTCCGACAGCGTCGACCGCGAGGTGCGCGTCGCGATCGCACCCGGCGCCACCGCCGTGGAGCTGGTGCGCAGGCTCGACGCCGTTGCCGAACCCGACCTCCCCGGGGCCGTGTCGGCACCCTGGCGCGATCCGGACGGGGTGCAGAAGCGGAGCGTGGTCCTGCGCGCCCGCTGAGGAGTGCCGGCGTCGGCAGAAGGCCCTCCGACCTCGACGAACGGCACACATACGAACGTCTGTTCGAGTAGAATCGGAGGCATGTCGACCAGCCGCCTCGCACCCGCGAGCCGCCTCCTCACCGAGGCGGTCGACGCCCTCGGGGCGGCTGCCGAATCCGATACCGAACTACTCGCGGCGCTCACCGTCGGTGAGGGCGCGCGACGCCGGCTCGACCGCCTCACCGTCCACGCCGTCGCCACCCTGCAGCGCCGAGGCGCGTTCGGGGAGCGCGGCTACAGAACCGCTGCCGCCGCACTCACCGATCTCCTGAGCTGTGACTGGGCCGAGGCACGCCGGTTCGTCATCGCCGCCGATCAGGTCTGCGACCGCGTCGGCATCGACGGAGCGGCCCTGCCACCCCTACTGCCGGCCACCGCGGCGATGTTCGAGGACGGTAGGGCGAGCACGCGGCACGTGGAGGTCGTCGCGAAGGTGCTCGGCACCGACGCCGCCGGGCGGCTCTCACCGTCGACGTGGGCGGAGGCCGAGACCGTTCTCGCCGCCCGGATCCCGGACCTCACGCCGTCGCACCTGCTCGCCGTCGGCACGGCCTTGATCGACGCCCTCGACGAGGACGGTGCCGAACCCGACGACCGCCCGCGCCCGTCGGTGAACGAGCTCCACATCCGCCGCCACCGCGGCGCACCCGGCGGGAAGATCACGGGCCGGTTCGACGACGCCGCGCTGTTCGACGCTGTCGCCACCGCCATCGACGCCCGCTCCACGCCGGTCACCGGCGACGACGAACGCACGGCGCCCCAACGTCAGACGGAGGCACTCGCCGACATCTGCACCCAGGTGCTGACCCACGGCGACGTGCCCGAGTGCGGCGGCCGCCGGCCACACCTGAGCGTGATCATCCGACTGGAGGATCTCGAGACCCGGGCCCGGTCGGCCACGCTCGACTTCGGCGGTACCGTCTCCCCCGAGTCCCTGCGGATGCTCGCGTGCGACGCCGGCGTCGTCCCGATCGTGATGAACGGCCGGGGCCAGCCGCTCGACGTGGGCCGCCTGACAAGGGTGGTCCCGGAGGGCATCCGCCGGGCTGTGGCGGCCCGCGACCGCGGCTGCGCCCGCTGCGGGCGGCCGCCGTCCTGGTGCGAGATCCACCACGTGCTCCCCTGGGAGAACGACGGCGAGACGTCGGTGGAGAACTGCGTGATGCTCTGCCGCGTCTGCCACCGGCTGATGCACCACAGCGAATGGCAGGTGCGGATCACCGACGGTCGCCCGGAGTTCATACCGCCCGGCTGGATCGACCCGGACCGAAGACCCCGATTGCGCCCCTTCTTCCTCGGCGCCGCCTGATCACGCCTCGTTCGCGCGCCGCAGGATCTCCTGGATGAGGTCGGTCTTGGCGTCAGCGTAGGCGTTCATGTCCGGCCAGTCCCGCCGCACCCAGTCACTGCCCACCCGCCGATCAGCTCCACCCCGGCAGTGTCACACCTCGACGGGCTTGCCCAGCTCCCGCTGGATGCCGGTGACCGTCTGGTTGCCCAGCTTCTCGAACTCCAGCTGCATCACAGGTGCCCCGAGCTTGGCCATGCCGTGCAGCTCGACCGTGGCGTCGTAGGTGATCTCCGACCCCGAGCCGTCCGGGCGGACGGTGATGATGTCGTGGGCGGTCGCGGTCTTGTTCTCGCCGACGAGCTCGATGCGCTCGTCGTCGCGGTGCTCGAGGCGGTAGTCGAGCTCGGTCTCGACGCCCAGGATCTTCGACGTGTTGTGCCACACCGCCCCGACCTGCACCGGGCCGCTGTCGGTGCGGGTGCAGGACACGGTGCCCGGGTCCCAGGCGGTGGCGTTGGCGAAGTCGGAGAGGTACTCGAGTGCCTTCTGGGGCGGGGTGGTCACGGTGAAGGTGCGCACGACGTGGACCATCAGGCCACCGGTCCGTTCGTTGTGGACGTCATGCTCTGCCGGTTAGCCGGTGGGCGGGGTTTCAAACACGGGGGCGTCGATCTCGCGACGGAACACCTCATCCGCGTCGACACCCATCGACGCGACGTTGCCGGCCCAGCTCCTGCTCGTCAACGGCTCGATCACGGCACCGGTCGACCGCACCGTCCCGCTCTCGGAGGCCGCGGCCGCGTTGCGCCATGCCGAGGGGGGCGGCCTGTCCGCACGACGTCGTACCGCTCCCGCATGCGCGCGGTCCACGGGCCACCGTGGAGCTCGCTGATCTTCACCGGCGGGTTCATCGGCACGTGGCCGCGGTGCTCGGCCCACCGGCCGGCACCACGTCGTGGGCGCCCGACGCGATCGGCGCCGAGCCCATCTCGATGGCGGCCGGGCGGACCCGCAGCGCCGGTCGAGCGAGAAGGCGTTCGCCTAGTAGCTCCTCGGCAGGCCGAGGACGTGCGAGCCCAGGTAGTTGAGGACCATCTCCTGCGGCAGTGGCGCGATCTTCAGCAGCCGCGCCTCGCGGAAGTAGCGGGCCACGTTGTACTCCTCGGAGTACCCCATCCCGCCGTGCGTCTGCAGGGCCCGGTCGGCCGCCTCGAAGCCGGCGTCGGCGCACAGGTACTTGGCCGTGTTGGCCTCACGTCCACACGGTCGGCCCTGGTCGTAGAGCCAGGTGGCCTTGCGCAGCATCAGCTCGGCGGCGTCGAGGCGGGCGAGGGAATCGGCCAGCGGGAACTGCAGTCCCTGGTTCATGCCGATCGGGCGGCCGAACACCTCGCGCTCGTTGCCGTACCTGACCGCGGTGTCCAGCGCGACCCGGCCCAGCCCGAGCGCCTCGGCGGCGATGAGCATCCGCTCGGGGTTGAGGCCGTCGAGGATGTAGCGGAAGCCCTGGCCCTCCTCGCCGACGCGATCCTCCACGGGGATGCGCAGGTCGTCGATGAACAGCTCGTTGGACGAGACGGCGTTGCGGCCCATCTTCGCGATCGGGCGGATGTCGACGTGCGCGCGGTCGAGGTCGGTGAGGAACAGCGTCATGCCGTCGGTCTTCTTCGCGCTGTCGGAGAACGTCGTGGTGCGCGTCAGCAGCAGGATCTTCTCCGACTCCTGCGCCTTGGAGATCCACACCTTGCGCCCGTTGACGATGTAGGAGTCCCCCACGCGCTTCGCGAACGTGGTGATCTTCGTGGTGTCCAGGCCCGCGCCCGGCTCGGTGACCCCGAAGCAGACGTGCAGGCTGCCGTCGACGATGCGCGGCAGCGTGCGCTGCTTGAGCTCCTGCGAGCCGTGCAGGATCACCGGGTGCATGCCGAAGATCGACATGTGGATCGAGCTGGCCGCGTTCATGCCCCCGCCCGAGCGCGACACCTCCTCCAGGATGATCGACGCCTCGGTGATGCCGAGCCCGTGGCCGCCGTACTCCTCCGGGGTGGTGACGCCGAGCCAGCCGCCCGACGCGAGCGTGTCGTAGAACTCGGTGGGGAACTCGTGCGCCCGGTCCTTCTCCATCCAGTACCTGTCGTCGAACGTCCCCGCGAGCTCGGCCACCGCCTTGCGGATGGTCACCTGGTCGTCCGTCAGCTCGAAGTCCACGGGTCCACCGTAACAAAGGACTGACCAAATCACACCAGGTGCAACGCCTCCGCGATGCGCTCCAGCCGATGGTGCCGTGGATGGTCAGCCGAGCGCGTCCCCCACCGGGACCAGCAGCCGGCGGGCGCGGTCGGCGAGCCCACCACCGCGACCGTCCAGGTCCTCGGGCTGCTCCTCGGACAGTTCCCACCGCCCGGAACGCTCCCTGCTACTTTGGGTCGGACCTTTGGACCAGAGGAGCAGCATGACGGCGGACAGATCGGCGATCAGGCTCTCGCCGATGGAGGTGCCCAAGGCCTCCGACGTACTCGCGAACGAGCTGCGCGAGCGCATCCTCTCCGGCGACTTCCCCGAGGGCACGCCGCTGCCGCCCGAGCGCGAGCTCGTGGTGCAGACCAGGATGAGCCGCACCACCGTGCGCGAGGCGCTGCGCGTCCTCGAGGTCCAGGGCCTGATCCGCATCAAGGCCGGCCGGGCCGGCGGCGCGTTCGTGCAGCAGCCGGGCGAGGAGTCGGTGGCCAACTCCCTGGAGCTGCTCATCCGCGGCCGCCAGATCCGGCTCGCCTCGGTGCACGAGACCCGCGAGGCCATCGAGCCCACCTGCGCCCGGCTCGCCGCGATCAACCGCATGCCCGGCGACCTGGCGCGCCTCGACGCGGCCGACGTCGCCATCGCCGGGAGCGGCAGCCTCGAGGCCTTCCTGCAGGCCAACCTCGACTGGCACATCGGCGTGGCCACGGCCGGCCACAACGAGATCCTGACCGGCATCATGATCGCGCTGTCGCGCGCCATCTACACCGTGACCCACAACGAGGGCTTCGTGAACGACGAGGTCCGCGCCATCACGGTCCGCGCGCACCGGTCCGTCACCCGGGCCATCCGGGAGAAGGACCCCGACGCCGCGGTCCGCCGGATGACCCGCCACGTGCACGCCTACGCCGCCGCGGCGCTCGCGGTGGAGGAGCGCACCGCCATCACCGTCCCCCCGGTCGAGTAGCAGGGTCATCCGCGCGGCAGCCCGCAGTCAGGCTCCGCCCGGGGCCAGCAGCATCCCGGTGGTCGCATCCACGAGCGCGTCGCCCACCGCCGCCCAGGACGGCGGGTGGGGGGAGCAGCCCACGGCGAGGGCCCGTTCCCGCTCCGCGCACGTGTGCACGATGGCGTAGAGGGCCATCTCGCCGCGGATCGCCATCGCCGACGCCGACACCCCGGCCGGGGACGCCGCCGCGACGGCCGCGAGGACGTCGCGCATCACCTCCGACGAGCCGGCCTGCCAGAGCAGGTGCTCGCGCAGCGTCGGGTCCGCGATGACGTGGGCCGCGAACCGCGCGTACCAGCTCGGGACGCCGATCTCGTCGAGGTGCTCGGTGAGCGGGCGCACGAGGCACTCCACGTGGTGGCGCAGGTCGTCGGCGCCGGCGCGCTCCCGCATCTCCCGGCGGCGCCGGTCCATCGGCTCGAAGTGCCGCGCGAGGACCGCGCGCACCACATCGCCGCGGTCACCGATGTGGTACCCCACGGCCGAGTTGTTGGCCTGCCCGGCGGCCTCGGCGATCCGGCGCTGCGTGGCCCCGGCCAGCCCGTGCTGCGCGACGAGGCGCTCGGCGGCGTCGAGCAGCCGCTCCCGCGTGCCGGTCACCATCGCACGGGTACCTCCTCGATGCCCCCGACGATGAGCCCCTGCCGGCTGCGCAGCTCGCCCGGCTCCACCGCCAGCTCGAGCGAGGGCAGCCGCTCGAGCAGGGTGGCCAGCACGGTCTGCAGCTCGACGCGGGCCAGCGCCTGGCCGATGCACGAGTGCGGGCCCGCCCCGAAGGCGAGGTGCGGGTTGGGCGCGCGGCGCAGGTCCATGTCGTCGGCGCCGGTGAACGCGCGCTCGTCGCGGTTGGCCGACGCCATGCTGGAGACGACCGTGGTGCCGGCCGGGATCGTCGTGCCGCCCAGCTCGATCTCCTCGGAGACGTAGCGCGGCATCCCGAAACCCGGGTTGGCGTCGAAGCGCAGCGCCTCCTCCACCGCGGAGCGCACCAGCGAGGGGTCGGCCACCAGCGCCTCCCACCGCTCACGCCGCGACAGCAGCATGCCCAGCATCTTGCCGATCATGTTGGCGGTGGTCTCGTGGCCGGCGATGAGCAGCCCCTGACCGGTGACCACGAGCTCCGTCTCGGACATGCTGCCGTCCTGGGCGTCGACGGCCGCCGCGAGCTCGGAGAGCAGGTCGTTGCCGGGGTTCGCCCGCTTGGCCTGCACGTGGGCCACCATGTAGGCGGAGAACTCCTTGCCCGCGGCGTCCACCTCCGCCTGGTCGTACCGGCTCAGGTTGAGCATGGTGTCCGACCAGTGGGCGAAGCGGGCCTGGTCCTCACGCGGCACGCCGATCAGCTCGCAGATGACCGCCACCGGCAGCGGGAAGCCCAGCGCCGCACCGATGTTCGCGGGGGCACCGGACTCCACCATCGCGTCGATCAGCTCGTTCGCGATCTCCTCGATGCGCGGCCTGAGCTCCATCACCCGCTTGACCGTGAACGCCCGGCCGACCAGGCGCCGCCACCGCGTGTGGCCCGGGCCGCCCATCATGGATCCGGCCGCGTCGTCGTCGGTCTCCTCCGACCTCCGCCGGCTGAAGACGCCGCCGTCGTCGGTGGTGGAGACCTTCGCCGCGTCGTCGGCCACGAGGTCGCGGGTGAACCGCGGGTCCGACAGCAGCGCCCGGACGTCCTCGTAGCGGGTGACGAGCAGCGTCTCGTCACCGCTCGCCATGCGGACCGTCGCGACCGGGCAGTGGTCGCGCAGCTCGGCCCACTCGGGCGGCGGCTCCAGCGCGGTCGGGTTGGCGAACGGGTAGAGCGGAGCCGGAGTGGCACTGTCGGAGGACATGCGCCTACGTTAAGACAGTCGCTTGAACGCACTACCGTGAACCTGGATGCCCGGCGGCCGCGGTCACGGCCTGGTAGGCACCAGCCGGTAGACCGCGCCTGCCTGGTCGTCGGTGATGTAGACCGCGCCGTCCGGGCCCGCCACGGCGGCGACCGGACGGCCCCACCGGGAGCCATCGGCCGCCTGGAACCCGCCGACCAGGGTCTGCTGCCGGCCGAGCCCTCCGTTCTCCCACGGGAAGAACGACACCTCGGGCGCGCGGGGCGGAGAGGCGTTCCAGGACCCGTGCACGCCGACGAGCGCGCCCCGGGCGTACGCACCGGGCAGCGTGCCGTCGACGAACGACAGGCCCAGCGGCGCCGAGTGCCCGCCGAGCGTCTCCTCCACCGGGGGCAGCGTGGCGCAGTCGAGCTTGCCACCGCCCGGGTTGAGCTGCACGTCGTTCGTGAACGCGACGTCGCTCGGGTTCTGGGCACTGCCCGCGACGCCGGGCTGAACGTCGGGGTCCGGGTTGCAGTAGGGCCAGCCCAGGTTGCGGCCGGGGGTCAGCTTCGCCAGCGCCTCGGCCGGGTGGTCGCGGACGTAGGCCGCGATCACCTTCCCGAACGAGGACCCCGACGTCTCGCCGTACGGACGGTCGAACGGGTAGGCGACGTTGTCGCGGTTGTTGACCGCCGTCCACACGGCGCCGTCCGGCGCGACGGCCAGGCCCGTGCCGTTGCGGACACCGACCGCGTACGGCTCGGGCGCACCGCCGCCGGGCGGGATCCGGAGGATCGACGCGCGGGGCGGGCTGGCCGTGAGGTCGCCGACCGAGACGTTGCCGGTGGAGCCGACGGAGACGTAGACCGCACCGTCCCGGCCGACGGCCACGCTCTTGAGCGCGTGTGCGTAGGCGCCGCGCAGGTCCGGGCTCTTCGCGTCGGGCAGGCCGGTGACGACGGGCCGCGGCGCGGTGGCCGCACCGGACGCGTACGCGTAGGCGTCCACCCGGTCGCTCTGGGCGACGTAGAGCGTCGACCCGGCGAACGTGAGCCCGTGCGGCTGGTCGAGCCCGGACAGCAGCACCGAGGTGGTGGCGGCGCCGCGGCCGTCGGGCACGAGCCGCAGCACCGAGCCCTGCGCGGGCACGGAGACCAGCAGCGACCCGTCCGGCGCGAACGCGGCGAGCCGGGCCGAGGGCACCCGTGCGAACACCGACATCGTCCATCCCGGCGGGACGAGCGTCCGGCGGGGCTGGTCGAAGGGAGCGGCGGCCATCGCGGCCGGGACGTTCACGCTGACCGGCACCAGGTCCACGGGCGCGGCGGCGGTGGGCGCCGCGGCCACGGGGGCGGCGGAGGGGGTCGAGCCTGCAGCGAGGACCGCCACGAGCGCGACCACCACCAGCGTGCGCAGTGACGTCATACCAGGCAGGCCTCCGGATCGGATCGAGGCCTCCAGTCTCGCGCGGCGGGCGGCCCTCAGCGACCGGACAGGAACGACACCGCCTCGTCGAGGGCGAGGTCGGTGAGCGCGGGATCGTGGCGCGCACCCACGTCGCGCATGAACGCGTGCTCACCACCGGCGTAGACGTGCAGTTCGAGGTCGGTCAGGCCCGCGGCGTACAGGGCCGAGACCACCTGCAACCGGGCGTCCGGGGGCACGTGCGGGTCTCGTGACCCGAACACGACCATCAGCCGGCCACCGATGTCCGCGGCGCGCGCCAGCGATCCCGCGTCGGCATCCGCGCCGAGCGCCCCGTCCTGCAGGCCCGTCGGGTAGAAGCACACCGTCGCCTCCACCCGCGGGTCCAGCGCCGCGCGGAACGCCAGGTGGCCACCGATGCAGAATCCCGCCGCGAACAGCCGCTCGACGTCGGCGCGGCCCTGCAGGTGGTCGAGCACGGCCACCCGGTCGGCGTCGAACTGCGCGGTGGTGGTGGCCGCGGCACCCGCCAGGCCCGCCTTCTTCCCCGCGTCGTCGAACTCCAGTGCCACCCCGGCCAGCTCGCCGTGCGGGTAGGTCTCCGGCACGCACACCAGGAACCCGGCCGACGCGAGCCGTCGGGCGCTGCGCAACGTCGACTCCGCGAGCTGGAAGATGTCGGTGTAGAGCAGTACAGCGGGCCACGGGCCGCCGGCCGTCGGGCTGATCAGCACCGTGCGGATGTCGCCGTCCGGTGCGGGGACGCGCAGTCGCTCCTCGTGCAGCATCACAGCGCGCAATCTAGGCCGAGCCGCGGACGGCCGGCGCGGTGGGGAGCTCCACCGGCTCAACGGTCTCGCGCCCACCCATCGGGCTGCTCGCCGACCGCCCCGTCGCGCGCACCCCCGTCGCCGCCGGCGACGCGTGGTCGTGCACCTCCGGGGTTGATCCTGACGCGACGTCAGGTCCTACCGTCGCGCCCATGACGGAGGACGACGTGATCGCGCTGGTGAGATCGCTGCCCGGGGCCCGGGCCGACACGGTCGGCGAGGGCAGTGGGGCACCGGAGATCGCGTGGGGCGACACGTTCGCCTACGTCGATCCGGAGGACCGCCGGCATCTCGAGCGGTGGTTCCCTCCGTGCCCGCCCGACCGGCACCGCGAGATCGCCGCCGCGTACCTCGGCTCCGATGACGGCGACTCCGACGGCGACTCGGCGTGGGAGGACATCGCCCCGGGCTACACGCGCTACGTCGCCGACGCGATCATGGCGAACTCCCGCCGGCAGGAGGACCCCTCTTCCGCCGCCGCCCCATCGTCGCCCAGAGTTGGTCCGTGACCCGTGTGACGCTGGAGGCCTTCCGGCCGAGCCGTCGCGTCACCCACCGCGACGAGTCCCGTCGTCCGGCCGCGTAGTGCGACCACCCTCCATCCCGGCCGCCCCGCGGCCGCGGCGTGCACCGATCCGGCGCACGACAAGGAGGACTCCGACCGTCGCAACCTCACGCTGACATCCGCATCGTGCCCCGGCCGCAGGACGCGTGAGCTGATCCGCGCTCAGCCCGCCGCCGCCCGCCCCGCCGTGAAGAACGCGGCGACGGCGGCGGCGTCGGGCAGCTCCGCGGCACCGCGGAGGGCGCCGAACGCGGCGTTCCAGAACGGGCCCTCGCGCAGCGTCCACGGTCCGACGTAGGCGTAGGGCTCCTGGTGGCCGGTGTCGCCGGGCGAGACGCCGTAGTTGACCTCGTCGACGGTGACCGCGAGGTCGAAGTGCTCGGGCCAGATCACGGGTTCGGTGCTCGCCCCGGCGAACGCACGCAGGCCGGCGTCACCGCGGTCGAACCAGTCGGCCAGCACCCCGGCCGCCCCCGGGTCGACGGTGAGCTCCTCGCCATCCGCCCAGTCGGCGTGGTCGCCGTAGAGCCCCTCGGGCACACCCGCCGCCAGGCCTGCCGCGGCCGCCACCTCGGCGATCGTCCCGGCCAGCGGCACGCGGTGCTCACCGACGACCAGGTCGGTGCCGTCCACCCGCACCGGGCCCTGCACCTGCGCCAACCCGCCCGGGGACGCGCGCAGGCGGATGGTGCCGCGCTCCCGGTACTGCGGACCGGCCAGCAGGTGCTCGGCCACCGCGTGCAGCGACCGGCGCGTCGCCACCAGCACGTTCTCGTCCATGCCGTGACGCTAGCGCCCCCGGCGGCCCGCCGGCTCCACCGAGTGGCGCGCGTGCGCCGGGAACGCGTCCGTCGTGGTGGCGGACGGCCCCGCACCTCCCGACACCACGACCAGCTCGCGCAGCAGGTCGCGGATCTCGGTGAGCACCTCGGCGTCGGTGGGTCGGCTGTCGCCCACGTCCTCACCGCGGCGCCGGCGCTCCTGCAGCCACTTCAGCGGGTAGACCACGAGGAAGTAGATGACCGCCGCGGTGAGCACGAACGTGATCACCGAGTTGATGAAGGTGGCGTAGTCGAACTGCACGTCATCGACCACGATCTTCCCGGCGAACTCGCCGCCGCCGGAGAAGAGCTGGATGAGCGGTTTGAGGAACGCGTCGGTGAACGCGGTGACCACGGCGGTGAAGGCCGCACCGACCACCACCGCCACCGCGAGGTCCACGACGTTCCCCCGCAGCAGGAAGTCCTTGAATCCCTTCAGCACGATTCCACGGTAGGCGACGCCCTCAGTCCCTCCGCAGCCGCAGGGTGACGATCTGGAACGGCCGCAGCTCCAGGGCCGCGTCCGGTCCGAGCGCGCGTGACGCCGCGAGCGGGCGTTCCAGCAGGTCGGTCCCGGTCACCTCCGCCGCGTCGAACGCCGTGCGCAGCCGGGTGCGGACGCGGCTGCCGTGGGCCTCGTAGAGCCGCACGACCACATCGCCGCTGCGGTCCTCCGCGAGCTTGACCGCCTCGACGACGACGGCGGGGTCGTCGACGGTCACCAGCGGCTCGACGGGTCCGGCGCCCGCACGCGCGCGGAGCGGCAGGTTGATCCGGTAGCCCTCCCGCACCGCGTCGCCGATCGTCGCGCCGACCACGAGCGCGCAGTGCAGCTCGTGCTCGCCCTGGTCGCTCTCGGGGTCGGGGTAGAGCGGGGCGCGCAGCAACGACAGCCGGACGGTCGTGGTGGTGCCGCCGCCGTCGCGGGTCGTGCGCGTGATGTCGTGGCCGTAGGTGGCGTCGTTGGTCACCGCGGCGCCGTAGCCCGTCTCCGCGACGTGGACGAAGCGGTGCGCGCAGGTCTCGAAGCGCGCCCTGTCCCACGAGGTGTTGGTGTGGATCGGTCGCTGCACGTGCCCGAACTGGATCTCCGAGGAGGCCCGGTCGGCGTGCACGTCGAGGGGGAAGGCCAGCTTGAGCAGCCGCTGCCGCTCGTGCCAGTCCACCTTCGTCGCGACGTCCACCCGGCGCGCGCCAGCGACCAGTGCGAACGTCTGCTCCACCGTGGACGCGCCGAACCGGCGGCGGACCCGCACCTCCGCGCGCTGCGGCGTCGTCTCCACGACGTCCACGGACTCCGCGTCGCGCAGGTCGAGCGCCGAGCGGCGGTAGTGGGCGTCGATGTCCCAGGCGTCCCACTGGTTGGGGGTATCACGGTGCAGCTGCAGCAGGCCGCCGGGGGAGGCGAGCACCTCGCGGTCGGCCTCCAGGTCGCGGACGGAGGAGAGCAGCCCGTCGCCGTCGACGACCACGCGGACGAGTCCGTTGTCGAGCACGATGCCCTCGCCGGTCGTCCGCACGGACGCGCCGCCGGCCACCTCCGGTCGCGCGGCACCGAGCGCCGGCACGCCGTCACGGGCGTGCGGGGCGGCGTTGAAGACCAGCGGCACCTCCCCCGGGCCGGCGAGGGCGGCGAGCGCGTCGGCGATCACGCCCTCCAGCTCTTCCGTGATCTCCGCGTGTGCCTGCTCGGCCTCGCGGTGCACCCAGGCGATCGACGAGCCGGGCAGGATGTCGTGGAACTGCAGCAGCAGGACCCGCTGCCACGCCCGTTCCAGCACGTCGTAGGGGTAGGGCTCGCCGCGCTGCACGTGCGCCGCGGTGGCCCACAGCTCCGCCTCGCGCAGCCGGTGCTCGTTGCGCCGGTTGCCGCGCTTCGTGCGGGCCTGGGAGGTGTAGGTGCCGCGGTGGAACTCCAGGTACAGCTCGCCCGACCAGACCGGCGGGTGCGGGTACTCGGCCTCGGCGGCCCGGAAGAAGTCGGCCGGGCTGCCCAGCTCCACCTGCGGGGAGCCCTCCAGCGACCGCGTCCGACGCGCGGCCGCGAGCATCTCGCGGGTCGGTCCGCCCCCGCCATCGCCCCAGCCGAACGGCACCAGCGACCGCGTCGCGCGGCCGGACTCGGCGTACTGGCGCTGGGCGCGGGCGAGCTCGCCGCCCGAGAGCTCCGCGTTGTAGGTGTCCACCGGCGGGAAGTGCGTGAACAGCCGGGTGCCGTCGATGCCCTCCCACGAGAACGTGTGGTGCGGCATCCGGTTGGTCTCGTTCCAGGACGTCTTCTGGGTGAGGAACCAGCGCGAGCCCGCCGCCGCGGCGATCTGCGGCAGCGCGGCGGAGTAGCCGAAGGAGTCGGGCAGCCAGACGTCGAGCGGCTCGACGCCGAACTCGGCGGCGAAGAACTTCTTGCCCGCCACGAACTGCCGCGCCATCGCCTCGCCGCCGGGCATGTTGGTGTCCGACTCCACCCACATGCCGCCGGCCGGCACGAACCGGCCCTCGGCCACCCGTGCGCGGATCCGCTCGAACAGCTCCGGGTAGGTGTCGCGGATCCACGCGTACTGCTGCGCCGAGGAGCAGGCGAACGTCAGGTCGGGGTCGGTGTCCATCAGCGCCAGCACGCCGGAGAACGTGCGGGCGCACTTGCGCACCGTCTCGCGGGTGGGCCACAGCCAGGCCGAGTCGATGTGGGCGTGCCCGGTGGCGAGCACCCGGTGGGCGCTCGCGTAGGCCGG
Source organism: Pseudonocardia sp. 73-21 (assembly GCF_001899645.1). Classification (GTDB taxonomy): domain Bacteria; phylum Actinomycetota; class Actinomycetes; order Mycobacteriales; family Pseudonocardiaceae; genus Pseudonocardia. The sequence continues at coordinate 16,742 of NZ_MKVV01000096.1, read as the reverse complement.
GCGGGCCAGCACGTCGGCCAGCGCGGCACGGCCGTCCGCGGCGGTGCCGGCGACGTCCCAGGGGTCGACGGCGTCGACCATGTCCTCCAGCGCGCGCAGGATCTCCGCTCGGCGCGGCAGATCGGCGGGCAGCTCGGCCAGCAGGCCCCGCAGCGTCCAGACGTCCTGCTGCAGCTCCCACACCTCGACGTCGAGCGCCGCGGCGTCGATGCCGTGGAACCGGTAGAGCGGCGCGTCACCGGCCGTGGCCGGGTCGCCGGACGGGGTCGGGGCGAAGCTCCAGTGCCCGCCGATGTCGGGGTTCGACGACGCCTCCAACCACAGCTCGACCGGGCCCGGCTCGGCGAGCACCTGTCGGCTGCGCGGGTGCAGGCCCTTCACGATGGTCCCGTCGGGCCGGTAGGCGGTGGCCTCCGCCTGGAAGCCGGGCTGTGCCGTGGTCCAGCCGAGCTCGACGGCGACCTCCGCCGTCACCCCGGGCTCGTTCTCCGGCACCTCGCCCGTGACGTGGAACCACGTGGTCCCCCAGGGGCGTCCCCACTCCTGGCCCCGCGCGACGGGCGTGAACTCCTGGGCGACGGCCGTCGCGAACGGCACGGGCTCCCCCGGCGCCGCCCAGGCCGTGACGGTCAGCGGCGTGCGGCGCCGGTAGACCGCGGGGGTGAGGCGTTCGCGGACGAAGCGCTCCAGGCGCATCTCCACCTGGGCCGAGTCGTCGTGCACGGGCGCTCCTTCGTGGCGGATCGGCTGGCGACCCACCCGCGGCGGGTTCGGGCCCGGCGTGGTCCGGCGGCCCGTCGATCACGCCGCCCAGCGTGCCACGGGCCGATCGTCGGATCAGCGTGTCCACGTCGTTGTGGACGATGTCGTCGATCGCGCTCGGCGATCGCGGCGGCGCAGGTCTTCACCGACCCACGGGACGCCACCATCGCCGGGGCCACCGTCGCGAGGGCCACCGTCGCGAGGGCCACCGTCGCGAGGGCCACCGTCGCGAGGGCCACCGTCCCGACCCGCGCCACGGGCCGCGGGCGAGTTCGACGGCCCGCTCTCCGTCGCCCGGCTCGCCACCTGCGTGCGCCTGCCCTGCCTCGCCACCGTCCCGGCAGCTCATCGACCCCGACCGGCCGCCGGCGTCCCTCGCCGGGCAGCCGGCCGCGACCCTCCACGCACTCGTCCGCCCCTGAGCGAGCCGGCGCCGGCCACCGGGCGCTAGGATGGTCGGGAGATCCGATGTCCACTGCCCGCAGCGGTCGTCGCGACCACCTTCCCGTGTGCGGCCTGTTCGGCCCCGCGGCGGCGATCTCCCCCAGATCCCTGGGCCAGGTCGCATCACCACCGCACCACCGTGCGTGTCGGGCCGCCACAGCGGCCCCGATGCGCATCCAGGAGGAGGAGTACGTGGCTCGACGAGGCCAGCCCCAGTCGAGGGCTCGCCGCAGCGCCCCGCCGGACCGACGGCGCGGCGGCCGCGACCGCGGTGGCGACAGCGGCCCCGTGGACGTCATGTCGGTGATGGCGCGCGCCGTCCGGGAGGTCGAGTCGGCCCTGCGCAACAACCGGATGACGCAGTCGACCCGCACGAAGTTCCAGGTCGTGGCCCTGCTGCTGCGCGAGGAGCGCGCCCGGGTGCGCGCCGAGGCCGGCAGCGACCGCCGCCGCGACGAGCAGCTCAAGCGCCTCGACGGGATCGCCACCACGCTGGCGATGACCGCCGTCCGCGACCAGGGCCTCATGGCCATGCTCGACGACGACGCCGTCGTCTCCGACGAGGCGCGGGCCCTCAAGCGGGAGATGCTGCGCAGCGCCGGGCTCGAACCGGCCACCGAGCCGGAGGTCGAGGAGGCCCCGCCGGTCGAGCTCCCGGCCGCTCCCGCCAAGCCCCGCGTGGTGCCGCAGTCGGTGGTCTCGCGGCAGCTGGCCAACCCCTTCCTGGCCCCCGACTTCTCCGCGGCCCGGCCCAGCGCGCCCCGCCCGACGCCGCTGGCCGGCTGGGAGCTGCTCGGCCCGCTGCTCCGCTCGTTCGAGCGCGCCGGCACCGGTGCGTCGGCGTGCATGACGCTGCCCGCGCCGTCGTTCCAGCGGCCGCGGGGCGACCTGGAGCTGATGCCGCACCAGGCGCAGCTGGTGTCCGCGGCGGCCGCGGGCCACCGCACCTTCCTGCTCGCCGACGAGCCGGGCCTGGGCAAGACGGCCCAGTCGCTGCTGGCCGCGGAGGCCGCAGGGGCCTACCCGCTGCTGGTCGTCGTGCCCAACGTCGTCAAGACGAACTGGGTGCGCGAGGCCGGGCTGTGGACCCCGCGGCGCTCCGCCACCGTGATCCACGGCAACGGCGACTCGGTCGACGGCTTCGCCGACATCGTCGTCGTCAACTACGAGGTGCTCGACCGCCACGTCGGGTGGCTCGGCGACTTCGGCTTCCGCGGGATGGTCGTCGACGAGGCGCACTTCATCAAGAACAAGTCCTCCCAGCGCTCGCAGCACGTCCTGCAGCTCTCGCAGCGCATCCGGTCGTTCACCGCGCGGCCGCTGCTGATGGCGCTCACCGGCACGCCGCTGATCAACGACATCGAGGACTTCCTGGCCATCTGGCAGTTCCTCGGCTGGATCGACGACTCCAAGCCGCTCGTCGAGCTGATGGACGCCCTCACCGAGACGGGCCTGACCCCCGCCGACCCGGGCTTCTACGCCGCGGCCCGGCAGTGCGTCGTGGACATGGGCATCGTCCGCCGTCGCAAGATCGACGTGGCGGCCGACATCCCCGCGCGCCGCATCGCCGACCTCCCCGTCGAGCTGGACGGGGCGGCCGGCCGGTCGATCCGCGCGGCCGAGCGCGACCTCGCCCGCCGGATGGTGGCCCGCTACGAGACGGCGCTGGAGAACCGGCGTTCGGGTGCGGTCGTCGAGGGCATCGACCACGATCTCGTGCGCCAGGTGGCCCGGTGGGAGCAGAAGGACGCGGCCGAGGCCAAGTCCGGCGACAACGTGTTCACCATGATGCGGAAGATCGGCCAGGCCAAGGCCGGCCTCGCCGCCGACTACGCCGCCCAGCTCGCCCGCAGCGCGGGCAAGGTGGTGTTCTTCGCCAAGCACGTCGACGTGATGGACACCGCGGAGGAGACGTTCACGGCTGCGGGCGTGCGGTTCTCGTCGATCCGCGGCGACCAGACGTCCACGGTGCGGCAGCGCAACATCGACGCCTTCGTCAAGGACCCGGACGTCGCCGTCGCGGTCTGCTCGCTGACCGCGGCCGGCGTCGGCATCAACCTGCAGGTCGCCTCCAACATCGTGCTCGCGGAGCTGTCCTGGACGGCGGCGGAGCAGACCCAGGCCATCGACCGCAGCCACCGCATCGGCCAGACCGAGCCCGTCACCGCCTGGCGCATCATCGCCGCGCAGACGATCGACGCCCGGATCGCCGGGCTGATCGACAGCAAGGCGGGCCTGGCCGCCCAGGCCCTCGACGGCTCGGAGGACGAGATGGGCTCGTCGGCCGACATCCAGCTCGAGGCGCTGGTCGCCCTGCTCACCGACGAACTGTCAGGAGCCTGAGCGGTAGGGTCGGTTTTCGTGATCACCATCATCGCGACACTCACGTTCAAGCCCGGCACGGGCGCGCAGTTCGCGGCCGGTTTCCCGGCCACCGCCGCGCGGGTGCTCGCAGCCGAGCCGGGCACGCTGCTCTACAAGCTCGTCAGCCTCCGGGACCGGCCCGACACGTACCGGGTGGTGGAGTTCTACGAGTCGCAGGACGCCGTCGACGTCCACATGGCGAACCTGCGCGCGACCCCCAGCACGCTCGGCGACCTGCTCGCCGAGCGGCCGGTGATCGAGCTCCACGACGACGTCAGCTGACACCGAACGCGGCGGCCGGTCCCGATCCGCTCCAACCGATCGAACGGAGGCGACGTCGGCGGCCTCCCACCCGCCAGCCGCGTGCACACCCTCTCTGGGCAGTACAGCTAGTACTCGCCCTTGATGACGAAGAAGGTGCCGCGGATGGTTCCGGCCAGCTTCGACTTCTGGGTCGCGAACTTGAACTTCGACGCGAGCTCCTCGGGCACCGGCATCCCGTCCGAGAGCTTGAACCCGACCGCCCGCTTCTTCCCGTCCTCGATGCCGTACATGACATTGATCGAGAGTCCCGACTCGTAGAACACGTACGCGAACCGGGTGCCGTCGGCGACGAAGGACGTGGCCTCGAGCGGACGGGCGGCGATGACGATGTCGCGTTCGGCGAGGATGCGGTGGACCCAGCCGACGGTGTCCGCGGCGTCGCTCGCGGCGTCGACGGTGAAGACGTGGTCGTACTTGTTCTTGAGGTAGCGGGCCTCGTTGGCGCGCAGGCCGGCCAGCGCATCGGCGACCGGGGACGACTCCAGCCCCGCCGTCGAGACGGTGTGGAAATCGACGACCTGCGACACGGGTGCCTCCGACGCTCCGACGATGGGGGCGTCACCGTACCGCCGTCGTGGTTCTGCACGCCCTGAACGACTGGGGCGTCCGACCTGAGCCTCGCCTGCGCGCCTCGGCATCGGCACCGCGCCCACCACCGACCCGCCGATCATGCTGATCCCGGTGGTCGCTCCCGCCGCGTTCAGGCCGGGTCGGTGGTGAGCACCTCCACCGGGGCGAGCGGCACGATGCCCTCGGTCTTCGCCGCGAGAGCGGGGTCGACGGTGACGAGCGCGTGGGCCTGGAGCCGGGTGACGGCGAGTGCCGCAGCGCCTGCTCCTCGGTGAGGTCGCCGCGCCGCACCCGCTCGAACAGCAGCGGCCGGCCCCCCTGGGAGCGGTGCGCAGACCGGCGCGGAGACGACGGACCGGACCGACGACGCCGGTCAGGTCGTCGGCGGGGTCGACGGGAGCGAGCAGGCGCACCACCACCGGGTGGATGCGCTCGACGGCGCCGGCGTGGTCGCGGATGGCCGGAGTGGTTCGCTACGCCATGTCCAGGGACGCCGACCCCGGCACCAGACCGCGGGACAGCCGTCGCAGCAGGTCGTCGAGCTGGTCGGTGTCGGGACCCAGGATCTCGCGGAACTCGTCCTGCACCTCGGCGACGGCGGCGTTCCACCCGGTGAGCGCCTGCCGCCCGCGGGGTGAGGCGGCGATCAGCACGCGCCTGCGGTCCTGCTCGTCGGCGTGCCGCAGGACCAGGTTCGCTGCGACCATCCGGTCGACGAGCTTGCTCAGTTTGGGGGCCAGCAACAGGGCGTGGTCGGCCACGACGTTCATGGGGCTGCCGCCCTGCTCGACGAGGAGCGACAGGATCCGCCACTGGTCGATGCCCGAACCGTGGGCCTTGAGCGCGTCGTCGAGCCTCTGGGTGACGGCACGTTCCACCATGGAGAGCAGCCGAAGGGACTCGTCACCGGCCAGCGGGGACCGGTCCGTTCGTGCTGCCATCGGCGAATGGTATCCCTACGATTGGAGTAGCACGATCGCAGCTGTGGGTGGCTAGCCTGGCCGCATGGCCCCGCCTGCGGCGTCCCACCTCACGGTGCCGCATGCGCGCACCCGGGACGTGCTCAACATGGCGCTCGTCATCCCCCTGCACGGGCCGGCGGGCATCTTCGGCCCCTCCTGCGAGAGCTGCGCCGAACTCGCCGTGGAGGAGATCAACAGCGAGGGGGGCGTGCTGGGCCGCGAGCTGCGCCTCGTACCCGTCGACGGCGGGTGCCCGCCGGCGGAGATCGCCCGGGAGATCGACGGGCTGATCGGCGTCGGCGCGATCGAGGCCGTGACGGGCTGGCACATCTCCGCCGTGCGCGAGGTCGTCGCGCCCGTGATCGGCGGGCGGGTGCCGTACGCGTACACGGCGCTCTACGAGGGCGGCGAACGCGGTCCCGGCGTGTTCATGACCGGCGAGACACCCGACCAGCAGCTGGGCCCGGCCCTCGACTGGTTCGCCGAGTCGGCGGGCGTCCGGCGCTGGACGATCGTCGGTGACGACTACGTGTGGCCGCGCAGCTCCGCCCGGGCGGCGCGGCGGTACCTGCGCCAGATCGGTGGCACGGTGTGCGACGAGATGTACGTGCCGCTGGGCACCACCGACTTCTCGGATGCGCTGCGCAGGGTGGAGGCGAGCGCCTGCGACGCGGTGCTGATGCTGCTGATCGGCCAGGACGCGGTCGAGTTCAACCGGGCCTTCAGCGGGTGGGGCCTGGACCGGGACGTCCTGCGCTTCAGCTCGCTGATCGACGAGAACGTCCTGCTCGCCTCCGGCGCCGACAACACCCGCGGGCTGATGACCTCCGCGGGGTACTTCGAGGATCTCGCCACGGCCGCCGGGCTCGACTTCGCCGCCACCTACTTCCGCCGGTTCGGCCCCGACGCGCCCGTGCTCAACAGCCTGGGCGAGTCCTGCTACGAGGGCGTGCGGCTGCTCACCGAGCTCATGCGCCGCGCCGCCTCGTCGCAGGTCCGGCCGATGATGTCGGTGTCCGAGGGGCTGTCCTACGAGACCCCCCGCGGCACCGTCGAGCTGCGTGACCGGCACCTGCGACAGGCCGTGTTCCTCGCGGTCGCCGACGGCGTGTCCTGGGACGTCATCCAGCGGCTCTGACGCGCGTCCGAGCCCGTTGACACCGTCACGCCCCCAGAGTACTTTCCGTGGAAATTGTTTCTGAGGATGGCGACAAGCACCCGGAGGGCTGGGACCATGGCGAGATACGGGTATCGCTGCACCATCGACGGCCCCCTCGAGATCACGCTGCCGATCGGCACCGCCCCGGCCACCGTGGCGTGTCCGTCCTGCGGTGAGACCTCCGCACGCGTCTTCAGCGCGCCCATGCTCGGGCTCGCCGACCGCGGGCGCATGGCCGTGATCGACCACTGCGAGACGAGCCGGGACGCACCGGACGTCGTCTCCACCCCGGCGGGCACCCCGCGCCGGAGCACGCCTACGGCGCCGCCGAACCCGGCCTTCGCCCGCCTTCCCCGCCCCTGATCGAACCCCGCGACCGCCCCGGGCATCCGTCCCGGTGGCGGCGGTTCGTGCACGGCAGTGGGTGGACGCCGGCCCGGCGTCCACCGTCACCGCTCGATGGAGGAGTCACGCATGCCCGAAGTCGTGTTCCCACTGGACTCGATGAAGAAGTTCACCGAGCAGCGCATCGTCGGCCACAACCGGTGGCACCCCGACATCCCGGCGCTCGTTCAGGTCAAGCCGGGCGACACGTTCCGGGTCGACTGCCGCGAGTGGTTCGACGGCGCCATCCACAACGACGACTCCGCCGACGACATCCTGCACGCCCCGCTGGCCGGGGTGCACGTGCTGTCGGGCCCGATCGCCGTCCAGGGGGCGGAGCCCGGTGACCTGCTCATCGTCGACATCCTCGACGTCGGCCCGATCCCCCAGGAGGACACCGGCCCGCTGGCCGGCCAGGGCTGGGGCTACACGGGCGTCTTCGCCACCGGCAACGGCGGCGGCTTCCTCACCGAGCAGTTCCCGGACGCCTACAAGGTGATCTGGGACTTCCAGGGCGGAAAGGCGACCTCCCGGCACGTTCCCGGGGTGTCGTTCACCGGCATCGTGCACCCGGGCCTGATGGGCACCGCCCCGTCGGCCGAGCTGCTCCGGACATGGAACGCCCGCGAGGGTGCCCTGATCGCCACCGACCCGAACCGGGTGCCCCCGCTCGCCCTGCCGCCGCTGCCCGACTCGGCGATCCTGGGCAACCTGCGCGGTGACGAGTTCGACCGCGTCGCCGGCGAGGCCGCCCGCACCGCGCCGCCCCGGGAGAACGGCGGCAACCAGGACATCAAGAACCTCACCAAGGGCTCCCGCGTGTTCTACCCGGTGTTCGTCAAGGACGCGAAGCTCTCCATGGGCGACCTGCACTTCTCCCAGGGCGACGGCGAGATCACCTTCTGCGGCGCCATCGAGATGGGCGGGTTCATGGACCTGCACGTCGATCTGATCAAGGGCGGCATGGCCACCTACGGCGTCAGCGAGAACGCGATCTTCATGCCGGGCAACGTCGACCCGCGCTACGACCAGTGGCTCGCGTTCTCCGGCACCTCGGTGACCCTCGACGGCGAGCAGCGCTACCTCGACTCGCACCTGTCCTACCAGCGGGCGTGCCTGCACGCGATCGACTATCTGCAGAAGTTCGGCTACAGCGACATCCAGGCCTACATGATCCTCGGCGCTGCGCCGATCGAGGGCCGCCTGTCCGGGGTCGTCGACATCCCGAACTCCTGCTCCACGGTCTACATCCCGACCGCCATCTTCGACATCGACGTGCGGCCCGGCAAGAACGGGCCCGCACAGATCGACCCGGGCATGGGTGTGCCGAAGGCCACCGCCTGACGGTCCGGCCCACCGGACGCGGGGGCCCGGCCTGCCCGGGCCCCCGCGTCCTCCCCTTCTCTGAGAGGTGCATCCATGGGATCCGTGGGACTGCTGTTCGTCGGAGCCGTGCTGTTCATCAACGGCGCCATGCTGCTGGGCTGGGTCGACGGGAAGTCGGCGGCGCCGATGAACTTCTTCGTCGGCACCCTGCAGATCATCACCCCCACCTACCTGATCTTCACCGCCAACGGCGATGCCGACACCATCCTGTCCGCGGCCGGGCTCTACCTGTTCGCGTTCACCTACCTCTACGTCGGGCTCAACCTCAGCTTCAACCTCGACAGCACCGGCCTGGGCTTCTTCTGCCTGTTCGTGTTCGTCTCCGCGCTCGTCTACTCCGGACTCAACTTCGTCCACTTCGGCGACCCCGGGTTCGGGGTGATCTGGCTGTACTGGGCGTTCCTGTGGCTGCTGTTCTTCCTGGTGCTCGGGCTCAAGCGCGAGGGGCTCAGCCGCTACACCGGCGCGGTCTGCGCCATCCAGGGCTGGGTCACCGCATGGGTCCCGGCGTTCCTGCTGCTCACCGGCAACTACGTCGCGAACAGCACCGCGATCGCCATCGCGCTCGCGATCATCGCCGTCGTCGTCTTCGGCGGCCTCTACGTCACGATGGGACGGCGCAGCACACCCGTCGCCCCGGCCGTTCCGACCGGCGGCGGCCCGGTCGCCGCGTGAAACCGGGGCCCCGCGCCTCCCGGTCACCGCCCGGCGGTCCCGCTCGGCGCGTATCCGTGGCGGTCGGGGTCCCGGCGGTGCGCGCGGCGCAGCAGCGTGCTGGTCCACGGGGGTGGGTTCTCGGTGGCGCACCACCGGGCCCGGGATGGCGGCCGGGTCGGCGGGAGAGATCGGACCCGGCTCGGTGGCGGTGGCCGTCAGCGGCCCGTGCCCGCGGTGGCCGCGGCGTCGGCGGAGCCGTGGTGACGGCAGCCGCCGGAGGTCCCGTGGCCCCCGGGCCGGCGGTCAGACCGCCGGGAACAGACCGAACGCGCCGGAACCCGGTTGCGGCCACTCCGCCGCGCTCTCGATGCGGGCCTCGGGCGGGGGCAGCACCACGGTGTCGTGGGTGTCGCCGAACCAGCGCACCCGGTAGTGCACCGGGCCGGGCCCGCGCAGCACCGCGACGATGCGGCCCCACCTCCACATCCGCTCGAAGGGTGGCCCCGGCACCACCAGCCAGTCACCGACCGGCGGTTCCCCGTGCGGCACGTCCTGCTCGTCGTCCATGACCTCCAGGGTGGCCCGGACCCACGGTCGCCGTCACCGCCGGAAGGCTCGCCCGTGCGGCCCGATGGACCCGGACCGGCGGGACCTACGGCGCCGGCGGCCGGGTGAGGACCCGGTCCGTAGGGACCGGGACGGGGGGACCTCGGACCCTGGCGGGCGCCGCGCCGGCGACCGATCCTCGGTCCATGACCCGAAGAGCCGCCCGCCCCGACGACGAGCTCCGCGCCGCGGTGGCCGACGCGATCGGCGACACCGTCGGCGTGCACCCCGCGCACCTCGGGGTGTCCGCGACCGACGGCACCGTCACGCTCTCGGGCGAGGTGGCAACCCACCCCGAGCGGATGCTCGCCGAGCGCACCGCGCTGCACACACCCGGCGTCGAGGCCGTCGCCAACGAGGTGACCGTGCGCAGCCGGGGCGCGACGCCGTCGACCACCCGGATCGCCCGCGAGGTCGCCGCCGCACTTCGCGACGTCGACGGCGTGCCACCGGGTGCGGTGGCGGTGGCCGTCCACCACCGGTCGGTGATCCTCACCGGGACGCTGGCGGAGCAGCCCCTTCGGGCCGCGGTCGAGTACGCCGTCCGACGGGTACCGGGCGTGGTCGGCATCCAGAACCTGATCCGGACCCGGAGATGACGCGAGAGGAGCAGGACATGGACAGCACCACCCGCGCCGCGGGACCGGAGCTCGTGGTCGGCGTCGACGGCACCGCCACCGCGCTCAACGCCGTCGCATGGGCGGCGGTCGAGGCCCGGTTGCGGGGGCGCCCGCTGCGGATCCTGCACGCCGCGCCCTACGCGACGCCGCCCGGCCGGGCCGGCCGGCACCGGGCCGAGGCGATCCTCGCCCACGCCTTCACCGTGGCGCACCGCACCGAACCGGACCTCGCCGTACGCACCGAACTGGTCGTCGAGCAGCAGCCCGCAGCGGCTCTGCTGGCGGCGGCCGAGGACGCGGAGCTGCTCGTCGTCGGCATGGCGGGCGGCCGGCTCGACGAGGTGGTGCTCGGGTCCGTCGCCGTGGCCGTCAGCGGCCGGGCCTCCTGCGCGGTGGCCGTCGTGCGCGGGCACCGCTACGGCCCCGAGACGGGGAAACCGGTGCTGGTCGGTGTGGCCGCCGCCGACGACAACGGCTCCGCCGACGACATCGACGCCGCGGCGCTGTCCGCCGCCTTCGCCGCCGCGCACCGCCACGGTGCGGGCCTCGTCGTGCTGCACGTCCACCTCCTCCCCGAGGACGGCCCCGACCGCCGGCAGCTGGAGCGCCGGATCGCCCCGTGGCGCACCCGGCACCCCCGCGTCCCGGTGGAGATCCGGATCGTGCCCGGACACCCCGCCGAGCAGCTCGTGCTCGCCACGTCCGGGGCGCGGCTCGTCGTCGTGTCGACCCGCGGCCGCGGCCCCGTCGTGCGCGCCCTGCTCGGCTCCTGCAGCCGTGCGCTGGTCAAGCACAGCGACTGCCCGGTCGAGGTCGTGCCGCGCACCACGGCCCCGCCGGGGGACGAGCTCGTCGCCGTCCCCGCGTCGGCGACCGACCCGCACGACCGCTCACAGCTGTGGTGACGGCGCCGGTCGCCGTGCACGAGACCCACGTCGGGATCGTCGTGCTGGTCGGCGACCGCGCCTACAAGATGAAGAAGCCGGTGCGCACCGGCTTCCTCGACTTCGGCACCCCGGAGCTGCGCGGCGCGGCGTGCCGTCGCGAGGTGGATCTCAACCGGCGGCTCGCGCCCGATGTGTACCTGGGTGTCAGCGACGTCCTGGAACCCGACGGCAGCGCGGTCGCCGACCATCTCGTCGTCATGCGGCGGATGCCGGCCGACCGCTGCCTCGCCACGCTGGTCACGACCGGCGCGCCCGTCGAGCGGCACCTGCGGGGGATCGCCCGCGTGGTCGCCGCCTTCCACGCCCGGGCCGACCGCAGCGTCGCCATCTCGGCCGACGGTGGGCCCGACGCCCTGCGCCGGCGGTGGTCGGCGAACCTCGCCGAGCTGGCGCCGTTCAGCGGGACCGTCCTCGACCGGGACCTCGTCGCGGCACTCGACCGGCTGGCCACCCGCTTCCTCGACGGCCGCGAGCCGCTGCTGCGCGACCGGCAGGACCTGGGCCACATCGTCGACGGGCACGGCGACCTCACCGCCGCCGACGTGTTCTGCCTCGACGACGGCCCCCGTGTGCTGGACTGCCTCGAGTTCGACGACCACCTCCGCCACGTCGACGTCCTCGACGACGCGGCGTTCCTCGCCATGGACCTCGAACGCCTGGGCCGCCCCGACCTCGCGGAGTCCTTCCTGGACGCCTGGGCCGAGTTCTCCGGCGACCACGCCCCACCCGCGCTGCGCCACCACTACGTCGCCTACCGGGCGGTCGTGCGGGCGAAGGTCGCCTGTCTGCGCCACCAGCAGGGCGACCCGTCGGCCGCCGCCGACGCGGTCGACCACGCCACGCTCGGACTGCGGCACCTGGAACGGGGCGCGGTGCGACTCGCGCTGGTGGGCGGGCTGCCCGGCACCGGCAAGACCACCATCGGCGGGGCGCTCGCCGACCGGTTCGGCGCGGTACTGCTGTCCAGCGACCGGATCCGCAAGGAGCTCGCCGGCATCGACCCCGACCACCCGGCGCCCGCCGCGTACGGGGAGGGCCTCTACACCGGGCAACAACGGTCGGCCACGTACCGCGAGCTGCTGCGCCGCGCCGGTGTGCTGCTCGCGCGCGGCGAGTCCGTCGTGCTGGACGCGTCGTGGACGTCGCGGGAGCACCGCGACGCTGCCGCGGAGCTCGCGCAGCGGACCGGCAGCGACCTCGTCGCCCTCCGCTGCGTGACGACCGCGGCGACCGCGGCCGCCCGGATCGCCGGCCGGCCGCGCGGCATGTCCGACGCGACGGCCGCCGTCGCGGTGGCGATGGCGGCGGACACCGACCCCTGGCCGGAGGCGACGCCCGTGCGGACGGACGGGTCACAGGACCCGCACGAGGCCGCCGCGGCGGCCTGGCACGCAGGCCCCCTGCGCTGACCCGGATCAGGCGAGGTCACGCCGCCGCAGTGCGGCCAGACCCGCGACGGTCAGGCCGGCGGCGACGGCGGTCAACCAGACCAGGGGGACGACCGAGAAGGCGCCGCCGGGCAGGTGCGGGACGTGCGTGAACGGGGAGAGGTCGAGCACCCACTGCCGCAGCCGCAGCAACGGCCCGAGCTCGGCCACCAGCACGGCCCCGGCGAGCAGCACCCACACCGCGGGCGCCGCCCGTGGCGCGAACCCGACGAGGGCGAGGGCCACGGCGGCGAGCACCCACACCGCCGGGACCTGCACGAGCGCCGCCCCGACGAACCGGGGCACCCCGGCCCACGGCCGCCCGGACCGCGCACCGTCGGCCACGCCCACCGCCGCCCCGGCCACGGCCATCAGCAGCGCCGATCCTGCGGCGGCGACCAGGACGTGCCCGCCCGCCCAGCGGATCCGGCCCACCGGCCCGGACAGCACGGCCTCGGCGCGACCGGCCTCCTCCTCGCCGTGCAGCCGCAGGACCGACGCCACCGCGAATCCGGCCGCGAGCAGGCCCAGCACACCCAGGTCGGTGGCGACGACGGCGTCGGTGAGCGCCTGTCGGCCCCCGAGCTGCCGGATGACGTCCTGCAGCGCCGGGTTGTCCAGCAGCCCGGCCACGGTGGGGGTGAGACTGCCCAGCAGCGCCGCGACCAGCACGAACCCGGCCGTCCACGCCGCGAACGGACCGCGCTGCAACCGCCAGGCGAGGGCGAGCGGGCTGCGCAGGTCCGGCCCGGTGGCGGGCCCCGGGCGTTCGACGAGGATCCCCGTGCCGAGGTCGCGGGAGGCGTCGAGGCGGTCGGCGAGCACGCCCAGCACGAGCGCCGAGGCGAGCGGGAGGGACAGCAGCCACCAGCGCTCCCCCGCGTAGGCGCGCACCAGCTGGGCCCAGCCCAGCGGTGAGAGCCACGTCAGCCAGGCGGGCCCGGAGGCGTCGCCCGCGGCGCGGAGCAGGAAGGCCACCAGCAGTGCCGCGACGGTGAGCCCACGCGCCGTGCGGGCACTGCGGGTGAGCTGCGCGGCCACCGCGCCGACGCCCGCGAACACCACGCCGCACCCGGCCCACGCGGCCCCGAAGGCCAGCGATCCGGCCACCGGAAGGCCCGACGCCGCCAGCGCCACCGCGCTCAGCACCCCGACGACCAGGGCCGTGCCGACACCGACCAGGCCCGCGACGGCCAGCGGCACCCCCCTCCCCAGTCCCGTCGAGCCGAGAAGCTCGAGCCGTCCCACCTCCTCCTCGGTGCGGGTGTGCCGGATCACGGTGAAGCCGGTCAGCACGGCGAGCAGGGCCGCACCGGAACCGGCGGGCTTCCAGATCGCCAGCGCGCCCACGGACGTCGGGTCGTAGATCGGGCCGTAGAGCGCCAACAGGGACGGCGTGCCGTTCACCGCCAGCGCCGTCGCGGCCACCGAGGCCCCCGTCGGGTACAACGCCACCACCGACGCCGCCGAGGACGCGGCGACGACCACGAACACGATGATCCACGCCGGGAGCAGGACGCGGTCCCGGCGCAACGCCAGTGCCAGCAGGGTCCGGGTGCCGGTCACGGGACGGCCGCCGGTGGTGCGGGGCGCGCGTAGTGGCGGAGGAAGAGCTCCTCCAGGGTCGGCGGCCGGCTGACCAGGCTCGTGATCCCGGCGTCCGCCAACGCCCGGACCAGGCCGTCGAGGGCGCCCGCGTCGACGTCGCAGCGGATGTGGTGCCCGGTGACCTCGACGCCGTGCACGCCGGGCAGCACGGAGAGGTCGGGCGCGTCGCCGGCCAGCTCGGCGACCACCTCGGTGCGGGTGAGGTGCCGCAGCCCGGCCAGCGTCCCGGACTCGACGGTGCGCCCCGCGGAGATGATGCTGACCCGGTCGCACAGCGCCTCCACCTCCGAGAGGATGTGGCTCGACAGCACCACGGTGCGCCCGGCCCGGCGATGCTGCCCGATGCAGCGCCGGAACTCCTCCTCCATCAGCGGGTCCAGGCCGGCGGTGGGCTCGTCGAGCAGCAGCAGATCCACCTCCGAGGCCAGCGCTGCGACCAGTGCCACCTTCTGCCGGTTGCCCCGGGAGTAGGAGCGGCACCGCTGGGTGGGGTCGAGGTCGAAACGGTCGAGCAGCTCGGTCCGGCGCCGGGGGTGCAGGCCGCCGCGCAGCCGGCCGAGCAGGTCGATCACCTCGCCGCCGGTCAGGTTCGGCCACAGCGCGACCTCGCCCGGCACGTAGGCCAGCCGCCGGTGCAGGGTGACCGCGTCGCGCCACGGGTCGCCGTCGAGCAGACGCACCGTGCCGGCGTCGGCCCGGAGCAGCCCGAGCAGGATCCGCAGCGTGGTGGTCTTGCCGGAACCGTTCGGCCCCAGGAAGCCGTGCACCTCACCGGTGGCGACCTCCAGGTCCAACCCGTCCAGCGCCCGGATCCGGCCGAAGGACTTCACCAGCCCGGAGACGACGATCGCCGGGGTCATGTCGGGAGCGCCGCTCGCGGGCACCGCAGTTGCGCGTCCGGAGGAGGAACCACGATCGTCTCGTGCTCGTCGTCGAGCCAGCGCACCCGGAACGGTGGGGTCCCGTCGGGATGCAGCAGGGCCACGACCCGACCGCGCCGGCCGGTCGCACGGCCGGGTTCGGGCGGGACGATCAGCCAGTCCCCCACGTGTGCATGCACGATCATCGCCACTCCTTCTCGATCGTCCGGGGCCCGCGACGGTTCATCCGGCGCCTCCGCTCCACCGCGGCCCTACCCGCTCCCACTCCCGCTGCCAGGCGTCGGCGTTGCGGATGTCGATCAGTCGTCGCCCGCCCGCCCAGAGCAGGCCCAGCAGACCGCCGATGCCCGCGAGCAGACCCAGCCCGCACGCCACACCCAGGAACGCCGCGTCGACCGGCCCTGCCGGGGCGTGCACGACCGCGCCGCCGCGATCGGTCCAGATACGCACGGTCGACCCCGCAGCGCTGCCCGGGTCGGCCGGGACGGGCCCGGTGCGGGCTCCACCGTCCGGTCCGACCCAGCGGGCGGCCACGTACACCGGTCCGGTCGCTCCGGCCCCCTCCCCGATCAGGACGGGGGCGTCCACGAGCAGCACCGCGTCGACCCGCGTACGGGTGGCGGCCTCGAGCCGGCCCCGGTCGAGCGCGCCGGCGTCGACGCCCCAGCCGACGAGCACGGCGACGAGGACCCCGATCAGCCCGCACACCATCAGGAGCCACACCACGACGTCCTCGACGACGTCGGTGCGCCTCCGCGGCAGCCGGTCACCCGACCGCATTCCTCCCCGCACGACACCCATGTCCGCACCTCACCTCCCGGTCGTCCGCCAGCATCCGGACGGCCGCCGGCCACGACCAGCACCGGATGACACCCCGCGCGCGGACCGATGGTCCCGACCGCGTGGGACCGACGGGGCTGGCGACCCGGTGGCCGGGACCTTCGCCCGCCCGCGGCGGGACCTGCGCCGGTGCCGACCCCGACGGACCCGCGCCACCGTGGGGAACGGCCACACCCGTGGCCCTTCCGACCGGAGGTCACGCCATGGACCAGCGCAGCGATCGCATCGTCGTCGGGCTCGACGACTCGGACGGAGGCCGGGCCGCGTTGCGGTTCGCACTCCGGGACGCGGCCCGGCGGGACGCCTCCGTCGAGGTCGTCGCGGCGTTCGAGCCGCCGGAGCACTGGGCGGCCACGTTCGGCGGCCTGGCCGCCCGCCCGGTGGCCGGCATCGACGACGTCCGGATCGCCGTCCGCGAGCACGCCGTCCGTGTCGTCGACGAGGTGTGCCGGCAGGTGGGCTCGAACGGTCCGGCCGTCGCGGTGTCGGCGGTGGCGGGGGCCGCAGGCGAGGTGCTGGTGAACGCCGCCCGCGAGGCCGACCTGCTCGTCGTCGGGACGCGGGGGCACCGCGGGCTCGCGAGCGCGGTGCTGGGCTCGGTGAGCCTGCACTGCGTGCTGCACGCCCCCTGCCCGGTCACCGTCGTACGCCCCGATCGGGCCGCGGACGACCATGACCATTCCTCTGGGCAGCCGGGTAACGCGGCCGTCGAACACACGGCGGTATGGGGCTAGGACGCTCCTGAAAAAGCCGGTCGTGTCGGTCCTGGCCGGGACGGTCGGGGCTGGGAGGATCGGTGGG
>NZ_MKVV01000095.1:55150-95417 GCF_001899645.1 Pseudonocardia sp. 73-21 | reverse complement strand
GGGTGCCAGTGGCACCAAGGGTTCGAACGACCCGAAGACGGGCGAGGAGCTCCTCGGCCTGATCGCCCAGATCGACAAGATCTTCTGGGAGACCAAGCAGGCTGCCTGATCCAGGCCCTGACTGCGGCGCTGACCAGCGGGAGAACCTCCCGTGGGTCAGCGTCGCTTCTCGTTGCGAGGGAGACGCCGATGGGCTCGTTCGACGTGGGGCTGGACGACGAGCGCGCGCAGCTCGACGCGTTCGTCGAGGAGTACCGCAGTGCCCTCGAGGCCACCCTCCACCAGCTCACCGAGGAGCAGGCCCGTCGCCGCCTCGTCCCCTCCGCGACGACGCTGCTCGGCCTGCTCAAGCACGTCACGTGGATGCAGCGGGTGTGGTTCGAGGAGTGCGTCGGTGGCACGCCGCGCCGGGAGCTCGGCCTGGCGACCACCCCGGACGAGTCCTTCCGGCTCTCCGACGACGACACCGTCGCCTCGGTCACGGCGGCCCACCGCGCGGCGTGCGCGACGGCCCGGACGACGGTCGCCGAACTGCCGCTGGACGCCGTCGTGACCGGCCACCGGGCGGGGCCACGCACGCTGCGCTGGGTGTACCTGCAGGTCCTGCGCGAGCTGGCCCACCACTGCGGGCACGCCGACATCCTGCGCGAGCAGGTCACGGGCGCCGGCTGACCACCCGACCGTTCGCGAGGGACCGCGATCCCCGTTCGGCGGGTGGTCGCCCTCGGAGTGCGGCCCCCTCGATCAGCGCCGCCACCCCCGCGCCCTGACCGGGCCTGGTCGCGCTCCTGCGGAAGGTCGCGTGCACGGGTACCCCTTCCCGACCCGGCCGTTCCCGCCGGCGGCCGAGCGGGTCAGTCGTGCTCCGGAACCCCGCCGACGACGTGCCCGGCCGCCTCCAGCGCCTCGGCGAGCAGCCGGCGGACGTGGCCACCCCGGGCCCGGTAGACCGCCCGGCGGCCGTCACGGCGGGTGGCCACCAGCCCGGCGAGCCGCAGCTTCGCCAGGTGCTGCGACACGGCGGGCCGGGCGGCGCCGACGGCCTCCGCCAGGTCCGTCACGTCGTACTCGGCGCCGCACAGCAGCCACAGCAGCCGCAGCCGGGTGGGGTCGGCGAGCATCCGGAACGACTCGACGGCGGCCTCGACGTACTCGTCGGGAGGCAGCTCGTCCCACCGCAGCGTGTTCTCGGCGACACCGCTATTGTCGTGTGCGTACATGAGCACGTATTGTGCCGGGCATGAGCACAGCAGCGCAAACCGGTCACGGGCACGGCCACGGACACGGCCACGAGCACGCGCCCCGCCGGACGTGGCTGGACAGCCTCCGCCACGTCGTCACCCCGCACAGCCACGACGCCGCGGACCGCGTGGACTCCACGATGGAGGCCTCGTCCGACGGCATGCGCGCGCTGTGGATCTCGCTGGCCGTGCTGGGCGTGACGGCCGCGTTCCAGGCGGTCGTGGCGGTGATGTCGGGGTCGGTGGCCCTGCTCTCGGACACCCTGCACAACGTCGCCGACGCCCTGACCGCCGTACCCGTCGGCATCGCGTTCTGGCTGGGCCGCCGCCCGGCCACCCGCCGCTACACCTACGGCTACGGCCGCGCGGAGGACGTCGCCGGCGTCGTGGTGGTGCTGGTCATCCTCGCCTCGGCGGTCTACGCCGGGTACGAGTCGATCCGCCGCCTGGCCGAGCCCACCGACGTCCGGTTCCTGTGGGCCGTGGCCGCGGCCGGGCTGGTCGGCGCGGTCGGCAACGAGATCGCCGCCCAGGTGCGGCTGCGCACCGGCCGGCGCATCGGCTCGGCCGCGCTGGTCGCCGACGGCCTGCACGCCCGCACCGACGCCATCACCTCCGCCGCGGTGCTGCTGAGCGCCGGTGGCGCGGCACTGGGCTGGCGCTGGGCGGACCCGGTGGTCGGCCTGGCCATCACCGCGGCCATCGCCACCGTCACCTGGGGCGCGGCCAAGCAGGTGCTCGCGCGCCTGATGGACGCTGTGGACCCGGAACTGGTGGCGCAGGCCACCGACGCTCTGGCGCACGTGGACGGCGTCGTCGCGGTCGACCGGGTGCGGCTGCGCTGGATCGGCCACGCCCTGCGCGCCGAGGTGGACCTGTCGGTGCCCGCCGGCGTCACGATCGAGGACGCCCACCGCACCGCGCACGCCGCCGAGCACGAGCTCACCCACGCCGTGCCGCGCCTGACCGCGGCCACGGTGCACGCGCACCCGGCTCAGTCCCCGGCCACCACCGGCCGGTAGCCGACGTCGAGCTCCGGGAGGTCGACGAGGTCGACGAGGACGGCGTGGCGCCGGGCCCATGCCCCGGACTCCAGATCGGCCGCGAGCTGCGCGACGGCCCGCTCGACGAGGGCCGGGCGGCTCCGACGGGCCGCTGCACGATCGTCACCGCGGATGGCTCCACCACCGGCACCGTCGCGGCCGGCGGCTCGCAGGAGCCCGCGCCCGCCCCGACGTGGAGCACCGTGGTGGCGTCGCCGATGGCCTGCCGGATCGCCGCGGCGATCCGCGGGTCGGGCCGCCGGACCGAGCGGCAGCCGGGCCCGATCGTCTCGTAGACCGGTTCCATCCCCCGGACACTAAGGTCGAGTGCTGTGTCCAACAGCCGAGTTTTCCTGCTGCGCCACGGCGAGACGGAGTGGTCGCTGTCCGGCCGCCACACGGGCAGCACCGACATCCCCCTCACCGACCGGGGACGCGGGTTGGCCAAGGCCGCGGGTGACCTGCTGGTGCGGCTGCGCGGCGACACCCCGCCCGTCCTGGTCCTGAGCAGCCCGCGCAGCCGTGCCCGCGACACCGCGGAGCTGGCCGGCCTGCACGTCGACCGCATCGACGAGCGCCTCGCCGAATGGGACTACGGCGACTACGAGGGCATCACCACCGAGACGATCCGCGAGACCGTGCCCGGCTGGACGGTGTGGACCCACCCGTGCCCGAACGGCGAGACCGCCGAGCAGGTCACCGCCCGCGCCGACTCCGTGCTCGCCGACGCCCGCGCCGCCACGACCGGCGGTGACGTCGTGCTGGTCGGGCACGGACAGTTCAGCCGGGTGCTGGCGGCGCGCTGGATCGGCCTGCCCGCCTCGGGCGGCGTCCACTTCGCGATGGACGCCCCGTCGTTCGCGGTGCTGGGCGAGGAGCGGGGCGTGCCGCAGCTGGTGCACGTCAACCTGCGGGCCCTGTCCTCGTGAACCCTGTGTTCGTGGACCCCACCATCCGGGACGTCGCGGCCGACGACGTCGCGGCCGTCGTCGGGCTCGTCCGCGAGCTCGCCGAGTACGAGCGGGAGCCGGCGTCCTGCCACCTCACCGACGAGCAGCTCCACGCGGCCCTCTTCGGACCCGCACCGGCCCTGTTCGGCCACGTCGCCACCGTCGACGGCGAGGTGGTCGGCTGTGCGTTGTGGTTCCGCAACTTCTCCACCTGGCGCGGGGTGCACGGGATCTACCTCGAGGACCTCTACGTCCGCCCCGAGCACCGCGGGCGCGGCCTCGGCCGGGGCCTGCTGGCGCAGCTGGCCTCGGTGTGCCGTGAACGGGGCTACGCCCGCCTGGAGTGGTCGGTGCTGGACTGGAACGCGCCGTCGATCGCCTTCTACCGCTCGATCGGCGCCGTCCCCATGGACGAGTGGACCACCTTCCGCCTCGACGGCGACGCCCTTCGTGACCTCGACCGGCAGAAGTAGGGGCAGGCGCTCGGGCTAGCGGGACCGGCCCTCCAGGTCCATGGACCACATCCTGGACGGCTCACTGATCAGCAGCAGGAACGTGGTGATCACGTAGCCGCCGGCGACGATGCCCAGCAGCAGCTGCTGCGACGGGCCGATCAGCGCGTAGACCACCGGCAGCAGCAGCAGCTGGGTGACGATGGCGGGCGTGCGCGCCACACGGCGCCCCGCGACCAGTCCGACGCCCACGCCGAGCAGCGCGAGGCCGATGAGCACGAAGAAGGCGGTCTCGCCCAGCACGGCGGGAGCCGACAGGGACAGTTCACCCGCCTGCACGCCGATCGCCACGGCGAACCCGATCGCCGCCAGGGCCTGCACCGCCACCAGCACGCCGGCGATCCGCACCTGACGCGGCGTCTCCCGCTCGACCATCACGACCTCCAGGATAGGCCTGGTCACGCGGCCGGAATGTCCGGCGCCGACCCGCCGTTGCACCCTCCGGGCACGTCGTGGCGCCACAGAACAGCACTTCGGGCCGTGACCACGGCGCTACGCGTCGTCGTACCAGACCCGCAGCTCGTCGCACCTGGGCCCCTTCCGTCACTCGGGCGAGTGACAGATCGTGTCCATTCACCGATGGGCGCGGACCGTCGGGCCGATAAGGGGTCGCACCAGGTCAGACAGTGGCCCAAGGTAGGTCAGGCGGAACGAACGACCGCGGGAGCCCCGGGAAACCGGAGCTGGCCGCATGGTCCGTCGGGAGATCGGGTAACCGATCCCCCGTGGGCGGTTCGAGGTTGATTGTTCACCACAGCGAGACACGATGAGTAACCGATCGTGGCTACACTCGTTGCGGTGAGTAGGTGAGTTGGGTAACTAACCCACCCGATCAGCCCTCGACCCTTGAAGATCGAGCGCGCTCGTGAAACTATTCACAAGCGCGGAAACACCGTGACAGACGATCGGCGCGACCCCGATCGCGCAAGTACGAGGAGCAGAGCAACATGGACTGGCGTCACCGCGCTATCTGCCGCGACGAGGACCCCGAGCTGTTTTTCCCTGTGGGAACCAGCGGTCCGGCGTTGCTGCAGATCGCCGAAGCCAAGACCGTATGCCGGCGCTGCCCCGTGGTCACCGAGTGCCTCACGTGGGCACTGGAGAGCGGCCAGGACGCAGGCGTCTGGGGCGGCATGAGCGAGGACGAGCGGCGTGCACTCAAGCGCCGCAACGCACGTACGCGTGCACGGACCGCCTGATCTGAGCACCACCGAGATTCTCAGTAGCACCGAGATGTAGTACCGCGAGCATGAAGTAGTACACACTCTCCCCCACCGAGGGCCCGAAACCGGACACGACCCGGTTCCGGGCCCTCGGTCGTTCCACCGGGCGCACACGGGAGCAGCTCCGGCGGGGAGTCGGGACTCCTCGTTGCGACCAGGAGATCTCGACCACGAACAACAGGTTAACGCCCCCTCAGGGAGAGCCTGATAACGGCCTCCGTACCACCTCCGGGGCGGGCCCGCACCTGCAGAGCGGAGTCCAGCTCCGAGTCGAGCAGGGTGCGCACGATCTGCAGCCCCAACCCGTCTGACGTGGCCAGATCGAACCCCGGCGGCAGGCCGTGGCCGTCGTCGGCCACCACCACGTCCAGTGCCCCGGCCGACCGGGTGGCCGACACCACCACCTCGCCGGCCGTGCCGGGGTCGAAGGCGTGCGCCAGGGCGTTGTGCACGAGCTCGGTGAGCACCAGCACCAGCGGCGTGGCCAGCGCGGCCGGCAGCGTGCCGAAGCTGCCCTCGCGCCGGACCTTGGCCCGCACCTCGGCCGTGGCGCCGTCGCCGATGGCGGGCAGCACCTTGTCCACCAGCTCGTCGAGGTCCACGCGCTCGGCCACCGACACCGACAGCGTCTCGTGTACCAGAGCGATGGAGTTCACGCGGCGCACGCTCTCCGCCAGCGCCCGCCGGGCCTCCGGGATCGCCGTACGGCGGGCCTGCAGGCGCAGCAGCGCGGCCACGGTCTGCAGGTTGTTCTTCACGCGGTGGTGGATCTCGCGGATGGTGGCGTCCTTGCTCAACAGCGCCATGTCGCGCCGGCGCAGGTCGGTGACGTCCCGGACGAGCACCAGGGCGCCCGCCGCGTCACCCCGGGGGCGCAGCGGCAGGGCCCGCACCAGCATCACGGCCCCGCGGGCCCGCACCTCCATCCGCAGCGAGTTGCGTCCGTCCAGCGCGGCGGCGATCCGGGCCGCCACCTCGGCGGCGTCGAACGGGTCGTGGACGAGCTCCCGGGTGGACTGGGCGAGCGAGACGCCGATGAGGTCGGCCGCGAGCCCCATGCGGTGGTACGCCGAGATCGCGTTGGGGCTGGCGTAGGCCACCAGGCCCAGCGCGTCGAGCCGGATGAGACCGTCACCCGCTCGTGGGCTCGTATCGGCCCCCACGACCGACGCACGGGCCGGGAAGGTGCTGTCGGCCACCATCTGGCACAGGTCCGATGCGCAGCCGAGGTAGGCGATCTCCAACGGGCTCGGCACCCGCGGCATGGCCAGGTTGGTGTCGCGCGACAGCACGGCGACCACGGAGCCGCCGTGGCGCACCGGGATGGTCTCCGAGCGCACCGGCACCTCCAGGTGCCAGCGGGGGTTCTCCTCCCGGCAGATGCGGCCCTCGACGATGGCGCGCCGCAGCTGGGGGTTCTCCGTGGCCGTGACGCGGGCCGCCACGATGTCCTCGGGATGAGCGGTCGGGCCGGTCGTCGGACGGGCCTGGGCGACGCAGAGGAACTCGCTGTCGGCCCCCACATCGGCGCTGCCGAGCGGGATCCAGAGCAGGAAGTCGGCGAAGGACATGTCCGCCAGCAACTGCCACTCGGCGACCACGCGTTGCAGGTGTTCGACGGCGTCGCCGGACAGCTGCGTGTGCTCGGCCAGCAGCTCACTCAAGGTGGACACGTCTGAACCGGCCTCCCGCTCCCCCGCGCTCGTAGATCCCATCCAACCACGTGGGACCATTGGCCCCAGACGAGCGATCTGGAGGAGGTAAGCATGTCGAAGCGTGCACGCAAGCGTCGCGACCGCGGCAAGAAGGGCGCCAACCACGGCAAGAAGCCCAACACGTGAGAACGAAGAAGCCCGGTGGAGAATCTCCACCGGGCTTCTTGCTGTTCGGGGTGTGCTCAGCCGCGCTGCTCGATGCGCGTGGAGCGGACCTCCACGGTCGTGGTGGTGGTGCCCTCGGGGCTCGTGGCCACCGTGACGTCGGCCTGCTCCAGCACGGCCACGCGGATCTGCTGGCGCAGCTTGTCCTTGAGGCCGGTCGGGGCGTGCTCGCCGCCGCACTTGGTGGCCAGCAGCTTCTTCAGCTTCTCCTCGAGCCCGTACTCGGCGAGGCAGGGCTGGCACTCGTCGAGGTGCTGGGCGAGCAGGGCCCGGCGGCTCTCGTTGCACTCCTGGTCGAGGAACAGCCACACCTCGGCCAGCACCTCGGAGCAGTTCGTGTCGTGGTGGTCGCCGCAGCTCATGAGGTGACCTCCTCCTGTGCCTTGTCGCCGCGCAGGCCCTGCTCCCCACGAAGGAAGCCACGGTCCCGGGCGGTATCGGTGAGCATGTCGCGCAGCTGGCGACGGCCCCGGTGCAGCCGTGACATCACGGTGCCGATCGGGGTGCCCATGATCTCGGCGATCTCCTTGTAGGCGAAGCCCTCGACGTCGGCGAGGTAGACCGCCATCCGGAAGTCGTCGGGCAGCGCCTGCAGCGCCGACTTCACGTCGTTGTCGGGCAGCAGGTCCAGCGCCTCGACCTCGGCCGAGCGCAGACCGCGCGACGTGTGCTCGGAGGCCTGGGCCTCCTGCCAGTCGGTGATCTCGTCGGCGGAGGACTGCAACGGCTGACGCTGCTTCTTGCGGTAGCCGTTGATGTAGGTGTTGGTGAGGATGCGGTAGAGCCAGGCCTTGAGGTTGGTGCCCGCGCGGAAGGTCCGGAAGGCCGAGTAGGCCTTGAGGAACGTCTCCTGCACGAGGTCCTCGGCGTCGGCCGGGTTGCGCGTCATCCGCAGGGCGGCGCCGTAGAGCTGGTCGAGGAGCGGCATGGCGTCGCGTTCGAAACGCGCGGCCCGCTCCTCGGTGGTCTCCTGCTCCATGTCGACCGGTGCGTCGACCTGCGCCTCGTCGGCGGTGGTTGCTGCCGCGGATTCGGCCGCCTGCTCGGTGCCGGGCACCGTGCTCCTCTCGCGCCGGATCGCGCCGGGCGCGACCTGGGGGACGGTCACCGCTGCGGCAACCGGATGACGGGGCGAGCGTACGCGCTCCGTCCTGGTCCGGCTCGTCGGCCGCGTGTCCCTCACCGGAACCGGGGCCTCCATCACTGCGTACGTCACGTTGGTGTCCAACACGGACCTCCGTCGGGTGATTCCCTTAGGGTCCGTGACGTGGCAGGCAAAGGCACACCGGCGACCGCGCTGCTGGCCAGGGCGAAGGTCGAGCACCGCACCCACGTCTACGAGCACGACGGGGGCGCCGCCTACGGACCGGAGGCGGCGGAGATCCTCGGGCTCGACCCGTCCCAGGTGTTCAAGACGCTCGTCGCCGAGGTGGACGGGACGCTCACCGTCGGCGTCGTGCCGGTGTCGGCGATGCTGGACCTGAAGGCGCTCGCCGCCGCGGTCGGGGGCAAGCGGGCGAAGATGGCCGACGTGGCCGCCGCCGAGCGGGCCACCGGCTACGTGGCCGGCGGCATCTCGCCGCTGGGCCAGCGCAAACGCCTCCCCACGGTGCTCGACGCGTCGGCCGAGGCGCTCACGACGATGTACTGCAGCGGCGGGCGACGCGGCCTGGAGGTGGAGCTCTCCCCCGCCGACCTGGCCCGTCTCACCGGCGCGACCTTCGCCCCCATCGCCACGTCGTGAACCCCGCGAGTCGGGGTCTGCGTGCGATCGAGTCGGGGTCTGCGTGCGCACCCACGGCGCGACTCGGTCGCACGGACACCCCGACTCGCGGGGTTACGGGAGTGTTCGGAGCCAGGTTCCGACGGCGGCGCGGAGGCCGGGGGCGTCGGACTTGAGCGAGTGGTCGCCCCGCAGCAGCACCAGGTCGCGACCGGAGGCCTGCGGCGGCACGCCGAAGGGGTCGCGTTCGCCCTGCACCACCAGCACCGGCACGGTCGGGGCGGCCAGTTCGTGGAGGCGGTCCTTCCCGGGCTTGCCGGGCGGGTGGACGGGGAAGGCCAGGCACAGCACGCCGATCGCCCCGCAGGCGGTGGCGTTGCGGCAGGCCACCCGCGCTCCGGAGCTGCGCCCGCCGACGACCAACGGCAGGTCGTGGCCCACGTGCTCGACGACCGCCAGCCACGCCGTGTCGAGCTGTCCCGCCGGGGCGGGGGCGCGGCGGCCGGCGACGCGGTAGGGCTGCTCGACGAGCGCGACCGACACCCCGGCGTCCAGGGCGGCGGCCGTGGCCGCGACGAGATCGGGCGCCGTGATGCCGCCGCCTGCCCCGTGCCCGAGCAGCAGCAGGGCGCGCGGGGCGGCCGCGTCGTACCGGGTGACGCGGGCCGGCCCGTGCGGCGTCGCGACCTCCTCGACCGTCACGCCGCCCCCTCCGCCTCATGGACACACGGGGCCGGGGCGATGGTCACCGGGGGTTGGGCCCGGCCAGCAGGTCGAGCTGCAGCGGCTCGGCCACGTCCTCGGCGGCCAGCTCGTCCAGCAGCTCCGGGCCGTTGTTGCGCACGCTGTTGACCAGCGCCGACACCGGCCGCAGCTCCATGGTGGCCACCAGCTCCGCCGACGGCGGCACGATCAGGTCCGTGACCGAGTCGCTGCCGGCGTCGGGGTCGAGCCACCGGTCCCACGCCGACGGTGGCAGCACGAGCGGCATCCGGTCGTGCACCTGGGCGAGCGGGCCCACCGCGGCGGTGGTCAGCACGCACGCGGTGACCAGGCCGTCGGGGTAGAGGTTCCCGGGGTCGTCCTTCGGCTTCCAGAACTCCCACAGCCCGGCCATCGCGAGCGACGACCCGTCGGCGTAGTGGGTGTAGTAGGGCTGCTTGTGCTCGGGACCGCGCTGCCACTCGTACCAGCCGTCGGCCGGGAGCAGGCAGCGCCGGGCCTGCAGCGCCTTGCGGAACGAGGGCTTCTCCGCCGCCGACTCCGACCGGGCGTTGATCATGCGGGCGCCGGCCTTCGGGTCCTTCGACCACGACGGCACGAGCCCCCAGCGCACGACGCGCAGGCTGCGCTCGGTGGTGTCGGGGTCGGGCGTGCCCTCGGCGTCGCGGGGGTGGCGCTGGACGACGGCCACCACGTTCTTGGTGGGGGCGACGTTGTAGTCGGGCTCGACCCCCTCGGTGGCGTCGACGGCGCGGAACTCGTCGGCCAGGTCCGCGGGGGCCTTGATGGAGGCGTAGCGACCGCACATGAGGTCCATGCTCCCAGCTGTCGCGAACCGCCACCGGACGGGCCGGTGGCGGTTCTACCCTCATCTGCATGACGACCCCGGGAGGAGATCGAGGCCCGCGCCAGCCGGCTGGAGCAGGACGTCGCCGACCTCCGGCAGAAGCTGGCCGGGTCCGGCACCGGTGCGGCAGCGGTTCGTGTGCTGGCCAGCGGCCGACCGTGATGTCTCCGAGGTCAGATCCGAGTTGCGGGCACATACGCGCACGCTCAACGCGCTCCGCGAGACCCAGGCCGAGTTCGGCCGGCGCCTTGGCGGTGTCGAGATGCGATCCGGCGTGGCCCAGATCGTCGCGCTGCTCGGCGGTGCGCCCCCGGCCTGACCGGGGATGGGGGATCATGTCTCCCGTGACCTCCTCCTGGCCCGCGCCGCTCGCCTCCGGCCCCGTCCACGGTCGGGTGGCCGTGCCCGGCTCCAAGTCCGTCACCAACCGCGCGCTGCTGCTCGCCGCCCTCTCCGGCGGCCCCGCGTCCGTCTCCGGGGCACCCGCCACCCGCGACACCGCCCTGATGGTGGGCGCGCTGCGGTCGCTCGGCGTCCCCATCGAGGTGGACGGCGAGCACGTCACCGTCGCCGCGTACGACCGGCTGCACGGCGGCACCGTCGACTGCGGCCTCGCCGGCACCGTCATGCGCTTCGTCCCGCCGGCCGCCGCGCTGGCCGACGGCCCCGTCGCCTTCGACGGCGACCCCCACGCCCGCAACCGTCCGATGGGGACGGTGCTGGACGCGTTGCGGGCCCTGGGCGCGAGCATCGAGGGGGACGCACTGCCGTTCACCCTGCACGGCACCGGCGCGCTGAACGGCGGCGACGTGGTGATCGACGCGTCGGCGTCGTCGCAGTTCGTGTCCGGGCTTCTTCTTTCCGCTGCCCGGTTCGAGAAGGGCGTCACCGTCCACCACGACGGCAAGCCGGTCCCGTCGCTGCCCCACATCGAGATGACCGTGGACATGCTGCGCACCGCGGGCGTGGACGTCGACGACAGCGAGGCCAACACGTGGCGGGTGGCGCCGGGTCCGATCCGCCCGCGGGACTGGGCGGTGGAGCCCGACCTCTCCAACGCGGCGGTCTTCCTCGCCGCGGCCGCCGTCACCGGCGGACGGGTCACCGTCGCCGGGTGGCCCGCCGGGTCGACGCAGCCCGGCGTCGAGGTGCTGTCGGTGCTCGCGCAGTTCGGCGCGACCGTGGACGCATCCGACGGCGGCATGACCGTCACCGGCCCCGACCGGCTCGACGGGGTGGACGTCGACCTGCACGACGCCAGCGAGCTCACGCCGACGATCGCCGCGGTCGCCGCGCTGGCCTCGGGCCCGTCGCGGATCCGCGGCGTCGCGCACATCCGCGGGCACGAGACCGACCGGCTCGCCGCGCTGGTCGCCGAGATCAACCGGCTCGGCGGCGACGCCTCCGAGACCGAGGACGGCCTGCTGATCCGGCCGGCCGCAATGCACGGCGGGCTGTGGGGCGCCTACGCCGACCACCGGATGGCCACGGCGGGCGCGCTCATCGGGCTCGTGGTGCCGGATGTCGAGATCGACGACATCGGGTGCACCGACAAGACCATCCCCGACTTCCCCGGACGGTGGGCAGGGCTCGTGTCTTGAGCAAGAGGGAGTACGACGAGTCCGACGTCCGGATCCGACCCGGACGGCGCAGCGCCCGCCCGCGCACCAAGACCCGCCCCGACCACGCCGACGCGGCCGTCGCGATGGTCACCACCGTGGACCGCGGCCGCTGGACCTGCGCCCCGGACGGTGACGCGACCCGTCCGCCGGTCACGGCCATGCGGGCCCGTGAGCTGGGCCGCACCCCGATCGTCGTGGGTGATCGGGTGGGCATCGTCGGGGACCTGTCCGGTGCCGTCGACACGATCGCGCGGATCGTCCGCCGCGAGGAGCGCGCCACGGTGCTGCGCCGCACCGCCGACGACGACGACCCGTTCGAGCGCGTGGTGGTGGCCAACGCCGAGCAACTCGTGATCGTCACGGCCGTGGCCGATCCGGAGCCGCGCACCGGGTTCGTGGACCGCTGCCTCGTCGCCGCCTACGCGGGCGGGCTCGCGCCGGTGCTGTGCCTGACGAAGTCCGACCTCGCCGATCCCGAGGAGTTCGCCGCCCAGTACCGCGAGCTCGACATCCCGGTGCTCGTCACGCGCCGCGACGAGTGGCCGGAAGCCCTGGCGAACCAGCTGGCCGGGCGGGTCTCGGCACTCGTCGGGCACTCGGGGGTCGGCAAGTCGACGCTCGTCAACCTGCTGCTGCCCGACGCCGCCCGGGCCGTCGGCATCGTGTCGAACATCGGGAAGGGTCGGCACACCACCACCGCCGCGCTCGCCCTGCCGCTGCCCGAGGCGCGGGGGGGCGGCTGGGTGGTGGACACCCCCGGCATCCGGTCGTTCGGCCTCAACCACGTCAAGGCCGACGACGTCCCCCGCGCCTTCGACGACCTCGCCGCCGCCATCGAGGACTGCCCGCGGGGATGCGGCCACCTCGGACCGCCCGCCGATCCCGAGTGCGCGCTCGACGTTCTCGTGGAGAAGGCGTTACTCCGGCCCGGCCGGCTCGTTGCGCTCAGGCGGGTCCTGGTAGCTCTGCGGTGACGTTGCGCTGCCCTGTCGCCGCTGCGGACCCGTGGAGGCTCCCTGATGAGGTACGGCAGACACGTCATTGCACTGGTGGTGCTCCTGGCTGCGGTGACGGCGTGTTCGAGCGCGCCGGTCCCGACCGCGGCCCCGGCGCGCTTCAGCACGATCGCCGACCTGGTCGCGGCCGTGGCCCAGCGTCAGCGCACCGACCAGACGGCCCGGCTGAGCCTGCGCGGTGACATCACGGGCAACGCCACCCTGCAGTTCACCGGCGAGGGCGTGCTGCGGGTCCTCACCAACGCGGTGTCGGTGCAGTTCACCCAGGTGGTCACCCAGAAGGGGGTGGCGCCCCAGGAGACCAGCTACATCGTGCTGCCCGACGCCGCCTACCTGCGGCTCCCGCCTCCGAAGGGGCAGATCGCGGCCAGGCAGCCGTGGGTGCGCGTCGATCCCACCAGCACCGATCCGGCTGCCAAGGGCCTGGCGGCGCTGGCCACGACGCTCACGGAGAGCGCCGACCCCACGCGCACGCTCAGCCGCTACGCCGACGCCACGCAGATCTCCGGGGCCACCGCCGACACGATCGACGGGGACCCGGCCGTCCGCTACGCGATCGTCGTCGACCTGACGAAGGCCGCCGCCCAGGAGACCGACCCGGCGCTGAAGGCCCAGCTCGAGCAGCAGGTGCGCGGGGGGCTGGCCACCGTCACCTCGACGCTCTGGGTCGACGCGCAGGACCGGCCCGTCCGCAGCGCGGTGCGGCAGAACCTCCCCGGGATCGGCACGCTGTCCATCACGGGGAGCTACCGCGACTGGGGACAGCCCGTCGAGATCGACGCGCCGCCCGCCGCACAGGTGCGCTGACCTCGTCCGAGTGGCAGGCTGCCGTTCCATGAGCGAGGGGACAGGCAGCGGCTCGATGCGCGTCGGTACCAGCGAGCGCAACTCCGCGATGAAGGCGCTCGACGCCCATCTGGAGGCGGGCCGGCTCGGGGTGGAGGAGTACGGCGAGCGGTCGGCGAAGGCCGCGAACGCCACGGTCGCGTCGGAGCTGACGGAGCTGTTCACCGATCTGCCCGCCCCGCACCCGGCGATCGGCGCCACCGCGCCGCTGCCGGCCGTACCCCCGCCGACCCGGGCGATGCCCGTGGTGGGCGAGCCGGGGGCGGTGGCGAACCGGGGCAACGCCTTCCTGGACGTCGCGGCGCCGCGGATCATGGCCGTGATGCCCTTCGTGGCGCTCGCGCTGTTCTTCACCGTGGGCGGGTGGTGGTGGTTCCTCCTGATCCCCGCCGCGGGAGCGCTGTTCTACGGCAGCCGCCACGATGGCGGTGACGACGGCGGCGACGACGGCGGCGACGACCGCGCCCGCGACGACCGTCGTCAGGACCGGCGGGACCGGCGGGGCCGGCGCCGCGCCCGCTGAGCTCGGCCCAGCAGCGCGGCCAGCCGCTCGTCGGCCGCCTGCCGGTACCGCGCGGGGAACTGCCGCGCCATCACCTGCAGCCAGACCGCCCCTTCCAGCTCCCGCGCCGCGCGGAACGGGGCGAGATCGGCCACCACCAGGCCGGTGCGGGCGCGGTAGGCCTCGATCGCGACGGGATCGTCGAGGACCGCGAGATCCCATTCGGGCGGTCCGAGGGACGTCTCCTCCAGATCCACCCAGAACCAGCCGTTACCGCTGCGGAGCAGGTTGCCCGCGTGCGCGTCCCCGTGCAGGACGACGGGAGCGGAGCCGGCGCCGTCCAGGTCGGCGAGCACCCGCTGGTGGTGGGCGCGCAGCGCCCCGGTGGTGGCGGCCGGCAGCCAGGCGGCGGCCGTCCGGAGGGCATCGCCCACCTGCTCGTGCGCGGGGGCCAGCCAGGGCAGCTCCCCCGGGTAGTCCGCGGTGGCCGCGTGCAGGGCCGCGAGGGCCTCCCCCAGCTCGCGTCCCTCCGCGCGGCCGGGTGTGCCCGCGCGGAACTCCATCAGCCCGACGACCAGCCCGTCCGCGTCGTGCGGGCCGGGATCCACGAGCGTGGTCGGCTGCGCCACCGGCCCTCCCCGGGACGCCGCCCAGGCCGACACCCCGATCTCCCGGGCGACCCACGCGGCGGGATCGGCACGGGTCGCCGCGGTCAGCGTCACCGCCCGGGCCAGCACCGGGGCCGGGGCGAGGTGCACCAGGAGGTTCCCGCGCGACGAGAGCACGCGCAGGTCGTCGACGGGCAACCCCAGCCGCCGTCCCAGCCGCGCCACCGAGGTGAGCCCGGCGCGCGTCACGTCCCCGATGTCCACGGGCCGATCATCGCGCGCATCGACCCGCCAGCCCACAGACTTGACCGGTGCTGCTCCCCACCCCCACCCCCGACGACGCGGCCGGCTGGGTCCGGACCCACCTGCGCGACCTCTGCTGCGACGACCCGACGCCCTCGCCGTCGTTCCGGGGTGGGCAGACCACCGCCGACGCCGCGCTCGCCGGCCTCGACCTCACCGGCTACGCCGCGCGTCGCAACGAGGTGCTGCCGCCGTCGCGGCGCGGCGCCACGCGGCTGTCCCCGTACATCCGCCACGGCCTGATCGACCTGCCCACCGCCTGGGCCGCGGCCGCCGATGCGCCCACCCGCGACCGCACGAAATTCCGCGACGAGCTGGCCTGGCAGGAGTACGCGCGGCACCTCTACGCGCGGCTGGGCCGCCGCACGGCGTCGGCGCTGCGGCAGGCTCCGGCCCGGCCCGCGCGCTCCTGGGACGAGCCGTGGCCCGCGTCGATGAACTGCGTCGCCGCGTGCGTCGAGGAACTGGAGACCGACGGCTGGCTGGTCAACCAGACGCGGATGTGGATGTCCTCGCAGTGGACGGTGCGCGCCGGCGCCGAGTGGACCGCGGGCGAGGACCGGTTCTTCACCCACCTGCTCGACGGCTCCCGCGCGGCCAACCGGCTCGGCTGGCAGTGGACGATCGGCGCGGGCACCGGCAAGCCCTACGGCTTCTCCCGGTGGCAGGTGGAGAAGCGGGCGCCGCAGCTGTGCCGGGGCTGCGCGCTGGCCGACGCGTGCCCGATCGAGGACTGGCCGTCCTCAGGAACCACGGCCCTCGACGATCCCGAGCCGCTGCTGCGCCACGATCCTGATCCCGAGTCGCCCGGTGGGCCCCGCACCCCGCTGCGGCTCGCCGAGCCCGAGGCGGTCTGGCTGACCGCCGAGTCGCTCGGTGACGCCGACCCGGCGCTGGCCGCGCACCCGGACCTGCCCGCCGTCTTCGTGTTCGACGAGCCGCTGCTCGCGCGGCTGCGGCTGTCGGGCAAGCGGCTGGTGTTCCTGGCCGAGACGCTCGCCGATCTGGCGACGCGCCGGACCGTCGAGGTCCGGCGCGGCGAGGTGGCCGCGGAGCTGGAGGGCAGGTCGGCCGCCGTCACGTTCGCGCCGGTGCCCGGGTTCCGACGGCTGTCCGACGTGGTCTCACCTTCCGTGCTGCACCCGTGGCCGTGGCTCTACCGCCCCCACGCCGGGCCGGTCAGCTCCTACTCGGCATGGCGCCCGAGGTCGTGAGCGGATACCGGTGCGGGAACACCGTTATCCACGCACGGGCGGTTCAGCGCAGCTCCACCAGGAACGCGATCTCCGAGGGGTCGTACCAGGCCAGCTCGTGGTCCTCCGCCTCGCCGACGAGGAACTCCGCGTCCAGGTCGCCCATGTCGGCCGAGTCGATCGCGTCCGAGGCCTGGCGCACCGCGTACTCGGCCTCCTCCGTGTCGACGTGCACGGCCGCCACCTTCTCCAGCGGCACCGGGCCGGAGATGCGCACGGCGCCGTCGTCGAGATCGGGGCGCAGCGTGACGTCGTCGAGGTCGGCCGCGATCACGCACCGCCGCGCCGGGGTGCCGTCCTCGCCGAGGCCGAACTCCACCGACAGCAGCCGCAGTGACGCCCGCGCGGCCTCCGACAGCGCCGCGTACTCGAGCTCCTCCTCGTCACCGGAGGTGTAGGACTCGCGCAGCTTCGGCGTCAGCGAGAACGCGGTGCCGCCGATCGGGGACACCACCCCGTTCTTGACCAGCGTCCGCAACATCGGCCACGTGGCCGGCACATACACCCGCATCGATCAGCTCACCGTCTCCAGCAGTTCCTCGAGCGACTCGCCGACCAGCCCGGCCAGCACGTCGACGTCGGCCATCGCGTCGCGGTCGCCGTTGAAGCCGTAGTACACCCCACCGTTGTACGAGGTGAGGCCGATGGCGAGCGCCTGGCCCTTCGCCAGCGGCACCACCGGGAACATCTCGAGCATCCTGGCCCCGGCGGCGTAGAGCGGGAACTGCGGGCCCGGCACGTTCGTCACCACCAGGTTGAAGATCCGCTTGGAGATGCCGCTCGCGGCGCGGGCGCCCAGCGCGTGCAGGGTAGGAGGCGCGAAGCCGCCGATGCGGACCAGGGTGTCCGCGCCCACCGACTGCCCCGTCGAGGTGTGCTCGCGCATCGCGTGCGTGACGTGGTGCAGCCGCACCACCGGGCTCGGCTCCCCGACCGGGAGGTCGACCAGGAACGACGACACGCGGTTGCCGAGCGAGCCGGCCGTGGCGGAGCTGGGCACGTCGGCCTCGCCGCGCACCGACAGCGGCACCATCGCCCGCACCGACGACGACGCCGTGACGGCCTCACCGCGCGAGAGCAGCCAGTTGCGCAGCGCCCCGGCGACGACGCTGAGCACCACGTCGTTGACCGAGCAGCCGTGCGCGGCCCGGATCTTGCGGTAGTCCTCGAGCTCGGTGCGGGCGATCGCGAACCGGCGCTGCGTGGAGATGTCGACGTTGAGCGGCGAGCCGGGGGCCCGGCGGCTGGCCGTGCGGGCCATCGAGAACAGCTGACCCACCCCTCCGACGAGCTTGCCCACCGTGGCGACGGTGTCCCCGATGGCGACGCGGGTGTTGTCGATGATCTCCCCCGGCCGGGCCACCGCCTCGGCGACCGCGCCGAGCATGAGCTGGGCGTCGGTCGGCTCGGGGCGCGGCATCCACAGCTCCTCGGCCACCACGCGCGGATCGGCGGAGACGTCGAGGATCACCTGGCCGATGTCGATCGCGGAGATGCCGTCGACCATCGCCTGGTGGGTCTTGGTGAGCACCGCCGTGCGGCCCCGCGCGAGGCCCTCGACGAGGTACATCTCCCACAGCGGACGGGTGTGGTCGAGCGGCCGCGACATCAACCGGGCCACGAGCTCGGTGAGCTGGGCGTCGGAGCCCGGTTTGGGCAGCGCGGAGCGTCGCACGTGGTAGGCGACGTCGAACTCGGGA
Source organism: Pseudonocardia sp. 73-21 (assembly GCF_001899645.1). Classification (GTDB taxonomy): domain Bacteria; phylum Actinomycetota; class Actinomycetes; order Mycobacteriales; family Pseudonocardiaceae; genus Pseudonocardia. Next base: position 77,425 of record NZ_MKVV01000095.1, on the reverse strand, counting down.
TCGTCGACCCACACCGGCCGCGCCAGGTTGCCCGGCACGTGGCGGACCTTCTGGCGGTAACGGGGCACGAGCGCGATGCGCTGCTCGATGAGCTCGACGAGCCGGTCGTAGTCGAAACCGGCCTTCGGCCGTCGGAAGATCGACACGGCGCCGACGTGCATCGGCGTGGTCGGCTGCTCCAGGTAGAGGAACGAGGCGTCGAGGGCGGAGAGCCGAGGCGGCATAGGACGATCCTAGGCTTACCCCGTGTCCACCCCCCGATCGCCGAAAGACACCTTCATCACGGTCTACGGGCGCAAGCCCGTGCTGGAGGCGCTCGACGACACCTCGCTGCAGGTGGACAAGGTCATCCTCGCCGAGGACGTCCGCGGCGGGTCGGCCCGCGAGATCCTCGACTCGGCCCGGACCCGGGGAGTCCCGGTGCAGCGCGCCACCGCCCACCGCGTCAAGGTGCTGGCCGGAAACGGGCGTCACGACCAGGGCGTGCTCGCCGACGTCGTCGCGCCCCGGATGGCGCCGATCGCGGAGTTCCTCGACACGCTGGGCGCGAACGACCAGGTCGCGGTGCTGGTGCTCGACCGGCTCACCAACCCGTCGAACGTCGGGATGATCCTGCGCAGCGCCACCGCCGCGGGCCTCGACGGCGTTCTGCTCCCCCGCCGCGGCCTGCCGTCCATCGACCCGTTGATGATCAAGGCGTCGGCCGGCGTGGCGTTCCGGGCACCGGTGCTGCGTTCGGCCACCGTCGAGGAGGGCTGCGAGGCCCTGCACACCGCCGGTTTCACGATCTTCGGGCTCGACGCGGGCGGCGACTCCCTGCTCTCCGCGGAGCTCCCGAGGCGCGTCGCGCTGGTGCTCGGCAACGAGTCCGAGGGCCTCTCCGACTCGATCCGCCCCCACCTCGACGGCGTGCTGGCCATCCCCATGCACGGCGGCGTGGAGAGCCTGGGCGTGGCGAGCGCCGCAGCGGTGGCGGCGTTCGAACTGGCCCGCCGTCGCCCCTGACGCCCGCCCACCCCACGTGAGTGCGCCGTTCTAGGGTGGGGGCATGGTCCAGCGTCGGTTGCCTCGTCCGTCCGAGTTGCGGCCGCTGCTGCGGCCCGCTCCCTTCCTCCGCGACGCCACCGAGCGGCGGTTGCGGCGGGCCGCCACCATCGGGGACCTGCGGGCCATCGCCCGGCGGCGCACCCCACGGGCCGTCTTCGACTACACCGACGGGGCCGCCGACGGGGAGCTGTCGCTGAACCGGGCGCGGGCGGCGTTCGCGCGGGTGGAGTTCACGCCGTCGGTGCTGCACGACGTCTCGTCGGTGGACCTGGGCCGCGACATCCTCGGGCAGCGCTCCGCCCTGCCGTTCGCGTTCGGCCCCACCGGCTTCACGCGGATGATGCACACCGAGGGCGAACGGGCCGTGGCCGCCGTCGCGCAGGACGTCGGCATCCCGTACACGCTCTCGACGATGGGCACCACGACGATCGAGGCCGTCGCCGCGGCCGCGCCGGACGTGCGCAAGTGGTTCCAGCTCTATCTCTGGCGCGACCGCGCCTACGCCAAGGACCTCGTCCAGAGGGCGGCCGACGCCGGCTACGACACGATCATGCTGACCGTCGACACGCCGGTGGGCGGGGCCCGGCACCGCGACACCCGCAACGGGCTGACGATCCCGCCCGCGCTCTCGCTGAAGACGTTCGCCGACGGCGCGCTGCACCCGAACTGGTGGTTCGACCTGCTCACCACGGAGCCCCTGGAGTTCGCCAGCCTGACCTCCACCGGCGGCACGGTCAGCGACATGATCAACCGGGTGTTCGACCCCGCCCTGACCATGGCCGACGTCGACTGGCTGCGCGGCACGTGGGGCGGCAAGCTCGTGATCAAGGGCATCCAGAGCGTCGACGACGCCGAGCGCGTGGTGGCGGCGGGTGCCGACGCGGTGCTGCTGTCCAACCACGGCGGCCGCCAGCTCGACCGCGCCCCGGTGCCGTTGGAGCTGGTGGAACCCACCGTGCAGGCGCTGGGCGATCGCGCCGAGGTGTTCGTCGACACCGGCATCACCAACGGCGCCGACGTTCTCGCCGCCGTCGCCCTCGGCGCCCGCGCGGCCCTCGTGGGCCGCGCGTACCTCTACGGCCTGATGGCCGGCGGGCAGGCCGGGGTGGCCAAGGCCGTCGAGATCCTCACCGGTGAAATCCGTCGAACACTGCAGCTCATCGGGGTGAACAGTGTGGACGAACTACGCAGTTCGCACGTCCGCATTCGCTCGAACGGGTGAGCTCCCATTTGGCATCAGGGCTAGGGGCGGGCCAAGGTGCAGGCATGAGTTTCCTCGACAAGGCCAAAGACCTCCTGAACCAGAACGACGACAAGGTGGACCAGGCCCTCGACAAGGCCGGCGACATGGCCAAGCAGAAGTTCGCGGGTCACGACGGGCAGATCGACGCAATCGTGGACCAGGCGCAGCAGCGCACCGGAGCCGGCGACACCACGCAGGCCCCGCCGCCCGCCGCACCGCCCGCCGAGGGTCAGCCGCCCACGCAGCCCTGATCCACACCGACCGACCGGAGGGGCCACGGGCGAACAGCCCGTGGCCCCTCCGTCCTGTTCCCCGTCATGTCGCCGGCAGGTCCAGCAGGATCTCCACCTCGGCGACGGTCGTGTCGAGGTCGTCCCGGTGCAGGACGCCGACGGCCCCCGCCGCACGGGCCCGCGGACGTTGCGGGCCAGGTCGTCCACCACCACGCACTCCCGCACGTCGACGCCCAGCAGCCCGGCCACCCGTCGGAACACCTCGGGATCGGGCTTGCGCGCCCCGAGTGCCCCGGCGAGCACCACCACGTCGAACGCCGTGGCGCAGTCGTCCGGCACGGCGTGGGCGTCCGACACGAGCGCGGTGGGCACTCCCTGCGCCCGGGCGCGGCGCACCAGGTCCAGGGCCTGTGGCCCGTCGGTGATCACGCCGCCGTAGTCCATCACCAGGGCCCGCAGCACGGTCATCCCTCCTCCAGCACGGCGAGCAGGTACTCACGGACCATCGGCGGCATGAGGGGCGTCCGCGCCCGCACGGCCAGCTCCACGGCCTCCGCCGCCACCGCGATCCGCTCCCGGCCGCGCGCGGTGATCGAGAGCCGCACCACCCGGCGGTCGGACGGGTCGCGCTCCCGGGTCAGGTCGCCCGAGCCGGCCAGCGCGTCGACCACCGGCGTGAGCGTGGCCGGGGTGATCCCGAGCCGGGCCGCCAGCTCGCGGTGCGACGTGCCCCCGTTCCCGCGCGAGAGCTCGTCGAGCACCCCCATCGCCGTGGACGTCAGGCCGTGCTCGGCGGCCGCCTGCTGGTGGGCCCGACCGGCGGCCTGGCCCGCGCGGACCAGCAGCACGTGGTCGGCCGGCATCCGCATACCGTACGTCACCATACGGTTCGGTGCCGTACGAATCGGTCGGGCCGTGCGGACCGCCGGCCGCGCGCAGGCTTCCCCCATGACGAGCGCCCTCCTCGAACGCCGGTCCCTCCCGGCCCCGACCACGGTCGAACGCGCGCGGCCACGGCTGCGCAGGATGCGGTACGAGCCGGAGTCCGGGGCGACGTCCGATCCGGTGCGCGCCCGCACGGAGACCGGCCCCGTCGACGACGGCCGGGTCGACGTCGATCCCGAGGCGATCCGCCGCGCCCTGCACGGGCCCTTGCGGCTGGCCATGGAGGTGCTCGACGGACGGCGCCCACCGGCACACCTGCGCCGGCACTTCGCTCCCTGCGCGATGCGCTACTGGCAGGTGGCCGCCGGCCAACGGCGGTTCCGCGCCCCGGCCCGGCTGCTGCGGGTGCTGCTCTGCCTGCCCCGGACGGGCGCGGCGGAGGTCAGCGCGGTGTGCGAGATCGACGGACGGGTGCGGGCCCTGGCCGCCCGCTTCGAGCAGCCCGGCGCCGGAGGGCCGTGGCGGTGCACGGCCGTCCGGCTCGGCTAGGACACGCCCCCGGAGGGTGCGTCAGGGGCGGGCGGCGGTGGGCGAGCCGTGGCACTGCTTGTACTTGCGGCCGGAGCCGCACGGGCACGGCCGGTTGCGCGAGGGCTGGCCCGCGACGTCCCCACCTGCGCCGTTGCCGCCGCGCGCGCCGTTGCCGGCCGGCTTGCGCCGTACCGCATTCCCGTCCTCGGTGGGCCCGCTGTAGCTCAGGTCGGCCCGGTTGGCGCCCCGGTAGGCCGCGGGCAGCACGCTCGTGGTCTCCGGGTCCGCGGCCTCGACGGCGTGCCGACCGGCGGCGGGGGGTGCCTCCACCGCGGCGGCGGGCTCGATCGCGGTCGGCGCCGACTCCACCGCCTCCGCGGCCGCCTGCTCGGCGGCCGCCTGCTCGGGGGCGGGCTGCTCCGCGGCCTGCACCACCACGTTGAACAGGTGGCCGACCGTCTCCTCCTTGATGCCCTCGAGCATCGCCGAGAACATGTCGAAGCCCTCGCGCTGGTACTCGATCAGAGGGTCGCGCTGAGCCATGGCGCGCAGGCCGATGCCCTCCTTGAGGTAGTCCATCTCGTAGAGGTGCTCGCGCCACTTGCGGTCCATGACCTGCAGCAGCACCTGACGCTCCAGCTCCCGCATGCCGCCCTGGGCGCCGATGATCTCGTCGATCTGGGCCTCGCGGCGCGCGTAGGCCGCCCTGGCGTCCTCGAGCACGGCCGCGCCCAGCGCGTCGCGCGAGAGGTCGCCGATGTCTCCGGAATCGCTGCCGTCGGCGTCACCCGCGAGGTCCTGCCAGCGGATGCCGACGGGGTAGATCGTGCGCAGCGCCGTCCACAGCTTATCGAGATCCCAGTCCTCGGCGTAGCCCTCGGCCGTCTCACCGTTGACGTAGGCCTTCACGACGTCCTCGAGCATGTGCTCGATCTGCTCCTGGATGTTCTCGCCCGCGAGCACGCGGCGCCGCTCGTCGTAGATGACGGTGCGCTGCTTGTTGAGCACCTCGTCGTACTTGAGCACGTTCTTGCGGATCTCGAAGTTCTGCTGCTCCACCTGCGTCTGCGCGCTGCGGATGGCCTTGGTGACCATGCCCGCCTCGATCGGCACGTCGTCGGGCAGGTTGAACCGGTTCATGATCGACTCGACCATCTGGCCGTTGAACCGGCGCATGAGCTCGTCGCCCAGCGAGAGGTAGAACCGGGACTCGCCCTGGTCGCCCTGGCGGCCGGAGCGGCCGCGCAGCTGGTTGTCGATGCGCCGCGACTCGTGGCGCTCGGTGCCCAGCACGTAGAGCCCGCCGGCCGCCTTGACCTCCTCGGCCTCGGCGGCCACCTGGTTCTTCATCGAGGCGACGGTGTCGTCCCAGGCCGCCTCGTACTCCTCACGGGTGTCCACGGGGTCGAGGCCGCGGCGGCGCAGCTCCAGGTCGGCGAGGAACTCGTAGTTGCCGCCCAGCACGATGTCGGTGCCGCGGCCGGCCATGTTGGTGGCGACCGTGACGGCGCCGGCGTGCCCGGCCTGCGCGACGATCGCGGCCTCGCGCTCGTGCTGCTTCGCGTTGAGCACCTCGTGGGGCACCTGCAGCTGCACCAGCAGCTTCGCCAGGTACTCCGACTTCTCCACGCTCGTGGTGCCGACCAGCACCGGCTGGCCCTTCGCGTGCTTCTCGGCGATGTCGGCCGCGACGGCGGCGAACTTCGCCTCCTCCGTCTTGTAGATCAGATCGGGCTGGTCGGCCCGGATCATCGGCCGGTTGGTGGGGATCGGGACGACGCCCAGCTTGTAGATCTGGTGCAGCTCGGCCGCCTCGGTCTGGGCGGTACCGGTCATCCCCGAGAGCTTGTCGTAGAGCCGGAAGTAGTTCTGCAGGGTGATGGTGGCCAAGGTCTGGTTCTCCGCCTGGACCTCCACCCCCTCCTTGGCCTCGATGGCCTGGTGCATGCCCTCGTTGTAGCGACGACCGGCCAGCACCCGGCCGGTGAACTCGTCGACGATGTAGACCTGCCCGTCGCGGACGATGTAGTCCTTGTCGTTCTTGAACAGCTCCTTCGCCTTGAGGGCGTTGTTCAGGTAGCCGACGAGGGGGGTGTTGGCGGCCTCGTAGAGGTTGTCGATGCCGAGCTGGTCCTCCACGAGGGAGACGCCCTCCTCGGTGACGCCGACGGTGCGCTTGCGCTCGTCCACCTCGTAGTGGATGTCCTTCTTGAGCATCGGCGCCATGCGCGCGAACTCCTGGTACCAGCGGGCGCTCTGCTCGGCCGGGCCGGAGATGATCAGCGGCGTGCGGGCCTCGTCGATGAGGATGGAGTCGGCCTCGTCGACCACGGCGAAGTTGTGGCCGCGCTGCACCATGTCGGCCTTGTTCCAGGCCATGTTGTCGCGCAGGTAGTCGAAGCCGAACTCGTTGTTCGTGCCGTAGGTGATGTCGGCGAGGTACTGGCCGCGGCGGATCAGCGGCGTCATGTCGGAGAGGATCACGCCGACCGACAGGCCGAGGAACCGGTGGATGCGGCCCATGTTCTCGGAGTCGCGCTTGGCCAGGTAGTCGTTGGTGGTGACGAGGTGCACGCCGTCGCCGGAGATGGCGTTGAGGTACGCCGGCAGCACCGAGGTGAGCGTCTTGCCCTCACCGGTCTTCATCTCCGCGATGTTGCCCAGGTGCAGGGCGGCGCCGCCCATGAGCTGCACCTTGAAGTGGCGCTGGCCGATGGTGCGCACCGCGGCCTCGCGGACCACCGCGAACGCCTCGGGCAGCAGCTCGTCGAGGCTCTCGCCGTCGGCGTAGCGCTTGCGGAACTCGTCGGTCTTGTCGCGCAGCTCGGCATCGGTGAGGGCCTGGACGTCGGGCTCGAGCGTGTCGATGTGCTCGGCGATACGTCCCAGCCGCTTCACCAGCTTCGTCTCACCGGCACGGAGCAGACGGTTCAGGAGCGGCACTGGTCGACCTCATTCACGATCGCGGTCAGGATGCGGAGCTCCACAGGACGGTGCTCCACCGGCCCAGGGTAGCGAAGTACCCCGGGCCCTCCCCCACAACGCCGAAAGGGCGGCAACCGTTCCGGTCGGAACGGCCACCGCCCGTCCGGGTCGGAGGAGGAACTACTAGCGCACGAGCTGGATCACGCCGTAGTCGTAGCCCTTGCGCCGGTAGACGACGCTGGGTTCTCCGGTGTCGGCGTCGGAGAAGAGGTAGAAGTCGTGGCCGACGAGCTCCATGCGCGACAGGGCGTCGTCCACGCTCATCGGGTCGGCCGTGTGGGTCTTGTGCCGGACGATCTTGCCCGGGATCTGGTCGCCAGGTGGGATGTTCTCGTCGTGCACCCGGGGGCCGGGGATGTCGACGAGCGTCTCCAGGTCCTCGAGCACCGCGGTGCCGCCGCCCCGTCCGACCGTGACGCGGGTGCGCCTGCCGGTGATCCGCCGACGGTCGTGCGAGCGTCGCAGGCGGGACTCGAGCTTGGCCACGGCGCAGTCGAGCGCCGCGTAGAAGTCCTGGGCGCAGGCCTCGGCCCGGGCCACTCCCTGACAGCCGCGGCCGGTGATCTCCACCCGCTGACAGCTCTTGCTCTGGCGCCGGTTGGGCTCGTGGAAGAGCTCCACCTCCATACCGACGATCTTGTGGTCGTAGCGTTCCAGACGGGCGACCTTGTCGGCGATGTGTTCCCGGAAATGCTCCGGAACCTCGACGTTACGGCCGGTGACAACGATCTCCACGCAGACTTCCCTCGCTTTCGGCGTCGGGTTGGCGTTGCAGACTGCACCCGGGACATCCGAACCCGGGCACTCGATCGGTGGTTCCTCCACATAGGGGCCTCGGCGGATGCGGACGACCGTAACCTGCATCACGGTTGTACAACAGACCTCTGCGCCGAGTGGCTCTACCTGGGTGGATGCGTCGAACGACATTCCCCGGACGTCCGCGGGCCACTACGATTCCACGCTGATTTCATGATCGGATGTGACCGCCCGTGGCGTCGCAGAGCACCAGGGCGACGTCCGCGGCCACCCCTGCCCCGTTCAGCGCAGCCCGGCACGCACGGAGCGTGGCGCCGGTGGTGACCACGTCGTCGACGAGCACGACGTACGCCCCCGGCGGCGGGAGCGCCGAGGGCCGCACGCGGAGCCGGCCCGCGAGGTTGGCCGCACGCTGCCCCGCGTCGAGGCCCACCGAGTCGCGGGCCCGACGGGTGAGCCGTAGCGCCGCGGCGACCCGGACGTCGCCGCGGCCCGCGGCCAGCGTGCGGCAGAGCCGGGCCACGTGGTCGCCCCCGCGGGCACGCGCGGCCGACGACCGGGAGGGGGCCGGCACGAGCCACGTGACCCCCCCGCCCGTCAGCTCGTCGAGCGCGGGGCTCAGGACCTCGGCCAGCGGCCCGGCAAGGTCCCGGCGACCGCGTTCCTTGTAGCGCAGCAGCGCCGACCGGAGCGGGCCGGTGTAGCGCCCGGCCGCCACCACCTCGGGCCCGCCCGGGAGCCACGGCACCGACGGCGGACCGAGCCACCCCGCGCACCGGCCGCACCAGGGGGCCTCCGGCGCCCCGCACCCCGCGCAGTCGGCGGGCAGCACGAGGTCCACCAGCGCCGCACCCATCTCCCGCACCCGCATGCCCCGACCCTGCCGCAGCGCACCGACACCCGTCAGGAGTTGTCCACAGCCCCCGGGTCTGTCCCCACCCCACCCGCGAGTCGGCGCATTCCCGTGCGCGAGTCGGCGGTTCCCCGTGCGCGAGTCGGCAGTTCCAGGCGCGCGAGTCGGCGGTTCCCCGTGCGCGAGTCGGCAGTTCCAGGCGCGCGAGTCGGCAGTTCTCCGTGCGCGAGTCGGCGCTTTTCCGTGCGCGAGTCGGCATCTCTCCACGCAGCCAGGCCTCGGGCAGCGGGCTATCCCCCGGCCCGGTCCGGCCACGGGCGGTGTGCGGCCCAAGCATCCGAAACCGCGGCTCACCCACCCGATGCGGGCGACTCGCACACCCGAAACGGGCGACTCGCGCACCGCAAAGTGCCGACTCGCGCACGGGAATGCGCCGACTCGCGGACGGGGAATCGCCGACTCGCCGGAGGGGTCAGCCGGGGTAGTTGGGGACCGCGTTGGGGGCGCCACCCAGGACCTGGCGCCACGCGCCCTGGTCGCCCCCGCCGAAGCTCCACACACCACCCTGGTCGGTGACCAGCGTCGGGCGGCTGGGCGCCGCGGCCACGGCCGTCAGCGGCGGGGTCAGGTTGCTGCCCGGCACGGTCGTGACCGTGAGCCCGTCCACGGAGACCTCGCTGACCTGCGGATCGGTGCCGCCGGTGATGGCCACGATCGACTCGGTGGAGCGCCAGTCGGCCGCCACCACCTGGCCGAGGTCGGCCGGGCGCAGCCGCCGCACGTTGCGGACGGCGACCTCGCCGTCGATGCCGCGGGCCACCGCCGCGGTATAGAGCCCGCCCCCGACCACGGCCGCCACCCGAACGCCGTCGCGGGACAGCCGCAGGTCGCTGATCGGGCCCAGCGAGGTGAGCTCGTCGGCGTTGACCTGCCCGGTGCGGGTCTGGCCCTGGTCGGAGACCGTGACGCGGGCGACGACCGACGAGTTCAGCACGGTCCACACCTCGCTGCCCGTGGGGGTCCAGGAGGGGCGGGTCATCGTCTTCGCCGTCAGCGCGACCGGGGTGACGCCGCGGTCGGGGCCACCGCCGACCAGCAGCGTGCGCCCGTCCCCGGTGCGCGTGACGACCGCGAGCCGCTGCCCGTCGACGGTGGAGGCGGCCGACTCCGCGTTGTAGGTGCCGTTGCCGACCGGCCCGGGCAGCGGGGCGGCGGGCGCCAGCCCGATGAGCTCCTCGACCCGGCCCCCGGCCACGACGAGCGCGGGCACGTCGGCGCCCGGCTGGACGTCGGCGGACAGGTCGGCGACGTCGTCGCGGGTCCAGTCGGTCTTGCCGGGCAGGAGCGGCTCGCCGTCCACCAGCAGGCGGACGCGGGCGACGTTGACCTCGGCCAACGACAGCACGATCTGGGCGGCGAGCAGGCGCCGATCGGCCTCGTTGAGGTCGGGCAGGCGCGTCAGGTCGACGACGAGCGCGCCGTCGGCGCTGACGGCCACGTTGGACCGCAGCGGGACCGACTTGTCGATCTGGCTGCCGACCGCCCCGACCAGCGCCGACGACGGGCCGGCCTGCAGCAGCTCGATCACGCGCGCCGCCTGTGCCCGGGCCGGCACGGTCGGCACGTAGCGCAGGTCGGGCACGACCAGGCGGCGCACCGGGTCGACGAACCAGGTGCGCACGGCCCGGTAGCTGTCCCGGAAGGTCACCAGCGGGACGACGACGCCGTCGGGCAGCCGCGAGATGCGCCACTGGCCGTCGCGGCGCACGACGTCGACGTCGAGGGTGAACGTGGCCTGGGCCGGCTCGAACGATCCCGCCGAGTTCACGCGGCCGATCATCGTGCCGCGGATCCGGATGGTCGTGGTGTCGGCCGCAGCGTCCTGGGTGCCCTGGCCGGGGCCGGAACGCGGAGCGGGGACGGTGTCGAGCTGGCCGTCGAGGACGGTGATGCCGGCGGCGTCGTTCCACCCCGCGGCCTCCGGGGCCAGGAACCGGCGGGCGGCGCCGTGCTTGTCGGTGCTGCTGCCCGACGCGCTGACGAACTCGCGCACGAGGTCGAGCGGGTTGAGGCCCTCGGTGGGCCCCTGCGGGGGCGCCGCGTCGTCGCCCGCGCTGACCTGCCGGAGGATCTGCACCGGCGAGCTGGACGGCACGCTCGCACAGCCCGCGACCCCCGCGAGGACCAGCAGCAGGGCCAGGACGACGGAGACACGACGGGCCCTCACCGGATGTCCCCGGAGGGCACGCCGACGTCGTCGGGCAGGACCGGCTGGTCGTCGAGGTCGTCGAGGTCGTCGAGGTCGTCGACGTCGTCGCCCTCGGACCACGACGGGATCTCGGCGACGACGGGCCAGCTCGGCGGCGTCGGCACGGAGCCGACGGCCTCCGGGGCGCGCACGTCGGCGCCGGGCCGGTCGTCAGGGCCGAGCGGGATGGGGCTGGAGGTCACGGTGTCGCCCGCGGTGCGGGGCAGCGTGAGCCGGAACGCCGCGCCCCGGCCGATCTCGCCCCAGGCCTGCAGCCAGCCGCCGTGCAGCCGGGCGTCCTCGATGGCGATCGACAGCCCGAGCCCGGTGCCCCCGCTGCGCCGGGCGCGCGACTCCTCGGCCCGCCAGAACCGGTTGAACACCAGCCCGGCCTCACCGGGGCGCAGGCCGACGCCCTGGTCGCGGACCAGCACGGCGACCGTGTCGTCGTCGGCGGCGAGGGTGATCCGCACCGGGCGTCCCTCGCCGTGGTCGAGCGCGTTGGCCACGAGGTTGCGGACGATCCGCTCGACCCGCCGGGGGTCGACGTCGGCGTAGACGCCCGCGGGCAGCTCCAGCTCGAGCGGGGTGGCGGACTCGTCGGCCAGCCCGCGCACGGCCTCGACCGCCCGCGAGACGACGCCCTGCATGTCGACGCGCTCGGCGCCCAGCTCCGCGACGCCGGCGTCGAGGCGGCTGATCTCCAGCAGGTCGGCCAGCAGCGCCTCGAACCGGTCGAGCTCGGTGACCAGCAGCTCGGAGCTGCGGCGCAGCGCGGGCAGCAGCTCGTCGCGCGACGCGTAGAGGACGTCGGCGGCCATCCGCACCGTGGTGAGCGGGGTGCGCAGCTCGTGGCTGACGTCGGAGGTGAAGCGCCGCTGCAGCGCCCCGAACTCCTCCAGCTGCCGGATCTGGCTCTGGATGCTGCCGGCCATCTCGTTGTACGACTCGCCCAGCCGCGCGACCTCGTCCTCGCCCTGCTCGGGCATCCGTTCGTCGAGGTGGCCGTCGGCGAAGCGCTCGGCGATCTCCGCGGCCTGCCGGATCGGGCGCACCACCTGCCGGGTGATGAGGCTCGCGATGCCCGCGAGGAGCAGCAGCAGGATGAGCCCGCCGACGATCAGCGTGCTCTGGACCAGGCCGAGCGTGCGCTGCTCGGAGTCGAGCGGGAACAGCAGGTAGAACGCCAGGTCACCGTTGGCCGTGCGGACCGGCTGGCCGATCATCATCGTCGGGATCTCGACGCCCTGCTCCTCGATCGTGCTGTAGCGCAGGGCCCGCGCCCCCTCGGCCACGGACTGCCGCAGGTCGGCCGGCACGTACTCCAGGGGGCCGACGAAGTCGCTGGTGCCGTCGGAGGTGCTCGTGAGCACGGCACGGAACTTGCCCGCGGTGGGCGAGCCCGACGCGTCGTCGGCGCCGGCGTTGGTGAGCTGGTCGAGCGCGTTGTTGAGCTCGCCCTTCGCCTTCTCGCGGCTCGGGTCGACGCTGGCGAGCTCGCGTTCGAGCAGCGCGGTGCCCGAGTCGATCTGGCGCTGGGCGTCGTCGAGCTTGGCCGCGAGGATGTTGCCCGCGATCTGGGTCTGGATCACGAACCCGAGTACGAGCACGACCGCGGTGGACAGCGCCAGCGTCGAGAACACCACCCGCAGCTGCAACGACCGGCGCCAGACCGCGTTGAACGCCTCGGCGAGGTCCTCGCCGACGACGCGGGCCTGGGCCAGGGTCCGCCGTGCGCGGTCACCGATGCGGCTCATCTCAGGGTGGACCGGCCTTGTACCCGACGCCGCGGACGGTCAGCACGACCTCGGGGTGCTCCGGGTCGCGCTCCACCTTCGACCGCAGGCGCTGGACGTGCACGTTGACGAGGCGCGTGTCGGCCGCGTGGCGGTAGCCCCACACCTGCTCGAGCAGCACCTCCCGAGTGAACACCTGGCGCGGCTTGCGGGCCAGGGCCACGAGCAGGTCGAACTCCAGCGGTGTGAGCGCGATCTGCTCGCCGGCGCGCACGACCTGGTGGGCGGGCACGTCGATGGTGACGTCGCCGATGGACAGCTGCTCGGCCGGCTCGGTCTCCGTGCGCCGCACCCGCGCCCGGATGCGGGCGACGAGCTCCTTGGGCTTGAACGGCTTGACGACGTAGTCGTCGGCGCCGGACTCCAGGCCCAGCACGATGTCCACCGTGTCGGTCTTGGCCGTGAGCATGACGATGGGCACGCCCGACTCCGAGCGGATGGCCCGGCAGACGTCGATGCCGTTCATGCCGGGGAGCATCAGGTCGAGCAGCACGACGTCGGGCCGCAGCTCCCGGACGGCGGGCAGGGCCCGCGTGCCGTCGCCGACGACGGCGGTGTCGAAGCCCTCGCCCCGCAGCACGATGGTGAGCATCTCGGCCAGGGCCGGGTCGTCGTCGACCACCAGAACGCGCGACTTCATCCGCAGAGCATCCCATTGGCTGGTCAGCACCCGCCTGCGACCCGTGTTTCCGCGACCTGCGCCAGGATTGCATGCACCCTCGGTGCCCTTCGGACATGGCCGAGACCGTCCCGATCAGAGACCTCGGCCACGCGACGTACGAGGTGCTGAGGCAGCGGGCAGCAGCCGAAGATCTCTCGCTCACCCGTGGAGGCGGCGTGCCTGGCGAGGCCTGTTACCGGTGGCCGAGCGAGCCCAGGCCGTCCATGACATCGGACAGACCCCGATCTCGCGAACGGCCCACCGGCCGCTGCTGTCCCGGGTGTGGGAGCTCCGCGACTCGATCACCGCGTTCGACGCCTCCTGCATCGCGCTCGCCGAGCAGCCCGACGTCCCCCTCCTCACCTGCGACGCCCGCCTCGGCCGCGCACGCGGCCACGACGCCGAGGTGATCGTCTACCCGAGGAGCTGAGTCGCCAGCGCCTTCGCGTCGAGCGGGGCGGAGCCGTCGAGCACCGTCCACGGGCTCAGCCAGGCCCGCTCCGCGAGCTGGGCGTACACCGCGCCCGTGCGCTCCTGCAGGCCGCCGTCGGACTCGTAGGCGTCGCGCTCCCGGCCCGTCTCCGTCCGCTCGCGGTGCGCGGCCCGCTCCGCGGCGACGGCCCGCGGCACCGACAGGTACAGCTGGTGGTCGGGCACCGGGATCCCGAACCGTTCGATCTCCAGCTCGCGCACCCAGCCGACCACCGCCCCGTCGACGTCCTGGTGCAGCCGCGCGGCGTTGTAGGCGGCGTTGGAGGCGACGTAGCGGTCGACGAGCACCACGTCGTGCGCGGCCAGCGCCTCGCGCAGCACGGGCGCCGCGGCCCGGCGGTCGAGAGCGAAGAGCACGGCCATGCCGTGCACGGAGTCGGCCAGATCGCCGAGCCGGCCGTAGAGCGCGTCGCGGGCGAGCTCGGCGTGCACGTCGTCGTCGTAGCGGGGGAAGGCGAAGCGCGCGACGCGCGCCCCGAACTGGCTGCTCAGCGCGTCCGTGAGCGTGCGCTTGCCCGCGCCGTCGAGTCCTTCGATGACGATCAGTCGGCCCACCGGGGAGATGATGCCCGATCAGCCCCGGCCCCTCCGCGCGGCCGCGCTGACCTGCTCCCAGCTCGCCGCGAACCCCGGGTGCAGCGGCAGCTCGTGCAGGGCGTCAGCGCCGACCCACCGCACGGCGATGGTCTCGGCGGTGAGCCCCTCCAGCTCCGGCGCCGTGTCGGTGCAGGCGATCACGGTGGTGTAGCTCCAGCCGCCGTGGTCGTCGACGAAGCGGTCGGTGACGGTGTAGCTCGCGGGGTCCAGTCCCGCCTCCTCGCCGGCCTCGCGACCGGCGGCCTGCTCGGCCGTCTCGCCGTGGTTGCGGGCGCCGCCGAGGATGCCCCAGGTGCCGCCGTGGTGGCTCCAGAGCGCACGGTGCTGCAGCAGGACGCGGTCGCCGTGCCAGAGCAGCAGGCCCGCCGCTCCGTAGATGCCCCAGTGCTTGTGGCCCTGGTCGCACCGGGTCCAGCCGTCGCCGTCACCAGGGGGATGGAGCACCCGGCCAGCGTAAACCGCGACGGGGTGATCTACAGGGTCCGCTCGGGTAAGCAGCTGCCGACTTGGGGGCCGCCATGCGCCGTGTCGTGGTCGTCGGGCCCGCGGGCGTCCCGGCAGACGGGGTTCTCCGGCGGCAGATCCGCGAGGACCTCACCGAGGGGCTGAGGTACCGGGGCAGCACGCTCGCCGCATCGACGATCCATGAGCCCTCCCGGGACGACCCTGCCCCCGCCCCGGACGACCGGGACGGGGGCAGGAGCTCGGGCGGGGTGCTCAGTAGCGGTAGTGCTCCGGCTTGAACGGGCCCTCGACGTCCACGCCGATGTACTCGGCCTGGTCCTTGGTGAGCTTGGTCAGCTCGCCGCCCAGCGCCAGAACGTGGATCTTGGCGACCTTCTCGTCCAGGTGCTTGGGGAGACGGTAGACGTCGTTGTTGTACTCCTCGTGCTTGGTGAACAGCTCCACCTGCGCGATGACCTGGTTCGCGAAGCTGTTGCTCATCACGAACGACGGGTGGCCCGTCGCGTTGCCGAGGTTCATCAGGCGACCCTCGGACAGCAGGATGATCGAGTGCCCGTCCGGGAACACCCACTCGTCCACCTGCGGCTTGATGTTGATCTTGATGATGCCGGGGATCCGACCCAGGCCCGCGACGTCGATCTCGTTGTCGAAGTGACCGACGTTGGCGACGATCGCCTGGTGCTTCATCTTCGACATCGCCTCGGTGGTGATGATGTCCTTGTTGCCCGTGGTGGTGACGATGATGTCGGCCTTGTCGATGGTCGACTCCAGCGTGGCCACCTGGAAGCCCTGCAGCAGCGCCTGGAGCGCGCAGATCGGGTCCACCTCGGACACGATCACGCGGGCGCCCTGGCCGGCCAGCGCGGCCGCCGAGCCCTTGCCCACGTCACCGAAGCCGCAGACGAGCGCGACCTTGCCGCCGATGAGGACGTCGGTGGCGCGGTTGAGGCCGTCGACGAGCGAGTGGCGGATGCCGTAGACGTTGTCGAACTTGCTCTTGGTGACCGAGTCGTTGACGTTGATCGCCGGGAACAGCAGCTCACCGCGCTCCGCCAGCTGGTAGAGCCGGTGGACGCCGGTGGTGGTCTCCTCGGTGACGCCGCGGATGTCGGAGGCGACCGTGGTCCAGCGCTGGGGGTCGTCGGCCAGCGAGCGGCGCAGGGTGTCCAGGATGACGCGGTACTCGTGCGACACCGTCAGGTCGTCGTCCTCGACGGTCGGCACGACGCCGGTCTTCTCGTACTCGACGCCCTTGTGGATCAGCAGGGTGGCGTCACCGCCGTCGTCGAGGATCATGTTCGGGCCCACGAGGGCGCCGTTGGAGTCGTGGAACAGGAACAGCTGCTCCGTGCACCACCAGTACTCCTCCAGCGTCTCGCCCTTCCAGGCGAACACCGGGACGCCCTTGGGCTCCTCGGGGGTGCCGGAGCCGACGACGATCGCGGCGGCGGCGTGGTCCTGCGTGGAGAAGATGTTGCAGCTGACCCAGCGGACCTCGGCACCCAGGCTGACCAGGGTCTCGATGAGCACCGCGGTCTGGATCGTCATGTGCAGCGAGCCGACGATGCGGGCGCCGTGCAGCGGCCGGGCCTCCGCGTACTCGCGGCGCAGCTCCATGAGGCCGGGCATCTCGTGCTCGGCGAGGCGGATCTCCTTGCGGCCGAACTCGTGCAGCGAGAGGTCGGCGACGGCGAAGTCGATGCCGTTGATGTTCTGCAGCCGGCTCTGGCCGGGCGCGGTGGTGGCGGTCATGGGGTGGTAGAGCCTCCTGTTAGTGAGCTGACGCCCCAGCACGGGAGACCGCGGAAGGTGTTCACGGGTGGCGGCCTCCTCACGTGGGTGAGGGCGCCCTTCTGCAACGGCCAGTGGTCGAGCGTGGCGGACCTGATCGGCCCGTCGCAGCGCCCCTCGACCCCGGTTACGCGATTGCCCCACCATGGTCCCCAGTCCGGCCGTGGGCTGTCAAACGAGCGAGCCGTGTGATCACCGGCGAATGACGCGGCTCACATCCGCGACGCGGACGGGGGTCCGTCGCGTCCGGATGAGGCCCCGATCCCGGTCGCACCGGCGACGACCACCCCGACGCCGTGACCCGGCCTACTGCCGTGATCACGGCGCCGTGGTCGTCAGTGGATCTTCCGCGACGACCTTCCCGCCTTGATCACCCGTTCGGAGGCCGGGGCGGTGGGAGGACTGCGGTGCGGGCGGTGCGCTCAGCCCAGGAGGTGGTCGCGCAGCAGGGCCTCCGCCGCCGCGCTGCGGCCGTGGGCGGCGAGCAGTCCGGCCGGGGCCACCGTGAAGTCGGTGTCCACCACCACCCGCACGCCGTCGAGCAGGGCGGCGAGCTCGGGGTCGGTGCGCAGGGTGGACTCCACGGCGGCCAGGCCACCGTGCGGGTCGCGCCGCCGGAACACCCCGCCGGAGAGCACGACCATGCCCACGTCGTGGGCGGCGTCGGCGTGCACCCGCACGTGGCGGCGCACGGCGATCACGGCGGCGAGGGCCGCGATGCGCCGGTCCTCGGCGGCGCTGCCGGGGTCGCGCGGCACGTAGCCGACCTCCCCGGCCATGCGCGCCACGGTGGGGCCGAGCAGATCGGCCTCCACCGGGTCGACCACGCCCTCGGCCTGCGCCTCGACGAGCACGCCGCCCGCGGCGGCCCGCACCCCGAGATCGCCCTCGACGGTGCGCGCGCCGATCTCACCGACGGCGGAGTGGACGTCGGTGGTGGCGCACCCGACGTCGACGAGCAGGACGCGGCCGCCGCAGATGCGGGCGAGCTCGGTGGCGCCGTGGCCCACCGCGTCGGAGGTGGCCACCCGGACGAGGCGGCGGAACCGCGGTGCCGCGGCGGGCGCCCGCCCGCCCACGGCGTGCCGGCGGTAGAGACGGCTGATGGCGGCCCGGGCCGCCTCGGGCACGATCACCCCGCGGCTGGGCAGGACGTTGTCGCAGGCCATCACCGTGCGGCCGGTGGCGCGCAGCAGCGCGGTGGCGTCGTCGCGGCCGGCCGAGTTGGCGGCCAGCACGATCGGGTAGCGGATGCGCGCGGCGGCGAGCCGGCCCGCGTTGTGCAGGAGGTCGGTGGGATCGTCGCCGTCGGCGCCGCCCACGAGCAGGACGACGGCGGGCCGGGCGCTGCGCAGCGTCCGGAGGTCGGGCGGCTCGAGCGGCCCGGCGTGCACGTGCACCACGTGAGCACCGGCCGAACAGGCGACGCGGTGCGCGGCCTCGGTGGTGATCAACCGCTCGGAGCCGACGACGGCGAGCCGCAGCCCCCCGCCCGCCGACGAGCACGCGAGCAGCTCCGGCTCCGCGTCGGGCCCCGCCGGGCCCGCGGCCCGGACCGCACGAACGGCCGCGTCCATCCCGGCGAGGACGTCGTCGATGGTGGTGGGGTGCTCGGCGAAGCCGCCCAGCGCGCCGTCGGCGTGCACGAGCACGGCCTTGGTCCAGGTCGAGCCCACGTCGAGGCACACCGCAGCGGCCTGTTCGGTGGACATGGCTGTCGACCCTATCCGTCTTTTGTGACGTCGGCGCGTGGTGAACGGGGGGCTCGTCCGGGTAGTTTTCGGATGCAAGTACCCGTGACACGTGCCACATCCCGCACAGGAGCGCCCGATGCTCGGACTCATGCAGGACCGTCCTCTCGCCCTGCCCCACGTCTTCCACCGCGCCGAGCAGTACTTCGGACACAAGAAGATCGTCACCGCGGAGGCCTCCGGCGAGACGACCACGACGATCGCGGACTGGACGGTCCGGGTCCGCCGCCTCGCCACCGTCCTCGACACGCTCGGGATCAGTGCCGACGGTCGTGTCGGCACCTTCTGCTGGAACACCGGCCGTCACCTGGAGCTCTACCTCGCGGCGCCGTGCACCGGCCGCGTGCTGCACACGTTGAACATCCGGCTGTTCCCCGAGCAGCTCGTCTACATCGCCAACCACGCCGAGGACGAGGTCGTCTTCGTCGACCGCTCGCTGATCCCGCTGCTCGCGCCGCTGGCCGACAAGCTGGACACCGTGCGGCACTACGTGGTGATCGACGACGGCGCCGACGTCGCGGTCCCCGACGGCTGGCTGGACTACGAGGAGCTGCTCGCCGCCGCCGAGCCGTTCGCGGGCCAGTTCGTCGTCGAGGACGAGAACACCGCGGCCGCCATGTGCTACACGTCCGGTACCACGGGCAACCCGAAGGGCGTGGTCTACAGCCACCGGTCCGCGGTCCTGCACTCGCTGATCACGCTGGTGGCCGACGGCAGCGCGCTGTCGGAGCGCGACGTGGTGCTGCCCGTCGTCCCGATGTTCCACGCCAACGCGTGGGGCCTGCCCTACGGCTGCCTGCTCGCCGGCACCGACATCGTCTTCCCGGGCCCGAACATGACGCCGAAGGCCATCGCCGGGCTGCTGGAGAGCCACAAGGTCACGGTCACCGGCGGCGTCCCCACCATCTGGATGGGCATGCTCCCGCTGCTCGCCGACCACGACCTGTCGTCGGTCCGCACGATCCTCTGCGGCGGCTCCGCGGTGCCGCGCTCGCTGTCGGAGAACTACCGCAAGGCCCTCGGCGTCCCCATGCTGCACGCCTGGGGCATGACCGAGACCAGCCCGATCGCCACCATCTCCACCCTCCGCACCCAGCACGACTCCCTCACCGAGGACGAGCGCGCCGACATCCGCGCCCGCCAGGGCCAGGCCGTGCCGCTCGTCGAGCTGCGCGTCGTCGATCCCGAGACCGGCGAGCCCCAGCCCTGGGACGACGTCGCGAGCGGCGAGATCCAGGCCGCGGGCCCGTGGATCGCGAAGGAGTACTACCGGGGCGAGGGCGGCGGCGCCCAGTTCACCGAGGACGGCTGGCTGCGCACCGGCGACGTCGCGTCGGTGGACCGCTACGGATTCGTCCGCCTCGTCGACCGCACGAAGGACCTGATCAAGTCCGGCGGCGAGTGGATCGGCTCGGTGGAGCTGGAGAACGAGATCATGGCGCACCCCAAGGTCGCCGAGGCCGCGGTGATCGCGATCCCGAGCGAGAAGTGGGTGGAGCGCCCGCTGGCGTGCGTGGTGGTGAAGCCCGGCGAGACCCTCACGCCCGAGGAGATCATCGAGTTCCTCACCCCGCGGGTGGCGAAGTGGTGGCTGCCCGACGCGGTGGAGTTCATCGACGAGGTGCCGAAGACCAGCGTCGGCAAGTTCTCGAAGAAGACCCTCCGCGAGAAGTTCGGCGGGTACCAGGTGGCCGGGCCGACGAGCCACGACCAGGCCTGATCGCTCAGCCGGTCCCGACCGGAGCGTCACGGCGGTGGCGGGAGCGGTCGCCGATCTCCACGGTCACGTGGGGATCGGCGACGAGGTTCCGGTAGCGGTGCGGACGAGCGGCTCCTTCGTCGGTGCGGCCGCCGAGGGTGTCGATTCCGCCGGTGGCCGTTCGTGTAGGGGGTGACCGGGTCGCAGCAGGGCGGCCCGCACACCCGAGGAGCAGGCGATGCGATCCGTCACGGCCACGATGTTCATGACCCTCGACGGGGTGGTGCAGGGCCTCGGCCGCCCCGACGAGGACACCCGCGGCGGCTTCACCCACGGCGGCTGGGGCGCCCGCTACAACGACGAGGTGATGAGCCGGGAGATGGCCGCCGGCATGGGCAGGCCCGGCGACATGCTCTTCGGGCGCACCACGTGGGAGGACTTCATCACCGCCTGGGGCGGCTCCACCGACGGCAACCCGTTCACCACGCACATGAACGCGGCCACGAAGTACGTCGTGTCGCGGACGCTGGAGGACGCCGACGCCTGGCAGAACTCACACCTGCTGCGGGGCGAGGCCACCGACACGGTGGCGGCACTGAAGACCGAGCCGGGCCACGACCTCTCGATCATCGGCAGCGCGTCGCTGGTGCGGAGCCTGCACGCCGCCGGCCTGATCGACGACTACGTGCTGCTGATCCACCCGCTGACCCTGGGCTGCGGCGCCCGGCTGTTCGACGACCCCGCCCCGCTGACCGAGTTCGATCTGGTCAGCAGCGTGCCGACCACCACGGGCGTGATCATCGCCCACTACCGGCGGGCCGTCACCAGCTGACGCGCAGCGACTCCAGCCCGCGGAAGAAGTAGCTCGCGATGTAGACGGGCTCGAAACCGTCGGCCAGGCGCATCCCGGGCAGGCGCTGCGTCAGGTGCTCCAGGGCCACCCGGATCTCGGCGCGGGCCATCGGCGCACCCGGGCAGACGTGCATCCCCCGGCCGAACGCCAGGTGGTCGCGGACGTTGGGGCGGTCCAGGTCGACGGCGTCGGGATCCGGGAACACCGCCTCGTCACGGTTGCCGGACCCGAACAGCAGGAGCAGCGGCGTGCCCGCGGGCAGGGACGTCCCGCTGAGCTCGGTGTCCCGGGTGGTGACGCGGAACAGGCCCCGGTGCGGGGCGTCACGGCGCAGGATCTCCTCGGTGGCCTTCGGGATCATCTTCACGGGATCGGCGAGCACCCGCTCCCGGATGGCCGGGTTCGCCAGCACGGCGTACACCGTGGCCGTGATCGCGTCGCGGGTGGTGTCGAAGCCGGCCACGCGGGCGGCCCCGCGCACGATGCACTGGGTGTAGTCGTCGGGGACACCGGGGAATCCGTTCGCGCCGTGGACCAGGTCCGAGAGCAGGTCCTCGCGCGGGTGCGCGCGCCGGTCGTCGATCAGGGCCTGCAGGTAGCGGGTGTAGGCCCCCATCCGCTCGGCCGCGGCCAGATGCTCCTCCACCGGCGCCAGGACGTTCCACAGCGTGTTCTGGTCGTCGGTCCAGATCTGGATCTGCTCGGCGTCCTCCGCGGGGAAGCCGATGATCGCGTTGATCACCGTCTGGACGAACGGGATCGCGTACCCGCCGACGAGGTCCGCGCCATCGGCGGGGAAGGCGTCGATCAACGCGTCGGCCGTCGCGTGCATCGTCGGCAGCATCGCCCGCACCCGGGCCCCGGTGAAGCCGGCGTCGAACACGCGGCGGACCGGCGTGTGCGCCGGCTCGTCCTCGTTGACGACCGCGTTCGTCTCCGGGACGTTGTTGCGGCGCAGCACCTCGACGACCTCGGGCGCGTTCGAGTAGATCTTCGGGACGGCCGCGGCCGAGGAGAACGTCGCGGGGTCGTCGATGACCGTCCGCAGGTCCTCGTACCGGGTGACCATGTAGGCGCCGAGCGTCGGGCTCATCTGCAGCGGGCGCGACCGCGCGTCCCGGTAGAACGGGTGCGGGTCCTCGCGGTGGGGCGAGACGAGCGGGTTGAAGTCGAAGCTCGTGGTCATGCCCCGACCGTAGGTATGACACAGGTCGCAGTCGATCCGCTCGACGCACCGGGGTGCTCCGATGTGCGCACTCAGGAACGGAGCGTCTCCGACGGCACGCAGCCGTAGCGCTCGCGGTAGGCCGCCGCGAACCGGCCGAGGTGGGTGAACCCCCAGTGCGACGCGATGTCGGCCACGGAACGGCGGGCGGGATCGGCGACCTG
>NZ_MKVV01000095.1:0-55138 GCF_001899645.1 Pseudonocardia sp. 73-21 | reverse complement strand
GGCGACCTGCAGGTCCAGGTGCACCCGGGCGAGCCGCACCTGCCGCAGGTGGGCCATCGGCGCCGTGCCGACGTGCCGCGCGAACCCCGCCTGGAGCCCGCGGGGGGTGACGCCCACCCGGCGGGCCAGATCGGCGACGGTCCACGGATGGTCCGGCTCCGCCTCCAGCAGATCGACGGCCTCGCGGATCGTCGCGGGACGCGGCGTCGCCGGCCGGTGGGCGAGCAGATCTCGGTACGGATGGTCGACCGCGTGGAGGAACGCGGCGATGACGCTGCGGGCCAGCGGCCGCGCCACCACGGGATTCCCCAGCGGGCCGCCCGGGTCCTGCGCGAGATCGATGAGGGAACGGGCGAGTCCCCACCACTGGCGGCCCGCGCCACCGGTCAGGTCGAGGCTCGGCCCGAGCGCCACGGTCGACCGCACCGGGCGGTCGGTGAGCTCCTCGAGCGTCTCCTCGAGCGCCCCACGCTCGATCTTCAACCCGAACAGCTGCCCGCCGCCGGCCCATCCGTGCAGCCTGGTGCGGCCGTCCGGCCGGTAGACCGCCGCGAGGCCCGCGGCGGCGCAGACGTCGGCGTGCCCCGTCCACGTGCGCAGATGCCCGTCCAGGGGGACGTTGACCTCGTACCCGGTCTCCAGCGCGTCGGTCTCGATGCGCACCTCGCCCGCGTACCCGAGCAGGCCCGCGGACACCGGACCCAGACCGACCGCCGACAGCGACATCGCGAAGGTCCGGGAGTCGTGGAGGACGGCCATCCGGTGCGGGAAGTACACCTCGGCGCACGCCAGCCGGGCCTCGGCCTGGTCCGAGGTGGTGATCGAGATGCCGGGCATCGTCGCCTCCGCGTCGTCGTCGACCACCCTGCCGGTCCGGGCGGGCGCGTCAACGGCGGTGTTCGGCGCCGGCGAACGGGTCAGCCCAGGAAGTCCAGGAGGACCGCGAGCCAGCGGTCCTCGGCGTCGACGTGCGGGCCATGGCCGGAGCCCTCGAACATCTCGACGCGGACGGCGCCGCCCGCGGCCGCGTAGCGGTCCAGGACGTCGCGGATCTGGGTGACCTGCGGCTGCGCCGGGTGGACGTCCGCGCCGGGCCAGCCGGGCACGACACCCGCGGCGCCGAGCACCCCGAAGTCCAGCGGGGAGGCGTCGGAGACGATCAGGTCCGCCGTGCCGTGCGTCCAGAGGACCGGCGGTTTGGGGTCGAGGTCGACGATGTCGTCCCACCGGCAGTACTTGGGCGAGAGCGCGTTGAGGATGCCGCGGGTGCCGGGGGCGATGCCGGGCCAGTTCGTGGACGACGCGGCGTCGCCCGGGTAGCCGTCGTCGCCGATCAGGGTCTTGTGGATCTCGGCGACGAGGACGTCCTCGCGGTCGGCGGGGAGCTGGTGGTCCGGCGACCAGTACAGCGCGCGCATCACGTTCCGCGCGGTGAACGGGTTGTCCGGGGCGTCGTCGCCGCTGGTCAGCGCGGCGATCAGCGCCGGGTTCGCCCCGCCGCCCCCGGAACCGGCGTGGTCGTCGTGAACCGGTGAGCCGTCGCGGTGGACGGCGCCGAAGCCGAACGGCGAGACCGGGTCCAGGAACGTCAGCGAGGCCACCGGGTACCGCGTCGCGAACGACGCGATGGCGGCCCCGGCCGTCGACCAGCCGACGAGGTGCGGCGGCGCCTCGATCCCGAGGGCGACGAGCAGCGCGGCGGTGTCGTCCGCCCAGTCGGCGAGGCCCCGGGTGGCGTCGAGGCTCTTGCGCTCGGAGTCGCCGAAGCCCCGCATGTCCGGCGCGAGCACCCGGAACCGGTCGGGGATCCGCGGCAGGAGGTGCTCGTAGAAGCGGCCCGTCGAGAGGTTGCCGTGCACCAGCACGAGTGGCGTGCCGTCGGGGCGTCCGGACTCGAGGTAGTGCATCCGCAGCCGGTCGGTGTCGGCGGTGGCGGACCGGACTCCGGGCAGCAGCGTCATGGGGCGATCGTGTCCAGGCCCCGCCGCCGGGTCAATCAGCCGCTCGGTCGAGTGGCTCCTCGACCTTCGGGCAGCTGCTCATATCCTCGTGGATACGCGCCGGTACCGATCGCGCTGGCAACGCGGGGAAACGTCCGTGTGAACCTCTCACGGGTAACCCCCCGCGTCGGCACGCGATGGCCACATGAGAAGTTCGACGGCCACGCACGAGGACGACGGCAGGACATGACGACCGCACGACTGATCCCGAACCGACCCGCGCCGGCGCGCCCGGGAACCAGCTCGTCGGCCGCACTGCGGATCGCCTACTCCGACCTCGCGACGATCGCGGCCACCCTCGACGAACCGGACGCCTGGCGTCCCACGCGGCGCGCGGGCTGGGTGGTGTGCGACCTGCTGCTGCACCTGCTCGGCGACGCCCAGCGCGGCCTGGTGGCGCTCGCGACGCCCGCCGCCGGCCCCGCCGACCGCGACGCCACCACCTACTGGCGCAACGCCCGGGGCGACCGCGATCCCGAGTTCCGCGAGCTGCGGGCCCAGCGCACGATCGCGAGTGCGTGGGGGCTCGACGCCCTGACCCGCACGTTCGTCGACACCAGCCGCGCCGTCGTGACGCTCGCCGGCCGGACCGCCCCGGACGCCCTGGTGGCCACGCAGGACCACGTGCTGCGCGCCGACGACCTGATCACCACGCTCGCGGTGGAGGCGGCCGTGCGCCACCTCGACCTCGTGGTCGACCTCGGCAGGCCCGGCCCCCGGGCCGAGCCGCTGGCCCTGGTGCGCCGCACCCTCGACGCGTTGCTGGGCAGGCCCGCGCCCACCGAGTGGTCCGACGAGTGGTGGGCGCTGCTGGGCACCGGTCGCGAGCCGTTGAGCGGGCGGGAACGCCGCGAGCTCGGGGCGGACGCGGCCCTGCTGCCGCTGCTGCGCTGACGGTTATCCTCCCGCTCGTGGAACGGCCGGAGCGCGAGCAGATCATGAAGGTGCGGACCGACGACCGGCCCGACGCCGTGGTGCTCGGCGTCGACGGCGAGATCGACGGGCTGACCGCTCCACGGTTGCGCGCCGCCATCGACGCCGCCTACGAGCAGCTCGACGGACGCCCGCTGGTCGTCGACCTCACCGACGTCACCTTCCTGGGGTCGCCCGGCCTGCAGGTGCTGCTCGACAGCGCCCGCGAGGCCGTCCACCACCGGGGGTTCGAGACGCTGCGGATCGTGGTCGACCACACCCGCCCGGTGGTGCGCCCCATCGAGCTGACCGGCCTCGACGCGGTCCTCACCCTGTTCCACAGCGTCACCGATGCCCTCGATGGTTGACCCACCGGGTGCGTCCGATCACGCCCTGGAGGACACTTCCCGCGTGCCTCCGCTGAGCGACCGCGACCGCAGCCGGGCGCACACGGACGCCGAGCTGCGGATGACGCTGTCGGCCGAGCTGGCCGCCCCCTCGCTCGCCCGCGAACGGCTCTCGCGCTGGCTCGCCGGCCACCGTTGGCCCGCCGGTCAGCGCGACGACCTGATCCTCGCCGTCAGCGAGGCGGTCAGCAACAGCGTCGAGCACGGCTACGGCGTCGACCACGGTGCGGTCGTCGAACGGGGCGGCCCCGTCGAGGTCCACGGGATCGTGGTCGCCGAGCCGGACGGTCGCCGTCGCGCCGTCCTCACCGTCGTCGACCGGGGCTCGTGGCTGCCGCCCTCGGCGTTCCGGGGCAACCGGCGCCACGGGCTGCCGCTGATGGAGGCGTGCGTCGAGACCCTCACCGTCGACGGCACCGACGGCGGCACCACCGTGGTGCTGCGCAGCCGCGCGGTGCCG
The DNA here is from genome assembly GCF_001899645.1 of Pseudonocardia sp. 73-21. Classification (GTDB taxonomy): domain Bacteria; phylum Actinomycetota; class Actinomycetes; order Mycobacteriales; family Pseudonocardiaceae; genus Pseudonocardia. The sequence continues at coordinate 51,359 of NZ_MKVV01000095.1, read as the reverse complement.
CCACCCGCCTGAGCGTGCTGGACCACCTGGCCACCCGGGTGCACGCCGCCGAGCCGCGGTGCGGCGGCACCCGGCTGGTGTGCGTGGACGGCCCGTCCGGGTCGGGGAAGACGGTGCTCGCCGAGGGGCTCGTCGCCGCGCTCGGAGGCGCGCCGCTGCTGCACATGGACGACCTCTACCCCGGCTGGGACGGTCTCGCCGCCGCCGTCCCGTTGCTGCACGAGTGGGTCGTGGGCCCGCTGGTCGCCGGGAGACCCGCCCGCTACCGCCGCTACGACTGGGCCCTCGGCCGGTACGCCGAGGAGCACGACCTGGGCACGCCGCCCGTTCTGGTGGTCGAGGGGGCAGGCTCCGGGGCACGGATCATCAGCGCCCACGCGGTGCTCCTGGTGTGGATCGACGCACCTCGCACCGAACGCCTCCGGCGCGCGATGGACCGCGACGGCGAGACCTACCGCCCGCACTGGGACCGCTGGGCGGCACAGGAGCAGACCCACTTCGCGACGGAAGGCACGCCGGGGCGGGCGGACGTGGTGGTGGACGGCACGCGGTGATCCGCGCGAACAGGGCCCGCGCGCGAGCCCTCGATGATGGCGGTACAGCAGCAATGCGTGCCCGAGATCACCCGCGCCAGACCCGGTAGGGCCGGTCGGGGACGGCACCCCGATCTCCCACACCCATGCATTCGTGGTGTCACATCAACCCCACGTCACCCCACCGCGGTACGCGCCCGCAACCCCGCGAGCACGATGTCGAGGCCCTCGTCGAGCTCGCGTCCCCCGTCGTAGGCGGCGAGGGCGCCGGCCAGGGAACGCAGGCGGGGGAAGTCCGCGATCGGCAGCCGGTGCAGGCCCAGCCGCAGCACGTCGTCGGTCTCGTCGGGCGCCACGACACGCTCCTGCAGCTCGTTGAGCAGATGACCGTTCAGGAAACCCATGTAGAGGCGGTAGGCGTAGAGCGCGCCGCGCTCGTCGAAACCGGCCCTGACCAGCAGCCCGAGCAGCTGTTCCAGCGGACGCAGCGTGCCCAGCGGCCGGCGGGCCAGCGGCGTGGCCAGCGGACGGGTCACCAGCAGCGGGACGACGTGTGGGTGGGCGAGCGCGAGGTCGCGGTAGGCGTGGGCGGTGCGGCGCAGCGCCTGCTCCCAGTCGTCGTCGGCCACCGGCACCTGCAGCTCCGACATCACCAGCTCCACCACCCCGTCGAGCAGCGCCTCCTTGCTCTCGGCGTGCCGGTAGAGCCGCATCGGGTCGCGGTCGAGCGCCTTGCCGAGCCGGCGCATCGACAGCGCCTCCACACCGTCGGTGTCGACGAGCCGCAGCGCGGTGGCGAACACCTGCTCCCGGGTGAGCGGACTCGTCACATTGTTCCTTTCGTCGATACACCGTAGTGTCTACACCGTAGCGCCCCCGATCCGAGGAGAACCGCCCCACGTGACCCCATCGCTCACCGCAGAAGCACCGACCCGAGGCACCCCGATCATCGAGGGGCGGCGGGGGTTCAGCGAGAGCGTGCTCGTCCACGTGTTCGTGATCGTCCCGGTCGTGGCGCTGGTCCTGGCCGTGCCGCTCGCCTGGGGATGGGGCCTGAGCTGGCTCGACGTGGGGCTGGCCGCCGCCATGTACGTGATCAGCATCCTCGGCATCACCGTCGGGTTCCACCGGTACTTCACCCACCGGTCGTTCGTGGCCACGCCCGCGCTGCGCAGCGCGCTGGCCATCGCGGGCAGCCTCGCGCTGCAGGGCGACCCGATCACCTGGGTGGCCGACCACCGTCGCCACCACGCGTTCTCCGACAAGGAGGGCGACCCGCACTCCCCGTGGCTGCACGGCACCGGACCGGTCGGGCTCGCGAAGGGCTTCTGGCACGCGCACATGGGCTGGCTCTTCGAGGCCGACAAGACCAACGCCGACCGTTTTGTGCCGGACCTCCTGTCCGACCCGGCCGTCGCGCGGATCAGCCGTCAGTTCGGGATCTGGGTGGCGGTCAGCCTGCTGCTGCCCGCGCTCGTCGGCGGCCTCGTCACGATGTCGTGGGCCGGCGCGCTCAGCGCGTTCGTCTGGGCCGGGCTGGTGCGCGTCGGGCTCGCCTACCACGTCACGTGGTCCATCAACTCGATCTGCCACATGATCGGCAACCGGCCGTTCGCGGCCCGCGACCGCTCGGCCAACGTGTGGCCGCTGGCGATCCTGTCGATGGGCGAGTCCTGGCACAACCTGCACCACGCCGACCCGACCTGCGCCCGGCACGGCGTGCAGCGCGGCCAGATCGACATCTCGGCCCGCACCATCTGGATCTTCGAGAAGCTCGGCTGGGCCCGCGACGTGCGCTGGCCCACCACCAAGCGCCTCGCCCGGCTCACCGCAGAGAGAAGCTCATGACCACCACACCGCGTCTCGTCCTCCGCCCCACCGGCCTGCACCTCGGCGCCGTCGACGGGGTGTGGTGGCCGCACGAGTACAGCGCCGACGAGCTCCTCGCGGTGGCGGCGGCCGTGGAGCCGTCGTTCCAGAAGGTGGTGCGCGTGGCCCTGAGCACGGAGGGCTGGGCGGACATCCCGCGCCGCATCGGCACCGGTGACGACACCCTGCGCATCGACCTGTTCCGCACGGGCGAGCGCCACACCGTCCGCCTCGTCGGCGAGGACGGACGCCTGATGGACCTGCTGCTCATCGCGCCCGACACCGAGGCCGGCGCGGCCGACGCCGAGATGAAGGCGGGCGCCGACACCGACGACCTGCGCACCGTGGCCGAACTGCTCGGCTGATCAGCGCCGCACCCGATCAGCGCCGCACCTGATCAGCGCCGCACCTGATCAGCGCCGCACCGAACCCGGTGCCACCCCGACCACCCGCTTGAACGCCCGGCTGAACGCCGCCGCCGAGCGGTAGCCGAGCCGGCCCGCCATCTCCGCGACGGTGTTCTCGCCGTCGCGGAGACCGTCGAGGGCCACGTGCATCCGCTACCGCGTCACGTACTGCATGGCGGGCTCCCCCACCAGCTCGGTGAACCGGGCCGAGAACGCCGAGCGTGACATCGCGGCGCCGTGGGGCACCAGCACGAGGTCCCCCGCACGCAGCACCGTGCCGCCCTGGGCGGTCTCGAGCGCGCCCTCCCCCGCCGTGACGACGTGGAACCACAGGGCCCCGGGCACCGCCGGGATTACCATCCCCCACGGCGCCGTCAGCTCGGAACGCGTGTAGTACGTGCCGCTCATCCGCAGGAAGTGCAGGGCCTCGCCCACCGGGTCGGCGGGGGTCCACGGGGGTTGTCGGTCCACCCCCCGAGCGTTCCCCGGGAAGTACCCGGCGTCCAGGACCCCGGACGATCGGGCACGAGACCCGGACGTCCGGTCATTCCGCGTCCAGCAGCACCCCCGGAAGGCGGACGGCGCCGAGGCCGCCTACGTGCTGATGCCGTTCGACCCGACCGCCCCGGGCACGGGGTTCCTGACGAGCCTGCACGACCAGGAGCAGCGGTTGGCCGACCTGACCGGCGTCGACGTGCTGCTGCTGCGGCCGGGCCTGTTCTTCGAGTCGTTCCTGCCCGCCCTGGACGCGATCCGCACCCACGGCGCGCACGTCGACTCCCGGACGACGAGATGGCCGACCTGCTGCGCGGGGCGGGGCTGCCGGCCGACCTCGCCGACCTGCAGGTGGCGATGAACCGGGCGTTCACCGAGAAGGTCGTGGTCGCGCACCGCACCCCGTCCACCACCACGCCGACGACCCTGCGGCAGTGGGCCGCGGATCTTCAGCGGTCGACGTCCGGGCGTCGTTCCTCGAGGTGGGCGAGCACCCGCCGGACGCCGGCCAGCGACGACTCCACGTCCAGCTCCGCCACGGCGATGCCGGCCTTCGACCAGGTCCGGGCGAGGATCTCGCCGTCCGGCCCCACCACCTTGGCCTGGCCGAGGAAGCGCATCCCGCCCGACGTGCCGGTCAGGTTCGACGAGACGAGCACGACCTGGTTCTCGGCGGCGCGGGAGCGGTCGTAGAGGTCGAACAGCCGTGACTGCCGGTCCTCCGACATCCGCGGCGCCCGGTTGGTGACGCTCGTGGGCCACGCCGAGAGGCACGCGAGCACCTGCGCGCCGTCGAGCGCCAGGCTGCGGGCCGACTCCGGGAAGGTCTTGTCGTAGTCGACGAGCATCCCCAGCCGGCCGACCGGGGTGTCGATCGCCCGGAACTCCGAGCCCGCCGCGTAGACGCGGGACTCGCCGGGCGGCTGGTGCACCTTGCGGTGCAGGCCCAGCAGCCCGTCGCCGGTGAGGCAGGCGGCGGTGTTGTAGCACCGCTCGCCGTCGGCCTCGCAGAACCCGACGCAGACCACCATCTCCTTCGCCATGGCCGCGACCGCCGCCAGCTCCGGTCCGTCCGGGTGCAGAGCGGGCGGCAGCGACGACGGGTCGGGCTCGACGATGTCGTCGAGGTAGCCGCCCAGCGCGGCGTCGGGCAGCACGAGCAGCTGCACGCCGTCACGCCGGGCGTGCTCGACGAGGGTGCCGATGCGAGCGAGGTCGAACGCGACGTCCCGGCTGAAGCCGGCGGCGACCGCGCCGATCCGCGTCATGCTCACGACGTCAGAACATATAGGCCGAATCGATGATCGCGCCCTCGCGCTCGTGGTGGATCAACGTGCCCTCCTTGATGAAGGCCGCCAGCGAGGAGTTGATGTCGTGCTCGCCGGGGAACGCGGAGTTGCTGTGGCGGGGATGCCGCGCTGCGGTGAGGAACGGCTACGAGCCCGCGAGCGCCGTCCGGTCCAGGTCGGGCTCCAGGTAGATCAACCGCGCCTCCGGGACGGCGGCCCGCACCCGGGCCTCGGCCTCGTCGATGGCGCGGGCGACGTCCTCCACGGGCAGGCCGGGCGTCAGGGCGATCTTCGCCGCGACGAGCAGCTCCTCCGGCCCGATGTACTGCGTACGGATGTGGATGACGCGCAGCACGGCGCCCGACGTCAGACCGTCGGTGACCTTCTTCAGCACCGGGGCCGTGGCCCCCTCGCCCAGCAGCAGGCTCTTCATCTCGATGATCAGGATGATGGCGATGACGCCGAGCAGCGTGCCGATGGCGATGGTGCCCAGCGCGTCGAACACGGGGTTGCCGGTGAGCACCGTGAGCCCGACGCCGAGCAGGGCCAGCGCCAGGCCGATGAGCGCGCCGAAGTCCTCCAGCAGCACCACGGGCAGCTCGGGCACCTTGGCCTGGCGGATGAAGGTCCACCACGAGCCGGTGCCCTTGAGCGGCCGCGACTCGTGGATGGCGGTGCGGAACGAGAAGCCCTCCAGACCGATCGCGACCACCAGGATCGCGACGGCCACCAGCGGCGAGGTCAGCGGCTCGGGCCCCTCGAGCTTGTGGATGCCCTCGTAGAGGGCGAACACCGAGCCGAGCGTGAACAGCAGCAGCGCCACGATGAACGAGTAGAAGTAGCGGTCGCGACCGTAGCCGAACGGGTGCTCCGACGTGGCCGCGCGCTTCGCCCGCTTGCCGCCGAGCAGCAGCAGCCCCTGGTTGGACGTGTCGGCCAGCGAGTGCACCGCCTCGGCCAGCATCGACGACGACCCGGTGATCAGGTAGCCGACGAACTTGGCGACCGCGATCCCCGCGTTGGCCAGCAGCGCGGCCATGATCGCCCGGGTTCCCCCACCAGCAGACATGGGCGGAACCCTATCGGTTGCCCGGTTCAGGCCAGTCCGTCACCGGCCAGGAACAGCTGCGTGCCCTCCGCCCTCGGCAGCACGTGCACCCCACGGTCCTCCGCCGACAGCCACGCCGACCCGCCGCGTTTCAGCTCCACGTCGGTCCGACCGGCCCGGACGCACGTGCTGCCCGCGGTGCACAGCAGGATCCGCGGCCCCCCGTCGGGGACCGGCACGCTCGTGAGCCCGGCGTCGGACTCCAGGCGGCGCAGCAGGAACTCCTGCGCGGGCGTGTCGTAGCGGACCCAGGCCCCGTCGGGGGTGCCGGTGAGCACCGGAGGCGGGCCGGAGCAGAAGTCGAGCACCCGCATCAGCTCCGGGACGTCGACGTGCTTGGGGGTGAGCCCCCCGCGCAGCACGTTGTCGGAGCTGGCCATCAGCTCGATTCCGGCGCCCTGCAGGTAGGCGTGCAGGTTGCCCGCCGGCAGGTAGAGGGCCTCACCGGGCTGCAGCGTGACGCGGTTGAGCAGCAGCGCAGCGAGCACCCCCGCGTCACCGGGGTAGCGCTCCGAGAGCTCCAGCACGGTGCGGGCCTCGGTGTGCAGCTCACCGGAGTCGCCCGCCAGCCGGACGCAGCCGGCCTGCAGGGCGGGCACCAGCGTGTCGAGCAGCGACTGGGGCAACGTGATCCACGTGGTGAACAGCGCACGCAGGCCGTCGGCGTCGGGCTGGGCGGCCAGCAGTTCCGTGTACGGGGCGATCTCCGGCACGTCGAGGGCGTGCAGCAGGACCACCGTGGCCGCCGGGGCGCGGAACCCGACGAGCGCGTGGAACTCGGTGAGCGCGCAGATCAGCTCGGGCTTGTGGTTGGCGTCGCGGTAGTTGCGGTCGGCGGCGTCGCGGGGCACCCCCGCCGCCTCCTCCTTGGCGAACCCGGCGCGGGCCTGCTCGATGCTCGGGTGGGCCTGCAGCGACAGCGGTTCGTCGGCGGCGAGCACCTTGAGCAGGAACGGCAGCGTCGCGTCCCAGCGCGCCGCGCGCTCGGCCCCGAGCAGCCGCACCGGATCTCCCGCGACGGCGTCGAGCAGCGAGTGCCGCTGCCCGTCGCCGTGCACCACCCGCGACGGGTCGGCCGGGTGCGCACCCAGCCACATCTCCGCCTGCGGATGCGGTGACGGCACCTGCTCGCCGAGCAGGTCGGCGATGACGGTGCGCGACCCCCACGCGTACGCGCGCACAGGGTTCTCCAGCAGTTCCACGACTCGTGCCCTCCCTACGCCGGTGCGATCGTGCGGGTGGCCAGTCCCAGGTAGACCGAGGCCGCGTCGAACCGGGACGCCAGCAGGCACGCCCGCAGCAGCCCGGCGTGCCGGACGCCGCGCGCCACCTCGTCCACCGGGTGCAGGACGTCGGCGGGGGCGCGGTCGCGGCCCATGTGGCGCAGCGCGAGCGTGCCGGGGTCCTCCTCGCCCGTGCCGAGCAGCACCAGCCGCACCGGCGGCGCCTGCGGCCCGGCCGGGTCGTCGAACGGGTCGTGGAAGATGTCGCGCTCGCCGCCGCTCTCCAGCGCCCGCAGCAGCCCGGTGGCGGTGGCGGCCTGGGCCACGTCGGACGCGAACGAGACGACCCCGGCGTGCGTGACCAGCGCCGTGGCCGCCTGCGAGGCGACGGCGGTGGCCAGCGGGTCGGTGCCCCAGATGAGCGGGGTGTGCTCGGCCAGCCGCAGGGCCAGCGACTTCGCGGGGTTCATGAACGGCTCGTGGCCGGGCTGGTTGCGCTCGGCCTCGGCGTCGAGCACGTCGGCGAGGGGTTCGAGATGCGGCTCCAGCCCCCCGAGCAGCCCGAGAACGGCGGCCGTGACGATGCCGACGGTCAGCGCACGGGGGAGATCGAGACCCGGCGGAACCGGGATGCGGGGTTCGACGAGCCGGGCCCGCCCGGCCCCGGCCGAGGCCACCGGGCCCTCCGCGGGCGCCGACAGCACCATCTCGGCGCCCCGGCCCACGGCCCGCGCCACCGAATCGGCCAGCTCGACGTCGGCGCCGTCCGCGGTGTGGGCGACGACGACGTCCAGCGGGCCGATCCAGACGGGCACCGAGTCGGTCAGCACCACGGGAACCGGGCACGAGGGCCCGAGCAGCGCGGCGAGCATCCCGGCGGCCGACGCCGAGGAACCGGGCCTGCGCAGCAGCACGAGCGCGCGGGGCCGGGTGCCCTCGAGATCGGCGACGCCGGCCTCCAGAGCGCCCTGTGCCGCGGACCGGACCTGCGCGCCGGCGGTGGCCGCCGCACGCAGCACGCCGCCGGTGTCGAGTGCCGTGAGCGCCCGGGCGTCGCCGAGGAGCGAGTCGTCGAGCACGGTCATGCGCCGCCGGTTCCGGGAGCGTCCTCGGGGGGCAGGGCTTCCTCGAGGAGCAGCACGGGGATGCCGTCGAGCACCGGGTAGCGACGGCCGCAGGCCGTGCAGGTCAGCACCTCGGCGTCCGGGTCGGTGGCGGTGCCGACGCGCAGCGGGGCGTGGTCGTCGGTGGGGCAGGCGAGGATGTCCAACAGCTGCGGGTCGAGGTCTACGGCCACGGTGTCACTTCCTTCTGTTCTGGGCACGACTCTGCCAGGGCGCGCAACCGGGCGCCGGATCCGTACGGGGGTGCAGCGCCGAACGGGTGGTTCTCAGGCCCGCACCAGTGCGAGCACGTCGTCGCGCAGCCGGGCGACGGACGCGGCGTCGGCGGCCTCGACGTTGAGCCGCAGCAACGGCTCGGTGTTGGACGCGCGCAGGTTGAACCACGAGCCGTCCGGGAGGCTGACGGTCAGCCCGTCCAGCTCGTCGAACTCCGCACCGTGGCGCGCGTAGACCTCGCGGACGGCGGCGGTGCGACCGGCCTGGTCGTGCACGGTGGAGTTGATCTCCCCCGACGCCGCGTAGCGCGAGTAGGCGGCCATCAGCTCCGAGAGCGGGCCGTCCTGCTCACCGAGCGCGGCCAGCACGTGCAGCGCCGCGAGCATGCCGGAGTCGGCGCGCCAGAAGTCGCGGAAGTAGTAGTGGGCGGAGTGCTCGCCGCCGAACACGGCGTCGGTCTCGGCCATCGTCTGCTTGATGAACGAGTGGCCGACGCGGGTGCGCACCGCCTGCCCGCCGTGCTCGGCCACGATCTCCGGCACGGCCTGCGAGGTGATCAGGTTGTGGATCACCGTGGAGCCGGGGTTGCGGGCCAGCTCGCGGACGGCCACGAGCGCCGTGATCGCGCTGGGGCTCACCGGCTCGCCGCGCTCGTCCACGGCGAAGCAGCGGTCGGCGTCGCCGTCGAAGGCCAGGCCGATGTCGGCCCCGACCTCGACCACGCGCTTCTGCAGGTCCACGAGGTTGGCGGGGTCGAGCGGGTTGGCCTCGTGGTGGGGGAAGTTGCCGTCGAGCTCGAAGTACAGCGGCACGACGTCCAGCGGCAGCCCGGCCAGCACGGCCGGGACGGTGTGGCCGCCCATGCCGTTGCCCGCGTCGACGACGACCCTGAGCGGCCGGCTGCCGGAGATGTCGACGAGATCGCGCAGGTAGGAGGCGTAACCCTCGAGCATGTCCTGTTCGGACACGGTGCCGCCGCCGGGCCCGGCCCCGATCCCGGCCTCGACGGTCTCGCGGATCGTGACCAGGCCGGTGTCCTGCCCGATCGGGGTGGCGCCCGCGCGGCAGAGCTTGATGCCGTTGTACTTCGCGGGGTTGTGGCTGGCGGTGAACATCGCGCCGGGCAGCCCGAGCGTGCCGGAGGCGTAGTAGAGCATGTCGGTGCTGGCCAGGCCGATGGAGACGACGTCGAGGCCCTCGCCCGTGACGCCGTCGGCGAACGCCGCCGCGAGCTCCGGGGAGCTGTCGCGCATGTCGTGGCCGACGATGACGGCCGTGGCACCCGGGTCCTCCGAGCGCAGCAACCGGGCCATGGCCGCACCGAAGGCACGCACGAGCGGGGCGTCGAGCTGCTCCCCGACGATGCCCCGGATGTCGTACGCCTTCACGATGCTCGACAGGTCCGTCACGGGAGGAGACCCTATAGGGAGCGGCTCAGTCCTCGGTGGGACCGGGCAGGACGCGCAGGTGACCGCGGCGGCCGGTGCTCGCCACCGGCGCCACCTCGACGACCCGGTCGACCCGCCCGGCTTCCCGGACGGCCTCGGCCAGCGCCGTGAGGTCGTCGCTGCTGTGCTGCGGCGGGGCGAACTCGCCCTCGAACCGCACGACCTCCCAGCCGCGCGGCGCGGTGAGGCGGTGGGCGTGGCGGTTGCAGAGGTCGTACGAGTGCGGCTCGGCCTGCGTGGCCAGCGGCCCGACGACGGCCGTGGAGTCGGCGTAGACGTAGGTGAGGGTGGCCACCGCGAGCTCGGTGCACCCCGTCCGCGAACACCGCCTCACGCTCAGCACGAGGAGGACGATAGCGCGCGCAACGGCGGACTTCGGTCTACGACGCGCGGCGAGGGCCTACGATCGCGGGGTGACGACCGCACGCCGCACCCTGCGCCGCTCCCCCCGACGGCGGGACAGGCGCGGTCGCGGCCTGCGCGGGCTGCTCTACCCGGGTACGATCCCGGCCACCCGCACGCGGGCGGAGCGCTTCGACGCGCTGGTGCTGGAGGCGCTGGAGCCGATCGAGCTGCGCTGGGGTTCCGAGCTCGCCGACCTCGACCTCGCCGTCGACGAGGTGCCGGAGGTCGTCGAGACCTCACCGGACGAGGTGGTGTGGGGCGCGGGCGTGCTCGCCGACATCGGCGTGCCGCTGGCCCAGCTCGTGCCGGCGGGCCTGGACCCCGAAGGGCAGCCGTCGCGGGCCCGGATCGTGCTCTACCGCCGGCCGCTGGAAGCGCGGGCCAAGGGCGGCATGGATCTCGCGGACCTGCTCCACGAGGTGCTCGTGGAGCAGGTGGCGGAGTACCTGAACATCGAGCCCGACGCTGTGGACGGCGGGCCTGCGTGACGGGAGTCCCGATCGTGGCGCTGATCTCCGAGATCGGCCCCACGCCGTCGACGGCGGGCCCGTGTGACTAGATGGCGGCGCTGATCTCCCCACGGCGCAGGCGCCGGCGCTCGCGCTCCGAGAGCCCGCCCCAGATGCCGAAGCGCTCGTCGTGCCCGAGGGCGTAGTCGAGGCACTCGGCCTTGACCTCGCAGCCCGAGCAGATGCGCTTGGCCTCCCGGGTGGAGCCACCCTTCTCCGGGAAGAAGGCCTCGGGATCGGTCTGCGCGCACAGCGCCCGTTCCTGCCAGCCCTCCTCGTCGTCCTCGAACTGGTCCTGGACCAGCACGAACGGCTCCAGGACCGACATCGACGCCGGCACCGGGGGAAGCATGGACTCCCCCAGGTCACCGCCCGTCGTCCCGACCAGCGTCAGCATGTCTGTGATCACGTTCACTCGCCCACCTCCCCGCGCCCCGGCGAATGGCTGCCCCCGATGAATGACAGCGGTGTAAGTACAGCGCTGTGAGCCCGTCGTTGGCAAGCTGAAGCCAACATCCGGGTGACACCGTCCACCCGGAAGGTCCCCCGTTTGGCACAGTGGTTAAGTGCAGGGTGTGTCCAACCGAGTCAGCCCCCTGTTTCTCCTGCTCCTGGCGGTGGCGGTGGGCGGTGGCGTGCTGGCGGCGGTCGGCACTCCCGAGCTCATCGACGGCGGCTCGACGGTGCTCTTCACCACGGGCGTGGTCCTGCTGGTGCTCGGCGGGTGGGCGGTGTCACTGTGCCTGCACGAGTTCGGCCACGCCGTCGTCGCCTACCGCGGCGGCGACCACTCGGTGCGCGACAAGGGCTACCTGACCCTCGACATCCGCCGCTACACCGACATCGGCCTGTCGTTCGTGCTCCCGGTGTTCTTCCTCCTGCTCGGCGGCATCCCGCTCCCGGGAGGCGCGGTGTGGATCGACCAGGCCGCGCTGCGCACGCGCGGCACGCGCAGCCTCGTCTCGTTCGCCGGGCCCGCCACGAACCTCGTGATCGGCGCGGTGTGCACGCTCGCGGTGGCCTTCGTGCCGATGCCCGTCGGCCTGGCCCTCGGACTCTCGGCGCTCGCCCTGATCCAGGTGCTGGCGTTCGTGCTCAACATCCTCCCGATCCCGGGTCTCGACGGCTTCGGCATCATCGAGCCCTACCTCTCGCTGCCCGCGCGGCGGTTCGCGGCCCGCATCCGCCCGTGGGCACCGATCGCGCTGTTCGTGCTGATCATCGGGGTGCCGGGGGTGTCCGTGGCGTTCTTCGACCTCGGCCAGCTGATCTTCGGAGCGGTCGGCGGGAACGCGCAGTACGCGGCCTACGGCTACCAGGAACTCTTCTTCTGGCGACGGTGAGTTCACGGGCCGAGCCGCGCTGCAGCGCCCGTGCGCGGATAACGGTGTTCCCGCACCGATATCCGCGCACGAGGGCCGGAGCCGTCAGGCGCGGGTGCGCTCCACGGCCGCGGCGGCCAGCTCGGCGAGGGTGTCGTCGTCAGTGGGCAGGGCCGACAGGGGCCACCAGCGCAGGTCGTCGGACTCGTCGCTGATCGTCGGCTCGGCCCCGGCCGGGGCGCGCACCAGGAAGCGGACGTCGAGGTGGCGGGTCGGGACCCCGAGCGAGCACGTGATCGGGTGCACCGCGATGTGCAGCGGCACGGGGTCGATCGTCAGGCCGTCGATGCCCGACTCCTCCGTCGCCTCGCGCAGGGCGGCGGCCACGAGCGTCTCGTCCTCCGGCTCGCAGTGCCCGCCCAGCTGCAGCCACTTCCCGACACGGGGGTGCAGCGTGAGCAGGGCGCGCTCACCGGCGGCGTCGAGCAGCAGCGCCGACGCCGTGAGGTGCCCGGCCACGCAGGAGCGGGCGCAGCCGTCGTCGGGCCGGGCGGCGAGGAACGAGACGAGGGCGTTGCGCAGCGACTCCTGGTCGGCCACGTCGGGCTTCCAGGCCATCAGCTCCGCGGACGCGGCGGACGCGGCTACCACTCGAGGAACCCCTCGCCGGGATCGCGCGGCGGACGCGGGGCGAGCGGCTCCTCGGGCACGCCGACGGCGATCGCACCGAGCGGCTGCCAGTCGGCCGGCAGGCCCAGCACCTCGCGGACGACGTCGGGGGCGAAGATCGTGGATCCCACCCAGCACGACGCCAGGCCCTCCGCGGCCAGCGCCACCAGCAGCGACTGCACCGCCGCACCGCCCGCCACGGTGAACATCGTCTGCTCGCCCGCGGAGCGCGCCGCGTCGGGGTAGTCGTGCATGCCGTCGCCGGTGCGGAAGGCCAGCACCAGCTCGGGCGCGCGTCGGAGCAGGTCGCCGCGGGCCATCCGCCGCTCGACCTCGTCGGCCGGGCGGCCGTCGGCGACCAGGTCGGCGCGCCAGCGACCGGCCATCGCGTCGAGCAGGGCGGTGCGGCGCTCCCGCACCCACGCGAACCGGAACGGCGTGCTGTGGTGCGGAGCCGGCGCGGTGAGCGCGACCCCGACCGCCCGGCGCAGCGCGTCGGCGTCGACGGGCTCGTCGGTGAACGCGCGCGTGCTGCGGCGGAGCAGAACGGCCTCGCGGCGGCCCAGCGCGATGGCCTCGTCGGCGCCGAGCCGGAACATGTCCTCGTCCACCGGGCGGACGAGGTCACGAGCGGTGGAGCCGTCGTCGACGGGGACCATCCCCCGGACGACCGCGACGGGCAGGCCGCCGAGCTTGCCCTTGACCAGGTCGGCGGCCGCCGACACCTCGTCGGCCATCGCCACCTCGGTGACCAGCAGCTCGTTGCCCTCACTGTCGTGGGCGCCGCCGTAGCGGTGCACGACGGTGAACCCCGCGGACCCGATGGCCACGTCGGTCTGCCCGACGCGCCAGGCGCGGCCCATCGTGTCGGTGACGACGACCGCGACCTCGACGCCGAGCAGCACCTTCAGGTCCGCGCGCAGCCGGGCGGCGCTCGCGTCGGGGTCGGCGGGCAGCAGGGCCAGCTCGTCGCGGCGCACGTTGGAGCCGTCGATGCCGGCGGCGGCCTGCACGATGCCCAGCTTCCCCGCGACGATCAGTGTCTTGCCGCGGCGGGCGAGGATCCGCTCGGTCTCGGCGTCGACGAGCTGGCGCCGGAGCGTGTCGCGCTCCTCCGGATCGGTGGGCGCCGGCACGAGGCGGCCCTCGACCTTGGAGAACACCTTCGACGTGACGACGACGACGTCACCGTCGACGATCCACGGTGCCGCGCCGGCGAGGGTGCCGGCGAGGTCGTCGCCGGGGCGGAACTCCGGGAGGCCCCGGATGGGCAGAACGGTGATCGCGTCCGCAGACGCATGATCAGAGATCGACACCGGCCAGCTCCAGTGCCTCGCGCGCCATGGTGGCCGTGGCCGCGGGGTCGGTCATCAGCAGCGGCACCGACCGCACCTCGACGCCGGGCACGTCCGCGGTGTCGGTGTCGTGCACGAGCCACCCGTCGAGCAGGCCCCCGTCGCTCCGCGCCCCGAAGTGCCGGCCGACCGCCTCGGCCGAGGTCTCCAGCCCGATCGCGGTGAGACAGCGGTCGGCCATGCCGCGCAGCGGGCGCCCGCCGACGATCGGCGAGAGTCCCACGACCTTGGCCGACGTGGCGCGCAGCGCGTCGCGCACCCCGGGGACCTCCAGCAGCGCCCCGATGCTCACCACCGGGTTGGACGGCGCGAGCAGCACGGCGTCGGCGGTCTCGATCGCCTCGCGCGCGGCCGGGAGGATGTGGGCCTCCTCGGCGCCGATGGACGCGAAGCGGTGCGCGGGCAGCTCGCCCTTGTGCCGGATCCACCACTCCTGGAAGTGGATGGCCTTCTGCGCCTTCGGGCCGTTGCTCGGGTCGTCGACGACCACGTGGGTCTCGACGCGGTCGTCGGTGGCGGGCAGCAGCGTGACGCCGGGCTGCCAGCGGTGACACAGCGCCGCCGTGACGTCGGAGAGCGGGTAGCCGGCGCGCAGCATCCGCGAGCGGACGAGGTGGGTGGCGGTGTCCTTGTCGCCGAGGCCGAACCAGTCGGGGTCGGCGCCGTAGGCCGCGAGCTCGTCGCGCACCGCCCACGTCTCGCCCGCGTGGCCCCAGCCGCGCTCGGGGTCGATGCCGCCGCCGAGGGTGTACATGCACGTGTCGAGATCGGGGCAGATGCGCAGCCCGTGCAACCAGATGTCGTCGCCGACGTTGACGACGGCGGTGATCTGATGGTCCCCGTTCCCGTCATCCGGGCCCAGCAACGCCTTCAGACCGACCAGGAACCGGGCGCCGCCGACGCCCCCTACCAGCACGGTGATCCTCACTCGGACCAGCCTACGTCCGGGCCGTGAACGTCGGCGCGCCCGGGCCGCGCAGCCGCGGCGGCACGGCGCGTCGGCCGCAGGCGGCCATCAGCAGGTCGATGCCCCGGCCCTCCACCGGCTCGCCCTCGGCCCCCGAACCGCCGAGGTGGACAGGAACCTCGCAGCACGTGGTGTCACGTCGCAGCACGCCGGCGGGCTGCGAGGCGCTCGACGGGCTGCGAGGTCGGTCCGGATCACATGGCGCGGTAGTCGCGCGGGCTGAACCTCGGCCCGAAGCGGGGGCGGCGGAAGCCCGACGACTCCACGTAGCGCACCGCCCGCTGCCGCTGCGGCTTGTACGGGGCCAGCAGCTCCATCATCTCGGCGTCGTCGATCGGGTGGCCGAGCAGCGCCCAGCCGACCACCGTCGGGATGTGGAAGTCGCCGAAGCTGACGGCGTCGGCGTCGCCCCAGGCGCGCTGGGCCACCTCGGCGGCGGTCCACACCCCGATGCCCGGGACCTTCCGCAGCAGCTCACGACCCTCGGACCCGCCCAGCTCGGCGGCCTTCTCCAGGCGGTGCGCGACGGCGGCGCACGCGATGATCGCGCGGCGCCGGGCGTTGTCGACGCCGGCGCGGTGCCACTCCCAGTCGGGCACCGCCCGGATCTGCGCGGGGGTGGGCGGCATGCGCATGCCCTCCGGGGCGGGACCCGGAGCGCGGTCCCCGAAGCGGTAGCAGAGCTCCCGCCACGACCGGCGGGCCTCGGTGCCGGTGACCTTCTGCTCCAGCACCGCGGGCATCAGCTGGTCCCAGACCCGCCGCGTGCTGCCGAACCGCAGGCCGGGCATCCGCCGGTGGGCGTCGGCGACGAGCGGGTGGTGGGCCACGAACTCCTCGGGGCGGTCGTCGGCGCCGAGCAGGGCGGGCAGGCCGTCGAGCGACCACGCCGCCCCCGGCCCCCACGCCTGGGCGACGACGGTGCCGTCGGTGCGGCGGCGCAGGCGCAGCGACGCGTGGCCGTCGGGGGTGGTGCCGGTGCGCCAGATCGCCGCCCCGTCGCCCGCGGAGACCCAGGTCGGATCACCACGCCCCCGCCGCAGCGGGGCGAGGACGCTCGCGAGGTCCAGCCGGTAGCCCGGCCTCCACTCCCGGACCTGCGGCTCCGCCGCTCGTGCGCGGATATCGGGGTCCTGGCCCTGATTTCCGCGCACGGGCGTGCAGCGCGGCTCGTCAGACATCCGGCGAGAAGCGCACCCCGTGCGGGGGCAGGACCACGTCCGGCCAGATCCGCATGCCGCGGCGCAGCTCGCAGTGGGCCCCGACCACCGCGCGGTCGCCCACCACCGTCTCGTCCACGCGCGCGCCCTCGTCGACCCGCGCACCCGCGCCGATCACCGAGTGCTCGACCACGGCGCCCTCGCCGACGACCGCGCCGTCGAACAGCATCGAGCCCTCCACGCGCGCCCCGGCGCCGATGACGACCCCGCGCCCGACGGCGGTGCCACCGAACACCAGCGCACCGTCGGCGATCTTCGCGCCCCCGAGCACCAGGGACTCTCCGGGCGGCCCCGGCAGCGCCGACGACGGGGCGACGCCGCGCACGAGGTCGGCCGAGCCGTGGATGAGGTCGGCGGGCGTGCCCATGTCGCGCCAGTAGGCGTTGTCGACGTGCCCCGAGACGCGCGACCCCGCGGCCAGCAGACCCGGGAAGGTCTCCCGCTCCACCGACACGGGGCGCCCCTCCGGGATCGAGTCGATCACCGAGCGGCGGAAGACGTAGCAGCCGGCGTTGATCTGGTCGGTGGGCGGGTCCTCGGTCTTCTCCAGGAACTGCAGGACCTGGCCGTCGGCGTCGGTGGGCACGCAGCCGTACGCGCGGGGGTCCTGGACGCGCACGAGGTGCAGCGTGACGTCGGCGTCGGTGCGCCGGTGGGTGTCGACGACGGCGTTCAGGTCGGTGCCGCACAGCACGTCGCCGTTGAACACGAGCACGTGCTCGGTGGTGAGGTGCTTCGCGACGTTGCGGATGCCGCCGCCGGTGCCCATCGGCTGGTCCTCGACGACGTAGACGAGCTCCAGGCCCAGCTCGGCCCCGTCGCCGAACGCCTCCGAGAACGTCTCCGCGAGGTACGACGTGCCGAGCACGACGCGGCGGACGCCCGCGGCCCGGATGCGGGAGAGCAGGTGCGCCAGGAACGGCACCCCCGCGGTGGGCAGCATGGGTTTGGGGGCCGAGAGCGTGAGCGGCCGCAGCCTCGTGCCTTTCCCACCCACCAGCACCACGGCCTCGACGTCGTGCAGCACAGGCTCTCCCTCGTCCGTTCGTCGGGTCAGTCGCGTCGGGTCGGCATCACGTGCCGCCGCAGGCCACGGTCGTGGGGTTCCAGCATGCCCGTCGCGGGCGTGGCGATCACCGCCACCCCGGCGGTGGGGACGCCGACACACAGCCACCCGGCGCGGCCGAGCCGGTGGCACAGGTCCAGATCGGCCGGTTCGGGGTCGGTGCCGCGATCGAGATGGCGGGCGTCGAACCCGTCGACGGAATCCCATGCCACTCGCCGCAGCAGCACGCAGGCGGTGCTGATCCACTCGACGGGCCCCTCGCCCACGGCCGGTCCCAGCAGCGCCGCGCGGGGATGACGGGCCGCCGCCGCGAGCAGCTCGTCCAGCGCCCCTGCACCCCACACGACCTGCGGGTCGGCCAGCGCCACCCAGCCGACCCCGACGTCCAGTGCGGCGACGGCCCGGTTGATCGCGGCCGGCCGCCCGATGTCCTCCGGGAGGCGCAGCGTCGTGGCCCCGGGCACCGGAGGGGCGCCCCCGGTGTCGACGTGCACCACCCGGACCGGCCGCGCCGTGGCCGCCGGCAGCGACGCCGGGGACGGGGCCGCGTTCGGGCGCCTCACCGTCACGAGGGCGAGCGCGTCTCCGTACCACCGGACCGGGTTCATCGCGCGCCACCCTAGTGCTCAGTCGTCGGCGGGGTTGTCGCCGTCGATCTCGGCCAGCAGGTCGGCGGCGTCCCGGTCCCCCCAGCCGACGGCGGTCTGCAGGTAGCCGCGGGCCTCGTCGGGCCGGCCCTCCTCGACGAGGAAGCGGCCGAAGGTGGCGGCCCAGCCCGGCTCGTTGTGCCGCTCCGCCTCCCGGAACTCCCGCTCGGCCGCGACCGGGTCGGCCCGGGCGTCCCGGAGGAACTGCCCGTAGGCGGTGTGGGCGCGCAGGGCGGGCCCGGCGCCCCGGTAGAGCGCCTCGGCCTCGTCGAGGAGTCCCTGCAGGCTGCGGACGTCCGCGAGCGCGACGATCGTGTCCGGGCGCGACGCGTCGGCGTAGCGCTCCGCCGCCGTCACGGCCGCAGGGAGGTCGCCGTTCTCCAGGTGGAGCGCCACGAGGTTCGACGCGGCCTGCTGGTCGCCGTCGTCGGCCGCCCGCACCAGCACCTGGACGGCCTCACCGAAGCGGTCGCCGTCACGGAGCAGGATCGCCAGGTCGTTGGCCGCGGCGACCTCGCCGTGGCGGATGGCGAGCCGCAGGGCCTCCTCGGCGCGCTCGTCGTCGCCGATCGCGGCCAGCGCCACCCCGAGCCGCCCGGCGAACCGGACGTGCCCCTGCTCGACGAGCGGCGCGAGCCATTCCGCCGCGGCCTGCCAGTTGCCGCTGTCGAGGTAGGCCCGCACCAGCAGGTCGGGCGCCGAGGGCTCCCCGGCGGCGACCCCGCTGCGCAGGATGTCCACGGCGTCGTAGGGGCGGGCGGCGTCGAGCAGGGCGCGCCCCTCGGTGGAGAGGGGTTCGGGATCGTCCACCATCGTGGGGATGCTTCCATCCCGGCCCCCGCTCGTCACTTTCGGTAGGTGGCGATGACCTTTCTGTAGGCCATTCGGCGGAGCGCCTCGGGCACCAACCGGTATCCGCCCCGCACCGTGACGTTGCGGACGAACTGCGCCGGCGTGGTGAACCCGAGCCTGCGGAAGCGCCACTGGATCGACAGCTCGGCCTTCAGCTGGGCCCGGCCGCCGCGGCGCGCGTAGGCCCCCGCGCCCACCCGGTAACGCACCAGCGGCTCGGCGACGTTGGCCACCCGGGCCCCCGCGACGATCATCTTCGCCCAGAGGAGGTAGTCCTCCATGAGCGCGAAGTCGGTGTAGCCGCCGACCGACCGGACGAGGTCGCGGCGGTAGACCACCGTCGGATGGTTGAACGGGTCGGCGAAGCGCGAGCGGGCGAGGATGTCGGCCGGGTCGGTGGGCGGCGTGCGGGTGCCCACGACGTCGTCGGCGTGCGTGCCGAACTCGATGAGGCCCGATCCGACCAGGTCGCATCCCGCCTCGATGATCGGCATCTGCACGGCGAACCGGTGCGGCACGGAGATGTCGTCGGCGTCCATCCGCGCGACGACGTCGTGACGACAGGCCTCGAGCCCGGCGTCCAGGGCGGGGCCGAGGCCGACGTTGCGCTCGAGCTCCACGACGTCCACGGGGACGGGGCTGGACGTCACGAGCTCCGCGATCCGGGCGGTGAGCTCGGCCGCCACCGGGCCGTCACGCACGATCACCACGTGGTCGGGGCGGCGCGTCTGGTCCTGGACGGTGGAGCGGAACGCCTCGCTGAGGAAGTCCGCCCGGTCACCGGCCCACACCGGCAACAGCAGCGAGAGCTTCTCGGTCACGTCGTCCCCTTCTCCTCATCACGCCGGGTGGTCGCGTCGTCGGCGATCAGGCTCACCCGCGACACGCCCGTCAACAGCCTGTGACGGCCGCCCCCGATGCTGCACCCTAGGGGCCGGTACCGAGTCGGGCGGAGGTGGATCGTGAGCGCAGGAACGACCGGTCGTGCCCCGGTGCGGCCGTCCCCTCCACCGCCCCCGCGGAACCGCGGACGCCGGCTGCGCATCGCCACCGCCGTGCTCTCGGTGCTGGTGCTCGCCCTGACGGGCATCGCGTGGGGGCTCTACCGCGGCGTGACCGGCGGCATCACCACCACCGACGTGATCACCGGCGGCGGCTCGGACGGCCCGCAGAACATCCTGCTCGTCGGCGTCGACAGCCGCACCGACGCCCAGGGCAACCCACTGCCCAAGGAGATCACCGACGCTCTGCACAGCGGGCCCGACACCGGCGTCCTCAACTCCGACACGATCATCGTGCTGCACGTGCCCGACGGAGGCGGCGCCGCCGTCGCGTTCTCGATCCCGCGCGACTCCTACGTCGACATCCCCGGCTACCGCACCGACAAGATCAACGCCGCCTACCCGGCGATGAAGGCGCTCGCGCAGCAGCAGATGGTGGCCGACGGCGTCACCGACCGCGCCCGCATCGAGGCCGAGTCGTCGCAGCGGGGACGCCAGGCGCTGATCGGCGCGGTCGAGGGTCTGACCGGGCTGACGATCAACCACTACGCCGAGATCAACCTCCTCGGTTTCTACAACCTCACCAAGGCCATCGGCGGCGTCGACGTGTGCCTCAAGGCGGCCGTGAACGATCCGCTCTCGGGGGCGGACCTGCCCGCGGGCCCGCAGACGATCTCCGGCGCGGACGCGCTGGCGTTCGTCCGGCAGCGGCACGGGCTGCCGCAGGGCGACCTGTCGCGGGTCCGCCGCCAGCAGGTGTTCCTCGCCGCGGTGGCCCACAAGGTCCTCGCGGGCGGTCCGGGCAGCATCCCCGCGCTGGTCGGGGTGGCCCAGCAGTCGCTGGTGATCGACTCGGGCTGGGACCTGCTCGCCTTCGCCCAGCAGGCCTCCAACATCGCCGGCGGCAACCTGCAGTTCCTCACGATCCCGACGAAGGGCGGCGAGACCAACAGCCGTGGCGACGTCGTGCTCGTCGACCGCTTCGACGTGCACGACTTCGTGCAGCGGCGGATCGACGCCCAGGCGGCCGCCGCCCAGGCCGCGGCGGCCAAGCCCGTGGCGAAGACGGTGCCCGCGGGCCTGCCCGACGACGTGATCGCGTCGCGCTACGTGATCGACGTCCGCAACGCCTCGTCGGCGTCGGGGCTGGCCACGTCGGTTGCCAAACACCTGAGCACGCTCGGGTTCGGCCGCGGCACCGTCGACAACGAGCCCGCCTCGGACGAGTCCGTGGTGCGCTACACGGGCTCCGACGGTGCCGCCGCGAGCGCCGTGGCCGCCCAGCTCGGCGGCATCGCCACCCACAGCGACGGCGACGTCGTCCCCGGCCACCTCACCGTCGTCATCGGGTCGGACTTCGACCCGTCCGTCATCCCGCCCACCGCGACGCCCGGTGCCCCGGCCACGACGACCGCCGCCGCTCCCCCGGCCGGTGGCCCGATCACGGCGGCCGGGGTGCCGTGCATCGACTGAGGCGTGTGAAGGTAGCCGGGTGACCCTCACCGCCGCGCTGCTCGACCCGTTCCGTTCCGGCCCTTCGGCCGCCCAGCCGCTCATCACCTTCTACGACGACGCGACGGGCGAGCGGATCGAGCTCTCCGGTGTCACCACCGCGAACTGGGCGGCCAAGGCCGCCAACCTGTTGCGCGACGAGTGCGACGTCGAGCCGGGCACGCGGGTGGCCGTGGTGCTGCCCGCGCACTGGCAGACCGCGGCCGTGCTGCTGGCGGTGTGGTGGTGCGGGGGCGAGGTGGTCGCCGATCCGGACGGCGCCGACCTCGTGCTCTGCGACGCCGACCGCGTCGACCTGGCGCTGGCGGCCGATCCGGCGAACGGCGTGGTGGCGCTCTCGCTCGACGCGTTCGGCAAGGGGCTCTCCGGCCTGCCCGCCGGCGTCGTGGACTTCGCCACCGAGGTGCGGCTGCACGGCGACGACTTCGTCCCGTGGGCGCCCGTGCCCGGCGACGCCCCCGCGTGGGCCGGGGCGTCGGTGGACGAGGTGCTCGCCGCCGCCCGCGCACGGGCGGGCGAGCTGGGCCTCGCGGCCGGGAGCCGGGTGCTGTCCACCCTGGACTGGTCCGACAGCGGCCTCACCGACGGCCTGCTCGCGGTGCTGGCGGCCGGGGCGAGCCTGGTGCAGGTGCGCAACGCCGACCCCGCCCGCCTCGACCGGAAGGCGGAGTCGGAGCGGACCACCACGCGGCTCGGATAGTGCTCCCGCTCAGCCTCTCCGAGCTGCGCGAGGTGGCGGCGTTCGCGGTGGCCTGTGCCCAGCCGGCGCTGCCCATCGTCGGGCGGGACCGGCCCGACGACGGGCGGCCGCACGCCGCGGTCGAGGCCGCCCGGGCGTTCGCGGAGGGCGGCGAGCGGGTCAGGGCGCTCCGCGACACCGCGTGGGCGGCCCACCGGTCGGCGCAGGAGGCCCGGGACGCGGGACAGGCCGCCGCGAGCGAGGCCGCCCGCGCCGCCGGCCACGCGGCCGGGGCGGCGTTCCTGCACCCGCTGGCGGACGCGACGCAGGTGCGGCACATCCTCGGAGCGGCCGCCCACGCCGCGCGGGCCCTCGAACTGGCCGATCCCGACGAGGGAGAGGCCCACATCGCGCGGGCACGGGATCTCGCCGGTCCCGTCGTGCCGGAGGTCCTGAGGCGCTACCCAGCCGCCCCGCCCGGGGGCGGGCGGGTGGGGGAGCTCATGCGCCGGCTGGACGCGTCGCTCCGGCCCCCCACCTGACGGTCAGCGCAGGAGCGAGCGCGCCATCACCATGCGCTGCACCTGGTTGGTGCCCTCGTAGATCTGCGTGATCTTCGCGTCGCGCATCATGCGCTCCACCGGGAAGTCCTTGGTGTAACCCGCGCCGCCGAGCAGCTGCACGGCGTCCGTGGTGACCTGCATGGCCGTGTCGGAGGCGAAGCACTTCGCCGCGCTGGAGATGAAGCCGAGGCCCTTCTCGCCGCGCTCGGCGCGGGCGGTGGCCACGTACACGAGCTGACGCGCCGCCTCCACCTTCATCGCCATGTCGGCCACCATGAACTGCAGGCCCTGGAACTCGGCGATGTGCTTGCCGAACTGCTTGCGCTCCTTCATGTAGGACACCGCGATGTCCAGCGCACCCTGCGCGATACCGACGGCCTGCGCGCCGATGGTGGGGCGCGTGTGGTCGAGCGTGGCGAGCGCGGTCTTGAAGCCGGTGCCCTCGGCGCCGATGATCCGGTCGGCCGGGATCTCGCAGTTCTGGAAGTAGATCTCGCGGGTGGGCGAGCCGTTGATGCCGAGCTTGCGCTCCTTCGGGCCCACCTCGAAGCCGGGGTCGTCCTTGTGCACGACGAACGCGGAGATGCCGTTGGCCCCCTTCTCCGGGTCGGTGACGGCCATGACCGTGTACCAGCTGGAGACGCCGGCGTTGGTGATCCAGCACTTGGTGCCGTTGAGCACCCAGGTGTCGCCCTCGCGCTTCGCGCGGGTCTTCATCGACGCGGCGTCGGAGCCCGCCTCGCGCTCGCTCAGCGCGTAGCTGATCATCGCCTCGCCCGCGGCGATGGACGGCAGCACCTGCTGCTTCAGCTCGTGGGAGGCCGAGAGCAGGATCGGGGTCATGCCCAGGCCGTTGACGGCCGGGATCAGCGACGACGACGCGCAGACGCGCGCCACCTCCTCGATGACGATGCAGCCGGCGAGCTCGTCGGCCCCCTGGCCGCCGTACTCCTCGGGGATGATGATCGCCCCGAAGCCGGCCTTCTCCAGCGCCTGCTGCGCCTCGATGGGATAGCGGCCCTGCTCGTCGACATCGGCCGCGTACGGCGCGATCTCCTTCTCCGCGAGGGTGCGCACGGCGTCGCGCAGCGCCTCGTGCTCGTCGCTGAGCTGATAGGTGTCGAAGTCAGGATCCATGGTCTCCACTCTAACGGCACTGCGTGCCATTCAGCAAGCCCGCTGCTACCCTCCGTGCCATGCCAGGAACGCGGCGGGGCCGATCCGTGGAGGGACGCGCGGAGGTCCGTCGCGACCTCGTGGCCGCCGCCGTCGAGCTGTTCCACAGCAAGGGCTACGACGACACCACCGTCGACGACATCGCGGCCGCCGCCGGCGTCGGGCGGCGCACGTTCTTCCGCTACTTCCGGAGCAAGGAGGACGCGATCTCGCCCGACCACGAGACGGGGCTCGCCCGGGTGGCCGAGGTGTTCGACGGCGCGGGGCCGGGCGAGCCCACCGGGAGCCTGGTGCTCCGCGCGGGCGAGACCGTGTTCGACCTCTACACCGACGACCCCCGGCTGTCGGTGGAGCGGTTCCGGCTCACCCACGAGGTGCCCGCGCTGCGCGACCGCGAGTCGGCCAGCGTCGACCACTACCGGCGGCTGTTCATCCGCCACCTGCGCGAGCGGTTCACCGACGGGGACGGGGAGCTGCGCGCCGCCGTCGTCGGCGCCGCGGTGGTGGCCGCGCACAACCTCGCCCTGCGCGCCTGGCTCGCCGACGGCGCCCCGGCCGACGGCATCGACGCCTGCCGCGCCCGCTTCCGCCGGGTGGCCGACATGCTGCCCGTCGAGCCCGACACCACCCTCGCGCTCGTCACCCAACGCCTGGAAGCGGCGGTGGAGCGGCTCGAGGGCACCGCCTAACAGGGGGCGGAGTACGGCAGGTCGGGAACGTAGCGCGCCCATTCCTCTCGCGTGAGCGACGCCCCGGCCCCGGCGCACAGTGCGGTCGACGCCTGTTGCGGGTCGGCCGACCACAGCCGCACCGTCTTGTCCGCGCTCCCCGCGGCCAGCCGGGTGCCGTCCGGGCTCCAGGCCACCGAGAAGACCGCCGCCGTGGGCCCGGTCAGCGTCGCGGTGACCTGCGGCGAAAGTCGGCGCGTCACGTCCCACAGCCACACCGTCCCGTCAGTGCTGGCCGCGGCCAGCGACCGCCCGTCGGGAGAGAAGGCGACCGAGTAGACGTAGTTGGACGGCCCGGTGAGCGGCTCTCCCAGCTGTCTCGCGCGCGCCGGGTCGGTGATGTCGTAGAGGCGCACCGACTTGTCCGCGCTGCCGACGGCGAGCGTCCGCCCGTCCGGCGAGAACGCCGGCGAGTACGCGTAGCTCGACGGCCCCTCCAGCGTGGCCACGACCTTCGGCGGGGACGCGCGCAGGTCCCAGAGGTAGGTCTTCGTGTCGGCGCTGGCCGCGGCCAGGTAGCGACCGTCCGGGCTGAACGCCGACGCCAGCACGTAGCTCCCCGCCCCGGTCAGGGTGGCGACCGGGCGCGCCGCGGAGGGGGTGGAGATGTCCCACACCCGCACCGCGTCGTCGTCGCCGGACGCCGCCAGCATCCGGCCGTCGGCGCTGATCGCGAGCTGCTCGACGAGCGCGGTCGCCCCGCCGGGCGGGGGCGGCAGGGCGACGGGCCGAGCGGGGTCGCCGACGTCCCAGAGCCCCACCGTGCCGTCCGAGCGCCCGACGGCGAGGGTGCGCCCGTCGGGGGTG
Source organism: Pseudonocardia sp. 73-21 (assembly GCF_001899645.1). GTDB lineage: Bacteria > Actinomycetota > Actinomycetes > Mycobacteriales > Pseudonocardiaceae > Pseudonocardia. Next base: position 26,169 of record NZ_MKVV01000095.1, on the reverse strand, counting down.
AGCGCCGCGGAGCCGGAGAAGGCCGGGTCGCGCACCCGCGTGCCCAGCTCCCGGGGCCCGTCCGCCGTGACGTCGAGCAGGCCCGCCGTGCCGTCCTTCGAGCCCGGGCCCACGACGAGCCGGTCCCCGAGGGCGTCGAACCCCACGGCGAACACGGCGTCGTCGAACGTGCTGACGACGGGCGTGCGCACCGGCCACAGGTGCGCCACGCCGTCGGCCTCGCCGGTGGCGAGCGTGTCGACGTCGAGGAACGCGGCGGCCGTGACGGGCCCGGGGTGCGGGAGCGTGGCGACCGTCCGGTGCGTGGCCAGGTCGTAGATGCGGGCGTCGCCGTCGGAGCTGCCGGCGGCGAGCGTGCGCCCGTCGGGGCCGAACGCCACGGCGTTGACCCAGTTCGTCGCGCCGGTGAGCGGGGCCGCGGCCACGGGCGCCCCGGGGTCCGTGACGTCCCACAGGTGCACGGTGTGGTCGGCGCTGCCCGCGGCGAGCGTGCGCCCGTCGGGGCTGAACGCGACGGCGTAGATCTTGCCGCCGCCGGGCACCACGAGCGACGGGAGCGCCCCCGCGGGGCCCCACAGGCCGACCGTCCCGTCGGCGAACCCCGCGGCCACCAGCCCCCCGCCCGCGGCCACGGCCTGCGCCGGTGACGCCGGGCCCACCAACGCGGGCAGCTCGGTCGGCCGACCGCCGTTCAGCGACCACCGGCGGACGCCGGCGTCCGCCGTGCCGGCCAGCACGGTCGCGCCGTCGGGCGTGAACGCCGTGGCCAGCACGTCACCGCCACCGGTGGCGAGCGACACCGGCGGCGCCGGGTGGACCGGGTCCGCGAGGTCGACGAGCACGACGTCGCCCTTCGAGCCGCCCGCCACGAGCGTCCGCCCGTCGGGGCTGACGGCCACGGTCTGCAGGGGACCCCTCGCGGGTGGGGTGTCGGCGACCCGCACCGGGCGACCGCGGTCGTGCACGTCCCAGATCTGCACGGTCGGCGCGGAGCCGGACGTCGACACGAGCAGCTTGCGGGTCCGGTCCAGCTCCACCGACTCCGTCACCGCGGCCGGACCGGGCATCCGGGCCGGGACGGCGACACCGGTGGCGTTGAGCAGGCTCGACCGGGCCTCCGGGGTGGGCGCGACGCGGTAGGCGGCCACGGCGAGCTGGGCGGCCAGCGCCGGGTCCCGGCTGCGCAGCGCGTCGGAGCGGACGGCGACCTGCCGTGACACCGCGACGTCGCGTTCCCGTCCGATGGCCACGCCCTGCGCGACGCTGTAGACGCCCAGCACCACCGTCACCAGCAGCAACGCGGCGAGCCCGGCCACCAGCCGCCGCAGCCGCCGCGCCTGGCGGCGCCGGAACGTGGCCCGGGCCCGGTCCTGGACGTGGCTGGCCTCCAGGAAGCGGGTCTCGAGGTCGTTGAGCTCCGACCCCGGGGAGTCCCCCCGCTCCGCCGCGGCGACGAGCCTCGCGCCCCGCAGCAGTGCATCGGGGTCCTCACCCTGGTCGCGCCACTCCCTCGCCGCCTCGGCGAGCTGGCGCCGGGCGACGATGCCGACCCGGTCGGTGTCGATCCAGTCGCGCAGCCGCGGCCACGCCACGAGCAGGGCCTCGTGGGCGAGCTCCACCGTCCCCGAACCGACGACCACGAGCCGGCGGCGCACGAACTCGTCGAGCGGCTCGGCCGCGGCCGCTGGCAGCTCGTCGCGGTCCACCTGCCTGCGGGTGACCAGTGCGTCCGGCGTGACGTGGACGAGCCGCAGGAACAGCGCGCGCACCGCCTCCGCCCGCTCGGGCCCCAGCTCGGCCATGGCGTCCTCGGCCGTGGCGGCGACGGCTCCACCGATCCCGCCGGTGGCGCGGTAGTCGGCCATGGTCATCCGGATGCCCCCGCCGCGCCGCCACGTGGCCAGCAGGGCGTGCGACAGCAGCGGGAGCGGACCGGCTCCCCCCTCGCCGCGCCGGTCGACGTCGTCGAGGAGCAGCTCGACCAGCCCGTCCTCGATCTCGACCCCGGCGCGGGCGGCCGGGGTCAGCACGATCTCGCGCAGCTCGTCGGCGCCCATGCCCCCGACGATCACCTGGTTGCGCTGTAGCGCCGCGGCGAGCGACAGGTGGCTGACGACTTGCGCGTAGAAGTCGGCGCGCAGTCCGATCACGAGGTCGAACGGGGCGTCGAGCAGCGTCGTGACGAACGCCGCCCGCTCGGCGCGCAGGATGTCGTCGGCGAAGATCTCCTCGAACTGGTCCACGATCAGCACCGTGCGGAGGGCCTCGACGGGCTCCGGCAGCACCACCTCCGACGGGCGGCGGCCCGGCGTCAGCACCACCGCCCGGGTCCGCGGGCGTGCCTCCAGCGCCGGCACGACCCCGGCACGCAGCAGCGACGACTTCCCCACCCCGGACGACCCGACCACCATCAGCGGCCCGTCCGAGCCGATCCGGGCGACGATGTCGGCGGTGAGCCGCGAGCGCCCGAAGAACAAGCCCGCGTCGATGCGCCGGAAGGGCTCGAGCCCGCGGTAGGGCGCGCCGTCGACCGGCGGCCTGCGGTGCGGGGCGCGCCGCACCCGCAGCAGGGCGTCGCGCCAGGCGGCGAGCTCGTCGGGGTCGACGACGCCGCACGCCGCGAGCACCAGCTCCAGGCGGTCGAGCGGGGGGCGGTGCCGACCGCTGAAGTAGCCACCGAGCGTGCTGTGCACGATGCCGGAGCGCCGCTGGACCTCGCGGACGGTGAGCCCGGCACGTTCGCGCAGGAGCGTCAGCTCCCTCGCGAGATCGGCGGCCGACTCGATTCGCGTGGGATCGGGTCGGGATTCGTCCACTGCAGGCCCTCCAGGTAGCGCGCGCCCGACTGCGCACGGCCTACGTCGCTCGGGGACGGCCGGATGTGACGTTCCCCAGGCAGGAACGCCGCAGCACCCCCGACGTGCGTGATCCCCGGGCCTCACCATCGGGTGAGCGAACCGAGCTGGACGGGCTCGGGCCCGGGGATCACGGGTGACTGTCGAGGATTTGCCGGCACCACACCGGCTCCACAACGGTCGGAAGAATCCTGTGGTGCTAGCGGACAGCCACCTCACGAGTCCGGTTGACAATCAACGCTGGACCACCTCCTCTCACGTGTACGGCCACCCTACGACCGATCACGCACACCCCGCCACGTGAATTTCCGCGGCCTCCGGGCGGGCCCCCGCCCACGCGAACGGGCCGTCCCCGCGGTGGCCGTCCAGCGCGGTCCGCACCGCGGCCACGGACGCCTCGCCGCACGGGTTCCCGGCGGCGGCGAGGCAGGCCGAACGTGCGATCCGCGACCACGTGACGACGGCCGGGACGGCGTGCACCGTCACGCCGCGCCGGCCGGCGGCCCAGCGACCCACCTCGTCCGGCACCCCGTCCACCAGCAGCGCGAGCGGCGGACGGGGGTCGAGCCGGCCCAGGAAGGCGGGCACCTCGTCGGCGTGCGGTCGCACGTCGATCCCCGTCAGGTGCCCCGAGGCCCCGACCCGCCTGCTCGACGGCACGGGCGTGCGGTCGTCGAGCTGCACGGCGAGGACGCGCGTCCGGCCGCCGAGGTACAGGCCCCGCACCATGGTGACGGCGCGTTCGACGGCCGGCTCGGTGGCCAGCTGCACCCGCCCGCCCGGGGCCGGGCTGATTCCCCAGGCGCGCCAGATGTTCGCGACCGCGACGTTGCTGATGCCGAGCTCCGCGGCCAGCGTGCGGGTCGACCAGCGGGCGACACCGGGCACCGGCGGGTCCAGGGTGCGGGCGACGACGGCCAGCGGGTCGACGGTGGCCGGGCGGCCCGACCGCGGGGCGTCACGCAGGCCGGCGAGGCCGAGGGACCGGTACCGCTCACGCCAGGTGATGACCGTCTGCTTCGAGCACCCGACCTCGTCGGCCACCGCACTCGGGCCGAGACCCGCGCCGGAGAGCAGGACGATGTGGGCCCGACGGGCCGTCTGGGGCGCGTCGGCGTGGATCCAGCTGCGCAGCACACCGACGTCGGCGTCGTCCACCGCGAGCGGCGGGAAAGTGCGCATACCCCGTTGTTCGGGACGTGACACACGATCGGTTGTAGGCCATCCGGGTTACGGCCGGGTGGTCACTGGTCCGGAACGGTGGCCCTGAGCGCGGCGTCCTTCGCGAGCACCGACCGTTCGAGCTCCGCCTGGAACTCCGTCATCCGCGCGAGCAGGTCCGGATCACCGGCGGCGAGGATCCGGACCGCGAGGAGCCCGGCGTTGCGGGCGCCCCCCACCGCGACGGTCGCCACCGGGACGCCCGCGGGCATCTGCACGATCGACAGCAGGGAGTCGAGCCCGTCGAGCCGCGCCAGCGGCACCGGTACCCCGATCACCGGCAGCGGCGTGGCCGCGGCGACCATCCCCGGCAGGTGGGCGGCCCCGCCCGCCCCGGCGATGATCACCCGCAGCCCCCGCTCCACGGCGCTGGTGGCGTAGTCGAGCATCCGCTGCGGCGTGCGGTGCGCCGAGTAGACGCCCACCTCGGAGGAGACGGAGAACTCGGAGAGCGCGTCGACGGCCGCCGACATGACGGGCCAGTCGGAGTCCGACCCCATGATCACACCGACGGTTGCCACGGAACCTCTCCCTCTCGAACGGCACCGCGGACGAGCGGCACTCCCGTCGGAACCTATCCGACGAGGGTGCCGCTCGTCGGAAGGGTCGGGGCGCCCGCGTGGGCGTCCCAGCCGTCCGCCCACACCGCCCTGCTCAGCCACTCCGCCGCCAGGGCCGCCTTCGCCCGCACCTGCTCCATGTCGCCGCCCAGCGCCGTCACGTGGCCGACCTTGCGTGCCGGGCGTTCGGTCTTGCCGTAGAGGTGCACCTTGACGTCGGGGAAGCGGGCGAACAGGTGGTGCAGGCGCTCGTCGGTGCTCATCGCGACGGGCTCGGCCGCGCCGAGGACGTTCGCCATGACCACGGCGGGCGCGGTGGGGGTGGTGGCGCCGAGCGGGTAGTCGAGCACGGCGCGCAGGTGCTGCTCGAACTGCGACGTGCGGGAGCCCTCGATCGTCCAGTGCCCGGAGTTGTGGGGCCGCATGGCCAGCTCGTTGACGACGAGCCGGCCGGCAGCGCCGATGCCCGCTCCGCCTGCGCTCCGCGGGGCGCTCTCGAAGAACTCCACCGCCAGCAGCCCGGTCACGTCCAGCTCGGAGGCGATCCGCAGCGCGAGCTCCTGCGCCGCCGACGCGACGTCGGGGTCGAGGCCCGGGGCGGGGACGAGCACCTGCACGCACTGGCCGTCGGCCTGCACGGTCTCCACCACCGGCCACGCCGCCGCCTGCCCGAACGGCGACCGCGCCACGAGCGCGGCCAGCTCGCGCCGCATCGCCACCCGCTGCTCCACCATGAGCGGGGTGCCCGCGGCCAGCAGCTCGGCCACCTCCGCGGGCGTGGGGTCCATCCAGACGCCGCGCCCGTCGTAGCCGCCGCGCACGGCCTTCACGACCGACGGGCCGTGCTCGGCGACGAACGCGGTGAGGTCGTCGGGGCTCAGGATCTCGGCGAACGGGGGGATCGCCGCCCCCAGTGCGTCGAGCCGGCGACGCATGACGAGCTTGTCCTGGGCGTGCAGCAGCGCGTCCGGACCGGGCCGGACGGTGACGCCGTCGGCGACGAGCGCGCGCAGGTTCTCCTGGGGCACCTGCTCGTGGTCGAACGTGACGGCCGAGCAGCCACGGGAGAACGCCCGCAGCGCCGCGAGGTCGTCGGCCCCGCCCGGCCGGACGTCGGAGCACACGACGGCGGCGGGGTCGCCGGGATCCACGGCCAGCACGCGCAGCGACTGCCCCAGCGCGATGGCGGCCTGGTGGGTCATACGGGCCAGTTGTCCGGCACCGATCATGCCGACGACCGGAAGGGAGTTCTCCACGGACCTGGAACCTACCCTCGGGGTAAGGGAGACATGGCGCCCCGGTGAGGGCACGAGCCCGCCGCCTCTGGCACGATCGAACAGGTGTCGATGGTCGAATCCGCGCTCGCCGCGATCCCCGAGCCCTACCGGGCGCTGGCGATCAAGCACCGCGAGCTGCTCAAGTTCGGAATGGTCGGCGGCACCACCTGGGTCATCGACACCACGGTGTTCCTGGTCCTGAAGTCCACGGTGCTCTCCTCCAAGCCGCTGACCGCCAAGATCATCGCAGTGCTGGTGGCCACGATCGTGTCCTACGTCCTCAACCGCGAGTGGTCCTTCCGCACCCGCGGCGGCCGGGAGACGCACCACGAGGCGATGCTGTTCTTCGTCATCAGCGGCATCGGCGTGGCCGTGTACACGGCCCCGCTGGCCGTCTCCCGCTACCTGCTGGACCTGCAGATCCCCAACGTCAGCCCATTCGGCCAGGAGGTGGCCGACTTCGTCAGCGGCCAGATCATCGGCACGCTGGTGGGCATGGCGTTCCGCTGGTGGGCCTTCCGCAGGTATGTCTTCCCCGACCAGGACGTCCGCCGCCAGGTGCCCACCGCCCAGGACTGAGACAGGTCCCGCGGTTCAGCGGGGGCTGGTGCGCGCCGGTCGGGGCGCCGACACGACGTCGTCGGCGCGGGCGGCCGGCAGGAAGATCGTGAACATCGCCGGGCGGGCCCGGGAGAGCTCCAGGCGCCCGCCGTCGGCCTCCACCAGCGCCCGGGCCAGCGCCAGGCCCAGGCCCGTGGACGAGCCGACCGACACGCCGCGGTCGAAGACGTGCGGCACCAGCTCCTCGGGCACGCCGGCGCCGGAGTCGGCCACCTCCACCAGGATGCTGGTCTCGGTGGAGCGGGCACTGAGGGTGACGGTGCCACCGCCGTGCTGGATCGCGTTGTCCACGAGCGCGCCGACGGCCTCACGGATCCGGGTGGGCGTGACGCGGGCGAGCAACCCGTCGGGGACCCGGAGCTTGAGCGAGCGCCCCTCCGCCTTCAACGCCGGCCGCCACTCCTCGGCCACGGCGGTGAGCCCCTCGCGCAGGTCCGCCACCTCGGCCCCGGCCGCGCGGGCGGCCCGGGCCGCGTCGAGCAGCTCGTCGAGCACGGCGGTGAGCTTCTCGGTCTGCTCCAGGGCGGCCATCGCCTCGCGCCGGGCGCTCGGGTCGGGGTGGGTGGCCAGCTCGTCGAGCCGCAACTGCAGCGCGGTGAGGCGGCTGCGCAGCTGGTGGGAGACGTCGCCGACGAGCTCCCGCTCGCGCTGCACCAGGTCGGCGAGCGCCGCGGCGGAGGTGTCGAGCACGTCGGAGACGCGGTCGAGCTCCGGGATGCCGTGGCGCCCCGGGGCGGACCGGAAGTCGCCGGCGCCCAGCCGGGCGGCGCGGTCGGCCACGTCGGAGAGCGGTTCGGCCAGGCGCCGTGCCGTGACCGTGGCCACCACGGCACCGGTGCTCACCGACAGCACCACCAGCAGCAGCACGATGAACGTCACCTGCAGCTGCTGGGTGCGCATGATCGAGCGCGGCTCCTCCAGCCGCAGGACGCCTCCGGGGCCGAACGGCAGGAACGCGAAGACCGGGTCCTCACCGACGGAGGTGCTGCCGACCGCCTGGGTGGGCTGCCCGTCGCGCAGCAGCAGCAGCCGGCCCCCCGGCGGCACCGCGAGCTCGACACCGGGCACGTCGATGGACGCGTCGGGGCTGCCCAGCCGCGTGGCCACCACCTCGAGGCGGCCCGTCAGCTCGGCGGTGGTGAGGTCCTTGACCAGCTGCCAGGTGGTGATCGCCAGCGGCCCGCCGAGCACCAGCGCGGTGATGGTGACGACCAGCAGCGTGGACTGGAGGATGCGGCGGCGCATTACCGACTAGTCATGGTTGAACCGGAACCCGACACCGCGCACCGTCGCGATGCGCTGCTCGCCACCGATCTTGCGGCGCAGCCACGACATGTGCATGTCGAGCGTCTTGGACGTCTTCATCTCGGGGTCGTTCCAGACCTCGCGCAGGATCTCCTCCCGGGTGACGACCTGCCCGGCGCGCAGCAGCAGCACCCGCAGCAGCTCGAACTCCTTGTTGGCCAGGCCCACCTCGGCGCCGTCGACGAGCACGCGCCGGCCCGAGAGCTCCATCCGGACGCCGCCGACCTCCACCGCCTCCGGGGTGAGCCGGCGCAGCAGGGCCCGGACCCGCGCCAGCAGCTCGGCGAGCCGGAAGGGTTTGCCGACGTAGTCGTCGGCCCCGGCGTCCAGGCCGACGACGAAGTCGACCTCGTCGGTGCGGGCGGTGAGCATGAGCACCGGCAGGTCGGGGAAGTCGAGCCGAACACGGCGGCAGACCTCGAGGCCGTCCATGCCCGGCAGGCCGAGATCGAGCACGAGCAGGTCGATGTGCCCGAGGCGGACGCGCTCGAGCGCGGCGAGCCCGTCGGAGGCGACGTCCACCTCGTAGCCCTCGCGCTGCAGGGCACGCGACAGGGGCTCGGCGATCGCGCTGTCGTCCTCCGCCAGCAGGACTGTGGTGGTCACGGACTCACCTTATGCCCGTCGGACGATCAGAGGGTGGCGCCTGGCAGGCTCACAGACCGTGGACATGAACGCCGATCTCGACCTCGCCCTGCGACTGGCCGACACGGCCGACGCGATCGCGCTCCCGCGCTTCCGGGCCGCGGACCTGCGTGTCACCCGCAAGCCCGACCGCACCCCCGTCACGGACGCCGACCTCGCCACCGAGGAGGCCCTGCGCGCGCTGATCGCCGCCGAGCGCCCCGACGACGACGTGCTCGGCGAGGAGGGCGGCGGCGAGGTGCCCACCGTCGGCCGCAGCTGGGTGCTCGACCCGATCGACGGCACCAAGAACTTCTCGCGCGGCATGCCCGCGTGGGCGTCGCTGATCGCGCTCACCGACGGCGGGGTGCCGGTGGTCGGCGTCGCCAGCGCACCCGCGTTGGGCCGGCGCTGGTGGGCCGCCCGAGGGCTGGGCGCCTGGACCACCGACGTGCCGGGCGGAGAGCCGCGGGCGATCGCGGTCTCGGGGGTCGGCGGGATCGGTGACGCGTACCTGTCCACCACCGACCTGCGCACGTTCGCGGAGCAGGGCCGCCTCGACCGCTACCTCGCCCTCGTCGACGCCGTGTGGGAGACCCGCGCGTTCGGCGACTTCTGGCAGCACTGCCTCGTGGCCGAGGGCGTCGTCGACATCGCGGTGGACGCGGCGGCGAACCCGTGGGACCTCGCCGCGCTCGTCCCGATCCTCACCGAGGCGGGCGGGCGGCTGACGGACCTGACCGGCGCCGACACGTTCGCGGGCGGGGACGGCGTCTCGTCCAACGGGGTGCTGCACGTGGAGGCGTTGGGATTCGTCGGCCGTTGATGCAGGATCACCCGATGAGCGACACCGTGGCCGCCACCAGCATCAGCACCGACGCCGCCCACCGCATGATCGCGGCGGCCGAGGCCAGGGCCGTCGGGATCGGGGTGCCGATGTGCATCGCGGTCCTCGACGTCGGCGGCAACCTCAAGGCGTTCTCCCGGATGGACGGGGCGCCGCTGCCCTCGTCGCAGGTGGCGCAGGACAAGGCCTACACCGCCAACGGGTTCGGCATGCCCACCCACGAGTGGCACGACTTCATCTCCGGGGACGCGCCGCTGGCCGCGGGTGCCCCGACCGGCATCCCCCGGTTGGTGATCTTCGGTGGCGGCTACCCTATCGTCGTCGACGGCGAGCGCGTCGGCGCGATCGGCGTCAGCGGCGGGCACTGGAGCCAGGACATGGACGTGGCACAGGCCGGATTGGCCGCACTCGGCTGAGCGGGTCCGTGCGACGATCACCGGCATGCCCGAGCTCGCCTTCGAGGACCTCACCCCCGGCCGCGTGTTCGACCTCGGCACCACCGTGGTCGACCGCGACGAGATGGTGGCGTTCGCCCGCCGCTTCGATCCCCAGCCCTTCCACCTCGACGAGGCCGCCGCGGCCGAGTCGCTGTTCAAGGGCCTCGCCGCGTCGGGCTGGTTCACCGCCGGCATCTGGATGCGCCTCTACGTCGACGAGGTGCTGAACAAGGCCACCTCGCTCGGCTCCCCCGGCGGGGAGGACATCGCCTGGCCCGCGCCGGTGTTCGCGGGCGACGAGCTGCGCGCCACGATGGAGATCCTGGAGGCACGGCTGTCGAAGAGCCGTCCGGGCCTGGGGCTCGTGCGGCTGCGGGCCGCCCTGCACCGCGGCGACGAGCAGGTCTTCCGCAGCACGTTCACGGGGATGTTCGGCACCCGCCAGTAGGGCCGGCCCCGACGTCGCAGCCCGTCGAGCACGTCGCAGCGCGCCGGCGGGCTGCGAGGACGACATACGGGCTGCGAGGTCGGCGGTCAGCGGGCGAACCGCGCCGGGTCGTCGAGGAAGGCCTGCCGGCAGCCGGTGCCGCAGAAGTAGACCACCTCCTCGGCGTGCCGGGCCGAGATGCTGGACGGCGTGACCGCGACGTCCATCCCGCAGACGGGGTCGGTGGCGGCGTGCACGATCGTCCCCTCCGGCTCGGAGGGCAGGTCCACCCGCGGCCGGTGCGCCACGATGTCGGCGAACACCGACAGCGCGATCTCCGCGGCCGTCCGGGCACCGATGTCGAGCCCGGCGGGCGCGTGGATCCGTGCCCGTTCGTCCGGGCCGACCCCCAGCGCCGTGAGCTCCTCGAGCACCCCCGCCGAGCGGCGACGGCTGGCCACCAGCGCCACGTAGCCGACGCCCGCGGCGAGCGCCGCCCGCAGGACGGTGGCCTCGTCGCGGCCGTGCGACGCCACGACGACGGCGGACGTGTCGGCCGCGATCGGCGCGGCCGGGTCGACGCCGGAGCGCACGTCCCAGTCCAGCGCGTTCCCGACCCTCACCAGCGCCCGCGCCACCGGCGCCTCGCCGTACACCGAGACCAGCACCGGCGGGATCATCGCCTCCAGGAAGATCTCCAGGGTGCCGCCGGACAGGCACGGGTTGCCGACGGTGCGCACGCCCTCCTGCGCGGGCCCGTCGTCGGCGGCCGGCGTGATCCGCAGCAGCCCGGACTCCCCGGACCGCAGCAGCCGAAGGCTCTCCAGCCGCACGGTGGACTCCGCGCAGACGCCGCCGACGAAGCCGTCGATCGTGCCGTCGGCCAGCACCAGCGCGCAGTCGCCCGGTTTGGCGCTCGTCGGGCGCTCGGCCCGCACCACCGTGGCCAGCACGAACGGCGTACGGCCGGTGCGCAGCCCGTTCACACGCTCCAGGAGATCGGCTCTACCCATCACTCACCACCCATCACTCACCGCCAGATCCGTTCGCATCGGCCGGCCCTGCACCGCCCGCCACACCTGCGCCGGGGTGAGCGGCATGTCGGCGTGCCGCACCCCGATCGCGTCCAGCACCGCGTTCACCACCGCCGCCGGAGACCCGACGGTCGCCGACTCCCCCACGCCCTTCGCCCCGATGGGATGGTGGGGCGACGGCGTGACCGTCGTCCCCAGCTCCCAGGACGGGCACTCCACCGCCGTCGGCAGCAGGTAGTCCATGAACGACGCGCCGAGGTGGTTGCCGTCGCCGTCGAAGGCGATCAGCTCCATCAGCGCCATCCCGATCCCGTCGGCCAGTCCGCCGTGGATCTGTCCCTCGACGATCATCGGGTTGATCCGCACCCCGCAGTCGTCCACCGCGACGAACCGGCGGACCTTCACCTGCCCGGTGCCCGGGTCCACGTCGACGACGCAGATGTACGCGCCGAACGGGAACGTCAGGTTGGGCGGGTTGTAGACGCAGGAGGCGTCCAGGTGGCCCTCGACGCCCTCGGGCAGCTCCAGGTCGGAGTGGGCGGCCCGCGCGATCTCGCCGATGGTCACCCCGACACCCGGCACGCCGCGCACGTCGAACCGGCCCTTCGTCCACTCCAGGTCGGCGGGGGCCACCTCGAGCATCGCGGCGGCGACGATGCGGGCGCGCTCACGCACCTTGCGCGCCACCACCACGGTGGCCGCGCCCGACACCGGCGTCGACCGCGACCCGTAGGTGCCCAGGCCGAACGGGGTGCGGTCGGTGTCGCCCTGCACGACCTCGACGTCGTCCGGCGAGATCCCGAGCTCCTCCGCGACGAGTTGCGCGAACGTCGTCTCGTGGCCCTGCCCCTGCGACATGCACGACACGGCGAGCACCGCCGAACCGGACGGGTGCACGCGCAGGTCGGCACCGTCGGCCATGCCGAAGCCGAAGACGTCCATCATCTTCCGCGGCCCGGCGCCGACGGCCTCGGTGAAGAAGCTGATGCCGACGCCCATCACGGTGCCGCGCCCGGTCTCCTCGTACGCCTGCCGTTGCGCCACCTGTTCGCGGCGCAGCTCGTCGTAGCCCGCCATCTCCAGGGCCAGCTCCAGCGCTCGGGCGTAGTCACCGGAGTCGTACTCCCAGCCCGTCGCGCAGACGTACGGGAACTGTTCGGGGCGCAGCAGGTTGCCCATCCGGACGGCCGCGGGGTCGAGCCCGAGGTCGTGGGCGAGCACGTCGACCATGCGCTCCACCAGGTACGACGCCTCGGTGATCCGGAACGAGCACGCGTACGCGACGCCGCCGGGTGCCTTGTTCGTGTAGACGCCCGTGACGCGGCAGTGGGCCGCGGGGATGTCGTAGGAGCCGGTGAACGTGTGGAAGAACCCCGCCGGGAACTTCGACGGCTGCGCGGTGCCGTTGAACGCACCGTGGTCGGCCAGCACCCGCACGCGCAGGCCCAGGATCGTGCCGTCCGCGGTGGCCGCGATCTCGCCGCGCATGTGGTAGTCGCGGGCGAACGAGGTGGTCATGAGGTTCTCGGAGCGGTCCTCGGTCCACTTCACCGGCGCGCCGGTGATCACCGACGCCACCACCGCGCAGAGGTAGGCCGGGTACATGCCGACCTTGTTGCCGAACCCGCCGCCGATGTCCGGCGCGATGATCTGGATCTTCTGCTCGGGGATCCCGGCGATCGACGCGTACATGGCGCGGTGCGCGTGCGGGGCCTGGGCCGTGGCGTACACCGTGAGCTTCCCGCTCACCGCGTCCGAGCTCGCGACGATGCCGCAGGTCTCCAGCGGCGCCGGGTGCACGCGCGGGTAGAGCAGGTCGCAGGCGCTGACGTGGGCGGCGGCGGCGAACACCGCGTCGGTGGCGGCGGCGTCACCGGCCTCCCAGTCGAAGATGTGGTTGTCGGTGCGGCCGTCGATCTCGTCGCGCACCAGCGGCGCGTCCGGGGCGAGGGCCTGCTGCGCGTCGACGACCGGGGTGAGCGGCTCGTACTCGACGTCGATCAGGGCGAGCGCGTCCCGTGCGGCGTAGCGGTTCTCGGCGACGACGAAGGCCACCTCCTGTCCCTGGTAGCGCACCTTGTCGGTGGCCAGCACGGCCTGCACGTCGTGCGAGAGCGTGGGCATCCAGGCCAGGCCGCGGTCGGCGAGCATCTCGCCGGTGATCACGGCGCGCACCAGCGGGTGCGACTCCGCCGCACTCGTGTCGACCGAGACGATCCGGGCGTGCGCGTAGGGGCTGCGCAGCACCGCGGCGTGCAGCATGCCGGGCAGCTGGATGTCGTCGACGAAGCGCCCGCGCCCGCGCAGGAACCGCGCGTCCTCCTTGCGGAGCATCGACCCGTGGCCCATGGGCGTCGAGCTCTCGGCCCCGGCAGGTCGTGCGCGGAAATCAGGGTCAGGGCACTGATTTCCGCGCACGGGCGCCGGAGGCGCACTCATGACCCGGCCTCGGAACGCGCGGCGTGCCGAACGGCCCGGACGATGTTCTCGTACCCGGTGCACCGGCACGTGATGCCCGAGAGGGCGGAGCGGATCTCCCCCTCGGACGGGTCGGGGTTGTGGTCGAGCAGCCAGCGCGAGGTCAGCAGCATCGCCGGTGTGCAGAACCCGCACTGCAGGCCGTGACACAGCGCGAAAGACCGCTGCACCTGGTCGAGCCCGAACGGCCCCTCCAGTCCCTCGACGGTGCGCACCCGCCTCCCGGACGCCATGGCCGCGAGCACCGTGCACGACTTCACGGGCACGTCGTCCATCCAGACCACGCACGCACCGCAGTTGGAGGTGTCGCAGCCCCAGTGGGTGCCGGTGAGGCCGAGCTCGTCGCGCAACAGGTGCACCAGCAGCAGCCGGGGCTCGATCTCGCGGGTGTGCTCGCGGCCGTTGACGACCACGGTGATCTCCACGTCAGGCCGCCCGCTCGACGGCCAGGCGCAGCGCCCGGGTGGTGAGCTCGCCGGCGAGGTGGCGCTTGTAGTCGACGGGTCCGCGCTGGTCGGCGGTCGGCCGGCAGTGCTGTGCCGCGACCCGCCCCGCCTCGACGAGGTTCGCCTCGGTGGCGGCGCGGCCGCGGAGGAAGTCCTCGGCCTCCTCCGCCAGGAACCGCCCGACGGCCGTGAGCCCGATCCCGACCTCGGTGACCACCCCACCGGGCCCCGTCGCCACCGCGGCCGCGGCCGCGGCGACGGCCCAGTCGCCGGAGCGGCGGTCCACCTTCAGGTACGCGCTCCCCGCCGACCAGAGCGGCACCCGCAGCTCGACCAGCACCTCGGCCGGGCCGACGACCGTCTCGTAGGGACCGGTGAAGAACTCCCGCATCGGGACGGCCCGGTCGCCGTCGGCGCCCCGGATCACGGCGACCGCCCGCAGCGCGCAGAAGGCCCCCGCGAGGTCCTCGGACGGGTCGGCCTGGCACACCGATCCCCCGATGGTGCCGCGGTTGCGCACCACGGGGTCGGCGATCACGCGCTCCGCGTCGTGCAGCACCGGCAGCAGCGCTCCGACCTGCGCGGACCCGAGCAGGTCGGCGTGGCGCACCATCGCGCCGAGCCGGAGCACGCCCGGCGCCACGGTGATCCCGGCGAGCTCGCCCAGGTCGTTGATGTCGATCAGCATCTCCGGCTGGGCCAGGCGCAGCTTCATCATCGGGATGAGGCTGTGCCCGCCCGCGACCACGCGCGTCTCCGGTCCGTGGCGGGTCAGCAGCGCGATCGCGTGCTCGACGCTGGTGGCGCGCTGGTACTCGAAGTGAGCTGGGACCTGCATCGCTCTCCCGCCGGTGGGTCCGGCCATGGTGATCCCGTTCGCGGAGCCGGACAAGAGCACTTAAGCCTTCACTTAGGACGGTTAGGCGGTCCGGCGCAACCGGGTGCAGCATGTGCCCCTCATCACACAGGACCACGCGAGCGAGGACGAATGGCGATCGAGTCCAGCGGTCACAGCACCGGCAACCCGCGGATGTTCGAGCTCATCGAGGACGCGCCGAAGGAGGGCCGGAGCCCCACGATCTGGGCCTGGCCGCAGCTGACGGAGTTCATGAAGATCGCCGGCCAGCCGGTGGCCGGCCCGTGGCCCCCGCACCAGCAACCGCGCCCGGACCCCGAGGAGGACGTGCTGCCCGTCGCGGTGGCCGAACCCGAGCGCGAGCCGTACCGACGTCCGCGTCCGCGGCTGTAGAGGGAGACCAGCGATGTATCCGTCCCGCTTCCGGTACGAGGCGCCCCGCTCGCTCGACGAGGCCCGTGCGCTGCTCACCCGGTTCGGCGACGAGGCCAAGATCCTCGCCGGCGGTCAGAGCCTCGTGCCCCTGCTCAAGCTGCGCTTCGCCGCACCCGAACTGCTCGTGGACATCAACAACATCCCCGGGCTCGACCACCACCGAGAGGACGCCGACGGCACGCTGCGCATCGGCGCGCTGTGCCGCCACGTCTCGCTGGAGCGCTCGGCGCTCCTGCCGGGCCGCCACCCCCTGATGGCCTCGGCCGCCCCCCTGATCGCCGACCCGATCGTGCGCAACCGGGGCACGCTCGTCGGGTCGCTGTGCCACTCCGACCCCCAGGGCGACTGGGCGTCGGTGCTGCTCGCGCTCGGCGGCTCGATCGTCGCGCTCGGCCCCTCGGGGCGGCGGACGATCCCGGCCTCGGAGTTCTCGCTCGGCCCGTTCCAGAACGCGCTGCTGCCGGGCGAGATCGCGATCGAGGCCGTCGTCCCCGCCGCGCAGGGGCACGTCTCGGGCAGCTACCTCAAGCTGGAACGGCGCGTCGGCGACTTCGCCACGGCCGGGGTCGCCGTCGCGCTGGAGATGTCCGGCGACACCGTGACCCGCGCGGGCATCGCGCTCACCGGCGTCGGCCCCAGCAACATCGCGGCGACCGCGGCCGAGCAGGCCCTGACCGGCCGGGCCCTGACCACGGACACGATCGACGAGGCCGCCGAGCTGGCGGCCGCGGCGGCCCAGCCCCGCAGCGACCACCGCGGCAGCGCGGCCTACAAGCGCCACGTGGTGGCGACGTTCGTGAGACGCGGACTCCAACGGCAGGAAGTGGGTGCGGCAGCATGAGCTACGGACAGTCCTCCGTCGTCCGCGAGGTCGGCGTCGACGAGCGGCGCATCACGGTCACCGTCAACGGGGAGAAGCGCGTGGTCGAGGTGGAGCCGCGGTTGCTGCTGGCCCACCTGCTGCGCGAGGGGCTCGCGTTGACCGGTACCCACCTCGGCTGCGACACCACCAGCTGCGGTGCGTGCACCGTGCTCGTCGACGGCACGCCCGTGAAGTCCTGCACGATGCTCGCGGTGCAGGCCGACGGGCACGAGATCACCACCGTGGAGGGGCTGGGCACGCCCAGCGAGCTCGACCCGGTGCAGGAGGGCTTCTCCCGCGAGCACGCGCTCCAGTGCGGGTTCTGCACGCCCGGGATGATGCTGACCTCCCACGCCCTGCTGGAGAGCAACCCGGACCCCTCCGAGGAGGAGGTCCGCTGGGCGATCTCGGGCAACCTCTGCCGCTGCACCGGCTACCAGAACATCGTCAAGGCGGTCCTCTGGGCGGCCGAGAAGAAGAGTGGTGGTGTGTCGTGACCGCGGTGGACGAGGTCAAGATCGGCGGCATGGGCGCGAGCCGCCGGCGCGTCGAGGACGCCCGGTTCGTGCGCGGTCGCGGCAACTACGTCGACGACATCAAGCTGCCCGGCATGCTGCACATGGAGGTCCTCCGCAGCCCGCTGGCCCACGCGACGATCACGAGCATCGACACCAGCAAGGCCTGGGAGATCCCGGGGGTCCGGCTGGTGCTCACCGGCGAGATGATGGCGCAGCGCAACCTCGCCTGGATGCCCACGCTGTCCTACGACACCCAGGCCGTGCTGGCCACCGACAAGGTGCGCTTCCAGGGCCAGGAGGTGTGCGTCGTCATCGCCGACGACCCGTACATCGCCAAGGACGGCTGCGAGGCGATCGTGGTCGACTACGAGCCGCTGCCGCCGGTCGTCAACCCGTTGCAGAGCAGGGCCGCCGACGCGCCGATCATCCGCGACGACAAGGAGGGCCAGACCGACAACACCTGCTACCGCTGGGAGGTCGGCGACCGCGCGGCCACCGACCGCGCCTTCGCCACGGCCGACGTCGTGTCGAAGCTGAAGCTGCACTACCCACGCAGCCATCCCTCACCCATCGAGTGCTGCGGCGCCGTGGCGGACTACAACCCGGCCACGCAGAAGCTCTCGGTCTTCATGACCACGCAGGCGCCACACATCATCCGGGCCGCGTTCGCGCTGGTCACGGAGCTGCCCGAGCACATGATCCGGATCATCTCGCCCGACATCGGCGGCGGGTTCGGCAACAAGGTGCCCGTCTACCCCGGCTACGTCGCGGCCACGCTCGCGTCGATCCTACTGGGCAAGCCGGTGAAGTGGATCGAGGACAAGACCGGCAACCTGATCTCCACCGGGTTCGGCCGGGACATGTACCTCGACGGCGAGATGGCGCTGCGCTCCGACGGGAAGATCCTCGCCGTCCGGATGCACGCCGACACCGACCAGGGCGCGTTCTTCTCCGACGCCCAGCCCAGCAAGTTCAAGATCGGGCTGATGCACTCGGCGTTCGCCTGCTACGACGTCGGCGCCGGCCACATCACCGCGCAGGGGCACTACACGAACAAGGCCCCCGGCGGTGTCGCCTACCGGTGCTCGTTCCGCGTCACCGAGGCGATGTTCTTCCAGGAACGGATGATGCAGGCCGCGGCGGTCGACCTGGGCATGGACCAGGCCGAGTTCCGCCGCCGCAACCTGCTCCACGACGACGCGTTCCCCGCGCGCACGCCGTTCGGGTTCCTCGTCGACTCCGGGCAGTACGGCAAGTGCCTGCAGATCGGTCTGGACGCGATCGGCTACGACCAGTTCAAGATCGACCAGGCCGAGGCCCGCACCCGCGGCAGGCGCCTGGGCATCGGCATCTCGACGATGACCGAGCCGCTCGGCGCCGGCAACAGCCGCGAGTACGACATCCTCGGGATCAAGATGTTCGACTCCGCCGAGCTGCGGGTGCACATGACCGGCAAGGCGATCCTGCGCGTCGGGGCGAAGAGCCAGGGCCAGGGCCACGAGACGACGTGGGGCCAGATCGTCGCCCACGAGCTGGGCATCCCCGCCGCCGACGTCATCGTCGAGGAGGGCGACACCGACACCGCGCCGTTCGGGATGGGCACCTACGCCTCCCGCTCGACGCCGGTGGCCGGGGCCGCCATCGCGATGGTCTCCCGCAAGATCCGGGCCAAGGCGCGCAAGCTCGCGGCGCACCTGCTGGAGGTGTCCGAGGAGGACGTCGAGTGGGAGCTCGGCCGCTTCTACGTCCGCGGCGCGCCCGAGCGCGGCGCCACGATCCAGGAGTGCGCGATGGCCGCGTACTCCAACATGCCCGACGGCATGGAGCCCGGCCTGGAGAACAACGCCTACTACGACCCGCCCAACCTGACCTGGCCGTTCGCCTGCTACATCGCGACGGTCGAGGTCGACCCGGCCACCGGCGTCTGGGACGTGCTGCGCGTCGTCGCCGTCGACGACTGCGGGGTGCGGATCAACCCGATGATCGTCGAGGGCCAGATCATGGGCGGCCTCACCGAGGCCTACGCCGCGGCGAGCATGCAGTTCCAGACCTACGACGCCGACGGCAACATCGTCGGCTCGAACTACATGGACTACCTGCTGCCCACCGCGTGGGAGACGCCCGGGTTCGAGCTGCACGAGGTGGTCACGCCGTGCCCGCACCACCCGCTGGGCGCCAAGGGCGTCGGCGAGTGCGCCACGGTCGGCGGGCCCGCCGCGTTCGTCAACGCGGTGCACGACGCCCTGTCCGACACGGGCGTCCGCAACATCGACATGCCGCTGCTGCCCGACCGCGTCTGGCAGGCCGTCCAGGACGGCCAGGACGTGTCCGGCATGCCTCCCGTCAGGAGCGACGCGTGATCCTGCAGAACGAGTTCGAGGTGGCCGCACCCGTCGAGAAGGTGTGGGCCTACTTTCTCGATGTCCCCAACCTGGCCCCGTGCCTGCCCGGCGCGTCGCTGGTCGGGGACGACGGCAACGGCCGCTACGACGGGAAGGTCGTCGCCGCGCTCGGCCCGGTGAAGCTGAACTTCAGCGGCGTCGCGGAGATCGTCTCCGCCGACGAGACCGCGCACCGGATGGTGCTGCACGCGGCCGGGTCGGAGGACCGTGGCCGCGGCGAAGCCGCCATGACGATCACCGCGACGATGCTGTCGTCGGGCCGCGGCACGACGGTGAAGGTCGACCAGGACCTCACCGTCTCCGGCGCGGCCGCCCAGTTCGGCCGGGGCCTGATCGCCGACGTCACCGGCGTGCTCATGGGCAGCTTCGCCGACTGCGTCCAGTACAACATCGACAACCAGGGGTCGGGGGGCACCGCCACCGCGATCCGCGCGGCCGCGCCCGCCAGCGGTCTCGCGATCGGCCTGCGGGCCGCGATCGCGGCGCTCAAGCGCGTGTGGGCCCGCTTCTTCCTCCCCTACGACCGGAACAGGTGACGGGTGATGGTGCTCTGGTGGATCGGCAACGCCGTCCTGCTCTTCGTCGTGCTGCCGGTGGTGATCGGGCTGCTCAACCGCGTGCTGTCGGCGGTGGAGCGCATCCGCGCGGCGACCGACGACATCCTGACCCACGGCGTCGAGCTCGCCGGCGAGCTGGACGACACGCCGGAACTGCTGGCCAGGACCGACGAGACGGTCCGGCAGGTCGCCGTGGGGGCGACCCGGTACGCGGGGAGCGTCGCGACGCTGCTGCCCCCGAGGGCGAGCGAAGCGGACCGAGCATCGACACGGCAGGTGGAGGTCTGAGATGCCGTTCGTCGCCTGGACCACGGTCGTGATCGCGGTACTGATCATCGCGGTCACCGCCGTCGGCCTCCTGCGGGTGGTCCTGCACCTGCGCCACGTGCACACCACGCTCGGTTCCGTCGTCGCCGGGGTCCGCGTCATCGCGGACCGGACAGCCACGGTGCCGTCGGTGGTCGGATCGGTGAACGCGAACCTGGCCCCCGTGCGGGCCTGGACGGAGACGGTGTGATGGTGCCCTTCGGATGGACGCTCGGACTCGTCATCGGGCTGGTGGTCGTGGTGGTCGTCGTCGCGCTGGTCACGCCGATCCTGGTGCTGGCCCACAGGATCGGTACCAGGGCCCAGGAGATCGACGAGGCGCTGGGCCGCTCCCGCACCAACACCGCCGGCCTGGCCGGGCTGAGCGAGACCATCGACCACGCCGGCGAGATCATCGGCGGGCTGCAGCGCGGTCGCGCGCGGTTGGGAGGCTGACGTGCCACTGTCCGACGGAGAACTCACCTACTGGACGGTGATCCTGGTGATCGGCGCCGTCGTCATCGTCGCCGTGGTCGTGCTGCTCTCGCTGCTGATCGCGTTCGTGAAGCGCATCGACGCGGGCGTGCAGCAGGTGGCCGGCAACCTCATCGGGATCACCGCGAACACGAAGGACACGACGCTGATCACCACGGTCGGCGGCGGGCTCGACCAGGTTCTCGCCGAGGGACTGCAGCACCACCTGTTCCTCGGCCGCGTCCTCGGCACCATCCCCTACCCCACCCCGAAGGTCTGACATGGTCGTCCTGACCGTCATCGAGATCGTCGTCCTGATCGCCGGCCTGGCGTTCTTCCTCTACTGGACCGGGTCGTTGCTGGGGAAGATCGCGACGACGCTGGAGGCGGGTGACGGCCTCGTCCAGCAGATCCGCGACGACGCCACCCTCATCCGCCCCGGCCTGAAGCACATCAACGCGACGGGCGCCCGGGTCTCCGGGGCACTGCCCCTCCTCTACGGCTACGCGGAGGAGATCATCGAGAAGGTGAACCCGGTCCCGGACCGGGCGGCAGTGGCGAGACCGGCGTCGGGCACCCGCAGGTCCCGGATCCTCGACACCGTCGGGTTCCGCGGGTGAGGTGAACGTGGTGGGGCATGGCCGGCCCCGGCAGCCCCACCACGTTCACCTCACGCGTTCCAGCGCCCGGCCCACCTCGTCCAGGATCCGTTGCTGCTCCCGGTGGATCTCGTACTCCGTGTAGCGGTAGATGCGCCAGCCCTTGTCCACCAGGCGCGTGCACCAGGCGGTCGCGGTGCACCAGCAGGCCCGGATGCTGTCGCTGCCCACCGCCCGGCACCATCACCTCCGCGGGCGTCCTCCCCGGCCCGCACGACGCCCCCAGGATCTCGGCCGCCGAGTACCCCGACAGGACGCCCCGCCCCCCCACGAGCCGGTAGGCGGCGCGGGACCGGAGGGCGAGCTTCGGCGGCGCGTCACCGACGGGCACGTAGATGTCGGGGAACACCCGCAGATACGCGGCCCCCTGCAACCGGTCCCAGGTGACGAGCCCTGCGGCCACGGCCAGGGACCCACGAAACGCCCGGGGCCACCCGGGGGCGGGAGACGGAGCCACACGCGGAGCATCGCGCGCGGGGCACCTGTTCCGTGGAGCGGCCGGGTTGCCGATCGGTGACAACAGCATGAGGTCCGGGATCGTCGATGTCTCCGCCGCGGTGAGTCCGGCCGCGCCGGGGTACCCACCACACTCGGTGACACCCCGATCGAGAGGTTGCCCGCCATGAACTCCATCTCGTCACTCAGCAGCCCGGCGGACCTGTCCGCGCTCGACCGGTGCGACCGCTGCGGCGCGGCCGCCCGGGTCCGGGCGGTGCTCCCGTCCGGTGGCGAGCTGATGTTCTGCGGCCACCACGCCCGCCGGCACAGCATCCGGCTCGCGGAGATCGACGCCACGCTGCACATGTCGGACGCGCCATAGCGTCCTCGCAGGTCAGATGTGGTCGCCGGAACGGTGCGGGGGCAGGGGCGCGGTGTTCGGGGCGTCGGAGTACTCCCCGATCCACTCCGCGCGCCACTCGTTGTCGTACTGCTGCTCGTTGCAGAACGGGTGGTAGACCGCCACCAGCTCGTTCGTGATCATCTCGCGGTGGCCGCGGTTGCCGCCCGGGACCTCGAGGAACGCGATGTGCACCTTCCACTTCGAGCCCGCGCGCTTCACCCAGCACGGCGAGCGCCGGTGCCGGAAGGGGAAACCCTCGGTGGCGAGGTCGTCGGCGTGCCCGACGTAGATCACGGCGTACTTCTCCGAGTCGGGGTCGGGCTTGTAGAGCACGGCGTACACGCCGGGCCGCGGCGGCGGGGTCCAGCTGCCCAGCACCCGCGGGCCGGAGAACGCGTAGCCGGCGAGCGAGCCCAGCCGGATCATTCGGGCTCAGCGTCCTCGGCCTCGCTGACCGCCTCGGCCCGCACCACGTCGAAGACGGGCAGCCGGGCCTTCTCCACGGCGGCGGCGAACTCGGCGCGGCCCCGGTCGAGGGCCTCCTCGCGCGTCTCCGCCTCGACCACGAGCTGCGCGCCGTAGCGGTGCGTGCCGATGCCCGACGCGATGCCGCCGGCCGGGGCCACGGCGTCGGCCAGCTCGACGATCTCGTCGAGCTCCATGACGCGGTCGCCCTCGGCCTCGACGGCGACGCTCCACCTGGTCATGTCGTCCCCTCCTAACGCAGCTCGGGCAGCAGGACCGCCAGCTCGGTGAGGCTGCTGAGGTCGTGGCCCGAGAGCAGCACGTCGATGTGCGGCTCGGCCACCATCATGCCCATCGTCGACGGCCGGTAGGCCGCGTCGTCGCCCTTGTGCGGGTTCATCCACACGATGCGGTGGCACAGGCGGGTGAGCCGTTCCAGGGCGGTGTCCAGGGTGTCCGGGTCGCCCCGGTCGAGGCCGTCGGAGCAGATGACGACCACCCCGCCACGGCAGACCCCGCGCCGTCCCCACCCGCGCACGAACTCGTCGAGGGAGTCGCCGATGCGGGTGCCCCCCTCCCAGTCGACGACGTGCGCGGCCGCCTCGGCCAGCGCCTCGTCGGGACTGCGCTTCTGCAGCGGCACCGTGATCCGGGTGAGCCGGGTGCCGAAGCAGAACACCTCGACCTTGCGGGCGGCCCGCCGCGCGGAGTACGCGAACTGCAGCAGGGCGCGGGAGTAGTCGGCCATCGAACCGGACACGTCGAGGATCAGCACCAGCGGCCGCGGCCGGACGCGCCGGCGTCGGCGGCGCAGGGCCACCGGCTCACCGTGCATCCGCAGCGAGTCGCGGACGGTGCGGCGCAGATCGGGCTGCCCGCGGTGGCGCGCCGCCCGGGTGCGGCGGGTGCGACGGCGCGGCGGGGTGAGCCGGATCTGCTCCATGAGCCGGCGCAGCAGCCGCAGCTCGGCCGGCGTGCAGGCGGCGAAGGACTTGTGCCGCAACGTGTCCATCCCCGACGCGACGAGCCCGAGCCGCGTCTCGTCCTGCTCCTCGCGCTCGTCCCCGGGCGGCTCGGTGGCGGGCACCTCCAGCATGGCCTCGGCCTCGACCGCGTCGACCTTCAGGGACAGCAGCTCCTCGACCGGGTTGCTCTCGCCGAGGAAGAACTCCCGGAACACCTCGTCGTAGACAGGGACGTGGTCACGCCGGCTGGTCAGCGACGTGCGGCCGCCCCAGTAGAGGTCGTCGAGATCGGTGGGGTCGAGCGTGGCCATCGCCGCGCAGAACGTCTCGACGTCACCGGGGCCGACGGAGATCCCCCGGTGCCGCAGCGCCCGCCCGAAGTCGACGAGCAGCGCGACGATCATCGGGTCAGTTCGTCGAGGTTGTCGCGCGCCAGCTCCATGTCCTCGCGTTCCTTCAGCACCGCGCCGAGGGTGACGTCCGCGGCGTCGGGCGTCAGGTCGGTCTCGCCGAGGAACTCCAGCGTGCGGGCCCAGTCGATGGTCTCCGCGACCCCCGGCGGCTTCGCAAGGTCCATCTCGCGCAGCCGGTGCACCGCGGCCACCACCTTGGTCGCCAGCTCCCGGCCCACCCCGGGCTGCCGCACGGTGACGATCTCGACCTCGCGCTCCTGCGACGGGTAGTCGATCCAGTGGTACATGCAGCGGCGTTTGAGCGCGTCGTGCAGCTCGCGGGTGCGGTTGGACGTGAGCACCACCAGCGGCGGCGACGGCGCGACGATCGTGCCCACCTCCGGGACGGTGATCTGGAAGTCCGACAGCATCTCCAACAGGAACGCCTCGAACTCGTCGTCGGCGCGGTCGATCTCGTCGATGAGCAGCACGGCGCGGTCGCCGGCGCGCACGGCCTGCAGCAGCGGGCGCTCCAGCAGGAACGATGGCCCGAACAGCTTCTCGACCGCGGCCTCGTCGCTCACGCCGCGCTCGGACATCGCCCGGATGTGCAGGAGCTGACGGGCGTAGTCCCACTCGTAGAGCGCCTGGTTGGTGTCGATGCCCTCGTAGCACTGCAGCCGGATCAGCTCCCGCCCGAGCACCGCCGCGAGCACCTTGGCGATCTCGGTCTTGCCGACGCCGGGCTCCCCCTCGAGCAGCAGGGGACGCCGCAGCGACAGCGCCACGTAGACGGCGGTGGCCAGCCCGCGGTCGGCCAGGTAGTCGGCGCCGCGCAGGGCCTCGGTGAGCCCGGCGACGCCGGTGACGGTGGTCAGTGCCCGTTCTCCGCTGCACCCAGGACGATCTCGCGCAGGCTGGTGGCGCCCGGGACGATCTTGCCCTCGCGCCGGAGGCGCTCCCGCCAGGCGCTGCGCTGGTCGTCGTCGACGGGGCCCGCGGTGGAGTCGCCGTCGGCGCCACCCTCGCCGAGGCCACCGAAGCCGATGTTCTTCATGTTGCGGCAGACCTTGGCGTTGCTGGGGCCGGCGTCGGCGCCGCTCGGGCGTTGCGCGCTCCAGATGCCCCGCAGCACGGACATCGCCTCACCCGCCGTGGGTTCCTCGTGGTCCATGGCCGCCATAGTGGCCCGGGTCATGCTCCGGGGCAATCGGCGAATAACCGATCGCTTAGTGGTGACGGGGGCCACACTGGTCCCATGACCCTGACCCAGCTGAGCGCATTCGTGCTGGTCGCGCGCCTCGGCTCGGTGAAGGCGGCGGCGAACGCGCTGGGAGTCAGCGAGCCCGCGGTCTCCCAGGCCCTCGCCGCCCTGCGCAGGTACCTCGACGACCCGCTGCTCACCCGCAGCGGCGGCGGCATGACGATGACGGCGGGCGGCAGCAGGCTCCTGACGATCGCCGCGCAGATGGTGTCGCTCGGTGCGGAGGCCGAGTCGGCCGTCCGGTCCGCGCAGGGAGCGCCGGAACAGCTGCGGCTGGTGGCCCCGAACTCCGTCGTCGAGTTCGTCGCGGGCCCGCTGGCCGACGCGTTCACCGCACGCTCGGCGGGGTCGATCGAGGTCTCGGCGGGCGTCTCGGCCACCGCCGAGATGGGCGTGCTGGTGTCTCAGCGGCTCGCCGACGTGGCGCTCGGGCCGTACCTCGGCGGGGACCGCAGTCTCGGGCTGGTCAGCGAACCGGTCTTCCGGTGCCGGCTCGTGGTGCTCGCCGCACCCGATGCCCGGCTGCGCGGTGCGCCGTCGCAGTGGCCGTGGCTCGTGGAACCGGCCGCCACCGACCCGGACAGCGACGTCAGCCGCCTGTTGCGCAACCTGGGCGTGCCCGACTCCCGGCTGAGCGTCTTCCCCAACCAGACCGCCGCCTGGGAGGCCGCCGTGCGCGGCGGCGGGGCGGCGCCCGGTATCGCCCACCTCGCCGTGCACCAGCTGCGGCGCCGGGAGCTCCAGGTGGTGGACGTGCCCGGTACGCCGCTGGAGCTGTGCTGGCACGCCACCACGCTGCCGATCGACCGGCGATCCCCGGCCGCCGCGTCCCTGCGCCACTTCCTGGGCACCCCCGAGGCGATGAAGCTGCTGCGGTTCCCCGGCGCGGGCGTGCCGCCGTCGCGCTTCCGCCCCCCGGTGTACGTGACCATCTGGAGCTGAGCGACTGGGCCGAACGGCCGTAATCCGGCTCTTCCGGATTTAGAGTGCGAGTGCCCCGCAGTGCAGTAGCGACCGGAGCCGGTAGTTGATCAGGTTGCG
>NZ_MKVV01000094.1 GCF_001899645.1 Pseudonocardia sp. 73-21 | reverse complement strand
GCATGCTGATGGGCCTCATCCGGCCCACCGCGGGCCGCATCACCGCGTTCGGGCTCCCCGTCGCCGCCGGTGCGCCGGTGCTGGCGCGGATCGGCGCGTTCGTCGAGGGGCCGGGCTTCCTGCCCCACCTCTCCGGGGCCGAGAACCTGCGCCTGTACTGGGCCGCGACCGGCCGCCCCACCGACGAGGCCCACCTCGCCGAGGCGCTGGAGATCGCGGGGCTGGGCGCGTCGATCGGACGGCGGGTCGGCACGTACTCCCAGGGCATGCGGCAGCGGCTCGCGATCGCCCAGGCCATGCTGGGCCTGCCCGAGCTGCTCGTGCTCGACGAACCCACCAACGGGCTCGACCCGCCCCAGATCCACGCCATGCGCGAGGTGCTGCACCGCTACGCCGCGGGCGGGCGCACGGTGCTGGTCTCCAGCCACCTGCTCTCGGAGGTGGAGCAGACCTGCACGCACGTGGTGGTCATGCACCGCGGCCTCGTGGTGGCCGACGGCACCGTCGAGGACATCATCGCCGGCGGCGGGGCGGCGACGTTCACCGTCGACGCGCCGGACCGGGCGGCCACGGTCCTCGGGGAGCTGAACGGCGTCCACGCCGTGCAGGTCGACGGCGGGGCGGTGCACGCCGAGCTGAACGGCACGCCGCGCGCGTCGGCGGTGCGGGCGCTCGTCACGGCCGGGGTGGACGTCGCCTCGGCCGGGCCGCGGCGCCGTCTCGAGGACGCGTTCCTGCAGCTGGTCGGAGAGGCTCCGCCGATGGAGGAGGATGGGGAACCATGACCTCGCAAGAGGCCTCGACCCACACGGGCACGGTGGGCGAGCTCGCCGCCGGCCCCGTCCCCACAAGGTACCGCCCCGACCGCACCATGCCGCTGCGCGTGGAGCTGGCCCGCCAGCTCGAGCGCCGCCGCACGCAGGTGACGTTCGGGCTGGTCGTGGTGCTGCCGATCATCCTGTGGGTGGCGTTCTCGCTGGCCGCGAGCAGCCCGCCCGGCAGCGCCACCAACCTCGTCGACCTCGCCAAGGGCAGCGGCGGCAACTTCGCCGTGTTCGCGCTGTTCGCGTCGGCGTCGTTCCTGCTGGTGGTGGTCGTGGCGCTGTTCTTCGGCGACACGGTGGCGTCGGAGGCGTCGTGGTCGAGCCTGCGCTACCTCCTGGCCGCCCCGATCCCCCGGGCCCGCCTGGTGCGGCAGAAGGCGGTCATCGCGGCGTTCCTGTCGGTGTGCGCGCTGGTGCTGCTGCCGGTGGTGTCGCTGGTCGTCGGGAGCCTGGCCTACGGCACGGGCGACCTCGTCAGCATCACCGGCGAGTCCCTGCCGTTCTGGACCGGCGCCGGCCGCATCCTGCTCGCCGCGCTCTACATCGCCGTCAACCTCAGCTGGGTCGCGGCGGTGGCGATGCTGCTGTCGGTGAGCACCGACGCGCCGCTCGGCGCCGTCGGCGGGGCGGTGATGGCGAGCATCGTCAGCCAGATCCTCGACCAGATCACCGCGCTGGAGGATCTGCGCAACTACCTCCCCACCCACTACGGCACGGCGTGGTTCGGCCTGCTGTCGGGGCAGATCGACTGGGGCGACATCACCCGCGGCGTCTTCGGCAGCCTGATGTGGGCGCTGGTCCTCGGTGCGTTCGCGGTGTGGCGGTTCGAGCGCAAGGACATCACCTCGTAGCCGGTATGCGGAGGTAGGGAGCGCGATCCGGGCGCGGAAGCATGGCCGTGTGCGGGCCTGCGAACCGGACGTCGAGGCGTGGATCGAGCGCGACGGGGTGCGCATGGGCCCGGTCCGGTCCGGCCTGATACCTCAGCCGGACACCGCCCATCCGTGCGGCGGGACCGTCGCACGGGAGCCGTCGAGGTGGGCCTCCCCGGCCAGCACCTCGCCCTTGGCGTCGTGGACGAGCGGGGCGTCGTCGAGGTTCAGCGCGAGCACCAGGCGCTGCCCGTCTCCCTCGAGGGCCAGCACGAGCTGGGTGTTGGTCAGATGCACCGGTGAGCCGTGGGCGCGGTGCAGCCAGGGGTGGCGGCGGCGCAGACCGATCAGCTCCTGGTGCAGCCGGAACGTCTCCGCGCCGAGCGTCGAGAGCTCGTCGGGCGAAGCGGGGAACTCCGGCCTGACCTCGTCGTCGCCGCCCTCCCGCTCCTCCTTCGTGCCGCGGAACGCCTGCTCGTCGCCGTAGTACACCGACGGCGTGCCGGCCACGGTGAACAGCACAGCGAGCGCGTGCGGGAGGTGGCGCTCGTCGTCGATGCGGCTGGCGATGCGCGTGACGTCGTGGTTGCCGACGAACGTGAGCGGGGCGAAGGGCAGCTCGTCGTGCCGTGTGAGGGCGTGGGCCAGCTCGAACAGGTTGCGGTCGTTGATCGCGCTCCAGGTGGCCTTCCACAGCTCGTACTGGGTGACGGCGTCCATGCCCGACCCGGCGACGATCGCGGCGTAGTCGCCGTGGATCACCTCCCCCACCACGTAGACGTCCGGGAAGCGCTCGCGCACCCGGGGCAGCACCCGGGCCCAGAAGTCGGTGGGCACGGCGTAGGCGGCGTCGAGGCGCCAGCCGTCGGCGCCGGCGGCGAGCCAGTGGCACATGACCTCGACGACCAGGTCCGACACCGCGGGATCGTCGTGGTCGAGCGTGACCAGACCGGGATGGCCCTCGAAGGTGGTCCCGTCCGGGCGCAGCATCCGCGGCTCGACGTAGCCGGGGGCGGCGTGGTTGAACACGCCGTCGAGCAGCACCCGCAGGCCGCGGTCGTGTGCGGCGGCCACCAGCTCGGCGAAGTCGTTCTCGTCGCCGAGCCGGGGGTCGATGCGGAAGTAGTCCAGCGTGTCGTAGCCGTGGGTGGCGGAGGCGAACACCGGACCCAGCGCGATGCCCGAGGTGCCGAGCTCGAGCGCGTAGTCCAGCCAACCGGTCAGGCGGCCGAGGCGGTGGGTGACCTCGACGCCGTCGCTGCCGCGCTCGGCCCCGACGAACCCGAGAGGGTAGACGTGCCACCAGATCGCGTGCTCCACCCAGGCCGGTTCCATCGCGTCAGGCTCTCACGAGCGGGGGTGCCGAGCAGTACCCCACCGACGATCACCGCGGCCGCGACGAGCTCTACGGCACCCGGCCGCTCCCCCAGCACCAGCGCCGACAGCCCGATGCCGACGACGGGTACGAGCAGCGAGTACGGCGCCACGACGCCCGCCGGGTTGCGGCGCAGGAGCAGCGTCCAGATCCCGGAACCGACGACGGTGGCGAGCACCACGAGGTAGAACAGGGCCAGCAGGCCCGGGAGCCCGGCGGGGGTGACGGCGGCGCGCAGCGCGGCGAGGTCCGCGGCCGGACCCTCGGTGGCCAGCGACAGCGCGAACAGCGGCAGCGGCGGCACCACCGACATCCACAGCGTCAGGTGCAGGGGGTTCGCGTCCGGCGCGGCGCGCAGCGCGAGCCGGCTCGACAGGTTGCCGAACGCCCAGCCCAGCCCGCCGAGCAGCGTGAGCAGCACCGGGAGCAGGGCGGCGCTCTGCGCGCGGGAGACGGCGATCGCCGCCATCCCGACGACGGCGAGCCCGATGCCCACCTGCTGGCGCGGCGACAGCCTCTCGCGGAGCAGGACCGCGCCGAGCAGCACGGTGAACGGCGCCGACGACTGCAGCACCAGCGACGCCAGCCCCGTCGGCATGCCGACGTCCATCGCGACGAACAGGAACACGAACTGCACGGTGCCGAACCCGAGCCCGTACCCGATCAGCCAGCGCAGCGGGACCTGCGGCCGCGGTACCAGCAGCATCGTGGGGACCGCGATGATCGCGAACCGCAGGCCCGCGAGGAACAGCGGCGGGAAGTGCTGGAGGCCGACGTGGATGGCGAGGAAGTTGGCGCCCCACAGCAGGGCGACGAGGGCGGCGAGCAGGCGGTCGCGGGTGGTCACGCCGTCCACGCTGCGCGTCGAGTATCAGGAAGACCAGCGAAGGATTCTTCATCGTCTGTGTAGATTTGCTGCATGGACGTCCAGCGGCTGCGGGTGCTGCGGGAGCTGGCCGACCGCGGCAGCGTCGCCGCCGTCGCCGACGCGCTGTCGTTCACGCCGTCGGCGATATCGCAGCAGCTCAAGGCCCTGGCCGAGGAGGTCGGCATGCCGCTCACCGAGCCCGCCGGGCGCGGCCTGCGGCTCACCGACGTCGGGCGGGCCCTCGCGGCGGAGGCCGAGGGTGTCCTGACGGCGCTCGCCCGGGCCGACGCGGCCGTCGAGCGGCTGCGCACCACGCCGCGCGGGCAGGTGCGGATGGCGATCTTCCCGTCGGGGGCGCGGATGCTGCTGCCGGGCGTGCTGGCCCGCCTCGACGACGTCGCGGAGGTGGATCTGCAGTGCCGTGACGTCGACATGAACCCCGCCGAGGTGACCGCGCTCGCGGCCGATTTCGACGTGGTGGTCACCCACCGCGACGAGCACGCGCCGCCGCACGCGGTCGAGCGCCGCGTGGTGGTGCCGCTGCTGCGCGAGCCCCTCGACGTCGTCCTCCCGCCCGGGCACCTCCTCGCCCGGCGCCGGAAGGTGCGGCTCGACGAGCTGGCCGGCGAGGCGTGGATCAGCGTGGAGGTCGGCTGGCCCGTCGACGACGTGCTGCGGTCCCTGGCTCTGCACACCGATACGCGGCCGCGGATCGTCCAGCGCATCAACGACTTCTCCGTCACCGAGGAGCTGGTGGCCGCGGGCCGGGGCGTCGCGCTGCTGCCCCGCTACTCCACGGACGACCGCGGCGGACGGCGGCTCGTGCGCAGGCCGCTGGCCGGGGTGCGGGCCGCCCGGTTGGTGGAGGCGGTGCTGCGCACGAGCGCGGCCGAGCGGCCGGCCGTCCGCACGGTGCTCGACGCGCTGTGTGCCGAGGCGGCGTCACTGACCGGGGCGTAGCCGCTTCGGCAGCTTCGCCACCACCGCGTCGTAGGAGGCGCCCACCAGCCCGCGCAGCTCGTCGTCGGGGATCGGGCCGTCCAGCGCGATGCCGTTCCGGCCGAACCGGCCGATGTGGGCCGTGACCGTGACCGCGTCGGGGTGGGCCAGCCGCAGCTCACCGGCCTCCTCGGCGTCCCGGCCGCACTCGAGGCCGACGCCGTCGCCGCCCGGGAACGCGGAGATCTCGCCGCCGACCTTGGCCACGAGGTCGCGCTCCCAGGGCATGTCCTCCTCGGCCCCGGGCTTGCCGAGGCAGTAGGCCACCAGGTCGTCGTGCGTCACGCCCGTCGCCAGCGCCACCACATCAGTGCGAAGAGCAGCACCGTGAACCAGACGTAGGTGCTGCCGACCACCTGTTCCCACGGCGTCCAGGCCAGCTCGCGGCCGTCGGCGCGGGGCAGCCCCTGCTGGTGCGGGGCGATCACGAAGACGGCCGCGGCGAGCACGGTGACCGCGATCCACACCGCCGACCGCGTGCGCCACGCCGTCGCCGCCGCCACCAGCAGCGCCGGGGCCACCCACACCCAGTGGTGCGACCACGACGTCGGCGACACGAGCAGCCCCACCCCGGCCGTCGCGACCAGCGCCAGCGGGGCGGGAGCCCGGCGGATCACCGGCACGGCCAGCAGCAGCAGCAGCAGCGACATCAGCAGCCACGTCACCGTGCCCGCCGTGCCGTCGACGCCGGCGCGGACCAGCACCGCCTGGAACGTCTGGTTGGTGAAGAACGCCGACCCGCTGACGCCGCTCGCGGGGTTGTGCAGCCAGAACGTGAGCGAGGACCCGGGCGCGACGACGAACCCGATGGCCGTGGCGACCACGCCGGAGACGGCGGCGGTGGCGGCGGCCTTGTAGTCGCGGCGCAGCAGGAAGTAGAGGACGAACGCCGCGGGCGTCAGCTTGATCGCGGCGGCGACGCCGATGAGCATCCCGCGGGGCCACCGCGGCCGGACCACCAGGATGTCGACGGCCGCGAGCGCCATCAGCAGCAGGTTGATCTGCCCGAACTCGATGGTCTGCATCACCGGCTCGAGCCCCAGCGCGGGCCGGACGAACCCGGTGACCACGGCGTTGAAGTCGATGTCCTTGCCCGGCTCGACGGCCAGCGCCAGCGGCAGCGCGATCGACGCCACCGACAGCGCCCCACCCCGCCCGCCCGACGGCCACAGCCGCCGCGCCACGACGAACAGCGTGAGGCCCAGCGCCAGCGTCGAGAGCGCGAGCAGCACCGTCCACGACACCACCCACGGCACCACGGCCAGCGGTACCATCACCAGCGCCGCGAACGGCGGGTAGATGAACGGCAGCGTGATGTGATCGGACGTCTCCGGCAGCGTTCCGTACATGTCGCCGCCGTGCAGCCAGGCCTGGACGCCGAAGCGGTAGACCTCGAGGTCGATGTGCCGCCCGCCCGTGTGCACCACGACGCCCACGAGCACCAGGGCGAGCAGCGGCACGGTGACCGGGAGGATGCGACGCGGGTGGCGGAGCTGGTCGAGCACCCAACGCTCACGCGTGGCCGACGGGCCGGTCACAGTCACGCGAAGCACGGTAGACCCTGTCAGTCCAGCGGCCGGTGGGCGGTCTCCGGAAGGCGGAGGTGGACCACGAGTCCGAACAGCGCCAGCACCGCGACGTACCAGGGGGAACCACTCGGGGTGCTTGATCGACGCCAGGTACGTGGCCAGGTAGGGCGCCGTGCCGCCGAAGATCGCGACGGTGAGCGAGTACGGGAACCCGATGCCCGCGGCCCGGACCCGGCCGGGGAACAACTCGGCGTTGAGCGCGGCCGCGATGGAGGTGTAGCCGGTGAGCAGCACCATGCCCGCGCACTGCACCACCAGCAGCGACGCGAACCCGCTGCCGATCACCCCGAACAGCGGCACGACCCCGATCCCGAACCGGGTGGGTCTCCTCGGCGCCGCGGCGGATCCAGAACCCGACGAGCGCGATCACCGCCCCGATCACGAACAGCACCCGCCAGCCCCAGCTGCCCATCGCGTCCCTGGTGAGCAGCGCCGCGAGCAGGGCGGTGAGCCCGGACGCGATGAGCTGCCCGACCGTCGTCGACGGCAGGCTCCCGCCGCCCATCAGCAGGATCGTGACGGTCAGGGCGTTGCGCCGGCCCACCCGGTCGGCGACGGACCCCAGCAGCAGCCCGCCCAGC
The DNA here is from genome assembly GCF_001899645.1 of Pseudonocardia sp. 73-21. Classification (GTDB taxonomy): domain Bacteria; phylum Actinomycetota; class Actinomycetes; order Mycobacteriales; family Pseudonocardiaceae; genus Pseudonocardia. The sequence continues at coordinate 32,119 of NZ_MKVV01000094.1, read as the reverse complement.
GGCCGCACGAAGAAGCCGACCGCGAACACCGCGAACGCGCTGAGCAGCGGCACCAGCGGGTCGGCCGAGTCGCTGGGGAAGATCTGCGCGGAGAAGTACACCGCGAGGAACGAGTAGGTGCACCAGTCGTACCACTCCACGGTGTTGCCGATCGACGTCGCCACCAGCTGCCGCACCGGGCGGCGGGTAGGAGCCACCACCCCGCCTACGCGCTCGTCCATCCGAACCCCCCGACCGTCGTTGCGGGGAGGGTGCCCCGGACGGCCGGATCCGGCAGCACGGAGCGGTGATCGCCTCCCACCGCACCTCCCGGCCCCGGCCAGGGCGCTGACGTGCGACGGCTCATGGACGCCAGCCGCCCCGTGATCACGGTCAACCGCACCGCTGTGCCCTCTCCAGGGCGCTCACGTGCGATCGGCGATCACCGGCCACCTGGGGCACGCTGGTCCGTCGATTCCATGATCGGCGGTTCGGTGCACGATCGGCCAGATCCGGCCGGAAACGCGCCCATCCGCTGATCATGCGGCACCGTCAGCGGATGCCGGCCGCGTCCATGCCGCGCAGCTCCTTCTTCAGGTCCTGGATCTCGTCGCGCAGGCGACCGGCCAGCTCGAACTGGAGATCGCGGGCCGCGGCGAGCATCTGGTCGGTGAGGGACTGGACCAGGTCGGCCAGCTCCGCACGGGGCATGGTGGAGGTGTCGCGGCCGGTGACCACGCCCGAGCTGGCGCTGGAACGACCGGGCTCGCCCGCCGCCCGCTTGCCGCGGGACTGGTTGCGCCCCGAGCCGCCGACGGGCACGGCGCCGCCCTCGGAGTCCTCGGCCTCCTTGTAGACCTGGTCGAGGATGTCGGCGATCTTCTTGCGCAGCGGCTGGGGGTCGAGGCCGCGTTCCTCGTTGTAGGCCACCTGCTTGGCGCGGCGCCGGTCGGTCTCGTCGATGGCGTACTGCATCGACTCGGTGACCTTGTCGGCGTACATGTGGACCTCGCCGGAGACGTTGCGCGCCGCGCGGCCGATGGTCTGGATGAGCGACGTGCCCGACCGCAGGAAGCCCTCCTTGTCGGCGTCGAGGATGGCCACGAGCGACACCTCGGGCAGGTCGAGACCCTCGCGGAGCAGGTTGATGCCGACCAGCACGTCGTACTCGCCGAGGCGCAGCTGGCGCAGCAGCTCGATGCGACGCAACGTGTCGACCTCCGAGTGCAGGTAGCGCACGCGGATGCCCAGGTCGAGCAGGTAGTCGGTGAGGTCCTCGGCCATCTTCTTCGTGAGCGTGGTGACCAGCACCCGCTCGTCGCGCTCGGAGCGCTCGCGGATCTCGTGCACCAGGTCGTCGATCTGGCCCTTCGTGGGCTTCACCACGACCTTCGGGTCCACCAGGCCGGTGGGCCGGATGACCTGCTCCACGAACTCGCCGCCGGTGCGGGAGAGCTCGTAGGGGCCGGGGGTGGCGGAGAGGTACACCGTCTGCCCGATGCGGTCGGCGAACTCCTCCCACGTCAGCGGCCGGTTGTCGGTGGCCGAGGGCAGCCGGAAGCCGAACTCCACCAGGTTGCGCTTGCGCGACATGTCGCCCTCGAACATGCCGCCGATCTGCGGCACGGTCTGGTGGGACTCGTCGATGACCATGAGGAAGTCGTCGGGGAAGTAGTCGATGAGCGTGGCGGGGGCGGTGCCCGGGCCACGGCCGTCGATGTGGCGCGAGTAGTTCTCGATGCCCGAGCAGAACCCGACCTGGCGGATCATCTCCAGGTCGTACTGGGTGCGCATGCTCAGCCGCTGGGCCTCCAGGAGCTTGCCCTGGTTCTGCAGCTCCTCGAGGCGCTCGGCGAGCTCGGCCTCGATGTCGCGGACCGCGCGCTCCATGCGCTCCGGCCCTGCGACGTAGTGGGTGGCGGGGAAGATGCGCAGCTCGTCGACCTGGCGCACGACGTCGCCGGTGAGCGGGTGCAGGTAGTAGAGCGACTCGATCTCGTCACCGAAGAACTCGATGCGGATGGCCAGCTCCTCGTACGCCGGGATGATCTCCACGGTGTCGCCGCGCACCCGGAACGTGCCGCGGTTGAAGGCCATGTCGTTGCGCGTGTACTGCACGTCGACGAGCAGGCGCAGCAGCGCGTCGCGCTCGACGGTGCCGCCGACCTTCAGCTCCACCGACCGGTCGAGGTAGGACTGCGGCGTGCCCAGGCCGTAGATGCACGACACCGACGCCACCACGACGACGTCGCGGCGCGAGAGCAGGTTGTGGGTGGCCGAGTGGCGCAGGCGCTCGACGTCCTCGTTGATCGAGGAGTCCTTCTCGATGTAGGTGTCGGTCTGCGCGATGTACGCCTCGGGCTGGTAGTAGTCGTAGTACGAGACGAAGTACTCGACCGCGTTGTTGGGCAGCATCTCGCGCAGCTCGTTGGCCAGCTGCGCCGCCAGGGTCTTGTTGGGCGCCATGACCAGCGTGGGCCGCTGCAGCCTCTCGATGAGCCAGGCGGTGGTGGCCGACTTGCCCGTGCCGGTGGCGCCGAGCAGGACGACGTCCTGCTCGCCCGCGCGCAGGCGCTTCTCCAGCTCGGCGATGGCCGCGGGCTGGTCGCCGGCCGGCTCGAACTCACTGACCACCTGGAACGTGCCGTCCGACCGCGGGATGTCACTGACCGGGCGGTGCTCGGAGTGGGCGAGCGGGAGCTCGTCCTGCTTCGCCTGCCCGAGAGAAGCAGCGCTGCCGGGGACCTCAGTTGCGAATGCCACGTGGTCCAGAGTACGAGGCAGCACCGACAGTTTCCGGACTCCCGGTCTGCCACGATCAGCACATGCACCCGCCGAAGATCGCGACCTTCGACGTCCCCGCCCAGGTCAACATCGACACGAAGGGCAACGCGCGCCCCGTCGACGAGTACCGCGAGACCCACTTCGGCCTCTACATGAGCCGGGCCATGGTCGACCGCCCCACCGCCCACTGGATGCAGACGTGGCTGCTGCCCGGCCTCGGCCTCGCCGTCACCGACTGGTGGTGGAAGCCAGGGCACGCCCGTGACCAGGACTTCTACCTCGACGTGTGCGAGATCCACCGCGAGGACGAGCGGTGGATCATGACCGACCACTACCTCGACATCGTCGTGCAGCACCGCCGCGGCGCCCAGGTGATCGACGTGGACGAGTTCACCGCCGCCGTCGCCCAGGGCCTGCTGGCCCCCGACGCCGCGGAACTGGCCCTGCACCGCACCTACCGGGCCGTGGACGGGCTCGCGTCACACGGCTACGACCTGGCCGGCTGGCTCGGCGGCCTGGGCATCGAGCTGACCTGGAAGCACCAGGGCTGAGCCTGCCGCGATCAGGCGGCGGGGGTGGTGGTGCCCGGACCGGTGGAGGTGGAGGTGGAGGTGGAGGAGGCGGCCGAGGTGGTGGTCCGCGGCGGCTTCCTCGTGCTCGTCGTCGGCGGGTTGGACGTCGTCGTGCTGGGGCCGCCCTCCGCGTTGGGATCCGTGGTCGGGGCCGTGGTCGGGGCCGACGTCACCACCGGCGGCTTCGGCACCACCGGCGCCGGCTGCGGCGTGGTGGTCCGCGGCACCACGCGCACCTTCGTCTTCTGCGTCCTCTCCTGCGTGGTGGTCGGGTCCGCCGGGGCGGGGGGCGGGGCGACCACCGCCGGAGGCAGGGTCACCGGCGGGACGGTGGTGGTCGGCCCAGGGGCGATGACGGCCTCGGCCTTGACCGCAGCGGCCGGCGCGGCGTTGGCCTGGGCCACGGCGGTGATGCCGCCCAGCCCGCCCACGGTGAGCACGGCGGCCGCGGCGGCCGTGCTGGCCCGGTTCAGGGTGCCGGCCCGGCGGATGACGCTGTCCACGGACGGCAGAGCGACGGCCGCGGACAGCTCGTCGTCCAGGCGCAGGAACTCGTCGGTCATCCGGTCCAGCGTGGTCACCGGTACCCCCCCTTGTCGTCGTACACGGCGTACACATCGCTCTCGTACGCGACCTCGGCGCCGGAGGGGTCGTAGTCGTCGTCGTTCTCCTCCGCCGGTGCTCCGGCGCCCAGCACCTCGGGCAGCACGTCGGCCATGCCCTCGGTGACCACCAGCCGGGCGCGCGCGAGCCGGGCCTGGACGGTGCCCCGCGAGACCTGCTCGATCGCCGCGATCTCCCCGAGCGACGCCCCGGCCATGTGCGCGAGCACGACGCAGCGGCGTTCCGCGGCCGGGAGCCGGCGCAGGGCGTCGAGCAGGGCGCCCGTGCGGGTATCGACGCTGTCGCCGATCGGCTGCGGACGGCCGATGCCGACCTTGGCCGCGAACCGCCGCCAGCTGCGGATGGTGGAGCGGACGGCCACGCGGCGCACCCAGGCGGTGGGGTCCTCGGAGCGACCCACGGTGGCCCACTCGCGCCAGGCGCGCGAGTACGCGTCCTGCACGGCGTCGTGGGCCTCGCCGGGGTCGAGCGTGATGGCGAAGAGCTGGGCGACGAGGCGCTGGTAGTGAGCCTCGAGGTGGGCGCCGAAATCGACGCGGAGCTGGAGGGGCGATGACGCCGGGGCGTCCTGCACGACGTCGACGTCCGGTGTGGCGGTCACCTTCCGTGCTCCCCTCAGCTCGTTCCGACTGCCCTGAGCGACCAACGTTCACTCGATCGGGCCTGGACCTGCCTGTCCATCGCAGGTCGCCTGCAGCGCGTTACGGATGTGCATCCTTCACCGGGCCAACGACGCGGTCCACCCGGAGGATGCGGCCCAGGCCTCGGCCCGCGGCGCGGCCGCGTCGAACCAGAGCTCCTTGGCCCCGGCGTAGCGCGCGGCATCGGCGTCGGCGGCGTACCGATCGGCGGCGGACCGCTTGACGGCCAGGTACTCCGCCCGGGCGGCGGCGTCGGCGCGCAGCCAGTCGCGGAGCAGCAGCGCGTAGCGCCAACCGGGCGACCCGACGACCCGTACGTGCAGGTGGACGGGCCGCCCGGGGTCGGCGTAGCCGTGATAGCGCTTGAGCCACGGAGCCGAACCGGGAGGCTTCGGGCTGTCCCGGTCGATGTCGGGTCGGCGCGGGAAGCCGACCGCGGTCAGCGCGTCGTCCAGCGCGTCGGCGTCGTCCAGCGACGTGACGCCCAGCTGCAGGTCGATGACGTCCTTGGCGGGCAGGCCCGGCACCGCCGTCGACCCGACATGGGCGACGCCGTGGCCGCGCTCCCCCGCCGCGGCGGCCACCCGCGCGGCGATGCGGGCGCCCGCGGCGGCCCATCCCGGGTCGGGCTCGACGAGCCGAGCGGCACCGGCCCGCACCGTCCGGTGCAGCCGCACGTTCTCCTCGAACGGCACGAGCCGGTCGGCCCAGAGCGCGTCGACGGCGGCCTCGAGGTCCGCGGGGGCCCCGGAGTTGTCGAGCCAGACGTCGGCCGCGGCGCGGCGGGCGGCGTCGTCGGCCTGGTTGGCGATGCGCGCCCGGGCGTCGGCCTCGGGCATGCCGCGTGAGCCCACCAGCCGCCGCACCCGCTCCTCGACGTCCGCGTGCACGACCACCACCAGCGGGAACAGCGGCGCCATCCCGCCCTCGACGAGCAGCGGGATGTCCTGCACCACCACCGCGCCGTCCGGAGCGGCGGCCATCAGCTCGTCGGAGCGGCGGCGCACCAGCGGATGGGTGATGCCGTTGAGGCGGGCCAACGCGTCCGCGTCACCGAAGACGATCGACGCCAGCGCGGGCCGGTCCAGGGACCCGTCCGCGGCGAGCACGCCGTCCCCGAACGCCGCCGCGACCTCGGCCAGCCCGGGCGTGCCCGGGGCCACGACCTCGCGGGCGATCCGGTCGGAGTCGACCAGCACCGCCCCGCGCTCGACGAGCCGCGCGGCCACCGTCGACTTGCCCGATCCGATCCCGCCGGTCAATCCCACGCGCAACACGGCAGCAACCGTACGGGGTCCGACCCCGCCCGGCCGACGCCGCGGTGCCCCCCGGCCGCGACGCCGGTCGGCGGGACGTCCGGGGTGGGTCAGGGGGCCCCGGCCGCCTGTGCGGGTGCGGCCGTGCGGGTCGGGGCGGCCACGACGGGAGCCGTGGCGGCGATGCCGGGCAGCACCCGCTGCGCCAGGTCCACCAGCACGTCGGCCGGGTCCCGCGGCAACGGCCGCTCGGGCAGCGTGAACGTGAGGGTGCCCGAGCCGTAGAGGACCGTCAGGAGCGTCTCGCCCCCGCGTTCCACCAGCACCGCCTTCGCCGCACCGATCGGCACGTCGCGCTTGGCGCCGTCCTCGGCGGAGATGTTGAGCGTCCACTGCGCGGCGGCGGCGGCCGGTGTGTCGTAGGCGGCGGCGTTGAGGGAGAGCAGTGGCCGTCCGCCGACCGGGCCGCCCGCGGTGCCGGTGTAGGCGCAGTCCAGGCGCTCGGTGCGACCGACCGCCGGGGCGGGCACCCCGACCGTGCTGCGGACGCCGACGGAGTCGAGCGGCAGCCCCAGCAGCGCACCGAGATCGCCGACGGTGATCAGGCGCGCGCAGTCGTCGGGCACCTTGCCCTGGTCGGGGCCGGCCGGGGCCGTGGTGCCGGACGTCGCGGAGGCCGCCGGGAAGGTCGGGAGCGCCGGGCCGGGCTCGGGCTGTGCGCAGCCTGCGACGGCGAGCACGCCCAGGACGACAGCGGACATCCCCGCTGCGACCCGATCCGTCCCCCCGAGCATGTCCCCACGGTAGAGGGAACCATCGGGCCCACGCCGGGGACGCGCCCAGCCGCCGTCCAACCGTGACCCGGAGAAGCCGAACGGCCCCGGTGAGGTGGTCACCGGGGCCGTTCGGAGTACTACAGGTGGACGATCACGCCCCGCCGGACAGCTTCTCCCGCAGAGCGGCGAGCTGCTCGTCGCTGGCGAGCGAACCACCGGACTCGGCCGGGGCGCCCTCACCGCTCGGCGCCGCCGAGGACGAGTAGCTGGTGCCGGTGGCACCCTCGACGGCGGCCTCGGCCTCCGCGTCGGCCGCCTTCTTGAGCTGCGCGATGTGCTGCTCGTAGCGGACGTGCGCCTCGGCGTACTCCTTCTCCCACGCCTCGCGCTGGGACTCGAAGCCCTCCTGCCAGTCGCCGGTCTCGACGTCGAAGCCCTCGGGGTAGATGTAGTTCCCCTGGTCGTCGTACTCGGCGGCCATGCCGTAGCGCGTGGGGTCGAACTCCGTGTCGACCGTCATGCCCTCGTTGGCCTGCTTGAGCGACAGCGAGATGCGGCGCCGGTCGAGGTCGATGTCGATGACCTTGACCATGGCGTCGTCGCCGACCTGCACGACCTGCTCCGGGATCTCCACGTGGCGCTCGGCGAGCTCGGAGATGTGCACCAGGCCCTCGATGCCCTCCTCGACGCGCACGAACGCACCGAAGGGGACGAGCTTGGTGACCTTGCCCGGCACGATCTGGCCGATCGCGTGGGTGCGGGCGTACAGGCGCCACGGGTCTTCCTGCGTGGCCTTGAGCGACAGCGAGACGCGCTCGCGGTCGAGGTCGACGTCGAGGACCTCGACGGTGACCTCCTGGCCGACCTCGACGACCTCGGACGGGTGGTCGATGTGCTTCCAGGACAGCTCGGAGACGTGCACCAGGCCGTCGACACCACCGAGGTCGACGAACGCACCGAAGTTGACCACCGAGGACACGACGCCCTTGCGCACCTGGCCGCGGGCCAGCTGGTTGAGGAACTCGCTGCGCACCTCGGACTGGGTCTGCTCCAGCCACGCGCGGCGGGACAGGACCACGTTGTTGCGGTTCTTGTCCAGCTCGATGATCTTGGCCTCGATCTTGCGGCCGACGTAGGGCTGCAGGTCGCGCACGCGGCGCATCTCGACCAGCGAGGCCGGGAGGAAGCCGCGGAGGCCGATGTCCAGGATGAGACCACCCTTGACGACCTCGATGACCGTGCCCTCGACCGGCTCGTCGGCCTCCTTGAGGGCCTCGATCGTGCCCCAGGCGCGCTCGTACTGCGCACGCTTCTTGGACAGGATCAGGCGGCCTTCCTTGTCCTCCTTCTGGAGGACGAGGGCCTCGACGTGCTCCCCGACCGACACGACCTCAGCGGGGTCGACATCGTGCTTGATCGAGAGTTCCCGCGAGGGGATGACGCCCTCGGTCTTGTAGCCGATGTCGAGCAGGACCTCGTCACGGTCGACCTTGACGATGGTGCCCTCGACGATGTCGCCATCGTTGAAGTACTTGATCGTCAGGTCGATGGCGGCGAGGAAGTCCTCCTCCGACCCGATGTCGTTGACGGCGACCTGCGGTGTCGTGGAGGTCGGGGCGGCGGTGGTGTCGGTGGACATGTAGTGGGGTGCTCCGGTGATGGATGGATTGGTGGTGCGGACGTGGTGTGGGGCTCGTGACGTGGTGCTGTCACCCTCAAGGCTTGACGTGTGGAACAGATGTGGTCGCAAGGGCTGGACGAACCGGCGACATTGACCACAGCGAGAATTTCATGCTACGCGGAGCCCGATCACCGGGGCAATGCGGGTACCCCCCTCCGAACTGCCACGATTCACCTGTGAGCGCCGAAGATGAGCTCGGCACGACCGCTGTCGCGCGACGTGCCGTGGACGAGGCCGAGTCGCAGCGTGCGAGCCGCCTGTGGTGGGACGCCGACGCCGCCGACTACCTGGCGGAACACGGCCGCGACATCGGTGATTCCGACTTCGTGTGGTGCCCCGAGGGGTTGCGCGAGGCCGATGCGGGTCTGCTCGGTGACGTCGCCGGGAGACGGGTCCTCGAGGTGGGGGCCGGATCGGCGCCGTGCGCCCGCTGGCTGGCCGGGCACGGCGCCCGTCCGGTGGCCCTGGACCTGTCCGGCGCGATGCTCCGGCACGCCGCCGCGCTGGGTGTGTCGACCGGTGTGCCCGTACCGCTGGTGCAGGCGGGCGCGGAGCGGCTGCCGTTCGGCGACGGGGTGTTCGACGTGGCGTGCTCGGCGTTCGGAGCCGTCCCGTTCGTGGCCGACCCCCGCCGGGTGATGCGCGAGGTCTTCCGCGTCCTGCGTCCGGGCGGCCGCTGGGTGTTCGCGGTGAACCACCCCATGCGCTGGATGTTCTCCGACGACCCGGGGCCCGACGGGCTGGTCGTCCAGCAGTCGTACTTCGACCGGACTCCCTACGTCGAGGTGGACGGCTCCGGTGCCGCCGTCTACGTCGAGCACCACCGCACGATGGGCGACCGGATCCGTGACATCGTGGCCGCCGGCCTCGTCCTCGACGACGTGGTGGAGCCGGAGTGGCCGGAGGGTCACGAGCGGATCTGGGGCCAGTGGTCCCCCCTGCGCGGCGCTCTCTTCCCGGGAACGGCGATCTTCGTCTGCCACCGCCCCTGACCCCGCGCGCGCGAGTCGGCGGTTCCGCGCGCGCGAGTCGGCGGTTCCGCGCGTTCCGTCGGTCGCACGGATGGCGCGACTCACCCGCACGCAGGCCACGACTCGGGCTCACGCAGGCCCCGACTCGCGGGGGTGCTGGGATGGGCTCGTAGGGGTGCTGGAGGTCACGTGGCGGCAGGCCGTGCGGTGGCGGACGCGGCGACAGCCGCTGGTCGACCCTGCCGACCCCGACGGCGGCACCGATCCCGCTGATGCACGTCCCGCCGGCGCCGGTCACCCGGGCCTGACCGTCCTCGCAGACCCCGCCGTCTCCTCGCAGGCGCCACGGACCCTGCGAGGTGCACACCGGCTCTGCGAGGACGCGGCCTAGAGTTCAGCGGTGCCGATCGATCCCGAGAACCTGCCGCCCATGTCCACCGTCGAGCAGCTCGGGGACCGGATGGGCATCGAGATCCTGACGATGACCCTCGACGAGGTGGTCGGCCGGATGCCCGTGAAGGGCAACAAGCAGCCGTTCGGGCTGCTGCACGGCGGCGCGAGCGCCGTGCTCGCGGAGACCCTGGGCTCCACGCTCTCGGCTCTCCACGCGATGCCCGAGCGGTTCCCGGTGGGCCTCGAGCTCGCCTGCACCCACCACCGCTCGGCCACCGAGGGCTACGTGACCGGGGTGGCCCGCCCGATCCACGTCGGCCGCAGCACCTCCACCAGCGAGATCGTGATCAGCGACGAGCAGGGCCGCCGCGTCTGCACCGCCAAGCTCACCTGCCTGCACCGCGACACCCTCCCGCCGACGGCCCCGCAGCCGGGCTGATCGCAGCGCCCGCCGGCCTCTCACGCCGCCGTGGTGTGCGGAGCGCGGGCAACTCGGGCCCACGACGCCGTGCCCTGGGCGAACGCGCACTCCCCGCGACCACTGCCCCGTTGTCGTTCGCGGCGTGGCCGCCCTCGTTCTCGCCCACCAGGTCACCGGCCGTCCCGACGACCCGACGGCCGTACTCCTCCACGCGCTCGGGGAGCAGGCGGGGTCCTGGGACGCCGTGGCCGCGACCCTGGGCGGATCGTTCCGGGTGGTGGTGCCCGATCTGCGCGATCTGCGCGGCCACGGAGCGACCGTTCCGGCTGCCTGCTACTCGCTGGATCTCATGCGAAAGTTACGACGCGACGCCCTCGCCCAGGTAGGCCTCCTGCACGCGGGGATCGGCCAGCAGCTCGCGACCGGTGCCCGAGAGCGTGGTGCGACCCAGGTCGATCACGTAGGCGTGGTCGGACAGCGCCAGCGCCGACAGCGCGTTCTGCTCCACCAGCAGCACGGTGGTGCCCTCGGACTGCAGCTCCTTCACCGTGGCGAAGATCTTCTGCGTCATGATCGGCGAGAGCCCCATGGACGGCTCGTCGAGCATCAGGAGCTTCGGACGCGACATCAGGGCCCGGCCGATGGCCAGCATCTGCTGCTCGCCGCCGGAGAACAGGCCGGCCTTGTTGCGCCGCCGCTCCCCCAGCACCGGGAACATGTCGAAGATCCGGTCCATGTCGCTGAGGATGCCGTCCTCGTCGTCACGGGTGTAGGCCCCGAGACGCAGGTTCTCCTCCACCGTCATGCGGGCGAACAACCGCCGGCCCTCCGGGCTGTGGGCCACCCCCATACCCAGGATCTTGTGGGCCGGGAGTGCGTGGATCGGCGTGCCGTCCAGCACGATCTCGCCCGACACCGGGCGCAGCAGCCCGGAGACCGTGCGCAGCGTGGTGGTCTTGCCCGCACCGTTGCTGCCGATCAGGCTGACGACCTGACCCTCCTCGACGGAGAACGTCACACCGCGGACGGCCTGGATGGCGCCGTAGGCGACGACCAGGTCGCGAACCTCGAGAAAACTCACTGGGTCTCCTCAGCCTCGTGGATCTGGGCTTCCACCTCGTCGGGCGGGGCACCCAGGTAGGCCTCGATGACGCGGGGGTCGCCGCGCACCTCGTCCGGCGTGCCCTCGACGAGGACCTCGCCCTGCACCAGCACGAGCACCCGATCGCAGAGGGTGAAGATGAACTTCGTGTCGTGCTCGATCACCACCACCGACGTGCCGAGCATGCGGATCGCGAAGATCAGCTGGCGGGTGGCCTCGGTCTCCTGCGCGTTCATGCCGGCCGTCGGCTCGTCGAGCAGCAGCACCGACGGGTCGGTGGCCAGCGCGCGGGCGATCTCGAGCCTGCGCTGGTCGCCGTAGGGCAGGTTGCGGGCGAGCTCGTCGGAGAAGCGCGCGAGCCCGACGAACTCCAGCAGCTCCGCCGTGCGTTCCCGCGCCTCCCGTTCGCTCTTGCGGAACCCGGGACCGTGCAGCAGCGAGATGATCGGGCTCTGCTTCATCCGCACGTGCCGCCCGACCAGCACGTTCTCCTCGGCCGTCATGCTCGGGAACAGCCGGATGTTCTGGAACGTGCGCGCCACGCCCTGCTCGGTGACGCGCGCCGGGTCGTGCGGGAGCGGCGTGCCCCGGCTGGACACGGTGCCGGACGTGGGCGCGTACAGCCCGGTCAGACAGTTGAACAGGGTGGTCTTGCCGGCGCCGTTCGGGCCGATGAGGCCGATGACCTCACCCTCGGCGAGGCCGAACGACACGTCGTTGAGCGCGCGCAGGCCACCGAACTGCATGGTGACGCCGGAGGCCTCGAGAATCGGAGAGGTCATGTCGTCACGTCCACAACCGGAGTCTCGTCCTCGGCGTCGGGGGCCAGCTCGGCACGTCGGTGGGCGTCGGGGATCAGGCCCTGCGGCCGGAACCGCATGATGACCACCAGCGCCAGGCCGAAGATCAGCAGCCGGTAGTCGGCGAACTCGCGGAGCTTCTCGGGCAGCACGAACAGGATCGACGCGCCGAGCACGGCGCCCGGGATCGTGCCCATGCCGCCGAGGATGACCGACGCCAGCAGCGTGACCGACTGGATGAACTGGAAGCTGTCGTAGGCCACCACGCCGGTCTTGTGGGCGAAGAACGCCCCCGCGAGCCCGGCCAGCGTCGCCCCGATCATGAAGGCGAGGATCTTGACGGGCCCCGTGCGGATGCCCATGGCCCGCGCCGCGTCCTCGTCCTCGCGGATCGCGATCCAGGCGCGTCCGAGCCGGGAGTTCTTCAGGTTCGCGAAGACCAGCATGACGGCCGCGACCAGCAGCACGATCAGCACGTAGTACAGGACGCCCGAGGGCAGCTTGACCGCGCCGATGGTCAGCGGCGCGGCGAACGACTGCCCGAACGCCGAGACCGCCGGGATGTTCGGGATCGCGTTCGCGCCGCCCGTCAGCCCGCCGATGTTGTTCTGCGCGCTACGCACGAAGATCTCGCCGAAGGCGAGCGTCACGATCGCGAGGTAGTCACCGCGCACCCGCAGCGTCGGCGACCCGACGATGGCCCCGAAGATGCCCGCCACCACCGCTGAGATGATCATGACGAGCGGGAACGGGAGTTCGATGCCGATCTCCGACGCCGCGGCGCCGGAGAGGTTGGCCGCCACGAACGCCCCGATGCCGAGGAACGCGACGTACCCGAGGTCCAGCAGGCCGGCGAGGCCGACCACGATGTTGAGCCCGATCGCGGTGGCCGCGTAGACGCCGATGTTGGCCGCCACCGTCATCCAGTACTCGGTGCCCGCGCTGGTCAGCGGCAGCAGCAGCGCCACGACCAGCAGCACGACGACGCTGAAGATCCGGTGGCGCTCGGACACGGCCGAGACCCACGTCAGCAGGCCGGAGGCGGACAGCGCGGAGATCGCGCCGCCCAGCGCGCCCAGCACCGAGAGGAACACCGCGCCCGCGTACGGGTTGACGACGCCGCCCTGCCCGCCGCTGGTGAGCACCCCGGCGACGAGGAACAGCACGATCGCGAACACGACCAGCAGGATCAGCCACTCGGCCCACCACGGGAGCCGCCAGGTGAGCTCCGGCTTGGCGCCGAGCCCGCCCGCGGTGCCACCCAGGACGGCGACCAGTCCGCCGACGAGCGCGACGACCGCGCCGAACGCGACGGCCCCGTCCGAGGCCGTGACGGCGCCGAAGCCGCCGCCCTGCACGAGGATGTACAGGCCGTTGATCACGGCCACGGCGATCGTGCCCCAGCCGAGGCCGCGGATGATCCGGCCCGCGGCGGGCAGCCCGAGGAGCGCGACGACGATCATCGCGATGCCGATCACCAGCAGGTGCAGCCGGAACCCGGTGACGCCGAGGGGGTCGACGAAGAAGTTGAGCGTCGCCTTGTCCGGGTAGGGACCTTCGTTGAGCACGAAGGTGGCCCAGGGCAGATAGGTGCCGATGATCGTCAGCACGCCGGCCAGCACGCGCAGCACGGTGGCGCGCGGGGCCAGTGCCGACCACAGCCCGTCGAGGCGTCCGCGCCGCGGGACGGCGGTGGGAACGGCCCGGGCCTCGATGGTGGTCATGCGCGCACCCGCTCGGTCTCGCCGAAGAAGCCCTGCGGCCGGAACACCAGCACGACGATGAGCACCACGAAGATCCAGACGTAGTCGTAGGCCGTGCCGCCGGGCAGGTACTGGCCACCCAGGGCCTTCACCAGGCCGATCGCGAGCCCGCCGACGACCGCGCCGCGGATGTTGCCGATGCCCCCCAGCACGGCCGCGGTGAACGCGAAGATGCCGTTCTGGAAGCCCATGTCGATGTTGATCGTGTTGTAGAGCCCGCCGTAGAGGATGCCGCCCACCCCGGCGAGCGCGCCGCCGAGGACGAACGTCAGGACGATGACACGGTCCGGGTCGACGCCCATCAGCCGGGCGACGTCCGGGTCCTGCGCGGTGGCCCGCATCGCGCGTCCCATCCGCGAGCGCTCGACGAACGTGTTGAGCGCGTAGGCCAGCGCGAGCGCGACGACGACCAGCAGAATGGCCGAGTACTTGATCGGGATGCCGTCACCGATCGGGATGATCAACGTGCCGGGCACGAAGATCGTGGGGAACGGCACGGCCGCGGTGGCGTTCGGGTAGAACACCCGGACCGCCTCCTGCAGGGCCACCGACACACCGAGCGCCGTGATCAGCGGGGCCAGCCGGGGCGCGCCCCGCAACGGCCGGTAGGCCAGGCGTTCCATCGCCACCGCCACGAGCACCGAGACCGCCGCGCCGACGATGAGCAGGATCGGCAGCGCGAAGTACCAGTGGTTCTTCAGCGCGGTGGGGAGCAGGTAGGTGAACATGGCGAGGCCGCCGTAGGCACCGACCATGAAGATCTCGCCGTGGGCGAAGTTGATGAGCTGGACGATCCCGTAGACCATCGTGTAGCCGAGGGCGATCAATCCGATCAACGAGCCGAGCACCAGCCCGTTGACGATCTGGGACAGCAGCGTGGACAGCAAGTGGGTCCTCTTCCACGAACGATGGGGGCGGGTCGGTGACCCGCCCCCATCATCGGAGCCTGTTCAGCTTACGGACGATCCCTGGTTCCGGGCGGGAGTCAGCTCGCCTTGTACGTGCCGGTCTCGATCGGGGCGAAGTTGTCGCCCTTCACGCCGTACACGGTGAGGACCTTGTTGGTGGTGTCACCGTACTGGTCGAACGCGATCGAGCCGCTCGCCCCGTCCAGCTTGGTGGCCTGCACCGCGTCGATCAGCGCCTGGCGCTTCGAGTCGTCGAAGGTGCCCGTGCCGACCGCGGTGGCCAGCCCGTTGATGATCACGTTCGCGGCGTCGTAGGTCAGGACCCCGTAGGCGCTGAAGTCCTCGGCGAAGTTCGCCGCCTTGTAGTCGCTGATGAACGTGGCCGCGCTGGGCAGCTGGTCGGCAGGTGCACCGACGTTGGTGGCGAGGTCGCCGACGCGGCCGCCGAGGGCCACGAACTGCTTGTCGACGATGCCGTCGCCACCCATCAGCGGGATGTTGAGGCCGGCGCCGGCGAGCTGCGCCGACAGCGGCCCGGCCACCGGGTACTCACCGCCGTAGTAGACCGCGTCCGGGTTGAGCGGACGGATCTTGGCGATGACGCCGGAGAAGTCGGTATCCTTCTCGCCGACCTGCTCCTGCGCGACGACCTTCGCACCGAGCTTCGTGGCCTCGGCGGAGAACGTGGCCGCGAGGCCCGCGCCGTAGGTCTTGCCGTCGTTGATGACGGCGATGTTCTTCTTGCCCGCCTTCTGGATCAGGTACTGGGCGCCGAACGGGCCCTGCACGAGGTCCGTGGTGGCCACCCGGAAGTAGGTCTTGAACGGCCGGGCGGGTGCCGTGGTGGCGGCCTGGCCGAGCGTCAGGGTCGGGTTCGTGTTGGCCGGGGAGACCATCACGATCTTCTTGGCGTCGAGGATCGGCGCCACGGTCTGGGCGGTGGACGAGTTCAGCGTGCCGACGACGCCGACGACGTTGGGGTCCGACGACAGCTTGGTGGCGGCCTGGCCGGCGATCTGCGCCGTGGCCTGGTCGTCCTCGGGCTGGAAGTCGAGCTTGTAGCCCTTGACCGTGCACTTCTGGTTGGCCTGGTCGACCGCGAGCTTCGTGGAGTTGCGCATGCCGAGGCCGAGAGCGGAGAGGCTGCCCGACAGGGGCGCGACCATGCCGATCACCAGAGTTCCCTTGCTGGTGTCGCAGGAACTACCGCCGCCGGAGCCGGCGGCCTCGTCCCGGTTGGTGCCGCACGCCGTGAGCCCGAGGGCTCCGGCGAGGATCGCGGCGGTGACGACCGTCCGCCTCCGAGTCATGCTGTGTCCTTCCGTGCCGCGTGTCCCGGGGTGCCCGACCACGCCCGAACTCCCTGAGGTGTCGAGAGCGTCGGGGACGTTAGGGCACCCGTTGCCCGCCGTCACCCTTCCGCGTCCGTCCTTTACCGGACCGCAACTCTCAGCAGCGGAACGTGATCGTTACAGCAGCGGAGGGTGACAAGATCAGGATTTGGGCGCGGCCAGCCCGTCGACGACGGCCTCGGCGACGGCCTTCATCGTGGTGCGCCGGTCCATCGCGGTGCGCTGGATCCAGCGGAAAGCGTCGGGCTCGGACATCGACTGGCGCGTCATCAGCAGGCCCTTGGCCCGGTCGACGACCTTGCGGGTCTCCAGCCGCTCGGTGAGCGTGGCGACCTCGTCCTCCAGCGCGCGCTTCTCGGCGAACCGGGACACGGCCAGCTCGATGGCCGGCACCAGCTCGTGCCGTGCGAACGGCTTGACCAGGTAGGCCATGGCGCCCGCGTCGCGGGCCTGCTCGATGAGGTCACGCTGGCTGAACGCGGTGAGCATGACGACGGGCGCGATGCGCTCCTCGACGATCAGGGAGGCGGCCGCGATGCCGTCCACCTTCGGCATCTTCACGTCCATGATGACAAGGTCGGGACGCAGGGAGCGGGCGAGCTCGACGGCCTGCTCACCGTCCCCGGCCTCACCCGCGACGACGTAACCCTCCTCGCTCAGCATCTCGGTGAGATCGAGGCGGATCAGCGCCTCGTCCTCGACGACGAGCACGCGCAGCCCGACCGCCGGTCCGGCGTCGTCACGGGGCGTGCTCTCCTCGGAAACCTGCTGGGTCACAGGGACTGCTCCTTCACCGGGCGGGTGTAACCGGAAGCATCAGAATAGCCGGGGCGGGCGACCCGCCGCGCTGTGATCTCGGCACCCGGCCACCTGGTAATCTGCCCCGGTCAGGCCGGGGTGGTGGAATGGCATACACGGACGACTCAAAATCGTCTGTCCTCGCGGACATGCGGGTTCGACTCCCGTCCCCGGTACTCCTCGGCGGCTGATGCCCCGACCGACCCGCCGTCAGCCGAGCACGCGGTCGAGCGCCACCACCGCCACCGCGACGACGCCCACCGCCACGCCGAGCGCGGTCCGGCCCGTCGCCCACAGCGCCGCCGCGGCGAGCAGGAACGCGGCGAGCTGGAACGCCAGCAGCGCCGGGTCGGTCAGGCGCCGGGAGGCGTGCGGGGCGGCGAACAGGCCCCACGCCACCGCGAAGGCCAGCGGCAGGGCCACGACCAGCACGAACCGCCAGACCCCCGACCCCACGTGCCAGCCCCACACCCCGAACGCGGCGAGGGCCGCGAGCTCGACGGCGAAGAACACCACGTCGTTGACCGGTTTCACCCGCCGGACACCTCGGCGTCGGCCAGCGCGCGCAGGGCGTTGCGGCCGGCGAGCTTCGCGCAGTCCTCGTCGCTCCAGCCCCGCTCCATCAGGGCCGCGACGAGCGCCGGGTAGCAGGAGACGTCCTCCAGGCCGACGGGCAGCTCCGGCGTGCCGTCGAAGTCACCGCCGATGCCGATGTGGTCGATCCCGGCCACCTCGCGGGCGTGCTCGACGTGCCGGACCACGTCGTCGAGCGTCGCGGACGGGCACAGCGGCCCGGTCCACGCCGCCTCGAACGCGCCGCGCGCGGTGAGATCGCGGTGGTCGATCCCGGCGGCCTCCATGGACGTCTGCAGCTCCCGGTCCCAGTCGGCCGCCGCCGACGAGACGAAGCGGGGCACGAACGTCACCATGCAGACGCCGCCGTTGCCGGGCAGGGCGGCGAGCACCTCGTCCGGGACGTTGCGGGGGTGGTCGGTGACCGCGCGGCACGAGGAGTGCGTGAACACGATGGGGCGCGTGGTGGTGGCCAGCGCATCGCGCATGGTGGTGGCGGCGACGTGGGAGAGGTCCACGAGCATCCCGATCCGGTTCATCTCGCGCACGACCTCGTGGCCGAAGTCCGAGAGCCCGCCGTGCACGGGCTCGTCGGTGGCCGAGTCGGCCCAGCCGGTGTTGAGGTTGTGCGTCAGCGTCATGTAGCGGACGCCGAGATCCCCCAGCGTGCGCAGGTGCTCGAGCGAGCCGTCGATGCAGTGGCCGCCCTCGGCGCCGAGCAGGGACCCGACGCGGCCGCCGTCGAACCCGGCCCGGGCGACGCCCGCGGTGGTCGCGAGCGCGAGGTCGTCCGGGTAGGCCTCGGTGAGCAGCCGCACGAGCTCCACCTGCTCCAGCACGGCGGCCATGGCCTCCGGGCCCGCCAGCGAGCACGGCACGAACACCGACCAGAACTGCACGCCGACCCGGCCTTCCCGCAACCGCGGGATGTCGGTCTGCAGCGCGGCGACCCGGGAGGCGATGTCGGTGCGCGCCACCGCCGTGACGGGATCGGGGCCGCCCAGCTCGCGCAGGGCCCACGGCAGGTCGTTGTGCCCGTCGACGAGGGGGGTGGACTCGAGGAGCGCCCGCGCGCGTTCGTACACGGTCATCTGGCCAGTATGCGGAAGGGTCTCCGGCCTGCGGATCGGGACTTTCGGGGCGTTCCGGACAGCACCCTTCTCTCATCTGAACAAGTGCGCAATCCTTGCCACATGACCGCACCGGCCGCGCCGAAGCGCTTCGACCGCACCGACTGGATCCACGTCGGGGGGATGGCCGGGTTCATCCTGCTGCTGACCGTGCTGGGCTGGTTCGTGCTGCTCGCCCTCGTCGTGCCGGGCGACTACCAGCTCGGCGCCCAGGGCGCCTTCGGCACGGGGCTCGGCCTCACCGCGTATCTGCTCGGCATGCGCCACGCGTTCGACGCCGACCACATCGCAGCCATCGACAACACCACGCGCAAGCTCGTGGGTGACGGCCAACGGGCCCGCGGCGTGGGCTTCTGGTTCTCGCTCGGCCACTCGTCGGTCGTGTTCGTGCTCTGCCTGTTCCTGGCGCTGGGCGTCCGCACCCTGACCAGCGCCCTGGACGACGACTCGTCCACCGTCAAGCAGGTGCTGGGCTTCACCGGCACGCTGGTCGGGGGCGGCTTCCTGCTGCTGCTCGGGCTGCTCAACCTCGTGGCACTGGTCGGCATCGGCCGGGTGTTCGCCCGGATGCGCTCCGAGGAGCTCGACGAGGAGGAGCTGGAGCACCAGCTCAACTCGCGCGGATTTCTGGCCCGCATCCTCGGGCGCGTCATGCGGGCGGTGAACCGGCCGTGGCACATGTTCCCCGTCGGGTTCATCTTCGGGCTCGGGTTCGACACCGCCACCGAGGTGACGCTGCTGGTGCTCGCCGGCGGGGCCGCCGCCTACGCGCTGCCCTGGTACGCGATCCTCGTCATCCCGGTCCTCTTCGCCGCCGGCATGAGCCTGTTCGACACCGCCGACGGGGTGTTCATGTCCGCCGCGTACGGCTGGGCGTTCCTGCGGCCGGTGCGGAAGGTCTTCTACAACCTGACGGTGACGGCGCTGTCGGTGATGGTCGCGCTCGTGATCGGCGGCATCGAGCTGCTGCAGCTGCTGGCCGTCGAGGTCGGCGCCACGTCGGGCCCGCTCGCCGCCGTCGCCGACCTCGACCTGGAACACGTCGGCTACGTGATCGTCGGGCTGTTCGTGGCGACGTGGCTGCTGGCGCTGGGCGTCTGGCGGTTCGGCCGGATCGAGGAGCGCTGGACGGCCGGCGTCAGCGCCGCGGCCGAGACGACGACCTGACGTGCGACGGTGGAGGCATGCCACGTGACCGGGATGCCGCGGGCCGCGCCCGCAACGCCCGCCCCCGCGACGCGGCGGGCCGCCCGCTGCCCCACGGCGCCACGGGCGTGGAGCGGGTGCCCGACGATCTCGTCCTGACCGCCGACGAGGCCGTGACCGAGGCCCAGCGGCTCCTCGACGACGGCCTGCCCTTCCCCGCCCACGACGTCCTGGAGGCGGCGTGGAAGGGCGCGCCTGACCACGAGCGGGAGCTGTGGCGGGGCCTGGCCCAGCTCGCCGTCGGGCTCACCCACGCCCAGCGCGGCAACACCCGCGGCGCGGTGTCGCTGCTGGCGCGGGCGGCGGAGCGGCTCGGCGGCTGGGAGGCCCGGTGCCCGCGCGGCTCGACGTCACGGGCCTGGCGAGCTGGGCGGCCGCGCGGGCGAACGCTCTCGAGGCGGGCGAGCCGATCGGCCGGGGCCCGCGCATGCGCCGCACCGTGCCGACCTGACGACGCGCTCCGCGCGGTCCGGGGGAGTTACGGTGCCCGGGTGACCGAGGCCGTGTTCCCGCCGGGGTTCTTCGAGCGGGACGACCCCTCCCCCGACACCGTGTTCTACGGCCCGCCGCGGCTCGTCGAGCACATCGACGCCCGGGCCATCGCCGCCGTGGGCGCGCTCTACACCGAGCTCGGGCTCGACGGCGAGGTGCTCGACCTCATGTCGTCGTGGATCTCCCACTTCGAGCACCCGCCGCGGCGGCTGGTCGGGCTGGGCATGAACGCCTCCGAGCTGACGGCCAACCCGATGATGGCCGAGCACGTCGTCCACGACCTCAACGCCGATCCGGTGCTCCCGTTCCCGGACGCGACCTTCGACGCCGTCACCTGCTGCGTGTCGGTGGACTACCTGACCGACCCGGTCCCGGTGTTCCGCGAGGTCGCGCGCGTGCTGCGGCCGGGTGGGCCGTTCGTGGTGACGTTCTCCAACCGCTGCTTCCCCACCAAGGCCATCCGCGGCTGGCTGCGGACCGACGACGAGCAGCACCTGCAGGTCGTCAACGCCTACTTCGCACTGTCGGAGGGGTTCGGGCAGGTCCGGGGCCAGCTGCGCACGCCGCCCGGGCCGGGCGACCCGCTCTACGCGGTCTGGGCGCCGGCGAAATAGCCGGCGCGGCCGGCCCGCTCCCCGCGATCATCGCGGGATGGAGGTACCGGAACTGAGCGACGGCGTCGTCACCCTGCGCGCCCACGGTCCCGCCGACGTCGACGGGCTGGTCGCGATGGCCACCGACCTCGAGACCGTCCGCTGGACGAGCGTCCCCGTGCCCTACGACCGCCGGCACGCCGTAGCGCTGGGTGCACGCGGACGTGCGCGGCGGATGGCGCGACGGTTCGGCGTTCCGCCGGGCGGTGGAGGCGGCCGACGGTGCCACCCCACGGTTCGCGGGCAACATCGACATCCGCGCCGGGCCGCCGCCGGACATCGGGTTCGCCACGGCGCCGTGGGCGCGGGGCCGCGGCATCACCGCGCGGGCGGGCCTCCCCGTCGTGCACCGGTCGGCGAACGTCGGCAACCTCGCGTCCTGGCGGGTGGCCCACGCGTGCGGCTTCACGTTCCACGGCGAGCGGCCGCTGTCGGTGCCGCAGCGGGGTGCGCTGCACGACGCCTGGTACGCGTCGCTCCGGCCCGGCGACGGCCCCACGCCGCGCACCACGTGGTGGCCGACGCCCGTGCTCGAGGGCCCCCGCGTCCGGCTCCGGCCGCACACCGAGGCCGACCTCCCGCGGATCGTGGAGGCCTGCTCCGACGAGCGCACGCGGTTCTGGCTCAACACACTGCCCGACCCCGACCCCGACCCCGACACCGACGACGCGGCGCGCGCGTTCGTCCGCACGAAGCGACTCGCGGAATCCCTCGGCGAGGGGGTCACGTGGGCGGTCGCCGACCGCGACGACGACCGGATGCTGGCCGACGTCGGCATCTTCCGGCTCGACGACCGCCTCAATCCCACCAGCGCGGAGATCGGCTACTGGGCCCACCCCGACGCCCGGGGCGAGGGCGTGGTCGGCGAGGCCGTCGACCTCGTGCTCGACCACGCCTTCACCCCGCGCGAGGCGGGCGGGCTGGGCCGCCACCGGCCGCTGACGCGGCCCGTGCGCGGAAATCAGGGTCCTGACCCTGATTTCCGCGCACGACCGCTCGGCTCAGCTGCCGCCCGGGTTCAGCGTCACCGTCATGGGCTGGAAGCCCGCGCCCACGACGTCGACTCCTCCGCCCTTGAGGATCTCCAGCGCCTTCGTCACGTAGTCGTTGGTGTACGCCTGCGCGTCGGGGTCCTTGGTGATCACCGTGGCGCCGTCGGCGTTGACGGCGGTGCGGGCGACCTTCACCGTCTGGGCCCAGGCGGCGGGGTCGATCGTGCCCGCACCGGCCGCGGGCGAGGGCCAGATCAGCTTGTTGACCTCGTTGATCTGCCACAGCTGGTGGCTCGCCCCGAGCTTCGACCCGGCCTTGACGACGAGGTCGCGGCAGGCCGTCACGTTGTCGCGGCACCAGGCCCAGCCCTTGATCGACCCGGCGATGAACTTCGTGGTCTGGTCCTGGTAGGCGGGGTCCGAGAGCTTGTCGGTGTTGGCCCAGATCGCGTCCTGGAGCATCGCGGTGCCGTCGTCGTTCCAGTTGATGACGTTGAAGTCGCTCGGCTGGAAGAGCTTCCCGGTGGCCGGGTTGTTCGCCTCCAGCACCTGCGCGTACTCGTTGTAGGACATGGCCTGCGCGGCGTCGATGTCGCCGGAGAGCAGGGCCTGCATGTCGAACTGCTGCTGGACGAGCGCGCCGGGCTTGACCCCGGCCTTGGTCATGCCCGCGAACAGCTCGAACTCGTTGCCGAAGCCCCAGTTGCCCACCTTCTTGCCGGCGAGCTGGGCGGGCGAGGTGATGCCCTTGTTCGCGAACGACACCTGCCGGGTGCCGGAGCGCTGGTAGATCTGGGCGACGTCGGTGATCGCCGCGCCCTGCTCCCGCGACGCGAGCGCCTTGGGCACCCAGGCGATGGCGTAGTCGGCCTGGCCCTGCGCCAGCACGGTCTGCGGGACGATGTCGACGCCACCCTCCTTGATCGTGACGTCGAGACCCTGCTCCTTGTAGAAGCCCTGGTCCGCCGCCGCGATGTATCCGGCGAACTGGCCCTGGGTGAACCACTGCAGCTGCAGCGAGACGGGCTTGAGAGCGCCGGCGGCGGGAGCGGCGGCCTCAGGAGTGGCGGAGCAGGCGCTGACCGCCAACGTGAGTGCGGCCGCGACTGCGACCAGTGCTCGTCGGGACATCCGGGTCTCCTCAGGTGGTGGTGCGGCCGCGGGTGGCGAGCCGTTCGGCCAGCAGCCCGGCCAGGTAGAACAGCAGCCCCAGGACGATCGAGGCGGCGACGAAGGCCCACGCACGCGCGTAGGCGGTGTTGGCGGCGGCCGAGGTGATGCGGCTGCCCAGCCCGTTCTGCAGCCCCCCGAAGTACTCGGCGACGATCGACGCGATCACCGCGGCCGGGGCGGCGAGCCGCAGTCCCGTGATGATGTAGGGCACCGCGCCCGGCACGCGCACGAAGCGCGCGAACTGGGCGGGCGTGGCGGCCAGCGACGTCATGAGGTCGGCGTGCACCGGCGCCACGGCGCGCAGCCCGCGCACCGTCGAGACGAACACGGGCACGATCACGACGACGGTGACGACGAGCCGGCGCGGGATCTCGGTGGTGGAGCCGAACATCGTGGTGAACACCGGCGCGAGCGCGACGATCGGCACGGCGCTCCCGGCGAGTACGACGGGCGTGGTCAGCTCCGCCACCAGCCGCGACGCCGACGCGAGCAGCGCCAGCAGCACCCCGACGAGGAACCCGGCGACGAGCCCCACCAGCGCGTTCCCGCCGGTGACGGCGGCGGTCTCGAGGATGACGGGGAGGTGGGAGCCGATCTGCGCACCGATCGCGGTGGGCGCGGGCAGCAGGAAGGCCGGGACGCCGAGGAGCCGGACAAAGCCCTCCCAGACCAGGAGCACGAGGACGCCGAAGGCGACCGGCGCCACCCATCCGTTCCGACGAACGGCGCTCCCGTCGGAACCCGGGCGACGACCGTGCCGCTCGTCGGTGGGGGCGGTCATGATCCGTGGGCCTTCCGGAGGGACTCCCGGACCGCGGTGATCGCCTCGAAGAAGGCGGTGCTCTCGCGGACGTCGTCGATGTCGCCGACGGCGCCGCCGGGGCGGCAGCCTCCGATGACCTCCGTGATCCTCCCGGGGCGCGGGCTCATCACGACCACCCGGTCCGAGAGCACCGCGGCCTCGGGGATCGAGTGGGTCACGAACAGCACGGCGGCGCCGGTCTCGCGGGCCAGCCGCAGCAGCTCGGCCTGCATCCGCTCGCGCGTCATCTCGTCCAGGGCGCCGAAGGGCTCGTCCATCAGCAGCAACCGCGGGCTGGGCGCGAGCGCGCGGGCGATGGCCACCCGCTGCTGCATGCCGCCCGAGAGCTGCCCGGGCCGGGACGCCGCGAAGTCGGCGAGCCCGACCAGCTCCAGCAGCTCCGCGGCCCGGGCCCGGCGCTGCGCCTTGCCCATCCCGTGCACCTGCAGCGGCAGCTCGACGTTCTCCGCCACCGTGCGCCACTCCAGCAGCCCGGCGGCCTGGAACGCGATGCCGTACTCCTGGTCGACCCGCGCCCGCTGCGGGCTCTTGCCGGCCACGAGCACCGTGCCGCCTCCTGCCTGCTCCAGGTCGGCGATGATGCGCAGCAGCGTCGACTTCCCGCACCCGGACGGCCCGATGAGCGAGACGAACTCGCCGTCGGCGATGGTCAGGTCGATGCCGTCGAGGGCGTGGACCTCCCCGAACCGCTTGTCGACGTCCTCCAGCTCGACGGCCGTCACGACACGCTCCCCCGGTACCTCTTCAGGCCGACGTCCAGCAGGCCCACCGCCGCGGCCGCGACCAGCCCGAGCACGGCGGCGCCGAGGATCGCGGCGTACATCTGCGACGGGTCGCCGGTGGCGGCCTGCGCGTAGGAGATGATCAGCCGGCCGATGCCGCCGCGGGTGCCCGTCGAGATCTCGGCGACGATCGCCCCGACCACCGCCGCTGCGGCCGCGAGCCGGACCGCGGGCACGACGTGCGGCACCGACGCGGGCAGGCGCAGCCGCAGCAGCGTGGTCCACCAGCCCGCGGCGAGCGCCCGGAACAGCTCGACGTCGGCCTTGGCGGGCGAGGTGAGCCCGCGCAGCATGCCGACCGCGACCGGGAAGAACGCCAGGTAGGCCGCGATCACCATGACGCTGGCCCACGACTGCCAGGCCCATCCCAGGATGTGGATCTTCCCACCCCAGCCCGCGACGAGCGGAGCCACCGCGATCAGCGGCACCGTCTGCGACGCGACGACGTAGGGCAGGGCCGCCCGCTGCACCAGCCCGAAACGGGCCATGATCAGCGCGAGCAGCACCCCGGACACCCCGCCGATCACGAGGCCGCCCAGCGCGAGCCCGAGCGTGAACAGCGCCCCGGACGCCACCGCGGCCCCGACCGTGCGGGACCCGGCACCAGCCACCTCCGGGGTGCCGAGGCGCTCCAGCACCGTCCAGACGTGGGGCATGGCGGCGTCGCCGGTGCGCGGGAGCAGGCGGGTGCCACCGACGGTCACGCCGTCGGCGGGGAGCACGAGCTTGGCGAGCTCCCACAGCACGACCAGCAGCAGGAAGGCCGCGACGGCGGTCAGCAGCGAGCGTGACCTGCTGACCATGTACGGAACTCCTGTCGTCGGCGGGACACCAGGAAGAGATCCTGCGAGGAGTTCATGACCGTAGTGTTACCGACGCATTCCCAAAAGCACTGACGCGGGTGCGATCAGCGCGGCATCTTCCGCCACAGTGCCCGCGGGGCGTGCCTGAGCAGCGCGAACACCGGCCGCAGGGCCGCGGGCACCCACACCTCGCCCTTGCCCGAGCGCAGCGCGGCCACCGTGGCGTCGGCCACCTGGTCCGGTGTGGACGACAGCGGGGCGGGCGTCATGCCCTCGGTCATCCGGCCGATCACGAACCCCGGACGCACCAGCAGCAGCCGCACCCCGGAGCCGTGCAGGGCGTCGGCGAGGCCGCTCGCGAACCCGTCCAGCCCGGCCTTGGCCGATCCGTAGACGTAGTTGGCGCGGCGCACGCGGGCGCCGGCCACCGAGGAGTAGACCACCAGCGTGCCGCTTCCCTGCGCCCGCAGGAGCGTGGCCAGCCGGGTCAGGATCGCGACGTGGGCGACGTAGTCGGTGTGCACGATCTGCACGGCGTGGTCGGGGTCGGCCTCGGCGCGCGCCTGCTCGCCGAGCAGCCCGAACGCGACGACGACGACGTCGAGCGGCCCGTGCCGTTCCACGACGCCGTCGAGCAGAGCCTGGTGGGACGCCAGGTCGTCGGCGTCGAACTCGACGGGCTCCACGGCCACCGCGCCGGCCTCGCGGACGGCCTTCTGCTCCGCGTCGAGGTCGCCGCTGCGCCGGGCCGCGAGCACCACCGTGGCCCCGGGGGCGAGGCGGCGCGCCACCGCGATCCCGATCTCGCTGCGGCCACCCAGGACGAGCACGGTCTGCGTCACACGACACATGATCGCAACAGCGGCTGCCGACTGTTCACCGGTGCGCTTCAGGAGATGACCCGCTTGACGTCGACGATCGGCGTGCCGTCGACGGCCTCGAGGTGGGCGACGCGCACGCGCAACCCGTCGACCTCCTCGACGTGCACCTGGTGCAGCCCGACCGGGTTGGGGCGGTCGGGCGAGCGGGTGCCGAACACGCCGGTCTCGGGCCGCGCGGGATCGTCGCGCGGACGGGTGGTGAGCACCGTGCGGTCGGCCTGGTGGAACCAGGTGAGCAGCAGGATGTCCGTGTCCGGCTCGATGCCCGCAACGGCGGCGCGCACGTCCTCGTCGAACTCCAGCCACGCCCCGGGCGCACCCTCGTCGGGCTGGCGGGGCGCGTCCCGGCGGTCGACGAGCGGCGAGCGCACGCGCCCGATCGGCCGGATCTCGTAGCTCGTCACGAGGTGCTTTCTACCGTCTCCCGACATACTGGCGCGATGCGTGCCGCCGTCCTGGGCTCCCCCGTCGCCCACTCCCTCTCCCCCGCCCTGCACACCGCGGCCTACCGCGCGCTCGGTCTCGACGGCTGGACCTACGACCGCCACGAGTGCGACGAGGCCGCGCTGCCCGCGTTCGTCGACGGCCTCGACGCCGACTGGGCCGGGCTGTCGCTGACGATGCCGCTCAAGCGGGTGGCGCTGGAGGTGGCCGACGAGGTCTCCCCCACCGCGGCCGCGATCGGGGCCGCCAACACGCTGGTGCTGACCGGCGGCCGGCGCTTCGCGGACAACACCGACGTCCTGGGCATCGTCGCCGCGCTGCGCGGATCGACACAGCGCGACGTGGGTGGGCGCGCCGTCGTCCTCGGGGCGGGCGGCACCGCACAGGCCGCGCTCGCCGCGCTGCGCGACCTCGGGATCGACGACGTCACGGTGCTGGTCCGCAACCCCGCCCGCGCCGGCGAGCTGCGGGCCACCGCCGATCGGCTCGGCGTGTCCCCGGTGATCGACGACGCCCTGCTCGACCCCGCCCGCACCGCGACCGTGCTGGAGAAGGCCGACGTCGTGATCTCGACGCTGCCCGGACCGGCCGCCGACGCCCTGTCCGGCACCGGTCCCGGCGCCGTCGTCCTCGACGTCGTCTACGCGCCATGGCCCACCCCGTTCGCCGCCGCGGCGCAGGCCGGTGGTGCGCGGATCGTCAGCGGGCTGGAGATGCTGCTGCACCAGGCCGTCGCCCAGGTGGAGCTGATGACGGGGCGACCCGGCCCGGTCGAGGCGATGCGCGCGGCCCTGCCGTGACGGTGCCATCACGCCGGCCACCATCACGGCTTTCGTCCCGGCCGCGCGACCGGTCGGGGAGGACTCGGCATGGCTGATAAGACCTGCGTCGTCTGCGGGCGGCGGATCGAGTGGCGCAAGAAGTGGGAGCGCGACTGGGACGAGGTCCGCCACTGCGGCTCGGCCTGCCGCCGCCGCGGCCTGCGCGAGGTCGACGCCCGGCTGGAGGCGGCCATCGAGGGCCTGCTCGACGCCCGGGCCCGCGCGGCCACGATCTGCCCGTCCGAGGCCGCCCGCCAGGTGGATCCCGGCGGGTGGCGCGAGCTGATGGAACCCGCGCGCATGGCGGCCCGGCGGCTGGTGGAGAAGGGCACCGTCCAGATCGTGCAGGGCGGCCGGGTGGTGGACCCGTCGACGGCGAAGGGTCCGATCCGCCTGCGCCGCAGTAAATAACCCGCGAGTCGGCGGTTTCCAGCCCGCGAGTCGGCGGTTCCGCGCAGCCCGGGCTACCTCCGGTGCACCGATACGGCGTAGGCCCCTCCGGTGTAGGCCTCCCGGTCCCAGGTGGCGAACCGGTCCTCCGGCTCGAGTCCGGCGGCGGCGCACCAGGCGTCGTACTCGTCGAGGGTCGGCCAGCCCTCCTGCAGCTGGAAACCGGCGACGAGCAGTCCGCCCGCCGCGAGGTGGCGGGCGCAGGCGGCCACGAGCTCGGACCGCCGGGACGCGTACGGCACGACGTTGCCGGCCAGCACCACCACGTCGAATCGCTCGGGCCGGTCGAGATCGGCGAGGTCGACGGCGAGCCAGGCCATCCCCGGGGCCTTGGCCCGCGCGGCGGTGATCATGTCCGGGTCGGCGTCGACGCCCAGCACCGAGACGCCCCGACGGGCCAGCTCGATCCCGACGCGCCCGGTGCCGCAGCCGCCGTCGAGCGCCGAGGCGGGCCGGTAGGACCACACGAGGTCGGCCTCGCCGTGCGGGTTCTCCCCCTCCTCGGCCATCCGCGCCCAGCGCTCGTCGTAGGAGTCGAGGTCCACGCGGTCGCGCCACTGCGACCAGTCATCGGGGAGCGTCATGTCCCCAGGTTGTCACGGCGTCGGGCACCATCAGTGCGTGGACATACACGAGTCGCTGCTCGACGCCGTCGGCCGCACGCCGCTGGTCCGCCTCAACCGCGTGACGGCGGGGCTGGCCGCGCAGGTCTGGGTGAAGCTCGAGTTCCTCAACCCCGGTGGCAGCGTCAAGGACCGGGCGGCCTTGGCGATGGTGCGCGAGGCCGAACGGCTCGGGGACCTCGCGCCGGGCGGCACGATCGTCGAGGGCTCGTCGGGCAACACCGGCGTCGGGCTCGCGATGGTGGCCGCGCAGCTCGGCTACCGGGCGGTCGTCGTGGTGCCGAACACGATCGCGCGCGAGAAGATCGCACTGCTGCGGGCGTACGGGGCGCAGGTCGTGCCCACCGAGGCCAAGGTGCCCCGCGAGAGCCCCGAGCACGTCAACAACCTGGCTGCCCGCATCGCCGACGAGACCCCGGGTGGCTGGTACGCCAACCAGTACGACAACCCGGCCAACCCGCGCATCCACGAGCTGACCACCGGCCCGGAGATCTGGGAGCAGACCGGCGGGCGGGTCACGCACCTCGTCGCGGGCGTGGGCACCGGCGGCACCATCAGCGGCACCGGCCGCCACCTCAAGCAGCACGGCGTGACGGTGGTCGGGGTGGACCCGGCGTCGTCGACCTACTCCGGCGGCGACGGCAGCCCGTACTTCGTGGAGAGCGTCGGGCACTACCGCCATCCCGCCACCGTCGACGACGTCTGGCCGGAGGCCTACGACCAGAGCGTGCTCGACCGCTTCGTGCGCATCGGCGACCGCGAGTCCCTGACCGTGACGCGCCGGCTGGCCCGTGAGGAGGGGCTGCTCGTCGGCGGGTCGGCCGGTACCGCGGTGGCCGGGGCGCTGCGGGTGGCCGCGGAGCTGGGCCCCGAGCACCTGGTCGTCGCGGTGCTGCCCGACTCGGGCCGCAACTACCTCTCGAAGTACTTCGACGACGCGTGGATGACGCAGCTCGGCTTCCTCGACGCGCCGGCCGGGCCGTTCGTCCGGGACGTGATCACCGCACGCGGGCTGACGGTCGCCCACGCCGACCACACGGTCGCCGCCGTCGCGCAGCTGGACGCGGACCTGGTCGCCGTCGTCACCCCGCGCCCCTCCCGGGAGCCGACGCGCTCGGCGCCGGAGGTGGTGGGCGCCGTCCGCCCCGCCGACCTGCGCGCGCTCCTCGCGGGCGACCCCGGGCGCGGCGGCGATCCGGTGGTCGGGCACGCCACCGGCACTCCGACCGCCGTCGGGGCCGGGGAGAACGCCGCCGAGGCCGGCGCCCGGGTGGACGGGCCCGCGCTCGTCCTCGTCGACGGACGCGCGGTGGCCCTGGAACATCTCCCGGACCCGATCGGTTGAGCCTGCACATGAAGGTGGAGATCTGGTCCGACGTCGTGTGCCCGTGGTGTGCCATCGGCAAGCGCCGTTTCGAGAAGGCCCTGGCGACGTTCGCCCACGCCGACGACGTGCAGGTGCGTTGGCGCAGCTTCGAGCTCGACCCGTCCGCGCCGCGCGAGCGGGAGGGCGATCTGGCGACGCACCTGGCCGAGAAGTACGGCGTCACGCCCGAGAAGGCGCAGGCCATGCACGACCAGATGACGGAGACCGCGGCCCAGGACGGGCTCGACTTCCACTTCGAGCGCGCCCGCGGCGGCAACACCCTCGACGCCCACCGGCTCATCCATCTCGGCGCCGACCGCGGTGTCCAGGACGCGGTGAAGGAGCGGTTCTTCCAGGCCTACCTCACCGAGGGCGAGCGCATCGGCGACCCCGGGACGCTGGTGCGCCTGGGCGCCGAGGCCGGGCTCGACGAGGCCGAGGCCCGCGCGGTGCTGGCGTCGGACCGCTACACCGCCGACGTCCGCGCCGACGAGCGCCAGGCCCAGGCCTACGGCATCACCGGGGTGCCGTTCTACGTGATCGACGGGAAGTACGGCGTGTCCGGCGCGCAACCGGCCGAGGCCCTGCTGCAGGTGCTGGAGCAGGCGTGGACGGAGTCCCACCCGGCACCGGTCCTCACCCCGGCCGGCGGCCAGGGCGAGGCGTGCGCCGACGGCAGCTGCGCCGTCTGATCAGGCGGCGGGAGCGCTGACCTTCAGCACGCGCTCCAGGAACGCCACCTGCGCCGCCGAGCCCCGCTCGAAGAGGTCGCCGGTGTAGATGTCGAAGTGGCCGGACTCCAGCTCCAGCACCTCCGAGCCCGCTCCGGCCTTGCGCGCCACGGCCCGCACGGCCGCGGGCGGGCAGATGTTGTCCTCCGTGGCCACCACAAGGAAGATCGGCGCGCGCAGCTTCGCCGCCGCCGTCACCGGGCGGTTGAGCGGGATGATCGCGGCCCCGCGGGCGCACATCTCGTTGCGGAACGTCGGCCCCATGATCGACCGGTAGCCGGTCTCGGCGCCCTCGGCCGTGATCGCGGCCAGGGAGCCGGGCGGGCCGACCACCGGGATGAGGTGCGGCGCGCGGCCGAGCAGCGATCCGACCATGTCCCACAAGGCGTGCCCGGTGAGCTTGAGCAGCTGCCCGACGCCCGCGTACTTCCCGATCTCCAGTAGCGCCACCAGCCCGTCCATCGCCGCGCCCTGCGAGATCACGGCGGCGACCTGGCCGTCCTTCGCCGCCACGGGGACGACGTGCCCGCCGGAGTACGAGCTGCCCCACAGCACGATCCGCTCGGGGTCGACGCCGGGCAGGCCACGGGCGTGGGCGATGGCGGCGTGGTAGTCCTGCCGGTGCTTCAGGTGGGCGACGTTCTGGCGCGGGGTGCCGTCGCTGAGGCCGTAGCCGCGGTAGTCGAACACCAGGACGTCGCAGCCCGCGGCGGCGAACCGCTCCGCGAACGGGAGCAGCTCGGCGTCCTTGGTGGCGCCGAAGCCGTGGCCCATGACGACGCAGGGGCGGCCGCGGTCGCCGGTGAGCGCGTCGGCCTCCGCATGCAGGTACCAGGCCGCGCAGCGCGTCCCGTGGCTGTCGAACCCGGTGTCGTCCATCGTCGCTCGCTCCCGTGTCGAAGTGGTCCCGACCACATCTTCGCACCGCGCGACCCGGGCGGTTCGGTCCGGCGGCCACTACGGTGACCCGAGATCATCACCGGATCCCACCGAGGAGTCCCATGTTCGTCGTGCACGGCACGTTCCCCATCAAGCCCGACTCCGCGGACGAGCTGCGCGCCGCGCTCACCGACCTGCAGGCGGCCACGCGCGCCGAGGCGGGCTGCCTGTCCTACGAGTGGTCCGAGAGCGTCGAGTCCCCCGGCACCTTCTACTCGATCGAGACCTGGGACTCGCGGGCCTCGCTGGACCGGCACATGACCAGCGACGCGGTGAAGGCCGCCGTCGCGAACCTCCCGGGCTGGCTGGCCGGCGCCCCGGCGCTGGCCGGCTACGAGACGGCCGAGGAGATCACGCTGCCCCTCTAGGACGCTCCTGAAAAAGCCGGTCGTGTCGGTCCTGGCCGGGACGGTCGG